>JBALWH010000035.1:0-52782 GCA_036960175.1 Motiliproteus sp. | reverse complement strand
TGGATTGAAGGCCCTGCTGTTCGATGGTCTTCAATGGGGCTTGTTTGATGTTTGGGCGGTTTGCCGCTTCGGCAACCGCCAGAGCATCATTTTTGTCTGTCTTATGACCTTGCCGAAACGGGGCTACCGCTTTAGCTGGGATAATTTTGGTTTGATGGCCATTCTTCTGGGCATACCTAGCCCAATAGTGCGCCGTAGCGCAGGCTTCAAAAGCGACCAGTGAGGGTTTTTGCTTGACCAGGAACTCGGCAAACTTAATACGCGTCAGCTCTTTGTTCTGGAGTTCTTTACCAGAGGGGGATACGACTGAAGACTGGATAACATTCTTTGCCAGATCGACGCCGATGGTATTAACTTTAGCCATGTGTGGATTCCTCTTTTAGCGTTTTGGTAGACACTAAGCCTAGCGTCTCGCTGGGGAGGGAGGGGTCCATACATTGTAGATACACCTGCCGTGAGCTTTAGCTCCGTTGGGTGTCCGTATATGGACTCCTCCCGGCCTGCAAGTACTCTAATTGATGACAGTTAGCTCGACTGCGTACGTATATCCGGCCTCTTAAGGTGGCATACGTTGATGCCGGGCCATAATGGGTTATCCGCGCGCCAGTTCCCTATCGCTATATCGTGCTCGAGGCACGTGGACACTGCCGGGTTCTACTGACGCCGGTTCGACCTGTTTGCCATCATTCAGCTTACTTTGCAGTCGCCTCCAGGTGTTGTGAGTTAGCTATCTGGTTATTAGGTAAGGACATGGTTAGGATCGTAATCCACACCTTTTGTGATCATCACCCAGGCCATGCGGGCTGTTTTGTTCGCGAGGGCGACCGCCACCACATTGGGGTGACGTCGTTCGGCCAGTGACATGATCCATCGACTCAGTCGGTCTTCTTTATGTTTGGCATGCAGCATGACCGAGCGTGCCCCGTGTATCAGTAACGTGCGTAGATAGGTATCACCTCGTTTACTGATGCCAAGTAATCGCTCTTTTCCCCCGGAGCTGTGTTGCCTTGGCGTAAGCCCCAGGGATGCCGACATCTGTCGCCCTTTTCTAAATTGCTCGGCATCCCCTACCGTCGCTAGAAGAGCAGTAGCGGTCAAAGGGCCGACACCACGCAGCTGTTGTAACTGTTTTGCCATCGGGATGTCATTGGCAATCGACTTAATCTCGTCATCCAGGGTTTTCACCCGCGTATCTAATGCCATCAGATCTTCCCAAAGACCTTGGAGCAATGATCGAAATCTGCCCGTTAAAGCATTTTCGGCATCCTCCAGCCATCGTGGAATCGCCTTGCGCAATGAAAGCAACTGCCTGGGAGCCACTAGCCCATACTCGGCGACCAGGCCGCGAATCTGATTGCCCTTTGCGGTACGGTGCTCAATGAGTTCACTGCGAACCCGGTGCGTGGCTTGAATATCCTGCTGCTCTACCGTTTTCACCGTCACGTAGCGCATGCTCGGCCGGCTCATCGCCTCACAAATCGCATCCGCATCGTTGGCATCGTTTTTATTGCTCTTCACATAGGGAGTGACGAACTGGGGCGGGATGATCTTGACTCGATACCCTCTGCTCATCAGCAGGCGAGCCCAGTAGTGTGCCCCCGCGCACGCCTCTATCCCCACCTCATGATCAACCTCCAGAACGTTACACAGTTCATCAATCCATTTATCGCGCTTCAAACGGCGCTTCCAGACCGCCTTTCCAGAACGGTCTACTCCCTGCAACTGAAATACGTTTTTTGCTAGATCAACTCCGACTCGACTAATCTTCATGGTGATTCCTCCGACATTCCGTTAACTGATTGCTCAAACTCAGTTTGGTACATCGATACCGTTAGGTGAGGAGGAGTCCATCCCATTGCTATAGGGAGCGCCGCAACCTCATCAACAGCCCATTCTGGCCAGAGGCGAGAGACCGCTTAGTGTCGGCTGCTGCCGTTCAAATAAGCCCAAATCTCGTAGCCTGTGTGAACGCTCTGTAGATGAAGCGGTTTACTTCGCCAAGGTAGTAAAGTGCTTTACAGAGCCCCCCCCAACAACTAATTCGGATCTATCTTAAAAAAAACCGCCACATGGGCGGGTAATAATCCTTGAAGGGGGATTATGAAATCTTTTTCTTTCTGGAGATTCCGATACCGGCTAGAGCTACGCCCAGTAGTGCAAGAGTTGAAGGCTCGGGGACATTAGCGGAACGAACTAAATAATGGCCGGTACCTGTATTGGTGCTGGTTGGTGAGGGCGTTAGAACAGAGCCAAAGATAAGCCCCCCAGGAACTATTGGTGTGCCTAGTGGAGCTGTAGCGCACGCTCTCGTATCAATGTTCAAGCAAGCATAGGAAAGCGATAGCCCGTTTGTAGTCGTGCTTCTGTCATACAAGCCAACAGTGCTATTGAAGTGCGTAGCGCCCAGCAAAGAGAGCAAGTCATTCGGTAATCCTCCCCTTTTTAGCTGGCGCCAAAAGTAGAGGTTAAGCAACGATCCAAACATTTCAATAAGAATGAAAGGTTAATATAGCTAAATCGAATTGACCTACGCGACGCATACAATCACAATAAAACTTCTAAAGTAGGCAGATTTAAATTAGCTACAAGGATTATTTTAGTCCGCATCACCTTTGTATGGAAGACGACTGCATGGATCGCAGTGAACAGGTTATTAATACCCCCTTTTTCGCCCGACAGCTATGGTGGCTGGGTGCGCTTATCTCGCTGTTTCTGGCTTTTCAAGTTAAATTTTTTCATATCAAACAGTCCTTCGATGAAGCTGCTGATCTGGCTGTTCAGCAGATAGAAACCAAAGTTAATACCTTCGAACTGGCTTTGGCTGGGTTTGCAAACTTTCTGGCGGTGGCGGGTGATATAGATGACCCGGAAATAAGGACCTATGTGCAAGGTATTCGCAAACTTTATCCCGACCTCTATAAGTTTGAAATTGCCCGTCGTATTGAGCATGCAGAGCGAAGCCGTTTTGAACAGGCCATGGTTGAGAAGGGCTATCCGGATTTTTTAATCCACGGCTTCGATTATGATGATAAACGCCTGTTAACCCAGGTTGATACTGAGCAGGGCTATTATTCGATCCGCTTTGTGGAGCCATATACCGAAGAAACCGGCGATGTGTTGGGCCTGGTATTACCAGTACCTCAAACTTCCTCGTAGAGCCTTTAATGCGCTCGATGTATTCCGACAGGCCTTTTGAAATGCTGGAAGGCGGAAAAGGTTATATCATTTATCGCCCCGTCAAATATTCTCAGGAAGAGGCTGTCGCTACCGGGGTAATTACTGTTAAGGATTTTTCTCTGCTGGTGATTAAGGCTGAGGATTTATTACCAAACTGGCTACAAAGGCAGGGTAGTTATACGGTCAGTATAAACGTTGGCCTTGAAACGAGTGGAAGTGCCAAAGAAGTCTTGATTGAGCCCGGTGAGGGGCTTTGGAAAAATCCGTTCTTACAGGAAATAACTTCTTATCAACGCGTTGAGGTTATCGATAGCGAATCCCAGTCATTTGAATTGACATTAATAAAATCAATATGTTGGGCGGATATTCATGTGCTTTGGTTGATTGTCGTTACCCTAAGTGGAAGCGTCCTGGCGTTTTATCTGGCCCATTGTCTCACTCGCTATCATAGCCATCGCAACAAAGTCAGGGATGAGAATTTGTTACTTTACCGGCGGGCCAATTTTGATCAATTGACGCTACTTCCTAATATTAACTTGCTGATAGATCGTGCGGAACAAGCCATATTCAAAGCCCATCGTGGTAATGCCCAGCTAGGCGTTTGTTATCTGGATATTAATTAATTCAAGGAGATAAACGATACATTAGGTCATCAGGCGGGGGATGATTTGTTAGTCGAAATTGCCTTTAGGCTGCAAGGTGTTTTACGGGAAGAAGACACGGCGGCCCGCATCCATGGTGATGAATTTGTGGTGCTGTTAACTGAAGTTGAGGATCAATCCGCACTTGACCTGGTTGCTGCCAAGATTAACGGCGTCTTTTCGCAATCATTTGCTATTGCGGGACAATCATTGAATATAAAAACCAGTATTGGGTCTGCCCTCTACCCCGATGATGCCACAGACATTGAAGCGCTGATGAATATAAGCGACCAACAGATGTATAAACAAAAACATCAAGATAACAATCAGCGTTTGCGGCCTGTTGTTATAAACGCCGATGTTTCATCAGAGAAGATCACAGCGTAGTAATCGTTTAGATGGAACTCGGTCTTGGAGCGGAATTTTTCTACTGGAGATTATGTAAAGCAGAAAATTTCTACGATACTGAACGTATAACATATCATTACAATTTGTAAGGCCGAGTGCCTTGGTTAAGTTTCAAGGAAGATCCATATGAACCCTGTTAGCGCGATTCTGATTTTTACACTGAGCCTGCTCCCTGCTGCAGCTTATGCCCAGGAAGAAACCCCTAAGGCCTATAAAATCGAAAAGCACACCGAGGAAGTGAAACAGCTCAGGAGCAGTGTCGATTCGTTGTTACAGGCACTGAACGATGCTGCGAGCCAGCAAGACCGCCGGTCTCTGGGCCAGGAAACCAGCTCAAAGGTGCAGCAGCTGAGCAAAGAGTCAGATAAATTACTGGCTCAGGGCCATGTGGCTGAAGCCAGACAGCCTTTGCAGCGCGCTCTGGTGATGATCAAAATTGCCATCAATGCGCTTAAGGGGGCTGCTCCTCAAGACAGCGCAAACCCGAGTCATGCAGAGGAGGCTGAGACCGAATCTGCGTCTGAATTTGTTATCGATAAACGTAAACAGGACATCGCTAAACTGAAGTCCAGTATCGATGCTCTGATGCAGGCGTTAACCTCAATAGGCGAAGAAAAACAGCAACAGGGAATGGTCCAGGATATCTCCCAGCAAGTACAGGAGTGGTCCGCACAATCAGACCAACTCGTTAAGCAGGGTAAACTGATACAGGCCAGACAACTTGTTGATCAGTCCCTGATTGAGATAAAAACAGCCATCGGGTCTTTAAGGGATAGTGAAACCCTAATTCGCTCCCTGGATTTTGCTAGCAAAGAAGAAGAGTATGCCTACGAGGTCGACCGCTTCGATACCTACCAGATGCTGCTTCAGGTCATGGTGCTGCAGAAGCAGACATTAACAGATTCACAACGAAAGCAGATTCAGCAGTGGGCAGCGGATGCTAGAGAACAACGAATCAAAGCAGGTGATCAGGCGGCACAGGGCCTTCATAAGGACGCAGTGGAAACTCTAGAAGGGGCCGGGCGAACCATTTTGAAGGCGATACGTCGCGGCGGTGTCTACCTTCCTGGGTGAATCTATATTGAAAACAACGATGGTTATTACTTTCCTCATCGATAAACACCTTTAAACGATGCTTGATAGTGAGGGGATGGAAGCGATAGTCAAAGAGCAGTTTTTCCGTCCTAAGTGACCATCAAACCTGATTATATGAAGGCAGAAAATCAGGTTAAACGGTCTTCACAATCAGGGTGGATTCTTAAGGTCCGGCGATACCGAGGAGTCGATCAGGTATCGAAAAGTTTGAGCCTTTTACCAAAGTTCATAACAATTCCATTCCTGCAATAGTCTGTAGTGGTCTAATCAATCCGAACAAACCCCCGAAGGATACTATCGTTGATACCGGACAACGTTTAAGCGCCAAAAACAGGTACAATCAACCCTGATTTCGTACGTAAGTCTCCCGTTCGCAACAGGTATATTCATGGTACAAGAGCAGACCTCCAGCCAGGTGTTAATGGTTCGTCAGCCCGTTTTCGGAGCGGACCTGAAAATATTGGCCTATGAACTGCTCCATGATGCCGATCAGGTTGATGATGAAACGTTACTGGATCCAGATAGTGAAACATCCAAGATCCTGCTCAATACCTATACCAGCTTAAGCCAGGATGGCGCTATTCGCCGAGTACCGCTGTTTATTAGCCTGTCCCAACAAGTGCTGCAGAAAGGCTATGTACCAGAGCTCCCAAAGAAGCAGGTGGTGCTGCAGATTCCTGCTAAAATCCGCATGACGGCTCAAGTATTCGGCAATATACAGATGCTTTCACAGCAGGGTTATCGACTGGCGGTGGATGGCTTTGCCCTACAGCCCCAAATGGTGCCACTGCTAAAATACATGCGTATTATTAAGCTGGATATCCAGCAATTGCCCCATCAAAAACTGAAAAAACTGCGCAGCGTCTTGGGGCGCTCCCGTGCTAAGTTATTGGCGCAGAATATAACCAATATGAATGAGCTTAGCCTTTGTAAGCAGCTGAAATTCCAGCTGTATCAAGGGCCATTTATCAGTCGTCCGGTGCGGGTGATGGGAAAAAAACTGCCTGGTAATAGTATCGCTCTGCTGCAGTTGCTGCAGGAACTGCAAAAGCCTAGCACTACCGCCAGCGCTATCGAAGAACTGATTATTCTCGACCCTGTTCTCACCTATAAGATCCTGCGAGTGGTGAATTCCGCTGCTTATAATCTCTGTAACAAGATCGAATCTTTGAATCAGGCCGTGGTGTTGATTGGGCTGGATCAGGTCCGTAAGTGGGCTACCCTGATCGCCCTCAGCAGTAATGACGATAAACCCGAGGAACTGTCCCGCAATATGCTGGTCCGGGGGCGACTGTGCTCATTACTGGCGGAAAACAAGGGCAATGCTAATCCAGAAACTGCCTTTATGGTGGGGATTTTATCCCAGCTGGATGTGCTGATGGGTTTAACCATGGAGGATGTTCTTCAGCAGGTGCCTCTGGGTGATGAAATCAAAGAAGCCATCGGCCAGAAGATCGGCATACTAGGAGAAATTCTGGCTCTAGTGGAACATCACGAACAGGGCGACTGGGACAGTTTGAAAGAGAAGAAGGTCGACATCAGTTTTTTTGAAGCGGCCTATCGCCATAGCATCACCTGGGCTCAGCAAACTATGCAGTCCTTGAACGAAGTCTAATCGAGAGCTCGACCCCTCAGGCCCATCAGACCTATTTGTCCTTCTGACCAAGCACCTTTTCTATTATAAACCGCGGACGGCGTTTGGTTTCTAGGTAAGTCTTGGCGACATACTCTCCGACTACTCCGGTACTGAATAGCTGCAAGCCTCCTAGCAGGTAGGTCGGCAGAACAGAGGATGCCCAGCCGGGTACGGCATCGACAGAAAACATCCTTATCCATAGTGCCCAGAACGAAAGCAGCAAGCTGAGAATGAAGATCAGTATCCCGAGGCCGGCGATCATTCGCAGTGGTACTGCTGAGAAGGAGGTAATGCCATCCACGGCGAGGGCAAGCATGCGGTAGAAAGGATATTTTGATTCACCGGCAAAGCGGCTGTGGCGATCGTACTTGATTACTTTGGAAGGAAAGCCAATGGTGGGTATTAGCCCGCGCAGAAACAGATTGACCTCGCTGTACTCCTTCAGGGCCTCTAAGGCGCGTCGGCTCATCAAACGGAAATCGGCATGATCGAATTGAATCTGTACGCGCATCAGCTGCAGTATCCGGTAGAAACAACGAGCGCTGAGGCGTTTGAACAAAGTATCCTGATCCCGGCGGCGCCTAACGCCATAAACCACATCGGTGCCGTCGTGAAAGGCATCAACCATCTCTTCTATGATGCCAATATCATCCTGCAGGTCGGCATCGATACTGATAACGGCATCGCCGTCGGCACTCAGCAGCCCCGCCAGCAGAGCATTCTGGTGGCCCCGGTTGGTTGACAGTTTGATGCCGCAAACCCGGGCGTCCAGGGCGGCATGCTGCTCGATTAACGCCCAGGTGTTGTCGGAGCTGCCATCATCAACACAGTAAATCTGGCTGCTAGCTGAAACCTTATCCTGTTGTTGTAGTTGGTCGAGAACGACCAGCAGGCGCCTGAGGGTTTCGGGTAGAACCGCTTCTTCGTTATAACAGGGGACAACGATATTTAGGGTCGTCATAGCAGTACTCTTTGGCCTGAAGGTGATGTTATCCGTTATAGCTGGTGATCAGATAAAGTCCCGCCATCATCAGCAGGATGCCGACAATAGCAACGCGGGATAGGGTTTCGCCGAGAAACAGCACCCCTCCCCCGTACACGAGTACAAACGTCAACGCGGTAAATGCATAGACGTTAACTAATTTTTCAAATGACAGAGCATAGATCCAGATCACCGTCCCAAAGGCATAGAGCACGAGTCCAGAGAAGATCGGCAGATTGATGAAATCGATAAACTCGGCTCTATCGCGGGCACCAACACGCAGCAGCAGTTGTCCTGCGGCGGCTGCCGCAGTCGCGATTATAAGAAGAATAATTGAAAATTTGCTCATGTTTTGGGTCCGGTTCCGTGGCGGAAATTACGTAGGCGTATTTTTAACCGTGCCAATAGCGACATTAATGGGATAGGCATCGTTGCGATTAACGCTTTGCGCAGCTGGTAGAACCATGGGGACACATCCGTCAGTGGCATAGGGGCATCAATGACCTTGGATTGGATTTCGTTAGGCAGTGTAGCGATACGCTCTGGTGTGGCATAGAGAAAACTGTTGTAACGATACCAAGGTTCGATCTTGTCGTTGTCCGCGATTGCCGGGCGTAGGTAATCGATAGCGATATAGCCTCGACGGGCAAAGAGTTGACGCCAGTATTGGTAGGATTGTTCATTGATATGATGCTCGCCTCCCTGGCCTTTTGGTGCTGCAGAAAATAGCACTAGGTTGCCGTGCCGGGTGAGGGAATTGACGAATTCTTGTGCACACTCAGGGGGCAGGTGCTCGGCTACCTCTAGGCTCTGAACTAGGTCGAACTGTTGCTCAACCTCGAAGGGGGCGCTTAGGTCTGCGGCTACAAACTGGGAGGCTTCTATCAGCAGGCTATTACGGTCGACGTAGTCACCGTCAATACCAATGAGGGTTTCTACCCCCTGTTGTTGCCAGACTGATAGCCAGGCGCCGCGACCGCAACCGACATCCAGCACGCTATTGATCTCAAGGGCGTCCAGCCAGGGCAGCAACGCTTGGGCCGAGCGAATCGCTCCTTCACTGACATAGTCGAAAAATGAGTCGTCGTATTGGGCCATGGCGTTTCAGTCTGGATTTATCGAAGCTCAGCGCTGACGCATCAACGGCGCTATGACGTTGATAACAGCGGGCTGAGGATTGGGTTCAAGGGTCAGGTAACGTTGATAGTACGCCCGGGCCTCACTAATTCTGCCTTGTTGTTGTAACGTCATGCCAATATTGAAATAGGGCTGGGGGTTACTCGGATCATTTCTGAGTGCTTGCTGCCAGTAGTCGATTGCTCGGCCATGGTTGCGTTTCAAAAAGTGGATATTGGCTAGGTTGTTAAGCGCTAGAGAAAAACCGGGCTTAAGCTCGATACTTTTTTCCAAGTGCTGCTGGGCCTGATCATAGTTGCCACTGTTGATGTAAGTCTGTGCCAGGGAGTAATGGCCATTGTAAAAATCAGGGGCGAAGTTGAGCCCTTCAGTCAGATAAGTCTGAGTGTTTTGCCAGTGGGGGAGACGGGTCCAGGTGTTAAAGCCCTGCAGTATGACCAGGCTGATGACAATGACAGCTGTTAGTGGCAACTTTCCCTTTAGGGCACGGTTAAGCCAATGGACCAGCAGCATCGAGGGGCCGATGGCGGCGATGTAAGCCAGCTTTTCTGCCATCAGGTAATCATTAAAGCGCCCAATATTGAAGGAAACGGCGATCCAAACCAGGAACCACAGGAGCCAGAATAAACCGATGCGGTCGCGGAACCAGAGCACGATGGATAGGGAAGCAACCCCCAAGAGCACAAAATAGGAAAGAACTACTTCGGCTGAGAGCTGACTATAGGTCTTGGCCAGATAGATAGTTACCGGAGCATCGGGCCAGAAGAATATTTTCAAGTATTTTTGCAGCACCACCGCCGAGGTATGCATAAAGGTTATAGGGTCGACCTCGGTCAGAGGTACCGCACCCACTACGGCTGAGCGCAGCGTAATAAAACCCAAAGTGATCGCCACGTAGGGCAGTAGCGCGATGAATTCGGCGGGTCGATATTTGCCTTCTAGCAGCCAGCGATGAAGGAACAATACTGGCAGCAGTAAAACGCCCAGTTCGTTAAACATTAGCGCCGATGCGAAACCGATTAAGGCGAGCCAGCGTGGCCCGTGGCGGTATAACAGCAGGGCCAGCAGGGCAAAAAACGCAGTTAGCAGATAAGATGCGGAGTAGCTCCAGGCTACGGCTTCCACATGAACCGGTTTGACCGCGTAAAGCAATGCTGCCAGCGTCGATAAGCTGCGGTTTTTTGTCACCGAAACAAATAGTAGCCACACCAGCAGGCAAACACCTCCATGCAGCAACATATTGACGACCTTGTAGCCAAGGGGTTGATCGCCGAACGCTGAAAAGGTGAGTATTTGGAAAGCTTTGTTAAATGGGCGGTAGTAGGGCAGGAAGCTTATGGCTTCGCCCTGATATTCATTGGGCAGGCTACTGGGTTCGGTAAAAATAGAGCTAAGTTTGTCTAACCCACGAATGCTGGGGTTGTCAGCGATGAAAACCTGGGCGTCCCAGACAAAGGTATTCTGTGCCGAAGGCAAGTAGATGAAAATGCTGGTAGCCACAACCAGCATGGCCAACATTATGCTGGATGGTCGGATTTTCCAAAAGCTCGTCGCTGTATCAAGTGCAGGTGGCAATGCGCTTCCTTGGGATAATAGGCTAAATCTTCCGTTTCTTGGGCCAGAATTTAACCTTAAAACTTATAGGGCCACATAGTAGCGCCGAGTCTAGTGTAGATCAATTGAGAAGCCGTGAGAGTCGACGTGATCGGTCGCATCCATTGTTGCGGGAGTGACAGGTTTACCATAAGTTAATGCAGAGATTATCTGTTCGGCTCCTTGTAAATCTGTATTATGGTTTACAATAAGTTGATAACTAAGAAGGTTTATAGATCGAGGATTTCTGCACTATGGCAATCAAATTCAAGCTGTTCGCAATCACTCCGGCAGTATTCATCGCCGCAACCCTTGCGGTAACAGCACCGGCAACAATCGAGGCTGCTGAATCAGAAGATGGTCGTCACATCCTCATACTGCGCCCCAAAGAGCGTAATGCTATGTTAGAAAATATGCGTAATTACCTGTCAAGCATTAGGGATATAACCCGGTCGCTGGCCGTTAATGATCTCTCCAAAGTCGAAAAATATGCGCGCCAATCAGGGACCATTAAAATATACGAGATGAAGCCGGTAATGGTGGATGCCATGGTGCCTCGTTTCCGCTCCCTTGCTATCAAGGTTCATGAGGAGTTTGATCAACTGGCCAATAACGCTGCTGCAAAAAAACCAGCAGTGGAGTTGCTGGGTGATCTGGGACGGCTAATGAATAACTGTGTTAAATGCCATGAGACTTACGTGTTGGGAGACTTCTCGCACGAAAAATAAGTATGAATAAACTAAAAAACGCATCAAATGACGCGTTTTTTAGATAATATTTTCACCCTAGACAGTTCTCAATATAATATTTTCATTTTAGAATCTTCCAGACCCTAGCCACTCGGATCAGGGCAATTCGTCCATCACTGTCTTGACGATTCGACGGTCAATATTTAAGAGACTCTGGTCCTTACCGGTATATTCAAATTGACTCAAAAGGTAGCGGATAGCGTTAATTCGAGCTCGTTTTTTGTCGTCTGACTTGATGATGGTCCAAGGGCATTCAGGCGTACTGGTATAGAAGAACATATCCTCTTTAGCCTTAGTGTAAGCAGCCCATTTGTCCTGGGATTCTTTGTCTATAGGGCTCAACTTCCACTGCTTAAGGGGGTCGGTCTCGCGTTTCTTGAAACGACGCTCCTGCTCTGTCTTGCTAACCGAGAACCAGAACTTAACCAAGTGTATGCCGGAGCCTATCAGCAGTCGTTCGAATTCTGGTGTTGCCCGCAAATGGGCGATAACCTTTTGTTGGGAGGTAAAGTTCATTACCCGCTCGACCCCGGCCCGGTTGTACCAGCTGCGGTCAAAGAGCACGACTTCACTGCCAGCTGGCAGGTGCGCCACGTA
Organism: Motiliproteus sp.; assembly: GCA_036960175.1. GTDB lineage: Bacteria > Pseudomonadota > Gammaproteobacteria > Pseudomonadales > Balneatricaceae > Motiliproteus. The sequence goes on along the minus strand of JBALWH010000035.1, from coordinate 40,767 downwards.
GCGTTGGAAATACCACTCAGTCAACTCCCGCTCACTGGGTTTTTCCAGTGCGACTACTCTGCATCCCCGCGGATTGAGGTGTTCGACGATGCGTTTGATGGTGCCTCCCTTACCCGCGGCATCTCGACCTTCAAATACGCAGCAGATCTTGATTCCTTCTTCTTTGACCCAATTTTGTAGCTTTAATAACTCAACGTGGAGAGGGGTGATTAGTTCTAAATATTCGGAATTACTTAGTTTAGGAAGACTTTTGCGTCGATCCTTGCCTCCAGGCAGATTGTCGCCAGTCAATTCCAGCTTACTTTCTTTCTTGATACTGATGGTCTTGATGGCTGCTTTAGTTTCTAGTGCATCCACAGCTGCTTCTTGTTCTAAAGCCACATTGTCGTTGGTGTATTCTTCATCTATGTTGGAGCTGTTCATCGATAGTGCCCATCATGCTGTTTTTTTTGTGTACGGCCATATTAGTCCTTTCATGCAGCAAGGTTAAATAGGCATTGTTGGGGTGTTAGTCATTTACTGATCTAGCGCATTTTTACCGAATTACAAGCGGGAGCGAAGCACATATCGTGCAGATCCCGTAGATATTAGCCCGTTTTCGTCAACTTTATGGGGCTGACCTTTGTTCCCTCTTCGGCAGGAAGTTTTAAAAACACGGTAGCATTTTTTGTTGTCCATAAGGACTTACGAAGACTAAGGTCTAAGTGACTAAGATCAATCTTTTGATATTTATGACGGATTTTTGGAAGGGTTTTTTGTAGCATGCCATCTCTGGCGTGATCGCGGTTTCCTTTAAACTCTGTGGCTGCCGTTATGATAGGCGGGTAATGGCTGTACCACCTAACAGGTCAGATCCTGCCAATACAAAGATGTATTGCAAATACTAATGATTAGCAATACGGTTCCTCAGCCTTAAATCATAAAAAAAATAAGAGTACATAGATGGCTAATGTCGCTTGTAGCCCATGGAAGGGCATTAATCAGGTTAATTTATGCAGTTTTTTGGATCAATTTCACTGTATATATTGGATTATCGATCAACAGCAGATGGTTTCCCATATTCATGGGGACGCTGTTGATCAATGCTCTCAAAGCTGGCTCGGCCGTTCGGCTAATGAACTCTTTAATAATGACGAGAGTGCACTGACAGCAATAACCAGTGCACTTGCTGGTGAAACGAGTTCTTGCGTTGCTAGTGTCGAAGGCCGGTGCTTTCAGAGTCACTTCACTGCAATTTTTGATGACGACCATGTGGTCGTTGCCGTCAAAGCGGTTTCCATCGATTTATCCCACAGTCAGAACCTCTCTGCAGAGATTATCTCTTCGTTAAATCCTAACCCTATGCTTGCAACCGCTGCGTCAAGTAAGGCTTCAGAAGTGTTGACTCAGGTCGTCGAGCAGGGTGCCGCAAGTATTGTTGTTACCGATTCCCACGGCTGTATAGAGTATGTGAATCCGGTGTTTTCTCAGCGTATGGGTTATTCCCTGGAAGAGATTATGGGCCTGACGCCACGGGTTATAAAAGGTGGAGATACGGCTCCAGAGGTTTATCAAGAGCTATGGAGTACCATTAAATCAGGAAATATTTGGCGCGGAGAACTGCAAAATCGGGCAAAAGATGGAAGCATCGTTTATGAGCGGCAAACCATCGCGCCGATCACCGACACTGACGGCGACATCAGTCATTTTGTTGCTATCAAAGAAGATATATCGCAACTCAAAGCATCTGAAAAGGCCTTGCGCAAGTCCAACCGTATGTTACGGGTGCTTTCCGAGTGTAATCAGACGTTGGTTCGTTCTCAGACTGAACAGCAACTATTTGACGGTATCTGTCATATTCTGGTGGACCACGGTGGCTACCCCTGTGTTCGCATAGGTGCTGCTCAAGGGCCTGATGGGGGCTCGGTCCGGCCTTACTCCTCAAAATGTAAAAGCGGCGATTTATTGAGTACATGCTGCATTGGGGAATGGTCGGAAGCCTTTCTTGGCCGCTGTATTCGAGACGGTGAAGTCCAGATTATTCGCGATTTGGAGTCGCAGTTGTCGGCGTCTTTGTGGACCCAGGCGCAGGAGAAGGGGTTGTGTAGTGCCATTGTTTTGCCCGTTGTCGACCCTGAACACCAGCTCTATTCGCTGCTTTGGATTTTCTCTGACCGCGCTGATAGTTTCGATGAGCAGGAACAGCAGCTTCTGGTTGAATTGGCGGATGATCTTCGTTTTGGTCTGGTGGCACAGCGAACTCGCCAGGCATTGAACGAAAGTGAAGTTCAGTTCAGGAGTCTGGCTGAAGACTCTATGGTGGGTATCTATATGGTTCAGGATGGTCGCTTCGTTTACGCGAACCCACGTATGGAGCAAATTTTTGGCTATCCCCTAGATCGGCTGATCGGAGACATGCGGGTTTCTGACCTGGTCGCTGACGAAAGTAAAGACCTGGTTGAAGAAAACCTGAGAAAACGTATAAGCGGTGATGAGCACAGTATCCATTACAGCTTTACCGGATTGGCTGCCGATGGTGAGCGTCTGCAGGTGGAAGTCTTCGGGGCGCGCACCTTGTTTAATGGCAAGGCCTCAGTGGTCGGAACTTTGATTGATATCTCAGGCCGTTGTGAGCTTGAAAGCCAACTTTCGTTGATGCAACGGGCCATTGAATCAGTGAGTAATGGTATTGCCATTACCGACGTACGGCTACCTGACAAGCCCTTTGTCTATATTAATCCGGCATTTGAATCGATCACAGGATATGCGGCTGAAGAAGTGCTGGGGCGTAACGGCAGATTCCTGCTGGGAAGCGACACCAATCAGCCTGAAATCGATAAGCTAAGTATGTCTCTGCGCAACCGGCAAGAGGCCACCCTAGTCATGAGAAACTACCACCGAAACGGTAGCTTGTTCTGGAATGAATTATCAGTATCACCGGTGTTGGATGACGAGGGATATTGCAGCCATTATGTCAGCGTCTTCAATGATATCTCTGATCGAAAATGTTACGAGCAACAACTAGAGCGACTATCTAACTATGATTCACTAACCGGGCTCGCCAATAAAAACCTGCTAAGGGATCGGCTGCAACAGTCGCTGATTCATGCCGCTCGTAACAGCCGTCATATGGCGCTGGTACTGCTTGATCTGGACCGTTTTAAAATAATGTCTCAGAGTGTGGGTGGCACGGTAGCCGATGCGGTCATAAAGAATATAGGTATGAGAATCAAGAGCCTGGCCCGTGGCGGTGATACAGTTGCTCGTTTAGGTTCTGATGATTACGGAATTTTGTTGCATGATATCGCCGATATCGAGGATATAGCGCCTATCGTGCAACAGATCATGGATACTGTATCACTACCTCTGGATGTAGGGCCCGTTGGTATGGCGTTCACTTCTAGCGTCGGCATTGCCGTTTATCCTCAAGACGGTAAGGATATTGATTCGTTAAGCAGAAATGCCGAAGCCGCGCTATTCAATGCCATGCAGCGCCAAAACTGTTTTTCTTTCTATACACCGGAATTTAATGACAAAGCCCATGATCGTCTGGCGCTGGAACTAGGGCTGAGAGGGGCCTGCCAGCGCAATGAGTTTATTCTGCACTATCAGCCCAAGGTTGACCTGCGTAGCGGTGAAATGGTCGGCGTAGAGGCGCTGATTCGTTGGCAGCATCCCCATCAAGGCCTAATTCCCCCCAATGATTTTATTCCCGCTGCAGAAGATACCGGTTTAATCAAACAGATGGGGGAGTGGGCCTTAGTGCAGGCCTGTTATGCCATAGTCCGTATTAACCGGGCTTGTGGCAAAGAACTATCAATTGCGGTTAATCTATCGGCCAAGCAGTTTAACGATGAAACCCTGACCTCGACGATACAGGCAGCATTGAGAATTAGCGGGCTAGCGCCGCAATTGCTCGAATGTGAATTAACCGAAAGTATGCTGATGGATAGTCCAGATAAGTCCCTGGTCATGCTCAATAAGTTAAAATCATTAGGCGTGCGTATCGCTCTGGATGACTTTGGTACCGGATATTCCTCATTGGCTTATTTAAAACGTTTTCCTATTGATACCTTAAAGATTGATCAATCGTTCGTATCGGAAATTCCCGACGATGACCATGATCAGGCCATAGCTAAGGCCATTATTGCCTTGGCGGACACCCTTGGCTTGTATGTGATAGCCGAAGGCGTGGAGACCGAGGCGCAGCGAATTTTCCTCCGGCAACAGCGTTGCGATGCGATGCAGGGGTTTCTTTATTCCAGGCCGTTGCCGGAGGATGAATTACTTAGATTTATGAAACAAACGCCCTTAGTGTCCGTCGACAGGTATGTGCCAGATTACGTGATTTAAGCGCGAATTTTGACGAGGGTGTCGATTTTTCCCACTTCCGCACCAAGGGGGCGTAGGAGCCACTGGCGTTTTAGTCTAAAATTCCGCACCAAGGGGGCGTAGGAGCCACTGGCGTTTTAGTCTAAAATTCCTAGTGCGAGCCTCAACGCTGAGTATGGCTAGAGCAATGAAAACACTAGATATAGAGATGTATGCGGATACCTAAAATAAGATTGTCCTGCGTTGTTGTGTTTTTGCTGGTGACGGCAGCAGGGGGTTATTGGACCCACCTGACACAGTCTTTGGCAACGACCGAGCGGGGCGTTTTGATGCGAGACCTGGTTAACTCTCAGGCTTCGGCTGTCGAGCGGAGGCTGTCGAGATCCTTGGCATCGACCTATATTCTGGCTCAGGAGGTACGCCAGAATCTAGGCATGTTTGACGGCTTCGAACTTTATGCCGATGAAATACTGCAATCCATAGGTGGCGTATCTAATTTGCAGTTGGCTCCTGATGGCATCATCCGTTATATACACCCTCTGGCAGGCAATGAAAAAGCGATAGGGCACGATATTCTTAAGGATGATCGTCGTCGTAAGGAGGCCTTGTTAGCTGTTGAGGAACATCACCTGACACTGGCAGGGCCATTCGAACTGGTGCAGGGAGGCGTTGCTGTCATTGGTCGAAACCCTGTTTATCTGCCCTCTGAAAACGGTGAAAAGTTCTGGGGTTTCGCATCCGCACTGATATTTCTGGAAGACCTGCTGAAGGTTACAGAACTGGATCAGTTGGAGAATAAAGGTTACCGCTATGAGTTATTGCGTCAACATCCCGATACTGGGGTAGAAGAGGTTTTTGCGCAGTCTGTCGAACCACTAAACCAGCACACTCAGTCAGTATCGATCAATGTGCCAAACTCCACCTGGAGGCTGGTGATGAGCCGTCCAGGGGCCGCAGTAAACTGGCGTGCGGCGGCGGGCTATTTGACCAGTCTGTTCGCGGGTCTTCTGTTGGCCTGGATTCTTTTCTACTTTCTGCAACAACCCGAAAAACTTAAAAAAGTAGTGAAACAGAAGACCGAAGAATTAGCCTCATTAGCCTTTCATGACCATCTGACTGGGCTGGCTAACCGGCGTTTACTCAGCGAGCAGCTAGCTCAGGTGCTTCGCCAATCGGAACGATACGGTACCCAAGGGGCTTTGTTATATCTGGATCTGGATGATTTTAAACGGGTCAATGATTCCATGGGCCACGATGCCGGTGACCTGTTGCTGGAGCAGATAGCTAAGCGGTTGTCTTCAGTCGTGCGTGACAGTGATATCGTCTCAAGACTGGGGGGCGACGAATTTGGTGTGTTGCTATTAGATGCCAACTCGGTGAGGAATGTCGGGCATATTGCTGAAAAACTAATTGAGCAGATTGAGCAACCGGTTGCCATTGAGCTTAAGCAATTCGTTGTATCTTGTTCTATTGGTATCGCCATGATTCCAGCAGATGGAGCTGATGTCAGCACCTTGCTGCGCAATGCCGACCTTGCTATGTACGCGGCCAAGCATGCCGGTAAGCATAAGCACATGTTTTTTGACCCCGTTTATCAACAACAGGCAGAGCAGAACCTGCGTATCGAGCACGATTTATGTTCGGCGGTTGAGAATGATGAGTTCGTTCTTCACTACCAGCCACTACTTGATATGAAGCAGAATGTTACTGTTGGTTATGAGGCCCTTGTTCGTTGGCAGCACCCGGAAAAAGGTTTGATTTACCCAGATCAGTTTATCGGCATTGCTGAGGAAACAGGCAAGATTATTGACATTGGTTATTGGGTGATTCGAGAGGCCTGTGAAGTACTGAAGGTGTTGAAGCGGCAGCATGGTCGGGATCTCAGAGTCGCCGTTAATCTTTCACCAAGGCAGTTTAGGGATCCCAACTTGCTTGACGAGATACGCAATATTGTCAGGGCATCGGCGATCGAACCCACTTCTTTGGAAATTGAAATTACAGAATCCACGCTGATGGATGATGTGGATGATGCAGTACACACGTTGCAACAGCTTCAAAAGATGGGAATCTCGATTGCCATCGATGATTTTGGCACCGGATATTCATCCTTTGCGCTACTTAAGCGATTACCCGTTGATAAGCTGAAAATTGATCGTAGTTTTGTGATGGCATTGGCCTCTGATAGCAGCGATCAAAAGATCGTTAGAGGCTTGGTGGCGATGGCTCATACGCTGGGGATTAAGGTCGTAGCAGAGGGTATTGAAACCTCGGAGCAACATACTCTACTGAAAAGGTACCGCTGCGATTTTGGCCAAGGTTATTTGTTTGGTAGGCCCGAGCCTATTGTGTCAACGGACGAGGAATTTACCGCAGTCGCTGAATCTTAGGTCTTTTCGGCACAGGGTTACCTTCAGTTGGAAGGGATTTTCACATAGGTTAGTAGGTTATAAAAAAGCCCGAGCAGATAAGCTGCTCGGGCTTTTTTGATGGGGTCGCTATGCGGTTTTACTTAGTCGCTGCAGCCAGTGCTGCGTTCAGAGTCTCGCTTGGACGCATAACTTTCTTAACGGTTTCACGCTTGGCGTGATAGTAACCGTCAAGTCCGGCAGGACTACCTTGAGCTGCAGCCAATTCGGCAACGATCTTCTTTTCGTTGTCTGTTAGCTGTTTAGCCAGCGGTGCAAACTGCGTAGCCAGTTCGGTATCTTCAGTCTGAGCGGCTACTGCCTGTGCCCAGTACAGACCTAGGTAGAAATGGCTACCACGGTTATCCAACTCGCCGGTCTTACGGGAAGGCGACTTGTTGTTTTCCAGTAGTTTGCCAGTCGCTTGATCCAGAGTTTTTGCCAGAATCTTAGCGCGAGCATTGTCGTTTTTGATTCCCATTTCTTCCAGAGAAACGGCAAGGGCCATAAACTCACCCAGGGAATCCCAACGCAGATGGTTCTCTTCTTCAACCTGTTGCACGTGTTTAGGTGCAGAACCGCCGGCACCCGTCTCATACATACCACCACCTTTCAGCATAGGTACGATGGACAGCATCTTGGCAGAGGTACCTAGCTCCAAAATGGGGAACAGATCAGTCAGGTAGTCACGCAGAATGTTACCGGTTACTGAGATGGTGTCACGTCCGCGAACCATGCGCTCCATGCTACGACGAATGGCTTCAACGTAGGTCATGATACGGATATCCAATCCAGAGGTATCGTGATCTTCCAGGTAACGATTTACCTTTTTAATCAGTTGGATATCATGGGGACGGTTGCGATCCAGCCAGAAGATAGCGGGAGTATCTGATTGGCGAGCACGGGTAACCGCCAGTTTGACCCAATCACGAATAGGCTCGTCTTTGGCCTGACAGGCGCGCCAGATATCGCCTGGCTCTACGTCGTGCTGCATCAGCACCGTGCCATCAGCTTTAACGATACGCATGGTGCCGTCTGCTTCAATCTCAAACGTCTTGTCGTGGGAACCATATTCTTCTGCTTTCTTAGCCATCAGACCAACGTTAGGCACAGTACCCATAGTCGTTGGGTCGAAGGCGCCATTGGTTTTGCAGAAGTTGATCATCTCTTGATAGATAGTCGCGTAGGTACTTTCAGGCATAACCGCCTTAGTGTCCTTGGCCTTGCCATCGGGCCCCCACATTTTGCCGCCATTACGAATCATCGCTGGCATGGATGCATCAACAATGACGTCACTAGGTACGTGTAGGTTGGTGATGCCTTTAACGGAATCAACCATCGCCATCTCGGGGCGGTTTTCATAGCAGGCATGAATATCTTCCAAGATCTCTTCACGCTTGGAGCGTGGCAGTGTTTCGATCTTTTCGTATACGCTGCTTAGACCGTTGTTTGCGTCGACGCCTAATTCTTTAAATAGCACGGCGTATTTCTCGAATACGTCTTTGTAGAATACGGTGACTGCGTGACCGAATACGATGGGGTGTGAAACTTTCATCATGGTTGCTTTAACGTGCAGCGACCACATAACGCCGGAATCTTTGGCATCATTCAGAGACTTTTCGAAGAACAGACGGAGAGCCTTGGCACTCATATACATGCCATCGATGATCTCGCCTTTTTCCAGGCCCAACTCTTTTTTAACCGTTACGGAGCCGTCTTTAGCAACAAACTCGATGCGCACATCGCAAGCTTCTGGCATCGTGGTGGACTGCTCGTGAGAGTAGAAATCGCCACCGCGCATGTAGTCGGCGTGAGTGCGTGAAGCCATGCTCCACTTGCCCATTGAGTGGGGAAACTTACGCACGAATTGCTTTACCGGCTCTGGCGCACGACGGTCGGAGTTACCTTCACGAAGAACGGGGTTTACGGCGCTGCCAAGCAGTTTTGCATAACGTGCAAATATTGCCTTTTCGGCATCAGTTTGCGGCTGCTCTGGGTAGTCGGGAATATCGTAACCCTGAGACTGTAGTTCCGCGATACAGGCTTTTAGTTGCGGAAAAGAGGCGCTGATATTAGGCAGTTTGACAATATTTGCACTGGGGTCCTGAGTCAGTTGGCCAAGAAATTTCAGGCCATCTTCTACTTTCTGTTCGTTAGTCAGGTTTTCCGGGAATGCTGAAAGGATTCGCCCTGCCAACGAAATGTCAGTGACTTCAACGTTAATACCGGCAGCAGAAGTAAAGGCTCTGACGATTGGCAAAAGTGAACAGGTCGCGAGCGAAGGTGCTTCGTCGGTTAGGGTGTAGTAGATCGTTTGGGTATTTGTAGTCATGTTATCCCCTAGGTTTTTCGGCTGGTTGCCAAGAGCCTGAACTAAGCAACTTTTGATTGCTCGTTTTACAGGCTGAAGACTCAGGATTAAAAATCCGGCGGCCTATTGTATGGCACTTTGGGGTTGGTTCTGAAGTAGTAACGTGAAAAAAGTGGCGGGGTTCTACCAAAAGATAATAACAAGCGTTACTACAATGGGCTGATTTTTAAGGCATATACTTCCAGTGGTTAATAAGAAAGGCTTTGTTTACAATGGGTTGTTGATGATTCGTGGCGCCCTTGCCGTTTTGTTTAATCTTATTCGACGATAATATAAACCGTGCGTGTGCTAGATACTGTAGTAACACTACAACAGAATTAGCCTGAAGAAATAGTATCATTCCGTTAAGTGTTTATAAAACAGGCAAAAAAAAGGCCTGTTACTTGAACAGACCTGGGCAGCTCTTACATGTATTCTACATAGAAGATGATGGCGGTCATAACCGCTGCACTGAAAATCATCCACTGTGTATGTTTTACGGCACCATTTAAAAATCCCAGCATAGGACCTCCCTGACCAAGTATTGCTGTACTGGCAATTGTAGTCTGTCTCAAATAGATTGTTAACATTTGACCGTCTATTTGTGACAAAAAAATGAAACGCCCAGCAAAGTGTAGGTGGCATTTGTCATTTTACACGAAGGTCCACTAGGCAAAAATATCTACGCCATCTAAAATAAGGACTACCTTAACCCACTGGATCATATTTATTTAAGCCATGATTGAGCATCAGTTAGAAAAACCTGAGCGTCCGGAAGACTGGGAGTGTTGCGGTGGTGGATGTAGCCCCTGCATCTGGGATAATTACTATGAAAGTCTCACGCGCTGGCAGGAGCAGCAAAAAGAGCTATCGGCAACGTCTAACGAAGGTGATGCTCAGTCTGCTTAAAGCGAACTCTCGGGTCTCCCCCTAGAGCATTACTCTGTCAAATAATCTGCTCTATCGCCCTTGCCTTTGTGTATCGCCCAGATACCACCCAGAGTCGATGCGGCTACCCCCAATACCAAAAATACTAAACTCATTGTGTTGAACTCAGTATTTGCCGGAGCCATGCTCCAGACTGAGGTCATGCTGGCTAGAATACCCACCACAAAGGCATTGATCGCCTTGCGCTCATCATCAAAATAGATAGTGACCATGCCCCCCAAGGTCATAGAGAAACAATAAACGGATAAAGCGCTGTAGAACCATAGGTCGTCTTTGATGGCAGCAATCCATGGGTAGCCATTGCCATAGCTGGCAAGCAGTGAAGCAAAGAGCACGTAGATAAGATCTATGATAATTACCATGAGTACGGTGGTAATGGCTCCGCCAATGACAGCTTTCCAATTAATCATATATCCACTAATCCAGTTCTGTTATCGGGATCATAACCTTGACGATGAAGGTTAATCCTCATGGCCAACTATTATATCTATCCTTGGCCATGGTGACGGGGTTTGGCATGATGCGTGTCAATTAACCGCAAAATTTAGCGTCGCTTGTTAACCTGGCTATCAAGAAATCGATTTACGGCCTGTAGGTGCTCATCGTTGTTGTGACAGATGCCCTGATAGCAGGCGCATAAATCCAAAAAGTCAGGTAGCTCCAAGCGCTGTGCTGATTTCATTAGCCGTTTGGTTAGGCGCGTTGCTTGGCTAGGCTGACTAGCGATATTTCTGGCCAGTTCCATCGCGCGGGGCAAAAGCTGATCAGGGCTGGTGATCTCTAACAGTATTCCGATTTCTTTAGCTTCAACAGCACCGATAACACGACCGCTGAGCGTTAACTCGAAGGCCCGTTGATAGCCAATCAGACGCTGCATAAACCAGGCACCACCATCCCCGGGTATTATCCCCAGGTTGAGGAAGGTCTCACCGAAACTGGCGTTATCAGAAGCGATGCGGATATCGGCCATATTGGCAAGATCGAACCCGGCACCTATCGCCGGGCCGTTAACCGCCGCTATGATGGGTATTTCGGCTTTATGCATGGCTATGGGTATGCGTTGTATGCCTCGGCGGTAGCGTTCTTCCAGTTCGGCCACATCTCCAGCGAAGTCTCCGCTACGATCGCGCATCTCCTTAATATTGCCCCCGGCGGAAAACGCTGAACCGGCGCCAGTAATGATCAGTACGGATACTGATTTATCAACATTCGCCCATTCTAGGGTATCGACAATATCGTCTATCAGGTGGCTTCCGGTCAGCGCATTACGCAGGTCATGGCGGTTCAGGGTAAGCAGCGCTACTCCCTGATCCAGTGACAATTTAGCATCCGTCAATGATGGCTTTTTCATGCAATGTTTCCCGTTAACTGAGAGGTGATTGGTGTATCTGTGATTATTCTCGCGTCGACAATGTTGTACCCATCTGGGTAGGAAATGACCGGGTTTAGATCCATTTCAGAAATTTCCGGATGGGTTTCGATAATTTGCGACACTTTCAACAGCAGATCGACGAGGGCTTCTTTGTCGACGGGTTGTTGTCCCCGTGCCCCGTCCAAAATTTTGCTGGCCTTGATCTGGTTGATCATCGCTCGGGCATCAAGGCGGCTTAGTGGGATGGAGCGGAAAGTGACATCCTTTAGTATTTCTACAAAAATGCCGCCAAGACCGAACATCAATACTGGGCCGAAGATAGGATCACGGCTGACGCCGATAATGACTTCTACACCGGGCTTGGCCATTGGTGTCAGTAAGACGCCTTCAATATCAGCATCGGCCTGGTAGCGTTGACAGTTTTCTAATATCCGCTCATAACCCGCTGCCAAAGCCTGTTGGCCACGCAGATTGAGTTTCACACCACCGGCATCGGACTTGTGAATAATGTCACGAGACACCACTTTCATGGCCAACGGTTGTGATAGCAGTTCGGAACCTAGCGTGGGGATTGCTTTCAGGTTACGAACAAGTTGCTGGGTAGGTATCGATATGTCGTAATGACTAAGTAGCTGTTTAGCCTCATGTTCATAAGGATCTCTGTGCTCTTCTTTAGCCTCGTTTAATAGCTTTTGTGCGGCATGGCTAGCGGCGACTCTAGGGGGAATAGTGGCGCATAATTCAGAGACCCTTTGCTGTCGGATATAACAGCCGCGCTGTGCCAGAGCTGCCATGATGGTGACTGCTGTTTCAATGGACCCGTAAACAGGAATGCCTGCTTTTCGCAGCATTTGTAGAGCGGCTGGCTTACTGGGTTGATAAAGGCTGTAGATGACTAATGGTTTGTCACAGCGTTCGGAAAGATTGAGGAGCTGCTGAGAGGTATCCATTTCTTGCTGATGCAGCTGCTGTGCAAAACGACTGGCATAACCGCCAAACATCCCCACCAAAAAAATCATATCGACTTGCTCATCTGCGGCCAGGATGTCTGCACATCGGGCCAGCAATTGCGGGTCGGCATCACTGCTGCCGGCAACATCGATGGGGTTAATCACCGAGGCTTGGGGAAATAAAATTGCCCTTAATGCCTGTTGGCTATATTGGCTGATAGTGGCTAGCTGCAAACCAGCTTCGGCAATGCGGTCCGAAGCGATGGTTGCCTGGCCGCCACCATCGGCTAGGATTGCTACCCTAGGCCCCCGCGCTGGTTTGAGTAATGCCAACCCTTCTGCCACCGGTAGTATTTCATCGGACTGAGTAACCACAGTAACTCCGGCCTGTTGCAACAGATCCCGGGTCATTTGATAGATTCCTGCCAGGGAGCCGGTATGGGACGCCGCTGCTCGCTGGCCAGCTTCGGTACTGCCCGATTTGTAAACCACCACGGGTTTATCCGGGGTAATGCTGCGTGCCTGGTCGATAAACTGTCGTCCGTTCTTGAAGCCTTCAACATAGAAAGTGGCTACCCGAGTGTGTGAATCGGCAGCTAGATATTGAAGGTAGTCAGAGAAGCCGACATCGGACTGGTTACCGGGGCCAACGTAAGTGCTAAAGCCTATGTTGCCGTTGTCTGCGGCTTCCAATGCTAAGGCAAGCAGCATGTTTCCTGATTGGGATATTACCCCGATATCGCCGGCCTTAAGGTTATCCAGGCCTAGTGGATTAACATTTTTGTGAAGATTAAACATACCGGAGGTATTGGGGCCGATAATACGCACACCAGCGCGATGGGCGATTTCGAGTAGCTGTTGCTCCAGCTGCGCGCCTGCCGGACTCGCTTCGGCAAAACCGCTGGCCAAAATGACAGCGCCTTTTACACCCTGGTCACCGCACTGGCGGATGATATCGGGTATCGTCGCCGCAGGAGTGCATATCAGCGCCAGGTCAACGCCTACCGGCAGTTCGGAAATGTTGGCGTAGGAGGCAAGCCCGAGTATGTCAGTCCCTTTCGGGTTGATGGCATAGATATGTCCTTGATAGTCGCCGTTTAACAGCCCCTGTATCGCCTTGTAACCGCGCTTAGTGGGGTCTGAAGAGGCGCCTATGATGGCGATGGAATCGGGAGCTAGAATCCTATCCAGTACTCTGTTCATGACAAATGATCCGTTTAGATAAGAAAGGGTTAGCTACCGTTAAATAGAGGTGCGCGTTTTTCTGCAAAGGCGTCGATACCTTCCTGCCAGTCTTTGCTGGCCATACAGGTGGCGATGCCATCAAGTTCTAATTGCAAGCAAGTATCGAGACTTTGGTTATGTCCTTTATTCAGCAACTGCTTGGTTAGGGCCATGGATAGGGGCGCATTGCTGGCCAACTGTTGCGCTAGAGAGGACGCTTCTTCAAGTAGCTGACTGTCACTGGCGACGCGACTGGCAAGACCGATCTCTTGGGCCTGTTGTCCATTGATGCGCTGGCTGCTCAGTAACAGCTCTCGAGCTTTAGCCAGTCCCACCAATCGCGGCAGGGTTTGGCTGATACCACCGCCTACACAGGTGCCGATGCTGGCCTCGGGGAAACCAATCTCAGCCGTTTCTGCAATGACGATAAAATCACAGGCGAGGGCTATTTCCGCGCCAGCTCCGAGGGCGTAGCCATTGACGGCAGCAATGATGGGCTTGGGGTGATTGAAAATCTGTTCACAGACGTCGTTAGCCAGTTGCAGGTATTGCCGTTTTTGCAGCAAGGTACGATTGCCGGTGCTATGTTCCTTGAGGTCGGCGCCAACACAGAATGCCCGTCCTTCACCCGTTAGCACAATGGCCCGAATTGCTGTCTCCATGCGTGCAATACCGAGCACATGCAGCAGCTCTTGGTAAAGTTGTTCGACCACCGCATTGAGCCGATGGGGTCGGTTAAGGCGAATTTCCAGGTGCTGGTGATGGAGTTTGCAGTTGAGGGTCTGGTAATCAGGAATATTCATAGTGATACCGAAAGATCAGGTTGCTGATAAGGTGTCTTATTTAGTAGTAATAATAGTACATATGTATTATTTATTGTTATGTTAAGTACGTATGTGGCACGGTTTGATGTCAATTTGGCACGTTTGTGCTTTTGTTTAGGCATGAGGGAGTAGATGTGTCGAATGGGCCTATTCGCTATAATTCGTTTTTTGCGTGATCAGATGGGAGGGTTGCTGCTTTGTCCGATAAAGAACCGGATGCGGGTATTACACGAGGATTGTCCTCAAAAGCGTTGCAGCAACAGTTGTCTCAACAGTATCCCCAGTTGAGTCCGCAATTGAAAAAGGCTGCGGGCTATCTATTGGAGAGTCCCGTTGATTTTGCCCTGCAACCGATTCGGAAAACCGCTGAGCGAGCAGGCGTTGCTCCCTCAACGTTGATGCGCCTGGCTAAGATCCTCGGTTTTGATCGTTACGACGAGTTGCGCCAAGTGTTTCAGCGTGCACTTCAGGAGTCTCCCCATAATTTTTCTAGTCGCGCAGATTCGTTGCAGGATCTGGCCGGTCGCAGTAAACAACAGGGTGTGGTGGCAGAGGTGGGTAGCTGTACCTATGCAGCCATTGATCAACTGTTTAGCAAGGATATGGCGAGTAAGATCAGCTCAGTGGCGGCGTTGATCAATCAAAGCCCAAAGGTTCACGTGCTGGGGCTGCGGGATAGTTTTGCTTGTGCCTATCACCTGGCCTATGTGGGTGGGGTGGCGATGTCTCACTTGCACTTGATTCGTGGACAGGAAGGCGGTCTGTATACGGAGCTTGCGGCGATCAATAAAGGGGACTTACTGGTTGCATTCGGTTTTGATCCCTATACCCGCGAAACCGTGGAAGCGGTAAACATCGCTCTTGATCGAGGCGCTAACCTGGTAAGCATTACTGATAATTTGTGCTCGCCGCTGGTGCCGGGAGCTAAGGTGGTACTGGAAGTCGTTACCGCAACGCCTAATTTTTTCCCTTCAATTGTTGCGGCGATAACGTTGATTGAGGCGTTACTGGCAGTGTGTGTTGCCGAAGGAGGTAAAAAATCGCTGACCAAAATAGCGCATTTTGATCAGCAGATGAACGACCTGGGCGGGTATTACAACCCACAATAAACCAGTGTTAAGGTTACCGCCTTACCGCCTTACCGCCTTACCGCCTAACCACTAGCACTGAACAGCCGGCGCGTTCTACCACTTTGGACGCTACCGAGCCAATGAGGGCCTGGTCGATACGGCCATGTTTGCGGCTGGGAATAACGATCATTTCGACATCCAATTCCTTCGCCATTTTCAGGATTTCCTTGTAGGGATTTCCGCTCTTCACGTGTAACTGGCTGTTTAGATCCTGAGGAACCGCTTTGTTGATGTAATCAGTCAATGTTTGATCGACGGCATCTAGCGCCTGTTTCATTGCCTCTGGTGGAAAGTAAGAGGCGACCATTGGCATGTTGTAACCGGGGACTACCGTCAGAATGTGCAGATCGGCACCCAGATCTCTAGCTTGTGTAATCGCCTGTTTCATCGCCTTATCCACCAGGTTTTGTTCCTGAGGATCGATTGGAATAAGTACGGATTTTGGCATGGGGTCGTCCTTATCTAATTTGAGTGAGTGTTAAGCTGTGCTTCACACCCGTTGCTCGTTTAATTGTTCAGCAGCTCGTGACTTTCGACGGCGTTGCCCCATGGCTAGGAATATCAATAGCGCAAGGGCAGGGATAAATACCAGCTGTTTCGGTGGTCGCTCTGCAGCAACCAAAACTTGCTTGATTTCCCAGTCGAAATCCAAACCTAGCTCTTGTGCCGGACTGCCATAGGTGACGGTATCGACAATCACCCGGTCGTCTTCATGCTTGAGTATTAAGCCTGCCTCGGCAAGTCGTGTGTTGCTATTCGCGACGGCTCCTAAGGGCAGCAGTACTGTTTTAGAAATTTCATCGCCGTCGATATTCATACCGCTGACTTCGAGTCGCAGTGGTTCTCCCGCCGGTACTTGCTCTACATACTGCTCAATTTTGTTACCAGGCTCGTAGACTGTAGGGGCATAGACCATATCCCACCAGTAGCCGGGTCGGAACATCGAAAATGCGATTAACACCAGCAAAACGCTTTCATACCAGCGGCTTTTCACCAGCCAGTAACCCTGTGTGGCCGCCGCAAATACCAACATGGCAATGACGGCGCTGATGATGGTGATTATCAGCTCGAATATCGAATCAATACCGATCAGCAATAGCTGGGTGTTGAAGATAAACATAAAAGGCAATATCGCCGTACGAATATCGTAGGTGAACCCCTGGATTCCGGTACGGATTGGATCGGCACGGGAAATCGCCGCGGCGGCAAAGGCGGCCAATCCTACTGGCGGCGTATCATCGGCTAAGATGCCAAAGTAAAACACGAACAGATGGACTGCGATCAGCGGTACGATAAGACCATGTTCTGCGCCAAGGCTGACAATAACCGGTGCCATCAGCGTCGAAACCACGATGTAGTTGGCGGTGGTCGGTAGGCCCATTCCCAGAATCAGACAGATGACCGCTGTAAATATCAGCATCAGCATGACCGAGCCGCCGGAAATGAACTCGACGAATTCCGTCATCACCAGGCCGATCCCCGTCAGGGTCACCGTACCTACGACTATTCCGGCAGCCGCAGTGGCTACACCGATGCCAATCATATTGCGTGAACCGCTGACCAAGCCGTCTAGGAGTTCGCTGAACCCTTGCAGGCAGGCCCGGCCAAGCTCTTTCTCCTTACGGAAGAAGGCGAAAAGCGGGCGGTGTGTGGCGACGATGATGATCATAAATAGGGTTGCCCAAAAAGCGGACAGCCCGGGTGAGAAGCGCTCTACCATCAGGCACCAGACTAGTACAAAAATTGGTAATAAATAATACAGGCCCGATTTAACGGTAGGGCCCACTTCCGGTAGTTCGAGGATTTCTGAATTGGGGTCATCCATTTCAAGATTAGGGAATTTGGATGAAAAACGAACCAGCAACACGTAGGCGACAATCACCAGTACCGCAAGCACATAGGTTGCGGTGTCGCCAAACAGATCCTTGGTCCAGCCGACGCCGTAATAGACAGCAGCAGCAACAACGCTGATACCGATAAATGTGGTCAGGAAGGACAGCAGGCTCTGCGCCATAGTCGATTTATGGCGACGGGGTAGGCCCTTCATATCGGCTTTCAAGGCCTCAAGGTGGACGATATAGAACAGCGCGATATAGGATATTAGCGCCGGTAAAATAGCGTGGGTGATAACCTCTATATAGGATATACCGACATATTCCACCATCAGGAACGCGGCGGCACCCATAATGGGCGGCGTTAGCTGACCGTTAGTCGACGCCGCAACTTCGATCGCGCCAGCCTTAACGCCGGAAAACCCCACCCGTTTCATCAGCGGAATGGTAAAGGTACCGGTGGTTACCACGTTGGCGATGGAGGACCCGGAGATCAGGCCGCTCAAGCCAGAAGAAACGACGGCTGCCTTAGCGGGCCCCCCGCGAAGGTGCCCCAGTAGCGAGAAAGCGACCTTGATGAAATAGTTTCCAGCGCCAGCCTTGTCTAGCAAAGCACCGAATAAAACAAACAGAAATACAAAGCTGGTAGATACTCCAAGAGCAACGCCGAACACGCCTTCAGTGGTAAGCCACTGATGGGACATCGCTTTGTTGAGGCTGGCGCCCTTATGAGCGATTACGTCAGGCATATAAGCGCCACCAAATGTGTAGATCAGGAACACAATGGCAACCACCATCAGAGGCGGCCCCAGCGCTCGCCGTGTGGCTTCCAGCAGCAGTAGCATACCGGTCACGGAGGTCACAATATCGAACGTCGTTGGTGCGCCGGAACGATCAGATATTTGGCTGTAGAAGAGAAATAGATAGCCGGCGCTGAACGCACCAACTAAGGCCAAAATCCAGTCTTGAATCGGAACTATATCCCGGCGCGAATGTTTAAGGGCAGGAAAGGCGGTGAAGGCAAGAAAGATGGCAAAGCTTAGATGTATAGATCGGGCTTGAGTGTCGTTGATAACACCAAAATCCAGAATAAAGGGTAGCGGCGAGGCATACCAGAGTTGGAACAATGCCCAGCATAGCGGCACGATAAAGAGCAATTTTCCAGGAAGTCCGGCCGGATTTCGAGACCCGCTATCGGCGGCGGACACGATATCCTGAGCGTCTTGTCCCGCGTTTGTTGGGTTGTGTTGCTTGGAGGCAGTCATCAAAGGCTCCGTTTGCCCATAGCTTCTGGGCTCTGGTGCTGAAAGAGGTATAGCTAACGAATAAAAAACGGGAGGCTGATAGGCGCCTCCCTGATTGTCGTGCGGTTACAGCAGTCCGGCTTCTTTGTAGTACTTGGCCGCACCAGGGTGCAGAGGAGCGGAAAGACCGTCCTTAACCATTTGCTCTTTCTTCAGATTGGCGAAGGCTGGGTGAAGTTTTCTGAAAGTATCGAAGTTTTCGAAGACGGCTTTTACCACTTCATAAATGACGTCGTCAGGGGTGTCGGTAGACGATACGAAGGTCGCACCGACACCGAAGGTCATAGTGTCGTTGTCATTGCCACGGTACATGCCACCTGGAATGGTAGCGGTGCGGTAGTAGCTGTTGTCATTGACCAGCTTAGTAACAGCAGGGCCGTCAACAGTGACTAGTACACTGTCGCAGGAGGTGGCCGCTTCTTTGATAGAACCGCTTGGGTGACCAACGGTAAATACCATAGCGTCAATTTTGTTGTCACACAGGGCAGAAGATTGCTCGGAAGATTTCAGTTCTGACGCCAGGGCAAAGGCTTTCATGTCCCAGCCTTTGGCTTTCATCAGTACTTCCATAGTGCCGCGTTGACCGGAGCCAGGATTACCGATGTTTACACGCTTGCCACGAAGATCGTCAAAATTCTTGATGCCGGAATCAGCTCGGGCGACAACGGTGAAGGGCTCGGGGTGAACAGAAAATACAGCACGCAACTTGGTGTTCGGGCCGGAGTCTTTAAATTTGCTGGTGCCATTGAAGGCGTGGTACTGCCAGTCAGACTGAGCAACACCCATGTCCAGCTCGCCGCCGCGGATGGTGTTGAGGTTGTAAACAGAACCACCGGTGCTTTCAACGCTGCAACGGATTCCATGTTTTTTACGGGATTTGTTGACCAGGCGGCAGATCGATCCACCCGTGGGGTAATAGACACCAGTCACGCCACCCGTACCAATAGTCACAAAGCGCTGTTTCGCGTCACCTGCAGCGACGGCAAAGGATGCGCTCAGGCCGATAGTGGCAGAGAGTGCTATCGTAGCTAGTTTATTCATTTTTATCATTTTTTTTGGCCCGAATAAAGGTTGAGTAAAGTTTCCTGAGATCGCAGTTTTTGGGTGAGACGTACATCTTTGGCCCGGCCACTGCGGTTTCTCACAAACCATTAATGGCAGTTCTAGAGCGACGTTTTAAAAGCATGATTGCATGCCACTATTTCCAGGATATTCAGTCTTGAATATAGGCGATAAATTAGAAATTCAAAGTGATTAATAAAAAGTGTCACGCTGCCGCTAGTGACAGTGCAGGTTGCCTCCTATGTCTTGAACACTTTATATGCCGCTTACAGCAGAGGCTCAAGGAATAGCGGTGACCAATTTTTATCTTCTTATTATTTCTTCATCTTTAAATCTATCATTCCCCGCGCTAAACAGCGTTGAGGTTGAAGCGCTTTTTCGTATTTGCCTAAAACTGCCTTTAATCGATCACTAATATTTCAGATCGAAAAGGTTTTTTTAAGATAGCGATTAGATGTCTTTGTCTTTGTATCCAAGCGTGCCAAAAGCTGACGCAAATGTGCCAATAGTAAGGTCAATGTCCATTTTCATTGAAAATTCCGTCTATTACAGCCGTTAGCTGAACTCCTTCTGGTGCAACCAGGCGGCATGTTTAGGCGCTTTTTTGGTCAGTGACCATTCGTCGAGCATAGTGGGTGCTACCTGTTTTAGTTGTTGTAGCTGTGTTTTGGTGCCCGTCAGACAGGTCAGTTCCAGGCGGTGACCGTTGGGATCAAAGAAGTAAATAGACTTTATAATTCCGTGATCGGTGGGCCCCAGGACTTCTATGCCTTTGCTTTCTAGATCTGTTTTTGCCGCCATAAGTGCTTCCTCTGTTGGTAATTGAAAAGCGATATGCTGGCACCAGATCGGGGTGTTTGGATCGCGACCCATTGGCGGCGAGTTAGGTAGCTCAAAAAATGCCAGAATGTTACCGTTTCCGGCATCAAGAAAGACGTGCATATAGGGATCGGGTTCTTTAGTCGAAGGTACCTGATCTTCGGCGATGGCCACCAAAAACTCCATATTGAGCACTGTCTGATAAAACTCTACGGTTTCTTTGGCGTCGTTACAGCGATAAGCGACATGATGGATCTGTTGCAGTTTAATCATGGGGTCAACCTCTAACGCGTTTGCACGTCAGTTAAAACTTCTTCTATGGAGTAAAGCACAGTCTCGTGAACGGGGAGTTTGAAAAGCAGTTAATGTAATGATAATCAATCGTACTGTTGTGTTTTTGCCGTCATAGGAGAATGTAGTGCGTGATATTTTCGTTAGGCAGGATTCGATTGGACAATTCAGCGGTTGGGAAAAGGGGCCGCAATGCGATGAAACGGCAATGCTTGTATAGCTGTAAAAGACGTTTGGCAGCGCTTTGTGGTGATGCAATAAACCCCTACAGCCATAGAAGTGTGGGTCACGATAGTACTTTCTTCCAAGGAGTCACCTCGCGAATACGGAACTGCGGATGACTAAACCAGTCCAAACCTCATCGCATCATTTTATTAATAGGGCGCGGAGGGGTATCGATTGTTTATGAAGGGATTTGTCGCAGCGCTTGCTCTATTGTTATGGCTCACCAGTCTGCCATCTTCAGCAAAGCCGGCACCTTGGTATCTATGGCAGAGTAAGGTGGATGGTTACTATGTTTGCTTTCAGACCAATACTGGGGATGGGTGGACGAAGGTTGCTGGTCCTTTTACGACTGCCCAGTGCAATAAGTATCTCAAGCAACTGCTTATCAATCCTGACCTGCCGTCAGCTAAGGGCCGGATGTTTTTCAATCCTTCGAAATAAGCCGTTTAGTGCCCAGAATTTGTCTTGTCGTTGATCACAAATGTGTTAAATGTTCGTGGTGTTTGGCTGGTATAGCTGGCCGTCCAACACTTGTTCAAGGGCATCGATGAGTTGATCCCGAGGCAGGCCGCTGAGTATAAAACCGGCCGCTCCTTCCGTCATAGTTTGTGGTGCAAGTTCTTTATTGGCATCGCTCGCCAGTACTACCAGGGATGTATCGGGGTATCTCTGGCGAATTTCTTTGAAGTTGCCTAATTGATTATCGCCCGATAGATCCAGGTCGAGCAGCATAAGGCCGATTCTTTGGTTCGATAGAATGTCTAAGGACTGACTCAATGTATCGGCGCTATAGAGTTCGGTTTCTGCGAAATGTCGCCTGGCGACCGTCATGATGGCTTCACGACATTTAATATGACCAGTGGCGACAAGCAGTCTGTAGGTGTGGGGCAAGGAGGACCTCCGTCATTATCCGTAAAAGTTGTCCGTGAAAACTGTCCGTGAAAAACTGCCGAGACTCGCTGTTGCAAATCTGCGCTGTATTTTGGTCTGATGTCAGTTTAGGTTCAAGTCAGATCGTTTAGCCTTTGGACTAAGATCAAGACGAGCAGCTGATCTGTATGTTACTGGCCGATTCGGGAGCCGGGTCGGCATATTGTTCACATTCAGGATGCTCATCGAAGGGGCTATGGAGCAGTTCTATTAACTTTCCTACTTCAGAATAATCGCCTTGCTGGGCGAGTTCGATGGCATTTTGAGCCAGATAGTTACGAAGGATGTACTTGGGATTGTGTTTCTTCATGTGCTGCTGTCTTTGCTGGCAGTCACTGCCTTCGCTTTGAAGTCTATTTTGGTAATGTTCTAGCCAGTGGATAATGTTTTTTGAGCAACCCTGCTGCATAACCCAGGGGTTGCCGGGCTGACCAATGCTGAACTCACTGAGACCACGGAAGAACCGGCTGTAATCTAGGCGCTGGGTTTTAAGCAGCTCCAGCATCTGGGTGACCAAGGTGCTGTCTTCTTTCTGTGCGCTCATCAATCCCAATTTATTGCGGATTAATTTCAGATAATGAGCCTGTAGCTCCGACTCGTATAGCTCCAGAGATCGCTCAAGCCGTTCGCGGTTGATGATGGGCGTCAGCGCCCGACCCAGGCAGAGGCAGTTCCAGAATGCCATTCGGGGTTGTTGGTCATAGGCATAACGACCTTCATGATCGGAATGATTGCAGACATGGCCGGGGTCGTAGTGCTCCATAAAACCATAGGGACCATAGTCAAAGGTCAGGCCCAGAATAGAGAAATTGTCAGTGTTCATGACGCCGTGGCAAAAGCCTACAGCCTGCCAGTGAGCGACCATGCGGGCAGTGCTGAGTATTATCTGGTCGAACCATTTTCCGTATTGGTCCTCATCCTTATGGATGTCAGGGTGATGGTTTTCAATACAGAAGTCAGCCAATATTTGGATCTGCTGATGCTGTCCTTGACCAAAAAACCTTTCAAAGGAGCCGAAACGGATGTGGTTGGGGGCGACTCGGATCATCATAGATCCGTTTTCAACCTGTTCACGTATGACCGGTGTATCGCTATCCACTAGGCATAGGGCGCGTGTGGTTGGGATTCCAAGAGCCCACATGGCTTCGCTGCCGAGGTACTCGCGGATCACCGATCTAAGCACGGCGCGTCCGTCGAATCCTCTGGAATAAGGCGTCGGCCCTGAACCCTTAAGCTGGAATTCCCAGGGGACTCCTTCGCTGTGCTGGAATTCGCCTAGCAGAATAGCCCGTCCATCTCCTAATCCAGGATTAAACTGTCCAAACTGGTGTCCGGAGTAGGCCATAGCCAGGGGATTAAGTTTGTCCGGCAGGGCTTTGCCACCGAGGTAATCAAGAAATGCCTCCTGATTGAAGTCATCCGCATCTAATCCGAACTCTGTAGCCAGCGCAGGGTTAAAGTGAACCATCCTAGGGTTAACTAAGGGGGTAGGCTGTACCATTGAAAAGAAACATTCATCTTCCAACGCGGCAAAGCTATTGGTCTGTATCAGAGGGGAGTGAAACACGGTTATAACCTGAGGCTAGAGACTGTTGATAAAGAGTGTCAGAGAATAGTTAACCAAATTAGTCGGGTATTAACAAGCAGTGTCATCGTCAGTGGTATTCCTGTCTCATTAGGTCTGAATTCCAATATCTATTTTAGATTCCTCTTATATTGATGAATGTAGTGCGGTGAACTATGCTGTTCTCCATTAAATTTTTTAAAATATGGATGATGTATGCGAGCTGATTTTTGGCATAGGCGTTGGAAGAAAAATGAAATTGGCTTCCATCAGGACTCCGTAAATCCTTTTCTGGTCGAGTATTGGTCAGATCTCGGCTTGCAGTCAGGGACTCAGGTACTGGTGCCCCTGTGCGGAAAAAGTAAAGATATGCTGTGGCTGCGTGAACAGGGTCACTGCGTGCTTGGTATAGAGCTTAGTGAGCTGGCAATTAAGGATTTTGTTGAAGAAAACGGTCTTGATATGACGTTTTCTCAACAGCCTGTTTTTAAACGCTGGTCGTTGGATGACTTGATCCTGCTGGCGGGGGACTTTTTCAGCTTTGTTCCTTCGAATTCGCACCCTGTTGATGCGATCTATGATCGCGCTGCCCTTATCGCTTTGCCAGAATCTATGCGTAACAACTATGCTCAGCATTGCAAAAAAATGCTGACTAAAGGCGGCCAACTTCTATTGATTACACTGGAGTTTGATCAGCCCGAAAAGGATGGCCCTCCCTTTGCTATTCCGCAGACAGAAGTGGAAGCGTTATATAACCAGGATTTTGAGATCGAACTGTTATCCCGTACCGACGTACTGGAGGAAAATCAGCGTTTTAAAGACAAGGGGTTAACCTCGCTTTTTGAAGCCGTGTATCGGATGCGTAGACGTTAGCTTAGTCGGACCGGGGGAGTATCTTCAGCAGTTTTTGTAGCTGATCGGGCCGTTGCTGTAGATCCGCCAACGTATAGTTACCAAGTACCGTCATGAATGCCTCTTGAGCTTCTGCCAATACCGAACGCAGTTTGCATGCAGTAACAATACGGCAGCTGGGTTTGTGACAATTCACCGGCTCCAGCTTTTCTTCCATCGCTTCCACGATATCTCTGATATTTATTTTGCTGGGCGGGCGTGCCAGGCGAATACCGCCACCTTTCCCTCGTACCGTTTCCAGGTAACCCAATTTGCCAAGGTTATGGACCACCTTAATTAGATGGTTACGGGGCATATCAAAATGCTCTGACACAAGGGTGATGGTTACCAATTCAGCGGGGGGTTGTAAGCCCAGAAAAATCAGCGTCCGAAAAGCATAGTCCGTGTATTTTGTAAGCTGCACAGGGTTTCTCGTTCAGTGTGTGGGAAATCACCGCTATAGATGGATGGAAAATATAGCATGTATGCTGTTTTTCTAGCGTACTCCTTTGGAGCTATAGGGGAACACCTGAGAGTCCCTGTCCTATTTCTATATTCGCCGACCACTATGAGGCTACTATAAAAAGTATATAGGGGCTAGACACTCGCTTAAGGTGTATGTAATATATATCTTATGTAGGCGGTTTTATATGTTGCTTATTCTTATGTTACGGCCGTATAAAGCATTTATTGATAAGACGTTCGTGTCTTATTTTGGTTTTAAGTTGTATTTTCTATAAATATATAAAGAGTTGCAAAACGTGTAGATAAGCAGGAGATCGGTCGTGCGGCGCATCACAGAATTACAGGCCCTTTCTAAAGAACATCATCAAGCATTGGTTGTTGCTAACAGATGTAAGACCATTGCTGGTCTCGGCGTTTTAGAAGATTGCGATGACTATTGGCGGCAGACACGCCGGTTGTTTAAAAGCGAGTTGGAACCTCATTTCCTGTAAGAGGAACAATATTTTATTCCTGTGTTAGCACGTATCGGTGAGTCACAGTTATTAGATCAGTTGGAGCAGGAATACTGCATGATCCGTGCGCTGATCGATAATATCGAAGAGAACTCCCAGCAATTGTTACAGAGGTTCGGCGAGTTGTTGGCAAATCATGTGCGTTTTGAAGAGAGAGAGCTTTTTGAAGTGCTGCAGCAGTGCATGTTACCGCAAGAGCTGCAGATTTTGAGAGACGTCCAGCGCCACTGACTTAGCTGCAATTAAGCATCAAGAGGCCTGAATTTCGCTGGTTTGTAAGGAACACCTATCAAGTAGGGTTGATAAGGTTTGCCGGTAATGGCTTTGGCTAGTCCGACCAGGCCAACCATCACGAAAGTGGTGTGGAACACGATCAGATACATGAGCAGCATCGTCCATAGTTGCGGGCTGTGGTCTCCAACAAGCCAGAATAGTAGTGAGCCACCCAGCACGACTATCGCAAACCATATGCTGGATGCGATTACTTGCCGGGTATGGCAGCGGGTAACAAGGTCTTCGCTATGCCAATGTTTTTTGCATAGATAGAGGATGGGGATCATCGCAAGTAAAGGGAGGGCCAAAAGATTGAGTAGATAAAGACCCTGGAGTACCACAGGAATTTGTTTGTAGATAGGGGTTGATTTCATTTTTGGCTCCGAATATTTTCTTGTTCATCATAACGTTGACTGAATAATGGAGCAAATTACTCAGTCATTTTTGAAATTGACTTACGTCAAGGTTCTAAGAAAGGGCAAGGAGCACAATTTCCCTGTTCTAATAATCAACTTAACAGCAAGGTCCGCAAAGCCTTTCCAAACCTGGTTGGAGACACTTTATGAGTGAAACTTTCACCAAGACCATGGCGCGTAACATCTTTTTTGGAGGCAGTTTGTTCTTCATTTTAGTGCTACTCGGTTTGGCATTTCATACTACCAAAGCTCTACCGGAGCGTGACAATCGTCAGAATCTGACTGATCAAGTCGTCGAAGGCAAGACTCTCTGGGAAGAAAATGACTGCATAGGCTGTCATTCCTTGATGGGCGAAGGCGCTTATTTCGCCCCTGAGCTTGGCAACGTTTATGACCGCTTTGGTAAGAACAAGGCTGCTATTAAAGCGTTTATCAAGTCTCGTCCAGCAAATGGTATTCCAGGACGTCGGAGTATGCCTCAGTTCAACTTCTCTGAAGAAGAACTGGATGCGTTGGCGGAGTTCCTGAAGTATGTGTCTGAAATTAATGACGCTGGCTGGCCGCCGAATATTCAAGGTTAAATAGGAGAGGCAAATATGAAGTTTCAATCTCAATCTGTTGCCATGCCCTATTTTATAGCGGCAATCGGCCTTTTCGTTGGTCAAATCCTGTTCGGTCTTATCATGGGTTTGCAATACGTTATTGGTGATTTCTTGTTTCCGGAAATTCCTTTCAATGTAGCACGTATGGTTCACACCAACCTGCTGATCGTTTGGGTTCTGTTCGGCTTCATGGGTTCATCTTACTACTTGATTCCAGAGGAATCTCAGACGGAACTGTTCTCGCCTAAACTGGCGATTGCGATGTTCTGGGTCTTCTTGGTTGCAGGTGCTCTGACTATTGTTGGTTATCTTGCTGTTCCTTATGCCACACTGGCAGAGATCACGGGTAACAAGTATCTACCGACCATGGGGCGAGAATTCCTCGAGATGCCGACCATTACCAAAATAGGTATCGTGATCGTTGCTCTTGCATTCGTCTTCAACGTTGGCATGACTGTGTTGAAAGGCCGTAAGACGGCAATCAGCATGGTGTTGATGATCGGTTTGATTGGTCTGGCGGTACTGTTCTTGTTCTCCTTCTACAATCCTTCTAACATCGTTCTGGATAAGATGTTCTGGTGGTGGGTTGTTCATCTTTGGGTAGAAGGTGTTTGGGAACTGATCCTTGGTGCTATTCTGGCCTTTGTTCTGATCAAGATCACCGGTGTCGACCGTGAAGTGATCGAGAAGTGGTTGTACATGATCGTCGCTATGGCGCTGATCACCGGTATCCTGGGTATGGGACACCACTACTTCTGGATTGGAACGCCTGAATACTGGCAGCTAATAGGCTCTGTGTTCTCGGCTTTGGAACCCATACCGTTCTTTATGATGACATTGTTTGCATTTAATATGATCAATCAACGTCGTCGTGAACATCCCAATAAGGCTGCTGCCTTGTGGGCAATGGGTTGTGGTGTAATGTCGTTCTTGGGTGCTGGTGTATGGGGCTTCCTACACACTCTGTCTCCAGTTAACTTCTACACTCATGGTTCGCAGATTACTGCTGCACACGGTCACATGGCATTCTACGGTGCCTACGCAATGATCGTACTGTGCATGATCTCTTACTCAATGCCGTTGATGCGTGGTCGTATCGCTAACAGCCGTCAAGCTCAGGTTGTGGAGATGTGGGGTTTCTGGTTGATGACAGTATCTATGGTCTTCATCACCCTGTTCCTTACCGGTGCTGGTATCCTGCAAGTTTGGCTGCAACGCTTCTCAGACGCGCCGCAGTCTTTCATGGCAGTTCAGGATCAGATCGCTATATTCTACTGGGCTCGTGAATTGGCTGGTGTTTTCTTCCTGATTGGCTTAATTGTTTACATCTTCCACTTTTTCGTTAAAGGTGAAGAAGTGACTGTAGCTTCAGCGGCTCCTGCCGCAGCTTAATCAGTGTGCTAAATAAGGTCCGTTCCTTGTAAAAGGAGCGGACTTTTTTCTCTCACCTCGGGGACACTTTGAATAAGTCCGATATCAACAGGTTTTATTCGTAGTCTTCTCAATCTTACCTCCGCTTTATTGATACAGAATCGCAGTTCTGGTCATCTGGATAGATTGTTTTTCGTTTACCCGTTTTTGACTATCCACTACAGGAGGGCTGGAATGAATCCAGAAATTCTTTCTTCGACGCCATCCTTGAACACTGGTTCTGGCGCTGCTGTTACGGCATCTGAGAGTATTGCCTATTCAACGAAAGGTAGGCTGCCAGGTGACCTGGCTATGTGGATTTTCATACTGGCTGAACTAACAGCGTTTTCGTTGCTGTTTATTATTTATGCGGTTTCACGGGCACGAAATCCGGAGATTTTCGCAGCGGGGCAGGCTGGCCTTGATATACAGTCTGGTCTAGCCAATACCATGGCATTACTGACCAGCAGCTTTTTTGTTGCTTGTGCCGTAGCTAGTGTGGAGAAGGGTCGTAAGGGTAGGGCCTGTATAGAATTCTTAGCTGCTATCGCCATGGGGGCTACTTATGTCGTCATTAAATTAAACGAGTACAGTCACAGCATTGCCTTGGGTTATGACATCACTACCAATGTGTTTTTTCAGTTTTACTATCTGTTAACGGGCTTTCATTTCTTGCATGTGATTCTTGGCATGCTGATCTTGATATATGTCACTCTGCGCACCTATAAAGGCGCGTATAGTGAAGGCAACATACGCGGTATGGAGAGTGGTGCCTGTTATTGGCACATGGTGGATCTGCTTTGGCTCGTGTTGTTTCCCCTAGTTTACGTTTTGCACTGATGGTTTTGACAAGGGGATAAATATGCCGACTTATCGACTGTCCACCATACTTTGGCTATTGATGCTTGCTCTGACTTGCGCCTCTGCCTATTTTGCAGAACAGCCGCACCTAAGCCTGACCCTAGTCGGGTTGGTGTTGTTTATAACGGCTATAAAGGCCAGTTTGATTGTTGACCATTTTATGTGTTTACGGGGGGCTCCGTTGTTGTGGCGGGGACTATTGATGTCCTACGTGCCCTTGGTATCACTAATTATTACTGCAACCTATGCAATCGATTTCAGTTAGGAGTGCATTTATGAGTGCCGTTTCACCCATCGAAAATCAGACGACCACTACAGACGAGCTGCCTTATTATAAGTCTCAGAGTAATGAGGTCGAATTGTTTGAGCATGCTTTCAAACACCAGCTACCTGTATTAATTAAAGGCCCAACCGGCTGCGGTAAGACACGCTTTATAAGTCACATGGCCCATCGCTTAGGGTTGCCGCTGCATACTGTTTCTTGCCACGATGATCTTAGTGCCTCGGATCTGGTGGGACGCCATTTGATTGGTGACAATCAAACGGTGTGGAGTGACGGACCATTGACGCGAGCAGTGCGGGAAGGGGGGATCTGTTATCTCGATGAGGTCGTTGAGGCGCGCAAAGATACCACCGTAGTTATCCACCCGCTGACAGATGACCGTCGTATTCTGCCTATAGACCGGACGGGCGAGATATTGCATGCACCGAAAAACTTTATGTTGGTGGTGTCATACAATCCCGGCTATCAGAACCTACTGAAAGGCATGAAACCCAGTACCCGACAGCGTTTCCTCTCTATGAGTTTTGGCTATTTGCCCAGAGACACTGAAGTGAAGGTACTGATGCAGGAAACCGGGGTCGATGAATTCCTGGCGAAACGTCTGGTTAGTTTGGCCAACTCCTTGAGAGCGCTGAAAGACCAGGATATCGAAGAGGGAGCAAGTACCCGTCTGTTGGTTTATACGGCGACACTGATTAAGTCAGGATTTGACCCTGTTCAGTCCTGTCTGGCAGGAATGATCGAGCCACTAAGTGATGATGAAGACACGATTTTGGGTCTGATGGAGTTGGTTCACGCCGCTTTTGGTGAATAGATTGTTAGCGACGCCAAAATCATCGACAGATAACTAAGTTTAAGGGGCAGTAGGATGGAAGAGAAGGTCGGCCAGTATTGGGATCGTTTCATTACTAATATTGCCTATGACGGGTTTCCCGAGGCTGCGGTTGAGCTAAAGCAGGTCAGCAACTCATTGGGGATTTTCTTTCGCGCCCTAGGCGGTGATGGTGCTCTATCTGTAACCGCTGCTACTGATACTTATCATGGCGCTCGCCGAAGCTGGTTGCATAGAGTCGCCGGTACCGGGCGTAAAGTCCAGTTGGCCTGGCGCGATGAAGAGCGCCTGTATTTGCCACAAACACTGGACGCCTATCCAGATCCAAAACTTAATCGTGAGCTCTATTTTTGGCTAGCCGCGCTGGCAGGTACCCCCGTGGAGACAACGGGTGGGTGGCTGCTGAGCAATCAACAAAGAACATTGGCTACCCTGGATCTGTTCCCAGGGCTGCGGAGTCGCTATCAACGTTTAGTCGATGGATTGCTTGCGGTGCGCCCTCCCTTAGCCAAACTATCTGCGGGTGAAGCATTGCAAGAGCGGGCGATTCAGGCGGCTCTTAAAAACCCCGGGTCAGTGACAGAACTGCCGGAATCTTCTTTCGCGCCTTATCCAGTGCCTCTTTGGCTACATCCCTCACCACCGCGTTCTGGTATCTCAGTAGAGCGTGACGGTAGCGAGCAGCAAAACAATAAGAGTGACGCTGCTAGTAAAGAAGCACAAGAAAAGCGCCGCCAGGCACAGCGTGACGAGGCGCCTGACACTGACGGTGCGCCTATGAGCGTACGCCATGAAACTAGTTTTTTATCCATTGCAGAATATGTGAAATTAGACCGTGCCTCGGAAGAAGATGAGGACCTGGTGGATGCGGAAAATATCGCTGACGATCTGGATAATATGTCGGTTACCCAAGATGAACAAACGACCGTCAGTAGCATTAAATTCGATTTAGATCTGCCTTCTGCTTCCGAGGATGACATTCCCTTGAGCGAGGGTGTGCTGTTGCCTGAATGGGACTTTAAAAAACAGTGTATGCACGAAGACTTTGCCCGTATTATTCCGATGATGAGCCGTCACGCGCAACCACGAGAGTTACCGCAGCATCTGACTAAAATTGCCAACCGTCTGAAGCGGCAATTCGAAAGCATCGCTGCCCGACCTACCTGGGTACGGGGGCAGTATGAGGGTGATCGCCTGGATATTGATGCCTATCTCGAGTATCGAGGAAATCAAGCCAGTGGCAGCGATTGTGGCGATCCCAAACTGTTTTGTCAGAAGCGTCCCTTGGTCAGAGATCTTGTCTGTTTATTGTTGGCGGACCTGTCGTTATCTACGGACTCCTGGGTCAATAATGAGCTGCAAGTGATCGATGTTATTAGAGACAGTCTTTATCTGTTTGCAGAAAGCCTGTCGGGCAGCGGCGATCGTTTTGCCATCCATGGGTTTTCATCGAAAAAACGCCACCACGTACGTTTTAATCAGATAAAAAACTTCGATGAAAGTTATGGTGCCACCGTGCGTGGCCGTATTGAAGATATTAAACCAGGTTTCTATACGCGTATGGGTACAGCCATCCGGCAGGCTACAGAACTTCTGTCGGAACAACCCGGAGACAAGAAACTGCTGTTGCTGTTGACCGATGGCAAGCCTAATGATCTGGACCGTTACGAAGGTCGCTATGGCATTGAGGATACCCGCATGGCGATTATCGAAGCGCGGAACAAAGGCCTGGTCCCCTTTTGTATTACTATCGACAAAGAAGCCAATCAGTACCTGCCGTATCTGTTCGGCCAGAAGGGTTATACGCAGATTCGAAAGGCGGATCAGTTGCCGCAGCGCCTACCACAACTCTATATGAATTTGACGGACAAACTTAGCGGGTAAGCATTTACTTAAACAAAGCTGGTTTTGATTTTTATCAAGGCTCTAATGGTAGGGACAGGTGACTCTTGTGCAGCTATTTCCTCGGAGCGATTAACGGGATTTTTAAAAATGGACAAAAAATTTAGTGCGTTCGGACTTTCTCTACTTATATTGGCATTGTTGGTAGCAACGGTTCTCGGATTCCTGATGGGACTGACTCATCCGTTACCCTGGATTTGCCTCGCGCTGCTGGGCGGCGTGGTTTACCTCCACAACCAGTTGCAACGGAAAAACTACCTGGTCTGGAAAGACGAATACAGCGTGGGTATCGAGTCGATCGACAAGGACCACAAAAAGCTTCTTAATCTTATCAATCAACTGCAGACAGCCTCCACCAACTTTACCGGTGAAGAATTTGAACGCAACGCTCTGGATGAACTGGTTAAGTACACCAAGTACCACTTCGTGCGCGAAGAGAAGATGATGGAAGATAACGGTTATCCGCAATTCGCAGCCCACAAAAAAGAACATGAGGCTATGGTTGCAGAGGTGGTGGACAGAGTCAGTTATTACGAAAGCAATGAAGAGCAGGCGATCGATGAGTTGCTGGTGTACCTGAAAAACTGGCTAATCAATCATATCAGCGGTACCGATCAGCAATATAGTGGCTTCCTGAAGGGCAAGGGCGTTCAGTAGGATTTTTGCCACGGGTACAGAAGGGGTGATGGGATATCCGTTGCCTCGCTTCTGAACTTGTCCTCTCGTTTGCTATGATCGCTCTTCATAGCCCCCCGTTTTAACTTCCTGTCAGAAACCTCTCCTAACCAAAACAGCTGTGGTCTAAACTCCAGAGTACGGCTTTACAGTGTTCTGAATAGTGTGATTGTGTGTGAATCAGTCCATTAAAAACCAATCACTCTTATCAGGGAGGCTGCTGGGTGTGATGTGCTTTATAAAATATCGACTCCTTTTATTCTTGCTGTTGTCGGCGCAGTTGTTGGGTTGTGCAACGGCGCCACGATCCTATAGCCATCTTGCTGGTTTATCCGCAGAACCTGTATGCCAGGTTTTGCTTGACGATATGCAACAACGAGTTGCTGATGAAGGAGTTGGCTCCGCTTACGGTCATACCCTCTACGGCTATCCCTACCTAAGATCTGATCGTTTTCTCGCGAGTTTTCGTATGGAGTTAGATACCAAACTGCATAGAAAGCAGTGGTATCAGCAGCTATGGAGGTTGGCTTATCAGACTCGTCAGCAGGAGCTAGATAACCTAACACAAGCGTTTACCGGCGAAGAGCGGGAAAGCATTGAAGCTTGCCTGCTGCGTTTGGCAGCCAATGATTTAACACGACCGGAAATGTTCGACCAGTTACAACGTCAGTCCAAAGTGCCCAGTGCTTATAGCTCGGGATACCGAATCCTGGGTCTTTATCCGCTGACCCGCTTACCTGTAATGCGAGTCATCAGTAACGAGCAGGCAACCTGGAATCTGGCATTTAATAATCCGATGTTTTTGAAGGGTGAATACCGCAGTTATACGCCTCCGGTTGCTACCACTATTGATCCGTTCACTATTGCCCAATGGCTTCAAGAGGGGCGCGCGCGCAGCGCCTTGGGAATACCAGACCTGAACCCAGAACAACTGGATCAGTTGTTTCGCCTATATGCTCCGTCTTGGCGACTTTACTATCAGTCTGATGCCGATCAGATAGGTACTGTGGTTATTGTCAATGACGTCCCCGAGGTGAATACCCAGCGTGCTAGTGTCTATCTATTGCCGTCCTATACCCGTTTTAAAGGGGATGTGTTATTGCAGCTTAATTATATGGTGTGGTTTCCTGAGAGGGTGGCTGAAAGTCGCTTTGACCCCTACAGTGGTGAGTTGGATGGTCTGATCTGGCGCGTGACGTTGACCACTGAAGGTAAGGTTCTGGCCTATGACAGTATTCATCCCTGTGGTTGCTACCATAAGGTCTTTCCTGTTGCAGATGCTATTGTCGTTAGTCCGCAAGTAGAGATCAATCGGGTGTATCAAGAGCAGCCGCAAATTTTGCACCGGGAACTCCCCTTACAAGAAGCGGGGCCTGTGCAAATTCATCTTTATTCAGGAAGCCATTATGTCGTGGGTTTGAAGGTACATAAGCCCTCATCTGACGATAAAACACTAAATCTGCTTTCCTCGCAGGAGCTTCACTCATTGCCAGGAAATAGTGGCAACCAAAGCCTGTATTCCTCGCGCGGGTTGGTGCCTCAATCACAGCGCACGGAACAATATTTTCTCTGGCCAATGGGCGTTCCCTCTGCCGGAGCAATGCGCCAGTGGGGGCATCATGCTATTAGCTTTACCGGCAACCGGCATTTTGATGATCCGTTCTTGCTTGAAAACTTCTTCGAATATCGTTAAACCGCTATCTTTTCTACCCTGCTGATAGGGGACCGGAGTTATCAACAATGCTTGGCCCCGAGGCTTCAGATCATTACACTAGCAATGGTTAATAAACCCTTGTTATTAAAACTCATATCGAACACTCCAATAGCCTGCAGGTCTGCATCAGATGTCTGAAAAGAAAATTGCCATAGTCGCCGGTCACTCAACAACCGCCCAGGGCGCATTGGATATTCTCAGCCGTATCTATTCGCCGGTTGAACCTGAGGAGGCTGATGTCATTGTCGCTTTGGGTGGTGATGGCTTTATGTTGCGGACGCTACACCGTTATCTGAAATTGAAAAAGCCTGTCTACGGCATGAACCGGGGTTCGGTGGGTTTTCTGATGAATGAATTCCGTCCTGATAGTCTGTTTGAACGGCTGGAACGTGCAGAAGCGATTGAATTACACCCATTGCGGATGGAAGCGGTATGCAATAAGGGGGAAACGCACCATTCGCTGGCGTTTAACGAAGTCTCCTTGTTTCGTGAAACAGGTCAGGCTGCTCATATTCGGATCAGTATCGATGGTGTGGAACGTATCGCGGAGATGGTATGCGACGGTGTACTGGTGGCAACGACGGCCGGAAGTACGGCCTACAATATGTCAGCATACGGGCCGATTCTACCCTTAGGCAGCGGTGTGTTGGCGCTGACCGCTATCAGTGCTTACCGCCCGAGACGTTGGCGGGGGGCTATTTTGCCGCACAATGCTACGGTGGACATCGAGATTATTGATCCGATCAAACGTCCCGTGGGCGCATCTTCCGATTCTACCGAAATTCGTGATGTGCTGCGGGTGAAGGTCTACGAAGATCGCAGTCTGTGGAGCAAAGTGCTTTATGATCCGGAGCATAACCTGGACGAACGTATTCTGCGGGAGCAGTTTGCACACTGATAACACGCTGGCCCAATGCCGCTACCTTCCAAGCACGTCTGTTAGCGCTTTGTCGTCGTACTTTCTTCGACGATTTTTCCTTCGA
This sequence comes from Motiliproteus sp., assembly GCA_036960175.1. Taxonomy (GTDB): domain Bacteria; phylum Pseudomonadota; class Gammaproteobacteria; order Pseudomonadales; family Balneatricaceae; genus Motiliproteus. Next base: position 5,407 of record JBALWH010000035.1, on the reverse strand, counting down.
TGGGGATACGAATGACAAAGTGTACCCCTTCATTCGGTGCAGTGGTCAGCTTCAAGGTACCGTTTAGCCCTTGAACCGTTAGGTTATAAATCAGTGACATTCCCAGACCTGTGCTGCCCTCGCCACGTTTGGTGGTGTAGAAGGGATCAAAACAACGCTCCCGGGTGACTTGATCCATCCCTTTGCCATTATCGCTATAGTGCACGACTGCGTAATCATTATCTTTTTCAAAGCGAAGGCATATTTTACCCTCTTTTATACCTTGTAACCCGTGGATCAGAGAGTTCTGGATTAGGTTAGTCAGTATCTGATTTAAATAGCCGGGGTAGCTGCTGATCTGAATGTTATCGGGGCCATCGATGGTCAGGGTGTGTGGTTGTCTTTTGAGCATCGGGGTCAGGGCTCTCACTACCTCTTCCATATATTGACCGAGATTGAAGACTCGAGGCATTTCACTGGCTTGATCAACGGCTACCTGCTTGAAAACGCCTACTAGTTCTGTCGTGTTAATCAGATTAGTGATGGCAATATCAACACCTTCGGTTATTCCGTTTATATGTTCTTCCAGATAGGAACGGCTGATGGTGCCTTCTTTGTAATGTTTCTGCAGCTCTTTGATTTCGTCCTGCAAGGTGGTAATAGCTGTCAGACTGACTCCCAATGGCGTATTAATTTCATGGGCCATACCTGCTACTAGTTGGCCAAGAGACGCCATCTTTTCTGTTTCGACCATATGCTGTTGCGCCTGAACTAAGAGCTCATTGGACTTTTGCAGCTCTTTGGTGCGCTGAATGACCCGTTGTTCAAGGTCTTCATTTAAATCCTGTAATGACTTTTCCTTTTCTTCCAACGAATCGACGAGTTCCTTCAGGGATGACCCCAGGGCGTTGTACTCGGTGATCATGGTGGGAGTGAAGGGGATTTCCTTGCGTTCTGATACTGCAGATTTGGCGCTTATTACTAGTTTCAGCAACGGCTGGATACCGATGCGAATCATTAGCAGGGTGATTATGGCAGCTATCGCCACAAACAGCGGTATCAGTCGATAGCTTTGGGTCAGGTAGTTATATCCCACTTGGGACACAGTACTGTATTCGCTTAGGGTGATGATTTCGAGCTCAGAGGGAGCATCTTCTATGGTTAACCTATAACGACTGATGACATAGGGATCCTTAAGCAGCAGGTCTTCTTTTACCTGTTGCAGGTCACCTGCGATGGCTTCAATGCTGAGTCCCGATTCATTATCGATCTCACCAAATAATTGATTATTTAATCGCAGCGCCAGAGCTGAAACGTTGAGGTAGTTCTGGGCGCGGTTGATGACCCCTAAGTTGCCGGTTAGGGCGATGCCGCCGACCAAATGAGCGAGCACTTTGCCATCGGCATCATCTACCAGAGGTACACGTTTGAAGGCGACCAGTTGCTTGTCCTTGTCGTCGCCGATGGCCACCAGAAACCAACCGGTATAAGGTTTTTTGCCAAAATCCAGTACGGTTAGAGGCAGGCTTGCTTTCATTAGATTAGAGCTGGCATCGATCCACACCTGATCTTTGTCATTGAGAATAAACAGCAGGTCAAAGTTGGTGCCGGTATCGGAATTGTATAGATCGAATAAGCTACCAACGGCTCGGTCGGTATCTTTATCGAAGAGCGCGTCCAGCAATGCACCGTTTTCGGCGTATTGATTCAGAAGCAGATTGAGCAGGCTGAATTGATTATCCAGATAAAGCTGCAAACTATGATGAGTTTGTTCTTTATAGTTGCGGATATCGTTGTCGATGGCCTGTTTAGCTAACTGGCTGCTGGACCAGAGTAATGCCACGGACACAGTAATAAACCCGGTTAGAATGATCAGCAGAAAGAGAGGGAACAGTGAAAAGCTGCGCTTGGTTTCATGCATATCATCAGTCATGGCGGTCTATTGACTCCCCTCCGAACTATTTGTCGAGCCAGTTCCAGAGTATCTGAATGCACGTGCTCTGAGCCGATTTATCTCATCGGCAGGTGTTTCTTTGGTAATGAGCGAAAACTCCCCTGAATAAATGGTGGGGACCAAGGTTTGTTTTCCTTCCTGATCCAGTTTTATCGCTTCAGCCATGGCGACCCCGTTGTCATCGTTCATACGCATGACAGTGACATCCAGAGTGCCCTTGTTAATCGCCTCGAGTTCTGAGGCACCACCGCCCCAGCCATTGACCAGTATCTGGCCGGTTTTGCCTTTTTCTCCGATGACATCACTGACGCCGAAAGCAACGTCGGTAGAGCAGGTATAAATAAAACCAAGCCTGGGATTTTCTAGCATGATATTGGCAGCGGCGGTATAACCAGATCCGCGGGTGGTGTTGGTGTAATAGCTGCTGCCGAGGCGGTAATCCGTTTCATTGCGCATGATTTCAACAAAACTATCTCCGCGAGTCTCACTGACATAGCCTTTGGCCCAATACACCAGGGCGTAATCTTTTATTGCCGGTTGTTGCTTAATAAACCAATTGGCTAGCATGCGAGTGCCAATGGTGTGATCAAAACCGACGTAGAGAAAGGGTTGTTTATTACGCCAAGCTTTAATTGGGGTGGTGATGTTTTGCAGAATGACTTTAGGCTTGCCTGCCGCAATGATCCGCTCCAGCATGCGTCGATGACGATTGGAATGAAGAGTGATAATCAAGTAATCGGCATTGTCTTCAACGGCCGATAAAATCGCCTGTTCCTGTCGGCGTATATCAGCATTGGGGTCGGTGTAAAATTTGTTGATCTGGTAAGGAACCTTGAGTTCCTCCATCCTGGCTTCAAAGGAGGCAACGCTGCGGCGCCAGTAATCAGACTGTTTTTCCTGGGGATAGATAATGGATATTTTTACCGGTTCGCGGATGCTGCGTCCAATAGAGCGAGCAGGGCTCTGCACCTGGTGATTGAAGTTGCTGGTGATATGTCGTTGCTGAGGATAAGTATCCAGGAACTCATCCATTAGCCAGTAGTCTCTTGCATAGCCATGGCTGCAAAAAAGCGTTAGTAGCAAGGCGGCGATAAGAAACTGGACCTTTTTGAGCATACAACGGGCTCCCGGGTTTCGATGCTACAGATCGCGTATGCTAATCGACGCGAAGGGGATTTCATTCAAATTTATAGCTTTAAATGGTAGTTTATTAAACCATTGACGGTCATATTGGGACCGCATCAGTCAAATCCCCAGACAAAGGTCAAGCATCGATTAGTATGGCAGAGTTTCAGACAATTATTTCACCTAAGCAACTGATTTTTCTCAGAGTGCTGCTCGTTATTTCGTTGATAACCTTAATTGCCGGAGTATTGCTTCCCATCATAACCATCGAGAAGTTTTATCTGGTGGAGAATACCTTTTCAATATTGTCCGGGGTGATCCAGCTCTTTATAGAAAAGCGTTATTTTTTATTCCTGCTATTGGGTTTTTTTAGCATCTTGATGCCAATCTTGAAATTGGGTGTGTTGTATCAGATTCTAGATACGGCTAAAGCCCAGGGTGCCCACACCCGCCGCTATCTGCACTGGATGCACCTCTACGGTAAGTGGTCGATGCTGGATGTGTTTGTAGTGGCAATGCTAGTGGTATCGGTGAAACTCGGGGCCATTGCCAGCGTGGAAATACATGCAGGGCTTTATGCCTTTGCAGCTTCGGTTTTGTTGACCATGCTGATTACCGCACGGGTAGTAACCATAACCGCAGACTTACCCTAATAAGTTGATTTCGAATATGCAGGCATAAACACCGTGGGAACATTATTTTGTTGAAGTGGGTACGTAGTGGGCTGGTTGTTATCGCGTTGTTGGTAACTACCACCACAGGATCTATGTATGCTGCGTTACAAAGTTACCAACGGCTTAGTGCTGAAACCTTGGTTGCAGAACTTAGTTTTGAGCAGCTTGCATCGCAGCGATATCAGGCAACAGTTCTAATCGGTGATTTTTGTCAGCCGAGTAACTACCTCATTCTTGGGGATCAATGGCGGCTGGATGCGCTGTTTTTGAAGTGGAAACCCTGGGCCAATGTCATTGGCTTTGACAGCCGCTATCGTCTGGATCGACTGGAAGGGCGCTACTCAGTAACGGCGTTCCAGAATAGCAAACCCAACCTAGCCCACGCGCTACCCACTTCGGCTTCATGGCCGCCACTACAATCCCTATCGGACTATGTATTATCGATGTTTGCTGACGCACAGTACGGTAGTTCTACCTATCAGCAGCTGGACACAGAGCGGATATATCAGGTTTATAAAACTCAGAGTGGTTTGATTACGCGTAGCAAACAAAAGCAGCTGGAACGGGATGATGAGGGTGTGCTGGTTATTGAAATCAGTCACGCTTGCTTAAATCGTAGCTAAATTAGTGTTGGCAATTCCCAGCTATTGGTTTTCTTTCTGACTTTTTCCGCAATTCACCAATCTAGCATAAGGACAGTTAGCTCCGCAGCGAGTGCTCCTGGGCAGTGTTTTTGGAATCGTCTGTAAGGCTGATACTTACATCATTAACTGCATAAATGCATATTTCCCCGCCGTAAAAGCGATAACCACCTGGGCTGCCTTAACAAAGGTTGCAACAACAGCGGCTTTGTCCGGCGCTTGTTCGCCATGCCCTGTAATAGCATCAGACTTAAGCCAGACCGGAAGCTTTTTTTGTACTGCATGGGCGGGCAGATCTACTAGCAGCGCCGACATCAATAATCCGATCACCATAAATAGCAAAAACTGAACGGAGATTAGTGATGCTGCAGTGAATGCCGAGAGCTGCAAATAAAGAGTGATAAACAAAAACACAGCGCTAGCGAGCCAGTTGCGGCTTGGTGATGGGGTTTGTTGCACTGCGATTCCTTATGGTCTTTAAAATGATTTCAATGGCTATATTGGCGTTTATAGACGTCAAATAATTGAATGTTGATCATAGCTGATAGTACCGGACTACGGCCACTGATATCGAATAGCGTTTGTTTATTAGCCAGTTGAAGGAGTTTATTGTGCACTGCCACTAGCAAGTTGTTTTGGCAATCCCTTCTAGACTTAAGTGCTATTCACTTGATGAATAGCAAAAATAAACAGTATTTATTTCAATTATGTGAGAGACCCCTTTACTATAGGCACCAGTTCCAAGATTAAGCGTTAGTAACAAACACATTAACGCACGAACAACGAAAACCTTTTCGAGATATGAGGATTCAACATGTCACAGTACAACCAAGAGATCGATTCATTGGCAACCGTTCGTGAAGCTGCTGGTAGCTCCTGGAATGCTATCAACCCTGAGTCAGCTGCTCGCATGCGTATTCAAAACCGTTTTTAGACCGGTCTGGATATCGCTCAGTACACCGCCGATATCATGCGTGCCGACATGGCGGCGTTCGACGGTGACAAGACTAAGTACACTCAGTCTCTAGGTTGCT
>JBALWH010000034.1:0-53649 GCA_036960175.1 Motiliproteus sp. | reverse complement strand
TATTGGTAAAAATGATTCAAAAATTTACTTTGGCTACAAACCAAGAAACTTATAACAAACGCATCAATGTACGCCACTTCGTGGCTGGACAGTCTTTCTGCTGCTCCGTTTACGCATGGCTTCGCCATTATCGCGTAAACAAATCAACGAAAAGCCTGCCCATTATGCGGGCGTTAACAGTCTTATATGAATGACTTAAGCCTTACCAAAATTGGATTTTATATACTGATAGCCAGTAGCCTGGTTATTCTTGGCTTATTCGGCTTATTCGGCTTATTCGGCTTATTCGGCTTATTCGGCTTATTCGGCTCGTTAGGTCTTTCAATTCAGGGTTGTAATGTTGATGCGTGGTTTGAGGCTGTTCGGCCCGTTTTAGGTCAAGGCGCGATGGGTTCAGTGAAGCTCATCTGGAGCGTCCTGTTTTGCATACTGCTTTTGCCACTATGCTACTCGTTCAAAGCAAAGGGCCGAACCAAGACCTCCTTTGCTTTATGGTCGGGTCTTGCGCTACTTATATTAATCGTAATACGGAATACTGAACTTGCTCCAAACTGTTAACAAGGCGCTCGAAGTGCGCCAGCAAGCTGGCTGGACCTCCGCAAGCTTTGATCTTGTACCCCTTTGCCTTCATAAAAAGCGATGCCCCAGCTGTGACGATGTGGGCCTGCCTGACTACCACGCTGCCTCAGTCCGGCAAAGCTCAAACAGCTATTGGTAGGCACATTGGCACTCACGCCAAGCAGTTCGCACATAGTTGTCTCTCGTAGGGAATCATTCAACAGCCCTTTTGAGCGAAAGCGGGCAGCGGGTAAAAGCCGAAGTGATTCGTTAGCAATGGATCCGAAGGTTTTGAGTTGCAATATGCCGCTTAGGTAAGAGTCCATTCTTGCTGGTACAGATCAGAACCACGACCTTCGTATAGAGTGATCAATATATTAAGTACGATAGTATGCTGATAAATATCGCTTACTTGACTGGAAATGTACGTGCAGAGAATTTTTAAAACACGAAAAATATTGAGTCAGTTTAGGCATAAGGAAGATCGCTGGCCTGTTTTTATCGTTCTAATACTGACTATTATTGATTTTGCCTTGTACTTTACAATCAATAACATAGCTCTTCTTGGTAGCTATTATCTGCTGATGGTACTTCCAAAAGGAATCATCTGCGCATGGAATCACCACCACCAACACCTTTTCACATTTAGGAATACCCTACTCAATCGTGGTTTAGAGGTCGCTTATGCCCTGCACACCGGTGTAACAACACACCTTTGGCGCCTTCATCATGTATTGGGTCACCATTTGAACTTTCTCAACCAAGAACAGGATGAGAGTCGCTGGAAACGTAAAGACGGAACCCGAATGGGAATGGCAGAGTACACACTGAATGTTGCCTTGACCGCTTACACAAGGGGCTATGGCGTGGGAAAAAAGTACCCAAAACAGTTAAAACCCTTTCTTGTTTATACCGCGATAACATTCATTTTCGTCGCAGTTCTTGTCTGGCATAAGCCCGCAGCAGGCCTAATGCTATTTGTATTACCCATGATCACCAGCCTTCTGTTCACCGCCTATGTGACATACGAGCATCATTCAGGCCTTGATACGGAAAACGAATTTGAAGCGTCCTACAACAACTTGGACCCGTTTTTTAATCGTTTAACAGGCAACCTCGGATACCATACCGCGCACCATCATAAACAAGGAGTTCACTGGTCAAAACTGCCTGAACTTCATGCGAAAATTGAAGATAGAATCCCTGCTAACCTTTACCAAAAAGCTATTTTTTCTCGAATTTTTTTGGGTGGCCGAATCAGCTCATAGTTTTGCTTTCGCTACCAATGTTTCTAAGGAAGGAAATTGCGAACAAGTCCTGCCACCTGAGACAATCAGCAGCATCAGGCTCTGACCGGGTCTCCCATGGAGCATCAGCTCAGCTTTGCCGACAGCGAATATCAGAACAAACGTCGCCAGGCTCGCAAAGAGAAGTTTCTGGGTTGCATGGATTGATCGGTTCTGTGGCAACGCTTGCAAGCTGTAATAGAACCACATTACCCCAAGGCGGGAAACGGTGCCGTCCCCTGGCGAGGATGTTGCGTATTCATTGCATACAACAATGGTACAGCTTTAGCGATCAGATCATGGGCTGTTGCACAGGATTCGATGGCCAGAGTGAAGCCGATTTTCTGCAATTGCGTGGCGACTTCCGGGGTCAAAGCGACGCCTTTTCGCCCTCTTCAATTTCCTTCGGGATACCAATTCGCATCATTATTCTATCTCCTAGGAGGGGTAGACTGTGCTTGTAATCATCGAAGCGAAGGCCCTAATGGGCCTTCGCTAAGATATAGCAACAGAAGGACATCGCTAAAAGATTACCGTCGGTTACTTCATGGTGGGCATGGAGAACTCGACGCCTTCGCGGACGCCGGCTGAAGGCCAGCGCTGGGTGACGGTTTTACGTTTGGTGTAGAAACGTACTGCATCAGGACCGTAGGCATGCAGGTCACCGAACAATGAACGCTTCCAGCCGCCGAAGCTGTGGTAAGCCACCGGTACTGGCAGCGGTACGTTGATACCGACCATGCCGACTTTGATGTTATCGGAGAAGTAGCGGGCCGCTTCGCCATCGCGGGTGAAGATGCAGGTGCCGTTTCCGTACTCGTGAGCATCGATCAGATCCATTGCTTCCTGCATGGTATCCACACGAACGACTTGCAGCACCGGGCCGAAAATTTCTTCCTGGTAGCTGACCATGTCGGAAGTGACGTTGTCGATCAGGGTGCCGCCGACGAAGAAGCCGTTTTCGTACCCTTCAACCTGCGGATTACGACCGTCAACCACCACCGTGGCGCCTTGTTCTTCGGCGCTGTTGATGTAACCAAACACCTTGTCCTGGTGTAGTTTAGTGATCACAGGTCCAAAGTCGTTGCTGTTATCGGTATGGGCCCCGACCTTCAGCTTCTGCATTGCTTTTTGCATCTTGGCTATCAGCGCATCACCGGCGGCAGCACCCACCGTGACAGCCACCGACAGCGCCATGCAACGCTCACCGGACGAACCGAAGGCGGCGCCCAGCAGTTGATTAACGGCGTTGTCCATATCGGCGTCGGGCATGATGATCGCATGGTTCTTGGCCCCTCCCAACGCCTGGCAACGCTTACCATTGGCGTTGGCGGTGGAGTAGATATATTCGGCAATCGGAGTCGAGCCGACGAAGCTCACCGCCTGTATCCGCTCATCATGCAGCAGCGTATCAACCGCTTCCTTGTCACCGTTGATCACGGTCATGACACCATTTGGAAGACCTGCTTCCTGCAGCAGTTGAGCAATATACAGCGTTGAACTGGGATCACGCTCGGAAGGCTTAAGTATGAAGCAGTTGCCGCAGACAATCGCCATGGGGTACATCCACAGCGGTACCATCGCCGGGAAGTTGAACGGTGTGATACCCGCGACGACTCCTAATGGCTGAAACTCGCTCCAGGAGTCGATATTGGGGCCGACGTTTTTGCTGTGCTCGCCCTTGAGCAACTCGGGAGCACCGCAGGCGTACTCGACATTTTCGATACCGCGCTGCAATTCACCCGCTGCGTCGTGGCCGATCTTGCCGTGCTCTTCGCCAATCATCTGGCAAATTTTGTCGGCGTGTTTTTCTAACAGTTCCTTGAACTTGAACATCACCCGGGCGCGCTTGATGGGCGGGGTATTGCGCCATGCGGGATAAGCGGCTTGAGCGGCGGCGATAGCTTGTTCGACGGTGGACTTGGAGGCTAGGTCGACCTGCCCGCTGGCTTCCCCAGTAGCCGGGTTGAAAACGTCCTGGCTGCGGTTTCCTTCGACGACGATTTCGCCGTTAATCAGATGTCCTACGGTATTCATAATATTTTCCTCAAGTTGATCCGGGCAGCATCGTGACTGCCCAATAGCAAAAATCGCTGTACTAGGGTTGGCTACCAGAGCTGTTTGTAGATCTCGACGACCTGTTCAGCAGTAGGTACCCGGGGGTTATTGTTAGGGGAACCCGAGGCCAGGGCCTGCTCGGCCATGGTCGGCATGAGATCAAAGAACGCCTGGCGCTCGATGCCGAACTGGGCCGGGGTGGGCACCTTCAGCTCGTCGTTGATCGCCTGCAGTTCCTCCAGCAGCTTATGGTTAGCCTGTTCGTCACTGTCCTGTGCACTGGCTACGCCCATGGCGCGAGCACAGTCGGCGTAACGCTCGGGAGCCGCCGGAATCGAGAACGCGGTGACACTGGGTAGCAGCATGGCGTTGGATAGCCCGTGTGGTACGTGGAAGGCAGCGCCGATGGGGCGGCTCATGCCGTGAACCAGAGCTACAGAGGCGTTGGAGAACGCTACACCAGCCAGAGTAGAGCCCAGCATCATCGCCTCGCGAGCCTGTTTGTCGGAGCCGTCATGGTAGGCACGGCGTAGATTGGGACCGATCAGGCGCATGGCCGATAACGCCTGGCTGTCGCTATAAAGATTGGCTTTTTGGCTGACGTAGGCTTCGATGGCATGGGTGAGCGCGTCGATACCTACATCGGCGGTAATCCTTGGAGGCAGGCTCAGGGTCAGGCTGTAATCGACCAGCGCAGCCACCGGCATAAAACCGATGCCGACGCAGAGCATTTTCTCGTCACTTTTCTCATCAGTGATAATGGTGAAGCGGGTCACCTCCGAGCCAGTCCCTGCGGTGGTTGGTACCGCAATGATCGGCAGGCCGGACTCGATGACAATACGAGGAAACTTATAGTCCCGCATGTTGCCGCCGTGCTTGGCCAGGATTGAGATCGCCTTGGCGCTATCGATCGGGCTGCCACCGCCGAGCGCGATGATACAGTCGTAATCGCCGCTACGGGCCTTTTCGACACCCGCCTGAATTGAACTGACAGTGGGTTCAGGGACGGTATCGTCGAACACGTCCGGGAAGATCATGTGGTTTGACAGGCAGTCTTGAATACGACTGGCGTAACCCAGCTCCACCATCATCTTGTCGGTAATGATCAACGGGCGCTTGCAGCCTAAGCTGGCCAGCACATTAGGCATCTCCTGGCTGGCGTCTTCACCGACCTGCATGATGCGTGGAAGAATCACTTGAGTGGACATATCGACTCCTAAATTTGGGATCATCAGAGACAGCAATCCCTCTAGGCTGAAAAAACCCATAGCCATCCCCTGATTGAGTGAGGCACTGCCGCCGTCGGTAGCAGTACTGGTTAGCGTTAAATGATTGCTACTAGCGGTGCCGGAAAACCGGTGCGCGCTTGGCAATAAACGCATGCATGCCTTCTTTTTGCCCCTCGGTGGCAAAGGCCGCCTGAAACAGACGCCGCTCGTGCCGAATGCCTTCGGTGAGGCTGGTCTCGAAGGCAACATTAACCGCTTCTTTGGCCATGCGTACGGCCGGGTCGTTGTAGCCGGCGATGGTGTGCGCCGCTTCCAGTGCGGTCTGCAGTAGCTCTTTGGCGGGTACTACCCGTGCCACCAGCCCGGCTGCTTTGGCTTCATGCACGTCGATTGTCCGCCCGGTCAGCACCAGGTCCATGGTCAGGGCCTTGCCGATAGCGTTGGCGAGACGCTGCGACCCACCGATGCCGGGCAACATGCCAAGTTTGATCTCGGGCTGGCCAAATTGAGCATCTTCCGCGGCGATGATGAAGTCGCACATCAGAGCCAGCTCGCAACCCCCGCCCAGGGCGTAACCACCAACGGCAGCGATGATCGGTTTTTTGATCAAGCGCAGCTCATCCCAGGGGGCAAAAATATCGTCGCAATAAAATTCTGCGTAGGTCAGATTCGCCATCTCCTCGATGTCAGCTCCGGCGGCAAACGCGCGGGCACTGCCGGTAATCACAATCGCACCGATGTTATCGTCGGCGTCGAAGGTTTTGAGGGCCTCTAGCACTTCACGGGCAAGCTGCCTGTTCAGGGCATTCAGGCTTTTAGGTCGGTGTAGGGTGATAATGCCGACCCGTTCACGCTGCTCGACCAGGATGGCTTCCGGGGTATTTGTGGCAGATTGAACCGCAGTAGCAGAAGCAGATGCGGTATCGGGTTGAGTCTCGGCATTGTTCTGCTCTGTGCTGACTGACTTAAGTGAGGTGCTGGTTTTTGCTTTCATCATGAGTACCTAAGGGCCTGGAATATGAGATTTAGACTGCAGAAACGGCTTCGTAGAGAGCTACTTGCCCAGTGTCATCGACATCTTCATGGGCGTGCGTTGTTGGTGCGTAAGCACCGTTATTAGCCATCAGTTCTTCAAGAATCGCCTCGCGGTGCTCGTTAAGAGCGGGCGATTTGATCGGTACTTCAGGATCAACTTCGGACAAGGTGCTCATCTTGATGGGGTTGCCGGCGGTACGTACAGGTCGGTCGTTTTCCCCTTGCACTTTGATGATCATGTTGCGGGCCAGAAGCTGCGGATGAGTGAACAGCTGGTCGATGGTGTTGATCGGTGCACAAGGGACACCGGCCTCATTGAGGGCGTCGATCCAATGTTGCATCGGCTCGGTTTGGGTTATCGCCTCGACATCCTTGACCAGTTGCTTACGGTTTTGAACCCGTAGATCATTGGTAATAAATTCTGGTTTCAGCGCCAGGTGCGGTGATCCTAAAGCGTCTGCCATTAACAAGAAGAGTGTGTCATTGCCTGCGCAGATCACGAACTTACCGTCTTCGGCCATAAAGGTTTCAAATGGCGCCAGCGAGGGGTGGTTGTCACCGGTCCGGGTTGGCACGACGCCTTCGACGTCGTATCGGGCCAGAGCTGTCTCCATCAGCGCGGCCTGGCAGTCGAGCATGCCGATGTCGACACGTGCTCCTTGGGCGTCACGGCTGCGGCTGTAGAGAGAAGACAGGATGCCTATCACACCGAAGAGGGCAGCGCCCAAGTCACCAAAGCTGGTGCCAACGCGGGCGGGCTCTTCATCAGGCCAGCCGGTCAAACTCATAACCCCGCCCATCGCTTGTACCACCATGTCGTAGCCCGGCAGTTCACTGAACGGGCCGCTGTGGCCAAAGCCTGAGATAGAGGTGTAAACGATATGGGGGTGGGTTTTGGCCAGTCGCTCGGGGCCGTAACCGAGGCGTTCCATAACGCCGGGGCGGAAGTTCTCGACCACGACATCACAGCTGTCTAAAAGGCGCTCTAACAACTCCCGGTCACGTGGTGATTTGATATCGAGTGAGATGCTCTCCTTGCCTCGATTGAAGCACATGAAATAGGCGGAATCGTCTCCCACAAAAGGACCGAACGCACGCGTATCGTCGCCAGTACCAAAGCGTTCAACTTTGATTACCCGTGCGCCGAGGTCCGCCAAAACCATGGTGCAATAAGGGCCTGCAAGTACGCGTGAGAAATCTAATACGGTTATTCCAGCCAATGGGCCCGGCTTTTCATCTGTTTCGCTTGTGTGATCCATAGATGCCACCCTGAAGTTTTATTTTCTCTACATATAACGATACGAAATGAATCATAATAGGAATCTGAGCATAATTCAACCTATTTGTCTTACAAATAGTTCTATTGCCGGGTTTAAGGTGAATGACGAGAGAGGCGGGAGTGGTGAAGGGAGTGGTAATGGGTAAGCCTGAGACTGACCGGTCCCACCATTTCTGGACACGGAACTAAGCGAGTAAAATCGTTTAACGAGGTCAAAAATGACAACAAAAACTGGACGCAAACTACATTCCCCTGAATTCAAAGCGGAAGCATTATCGTCCGTGTATGGCATGATGTTTTTATCGGAAACACCCTCCTAGCGGAATGAATAACGGATAATTGTTCCTGCATGCCCGCAGTTATCGAACATCCAACAGCCACCTATAACCAACACATAAAGAAAACGGCACCCTAAGGTGCCGAATATTTAGCGGGTTAGGCGTAGCCCTGCATAACGTCTAAAATTTGAGATTATGTCGACGTTAACGAACGGTGAGCTTTGCCCTTGCGTCTGTAGGTGAGCCCTGCCAGAGCCAAGCCTAGCAAGGCAGGCGAGCCTTTTATGAGCCTTTGACGCTCTCGATGCTTTTTTCGATCAACGAGTTAATGAGTGTGTGATGGCGAGCAGGCCTCTCTATTGCCTGGTGCTCTGGACGGCGAAATCAGTGTCCGTATATGGACTCTTCCGTCATGCTAGTTGACTGGTTTCCAATGGACTGACAGCCTGTGGTTTTTCTGGGTCTTGGCTGCCCGTTAAACCGTGAAAGTTACTCCCTCCTGTATGTCCATACGTTCGGAGCTTTAGAGCTGATCGGCCTGACGGTAGCGCCCTTCGTAGTCGAACAGTTTTTCCTGAATCGACCAATAATGCTTTTGTTTACGGGCTACAACAAAATCTGGAGCACGAAATAGCTCTGCGGCTGCCACCACTTGATCAACGCTCTGTGGTTGGAATTTTGTTTCTGTATTTCGCAGATGTTGTTTCAGAAAATGGATATCAAAGACCTGCTTCTGAGCTGCGCTATCCAGGCTAAAATATTCCGACAGCTCAGTTCCATCTTCATCGTGATAGATAACTTTGAGTTGTGGCCGCCCCGACTTAGCCAGTGTTGTCGTCATTGTCATACCGGCACAGCGCAGCACGATTGCATTCTTCAATGCCAGGGCTTCACGCAGCTTGGTATCCGGATCGATAATTACAGCGTTGCAGTGGTGGCAGCGACGGGCGGCGATATCGTTCTGAGCGTTGCATTGCGCACATTCTTTGAACCGGAAACGGTAGTCACACTGCTGTCGTTTGCCTTGATCGATGACGATTCCCTGGCAACGGCGGCCGTAATGTTCGATGAGCTCGCCATCGGCGTCTCGCTTGCCCCAGAAGGTGTTAGCAAACTCACATTGGGGGCAGAAAACCATCACTGGCTCTGTATCGGCAGAGGGCTTGCTGGAACCAATTTCAGGCGCATACAGATCGTAATTGTTGCCAGCATATTCTAATACCAGACAGTCGGTTTTTCCGGGGCTCAGGCGCAGGCCCCGTCCGACGATCTGCTGATACAGGCTGATCGATTCGGTGGGTCGCAGAATGGCAATCAGGTCCACGTGAGGGGCATCGAAACCGGTAGTTAATACGGCAACATTAACCAGGTATTTGAGTTTACGTTGTTTAAACGCTTCGATGAGCTGGTCTCGCTGTGAGCCATCAGTTTCCCCCAGAATTAACGCAGCTTCACCATCGGGCAAGTACCCTAATATCTCTCGGGCATGATCGACGGTTGAGGCAAAAATCATCACGCCCTGTCGGCTAGCTGCCCGGGTTATGACCTCCGAGATGATCTGTGCTGTGGCTCGTTCGGAATTGCCGATGACGCGGTTAAGATCGGCCTCCTGATAACGGCCACCGATACTTGGTGTGCAGGTGCTGAAGTCATACTGAGCAATCGCTCCATCGACCAGCGTAGGCGGGGTCAGGTAGCCCTGCTTGACCATCAATCGCAATGGCAGTTCGAAGATGCAGTCGGTGAAGAAACAGTCTGGCTCACCCCTTACGATGCCGTGATGGTGGTAGCGATAGATCCAGCCAAGCCCTAGCCGGTATGGGGTCGCAGTGAGGCCCAGAATCTTCAGATCTGGGTTGTGCTGACGCAGATAAGCGATAACCCGTTGATACTCAGAATCGGTCTCTTGCGACAGGCGGTGGCATTCATCAATAACGAGCAGGGTAAAGCCTTGGTTGAAGTGCTCTAGATTGCGGGCGACCGACTGAACACTGCCAAACACCACCTGCTGGGACGCTTCTTTACGTTTCAGTCCGGCGGAGAAAATACTGGCCTTATTGCCATAGGCTTCGTATTTGCCGTGGTTCTGTTCCACCAGTTCTTTCACATGGGCAAGCACCAGCACCCGTCCCCGAGCCAGCTGCGCCAGTTGTGCAATAACTAAGCTCTTACCGGCCCCAGTGGGGAGTACCACCACAGCAGGGTCGCTGCCACGACGAAAGTGGTCGATGACAGCGCGAACAGATTCCTTCTGGTATGGGCGTAATTCAAACATCGATGACCGGGTCTCAACACAACGGTATTTGGGTGGAGAATTGTAGCAAGTTCGCCGTCAGAGGAATCGGAGTTTTATGTATTTTAATCAGTGAGAGGAATAGACCCGTATTAGCGTCAGAACACAGCCTCGTTGAAAGTTGATTGACGAAGGTGCGATCAAGCCTTGACTGCTATCACACCGGTATCAATCAAGCATCCAGGTAATACCCACCAAAAATAAGCATTACTAACAGCATCAGTACCTGCACGGTTGCGATTAGGGCAATACAGGGCAAGGCAACCAGCAGGTCTATGGCGACGAATCCGGGAAACTAAGGTATGGCTGTAACTTCATTGAAGTTGAATTCGGTAAAATAGATTGTTTTAGTGCGGTGTATAAGTAGATTCGATATATTGTCCGCTATCAGGCGGAATGTGTGAGCAGGCGAACTTATGGCGATCAGTTTACGACAGCTAAGGATTTTTGAAGCCACGGCCAGGTTGAACCGTTTAACCGCAGCAGCTGACGAGCAGGCTTTGAGCCAGTCGGCAGCGAGTCAGGCGCTGAAGGAGCTGGAGTTGGCGCTAGACTATCCTTTGTTCAATCGCAGCAGGCGGGAACTGCTTATTACTGACTCCGGTCAGCAGGTATTACCGCGCGTAAGACAGATTCTGGAACTGGTGGATGGCCTGAAATGTCCTCAACAGGATAGCTTTAGTGGACCATTACGATTGGTGGCTAGTGTCACTATCAGTAGTTCTTTGTTACCAAAACTGTTGGCCGAATTTATTACGCGTCATCCAGATGTAGAGCCAGAACTGCAGATCGTTAACACTCGCAGAGTCATTGAAACGTTAGAAAAAGGGCAGGCCCATGTGGGGCTGATTGAAGGACCCGCTGTGCATAGCCAGCTACAGATAATACCCTGGAAGTCTGATCAGTTGGTGGTGTTTTGTCGTCCAGATCACCCCTTGGCGCACGACGGGCTACTGCACCTGAAGCAGATCCCCGCACAACGCTGGGTACTGCGTGAAGCGGGTTCTGGCACCCGAGCTGTGTTTGATCAAGCGCTGCAACGGCTGGGGGCGCAGGCCAAGGTGGTGTTAGCGTTGAATCGCCAGGAAGCGATCAAACAATCAGTTAAAGCGGGCTTAGGAATCGGCTGCTTGTCGCAGCTATCCGTGGCCGAAGAAGTGGCGGCTGGAGAACTGGTGATTCTGGGTACGCCTTTGGATCTAAATCGGCAGTTGTCCCTAGTAGTATGGCCGGAGGCACAAAGCAGTTGCTTATCTACAGCCTTTGTCGATTTTTTACTGCATGGTTAGTCCAACACAGTGTTGTAGTTATCAATTGTCAGTTGCCATGCTGGAGCAGAGCTACTTTGTCGTTACCGGTAAAGTAAGCACTGCCCCCGTGATTGCCAACACCGCAAGCTACTGAAGCTGTGTCAGCAGTTCTTCTGTATCAATGACCTCGGCATAACCGAATGCCAGCGCGGCCATAAAGGCAGCATGGACTTGCGCTGCGGGTACTGACTGACCATTGAATTCCAAGTCGAGGGTGGCGCAGGCGTCTTGGGCAACGCTTACTTCGTAACCATAGTCGGAAGCCGCACGGACTGCTGCGTCTATGCAGATATGGCTCATGGCGCCGGCAACGATCAGTTTTTCTATTTGCTGTTGATCGAGGATCTGTTTTAGCTCTGTGTGCTGAAAACTGTTGATCTGATGTTTAAGGACTACCGTTTCTCCTTCGATAGGACTAACCAAACTATGGATTTTTGCCCCCTCGGAATTGGCTGTAAAGAATGCAGCATCTTTGTCTAAAAATTCATGACGGACATGAATAACCGGTTGCTCGGTGTGGCGAAATAGCGCCAGCAGCTTGGCTGCTTGCTGGGTTGCAGCTTCAGTCCCATTGAGCTGCCACTTCCCCCCTTGGAAATAGTCATTCTGTAAGTCGATTAACAGCAATGCGGTCTTTTTCATCAGATTTCTCCAGCTAACTGGGTTAGGTATGTGAGGGCTATTATTGAGGAATTTCGAAGACTATACTGGAGTCATAAACGGCTTAAAGAGTGTTAAAAATGACAAATCCGCCTATCCAAATAGGCATTGTTCAATACCCCGGCGTAATGATGTCAGCGGTTCAGGGCTTGCAGGAACTGTTTTATCTTGCCAATAGTTTTTGTGAAAAATATGCCGTTGACCGGGTTTTCAAAACCCGCTTATGTACCTCAGAACAACTTGCTGAGACTGCGGATTCTGATGCTTTTCAGGTTATTATATTGCCGCCTTGTCTAGGCCATGATTCTCACTGTGTGCCTGATGTTAGTTTGTTGCGGTGGCTGGTGCAGCAACATAGTCACGGGAGCATCATCTGTTCAGTCTGTGCGGGCGCATTTGTGTTGGCTGAAGCCGGTTTGCTGGATCAACGTCCGGCGACGACCCATTGGGCCTTGTCACAACAGTTTACCGATCAATATCCCCACATTGACTTGGAATGCGACAAAATTCTGATCAATGATGGTGACATCATTACCGCCGGTGGACTTATGAGCTGGATTGACTTGGGGCTGGAGTTGGTTGCTCAATTCAGTCAGCCGAAAATTATGCGGGAACTGGGCAAGTACCTGGTCGTTGATACCGCGCCCAGAGAGCAACGTTATTACCAGAGTTTTTCACCGCGGCTGGATCACGGTGATAAAACCATCGTCAAAGCACAGCATCATCTGCAAGCGTATTTTCATAAACCCCTGCTGGTAACGGATTTGGCCGCGCTATGTTATCTCACAGAGCGCACCTTCCTGCGCCGTTTTGTGAAGGCAACAGCATGGAAACCTATCCAATACCTGCAAAGGCTGCGTGTTCAAAAAGCCTGTGACCTAATTGAAAGCAGTACGGATAGTTTTGCCAAAATAGCGTTAAACGTGGGGTACGAAGATATAAGCGCGTTTCGTAAAACCTTTATAAAAATTACCGGACTGACACCCAAAGCCTTTAAAAACAGGTTTGTTAGCGGCTGAGAGGCAGGCACTTACAGGCTGTAATGGGGCATACCCAGAACGTCGCTGTGATTGCTTAATTATCCCTTAAGAAATAAAGCTTACTCTGCATGAAAGTCAATTTGTGTGGAGTGTGCAATGAGTAATTACCGTCTGACGGCCAATATCGAATGGACCAGTAAGTGCAACGCTAAGTGTGCCATGTGTCCCCGTCATGTGATCGATAACCCCAAATTGATGACGACTGATATCTTTGATCAGATGATGTCACGGTTAAATTCTGGCGATCTAGTGCGAGCAATTATTGCCGGTTACGGCGAGCCGACGACCCACCCCAAGTTTATGGAATTTACTGATAAGGTGCGTGAGCATCCGGTGCAGTTTGATATGGTGACTAACGGTGAACGCTTCGATGAGGATAAGATCCGTCACGTCGATGGTGCCATGGGTATGGTGATGATGTCGTTCTCTAGTATTGATAAAGATATTTATCAGAAAGTGCACACTAATCTGGATCAACAGCGGGTGATGGACAATATCGTTAAGGCCAATCAGCTGCTTAAGAAAACGAAGCTGTCAGTGAGTCTGACGCCGATGCAAGAATGCCTGGATACCTTGCCGGAGACCATCGAATGGTTTCATGATAAGGGCATTACGGATCTGCGTATGTCGCCAAATTTCTATAACCGCGCCGGAAATATTGAGCAGCTAAAAGACCAGACCCGCACGCTTCGCGGCATTATCGATCGCTATAACCTTAAAGCGCTGGATATGGATTTTGTTCCCGGTGCCATGGACGTGGTGCGCCAGCTGAAAGCCAATCGCTTCAAGTGTATCCCCCGTAATACCACGATGTTTATTACCTCGCACGGTGATTATCTTTACTGCTATAACGATATGGCCCATGGACATAGTTTGGGTAATGTCACCGATATAAGCCTGAGAGGGGCTGTTGAGGTGAGGGAAAACATGGCAGAAAAAGGTGACTTGTGTACTGAGTGCAATATGCGCGGACGCTATAAAGGGGTGGAACTGGTGAATGTCGCAGCCAAATACTTTAAGAGCCAGCTAATCGCTCAGGCATCCTAGTCATCACCTATGGGGCTAGCGGTTCAGCAGCATGCTGACGGCGGTACGCCCCATCTCTTCCAAATCATCTGGGTTCAGATAGATCCCATCAATCAACAAGCGGCAAAGTCCGTGCAGGGTGCCCCAGCTTGCCTGCGCGACCCGCAGGGCACTGTGTTCGGCCGTGATTATCTGCTGGTTTTGTAGCTGCTCGATCCATTCTACCCAGCAACGGAAACTGGCTTTAGATACCTGTTGCAGTGAGTCCGTGGGTTCTCCTAACTTCCATATCTCTTTGCCGAACATTAGGTCGTAGGTTTCCTGATGCTCGTAGGCATAGTGGATATAGGCCAATACATATTTTTCAAAAAGCTCCCGACTATCCAACTCAGGGTAGCGCGACGGCAGGTTTAACAAAACCTGGTCCTGCTGATAAAAACCTTGCTCGGCGATGGCGCAGAGCAACTCATTCTTGTCTTTATAGTGATGGTAGGGCGCGGTACGACTGACGTTGCTGCGTTCTGCCAGCTTGCGCATTGTCAGCGCTTCAATACCGCCTTCAGCTATCAGCTGGGTGGCGGTTTGCAGCAGTACCTTGGGCAGGTCGCCATGGTGGTAGTTAGTTTTCGAGGATTTCATGGTGGGAAATTTATCAGTGAAACTTGACAGTGTCAAAATTAGAGCTTAACTTGACAGTGTCCAGATGAGGTTCGTGAGATATTTATGCCTGGTTTCATTGATGAAGGTTTTACTGAGAGCGTAGTTATGAGTGAACAAATTTTCGAGGTTTCAGTAACGGCAGGCATTGCCCATTTGCAATTGATCCGGCCGGATAAAGCTAACTCAATGAATGCTGAATTCTGGCAGCAGTTTCCGACGGCTATTCGTCAGCTTGATTATAGCGGTGAGGTGAGAGCGTTAGTTATCTCATCCACAGGAAAGCATTTTTGTAGTGGCATGGATCTGGAGATCTTCAGCAACCCTGATCCTGATACCTTTGGCGGTGAACCCAGTCGTCGTGCAGAAGCGGTTGCGCGTCTGGTGACTCAGCTGCAGCAGGTTATCAATGTGTTGGAGGAGGTTCGCTTCCCTGTATTGACGGCTATCCAGGGTGGCTGTATCGGAGGTGCTCTGGATCTGGTCTGCGCGGCAGATATGCGTTATTGCACAGAGGATGCTTATTTTGTAGTGAAGGAAACCGAAATAGGTATGACAGCAGACCTCGGTACCTTGCAGCGTCTACCGCAGCTAATTGCACCTGGTCTGGCCCGCGAGCTGGCCTATACTGCGCGTAAGATGTCGGCACAGGAGGCCAAAGATAGTGGCCTGGTTAATCGGATTTACAGTAATCAGCAGCAGATGCTTGACGAGGTGTTGGCTATTGCAGCACAGATTGCATCCCGTTCGCCAATGGCAGTCAGTGGTAGCAAAAAGATGATTAACTACGCCCGAGATCATTCTCTGGCAGATAGTCTGCAACAGATGGCTATCTGGCAGGCGGCTATGTTTCATCCGGCAGATATGGCGGCCAGTCTGAGCGCCAGGATGTCTGGTAACCCTCCCCAGTATCAGCCGTTGAAAGCCCACAAGAAGCTCTTTAGTTGAACTCAGATTAGCGTTGAATTAGTCACCTGAACACTAGATTCAGAACAAACAGACCAGACCAGAACAGCAAAAACAGAGAAATTCGCTATGTCCGATAACAATAAAAACCTTTACCCCCACTTGATGCAACCCCTGGATCTAGGATTCACGACCTTAAAAAATCGGGTTTTGATGGGCTCCATGCATCTGGGTCTGGAAGAGGCTCCCAATGGCTTTCAGCGGATGGCTGAATTTTACGCTGAGCGGGCTCGTGGTGGCGTAGGCCTTATTGTTACTGGTGGTATCGGACCCAATCGAGAAGGGGCGGTTCATGCCGGAGCTGCGTTGATGGCGAACAGTGAAGATGTGGCCAACCATAGATTGGTGACAGATGCCGTGCACGGCGCAGATGGCAAGATCTGTATGCAGATTCTGCACACCGGTCGTTATGCTTATAACCCCCAGCCGGTAGCTCCCTCAGCGATACAGGCGCCCATTAATCCCTTTCCTCCTAAAGAGCTTAGTGACGCGGATATTCACCAGCAAATTGATGACTTCGTACATTGTGCCAGCCTTGCTAAAGAAGCGGGCTATGACGGCGTCGAGATTATGGGCTCTGAGGGTTATCTGCTAAACCAGTTTATTGTCAGTCGTACCAATAAACGTGAGGATGAATGGGGTGGTGACTATCCCCATCGTATTCGTTTCCCGGTTGAGGTGGTTCGACGCGTCAGAGAAGCGGTGGGTGAGGAGTTTATTATCATTTACCGTTTATCGATGCTGGATCTGGTGGAAGGTGGTAGCGACCTAGAGGAGGTCATCTGTCTGGGTAAAGAGATCGAAAAGGCCGGTGCCAGCATAATGAATACCGGTGTTGGCTGGCATGAAGCCCGTATACCTACCATTGCTACACGGGTCCCCCGAGCGGCATTTACCTGGGTGACTGCCAAAATTCGTGAGCATCTGGATATTCCTACTATTACCTCTAATCGCATCAATATGCCTGATGTGGCGGAAACGGTATTGGCCCGCGGCGATGCTGATATGGTGTCGATGGCGCGACCGTTTCTGGCCGATTCGGAATTTGTTCTAAAAGCGGCTGAGGGTCGTGCCGATGAAATCAATACCTGTATCGGCTGCAACCAGGCGTGCTTGGATCACATCTTCGTTGGCAAGCTGACCAGCTGTCTGG
This sequence comes from Motiliproteus sp., assembly GCA_036960175.1. Lineage (GTDB taxonomy): Bacteria > Pseudomonadota > Gammaproteobacteria > Pseudomonadales > Balneatricaceae > Motiliproteus. The sequence goes on along the minus strand of JBALWH010000034.1, from coordinate 36,821 downwards.
TTAATCCACGTGCCTGTCATGAAACTGAACTGGTTATTACTAAGACTTCAGCCCGCAAGAAACTGGCGGTGGTCGGTGCCGGACCTGCGGGGCTGGCCTTTGCCACTACAGCTGCCAGTCGTGGCCATGAAGTCACCTTGTTTGATCGCTCAACAGAGGTCGGTGGGCAGCTGAATGTTGCGAAACGCATCCCTGGCAAAGAGGAATTTTACGAAACTATCCGCTATTTCAAACGCCAGTTGGAGTTGGCTGGAGTGAATGTTGAACTCAACACTGAGGCCAGCGCAGAGTTGATTCAACAGCGGGGCTTTGACGAGGTTATTGTAGCTACCGGTATTATGCCGCGTTCTCCCGCCATTGAGGGTGTTGATCATCCCAAGGTGTTGAGCTATCTCGATCTGATGAATGGCGCTGAGGTGGGTAAGCGAGTTGCGGTGATCGGGGCCGGTGGTATTGGTTTTGACATGTGTGAGGTGCTTATCCATCAAGGTAAATCCACCAGCCTGGATATCGCCGCCTTTATGTCGGAGTGGGGCGTGGATATGAACCTATCGGCCCGTGGTGGCGTAGAAGGCATGGAGCCGAAGTTTACTCCCGCCGCTAGAGAAGTCTTTCTACTGCAGCGTAAGTCGTCCAAGGTGGGTGCCAAGCTGGGGAAAACCACCGGTTGGATTCATCGCACCAACCTGTTGAAAAAAGGTGTGCGGATGATGGCCGACTGTGACTATCAGCGCATTGATGATCAAGGCCTGCACCTTAGCGTAGCGGGTGAGTTGCAGCTATTGGAGGTGGATAACGTGGTGATCTGCGCGGGACAGGAATCCAGACGAGAATTGTGTGACCAGATTAAGGACATTCCTGTACATGTGATCGGCGGTGCCGATCTGGCTACCGAACTGGATGCTAAGCGGGCTATTAATCAGGGCACACGATTAGCGGCTGAGATTTAGACCTAGTTATTTGGTGGGTTATTTATGTAAAGGACTATTGACTGTCTTGGGCTTATATCGGACGCTGCTCGGTGAGTTCTCTGAAAAATTTCACTCTAAAGTCTGTCTTTTACGAGCGATCAGAGACTTCTAAGATTTTAATTGGAGTGGTATCTGAGATGGATAGAGCTATAGCAAAAGTCTGTGCCTTTGGGGTAACAGCATTATTGATGACCGGTTGTGGCGAAGAAGCTCCCAAGAACGTGGCTTCAGTGCCCGCACAGGAGAGCAAGCTCAGCATTGCTGAGCCTGAGAAGGTAATGCCGAAATCGGCCACGGAGACAGCTAAAGAAGCTGTTGCCGAGGCGGGTAGTTCAATTAAGGACGCGGCGGTCACTGTAGCTGAAAAAGTTGAAGAGCAGGCAGTTACCGTTAAAGAACGGGTTACTGAAGTGACCGCTAATATGGTCTCCACAACAGCGGGTAAGGTTTCCCAGTTGGCGAACGCAGTGGAAACTGCGGTAGCCCCCGATAAGGCTGCGGAAAAAACCTATAAAGGTGTGTGTTTCGCCTGCCATGATATGGGTATCGCCGGAGCTCCGAAACTGGGGGACCCAGCGGCTTGGTCAGCACGCATCGCGACCGGTATAGAGGCACTTTATAGCACCGCCATTAACGGTAAGGGCGCTATGCCACCTAAAGGTGGAAACGCGGCTTTAACCGATGCAGAGGTAAAGGCGGTGGTGGATTATATGGTGGCTAAAGCAAAATAATGGCCACTTAGGTGGGATTTAAAAGCCGACTCAGGAGTCGGCTTTTTTGTGTCTGAGCGATAGCGGTTTATTTTATATCCGGAAAGGTAGAGTGAAGTACATCGCCGGATGGAGGTGCTTTGGTGAGGGTTAGCACCTTATGAGACTGTTTGATCAGATAGCCATCGTTTTGCAGCCGAGTCAGGGTGCGGCTGAAGGATTCAGGCGTTAAACCCAGGAAACTGGCCAGATCTTGTTTACTCATTGGCAGAACGATACGCAGGGGGGCGATGTGGTTTTTCGATTGGCGTCCATAGAGCTGATACAAAAAGTGCATGACTCGTCGCCCAGCGGATTCGTTTCTGACCACCTTCCAGCTGTATTCATCGGAATGAATTTTTGATCCCAGAGTATTAATCAACTTATGCTGAAGTGATGGGGTATGGGAGCAGATTTCCAGCAGCGGTTCGTAAGGTATTTCACACAGCCAGGTAGTTTCCAAGGCAATAGCGGTGTTGGGATAGTGTTTCGAACCTATAGCATCGATGCCAATCAGATCGCCGGAAAGATAAAACCCCATGACCGATTGCCGACCATCAATGGTAACGGTTTCAGTCTTTACTGAACCGGTTTGAATGGAGTACAGCGAGCCAAAATTGTCGTTCGGGCTATAGATATGATCTCCGGGAGCGTAAGGGCCACGTTCACGGATGATGTGTTTAAACTCATCGACGCTTTCGTCGCGGAGGCCGAAGGATAGACACAGGTGCGCACCTTGACAGTGTTTGCAGTTATTGTCTGCATTTATCAGGTGCAGGTGATTTTTGTGGGTGCAGGAATCTTTATTACTGCCCATGCCTGAAAATCCTTTTTGGGTCCGCTTATGTCGGCGACGTTGACGACAATATTGAGCCACATATTAGCACGATGACATAAGTCATTTGAACTATTTTGGCTGTTGATTTATTGGGTTATTCCACTTCAAATGTATTGAAATGTAAGCGCTTGTTTCGACACTGGTTAGTCTGTTTTTTGCGGCAGCGTATAGTGGCAGGGATGAAATAACGTCGTTTAATAGCTTTGTTTGATGAGTTAAAAAGTACGTGCATGACAGGGTTAACTATCAGGCGCCCCTGATATTGTTATCATTACTTAGGTAATTGACTAACTCTTCAAGGGGCAGGGGTTTGGCAAAGTAATAGCCCTGTACAAAGTCACAGGCGCGTTGTTGCAAAAATGCCAACTGTTCGGCGGTTTCGACGCCTTCTGCGGTTACTCGCAAGTTGAGGGTTTTAGCCATGGATATAATGGTATCTACAATCGCAGCGTCATCGCTGTCTTCACTCAGATCACAGATAAATGAACGGTCAATTTTAAGGGTATGCAGAGGGAATTTTTTCAGATGACTGAGGGATGAGTAGCCAGTGCCGAAATCATCAATCGAAATTTTTAATCCATGATCGTTAAAACGTTTCATGGTTGCCACCGCGTCATCGACATCCAGCATAATCATGCTTTCAGTTATTTCCAGTTCAAGGCTATCGGCTGATAGCCCTGATTCGGTAAGAATGTCAGTAATGGTGGTAACTAAGCCTGGCTCCTGAAACTGTCGGCCGGAAAGATTTACGGACACTTTCAAATCGGACCAGCCCTGACGTTGTAATGCTTTGGTTTCCCTGCATGCGGTCTTCATTACCCACTCGCCGAGAGGGATAATCAAGCCGGTTTCTTCTGCTATGGATATAAATTGCTGTGGCATCACTAGGCCGTTCTTGGGGTGGCGCCAGCGCACCAGTGCTTCTATCCCTAGAGGCTGCAAGCCTTTGAGCTCGACAATGGGTTGGTAATGGACTTCAAACTCGTCATTGTCCAACGCCTTGCGCAGGTCGTTTTCTATGGCCACACGAGCCTGGTTTCGCAGGTTCATATCGGCGGTAAAGAATCGATAAGTATCCCTACCGGCTTCTTTGCTTTGGTACATGGCGATATCGGCATTGCGGGTCAGAGTGCTGAAGTCATTGCCATCATCAGGATAGACTGCAATGCCAATGCTGGTGCTGATAAAAACTTCTTGGTTTTTTAGCATAAAGGGATGGTTAAGTGCGCTTATGATATTTTGCGCGATATGTCCAAGGGCTTCTGGCGTATGTACTTCCGTTAGGATTACGGTAAATTCGTCGCCCCCTAGACGGCAGACGGTGTCGCTTTCACGTAAGCAGTGTTCCAGCTTTCGCGCTACTTGCTCAATTAGCTGATCGCCGACATCGTGGCCGAGAGTGTCATTCACTTTTTTAAAGCGGTCCAGGTCAAGAAACATCAGGCCAAGTTGACGATCAAAGCGTTTAGCCGCCAATAGTTCATGTTCAAGGCGGTCCTTAAACAGGGTGCGGTTTGGCAACTGCGTTAATGGATCATAGAAGGCCAGGTTCTCGAGTTTTTTCTCGGCCGCTTTCTGTTCGCTGATATCGGTCGATATAGAAACGAAATTAAGGATATTGCCATCGCTATCTTTTATGGCATTTACCGACAGCCATTTTGGGAAAACACCACCATCTTTACGGCGATCCCAGATTTCTCCTTCCCAGAAACCGTCCAGCAACAGCAGTTTCCACATATCCCGATAGAAAGCCTTATCATGGCGGCCGGACTGCCACATGCGCGGATTTTTGCCAATGACTTCTTCTCGGCAATATCCCATCATCTCTAGGAAAGCAGGATTCACATCGACTACCGTGCCGCTAGGTTCAGTAATGACGATGCCTTCACTGGTGCTTTGAATCACCTTCTGTGCAAGGTCTAGTCGGTCCTCTGCATGCTTACGCTGGGTAATATCGAAGCCGACACTGAGAAATCCAGTGGTTTTGCTATCCTGGTTGACGATGCGGGTATTGGATATCAACACCGGCAGATGACTGCCATCCTGGCGAACATAGACCCACTCATCTTCATCTATTAGACCTTGTCGAGCCCTAACGGTTAAAGCCTCAAAGTCATGTTCAACGGTATACCCCAGCTCAGTGGATAGCAGATGCGCTCGTCGTTGCAGATCTTCTTTTAGATGAATTAGTTTATGCAGCGGCTGGCCAATTACCGCTTTCTTCTGATATCCAAGCATGCGTTCAGCGCCACCGTTAAAGGACCGGATCAGGCCACTGGTGTCGGTGGATATAATGCTGTAATTGGCGCTATCGAGGATGGTGCGTTGAAAGTTACGGGTCTCTTTTAGTTTGCTTTCGACTTGGAGGCGGCGGTTAACCTCATTTTGTAGCTGTTTATTCCAGAACAGGAATACCAATATTAGTAGCAGACTACCGCCAACCACTAGTGCCAGCAGGCGGTAGTCGGTCTGTTGATCAAACTCCAGGCGAAACCAATTATTGTAAATTTCATCTCGCTCTAGTGGTGTGATTGAGTCCAGGGATTTTTGCAATATTCCGGTTAGCTCTGGCCAGTCATCGCGCACTGCCATGGCCAGTTCAAAGCGCCAGGGGGTTTGGCCCGAGACTTTGAGGTTGGCTAGCCCAGATTCTTTGATCACCTGACCGACGGCTGCAAGGTTGCCGATGAAGGCAAATGCCTGGCCGTTGGAGACCGCTTGCAAGCCCTGTTTAACGTTTTTACTGAGGAACAGTTCCTGCCCGGGATTGTTTGTTGTGACCAGGTCGTGGGTAGCGTAGCTCTCAACTACGGCCACGCGCTGGTCACGCAAACCCTTCATACCATCAATAAAGTGTTCCGTATCACGGGTGACGATGACCATCGGAAAGGTAATATAGGGAGTGGTGAATTTAGCAAATTTTTGGCGTTGTGAGGTTTTCACGACACAGGAAAATATATCGAGATCGCGGGCCTTGACTGCTTCGACCATTTGTTTCCAGTTACGCGTTTTGTCGATCGAAAAAGCAATTCCCAAGCGTTGTTGCACCAGCTTCATATAGTCGGCGGCCATGCCTTTATAGTGGCGTTCGTCATCGACAAACTCAAAAGGGGCCCAATCGATGTCAATGGCTAAACGAATGTCTGGATGTTGTTGCAGCCAGAGCTGTTCTTCATCAGTGAGGGATATTTCAGCAGAAGGCTGAGCGATACCGGGTGCTGCAGATAGAAAAAGCATTGCCAGAAAGGCAATACAAAAGATGACTTTGCTATAGCAATTATGCCGCTCTATGTGGCAAACAGTTTGTATCATTATTGTTAGGATCTGTCGATTGCATTTGTTGATGGACTGATCTTCTTAACGAATGCTCAAGAACTATAAGACTACTTAATTGCGTGCGTGGAAGCACTAGTGTTGGATAGATAAATAAAAGAAGTAGGCTAATAGGTAAGGTAATAGACTACTTTAGATGACGCTTTATAATTAAAAACCGGGAGCAAGCTCCCGGTTTTTCTATGCTCAAGGTAGTGAGCTTAGCTGATTACGCGCAGGTTGATAACATCTTCGCAGGCTCGCAGGGCCTCGATAACCGCATCACTTGGCTTTTCATCAAGGTCGATGATGTTGTAAGCGATGTTGTCACGGCTCTTGTTCAGCATGTCGACGATGTTGAGCTCATATTCTGCAAAGATAGCGGTGATCTGGCCCAGCACCTTAGGTACATTGCGGTTGGTGATGGTCAGACGATAATCCGTGGTGCGCCCCAGTTCAATCTGTGGGAAATTCACCGAGTTGCGAATATTGCCGTTTTCCAGAAATTCCATCAGCTGGTCGGCCACCATGATCGCGCAGTTTTCTTCTGCTTCTGCGGTGCTGGCACCGATGTGAGGCATCTGAAGTACCTTAGGGTTACCCAGGGTCTCGTTCGCGGGGAAATCGCAAACGTAACGATGCAGAATGCCGTCTTCCAGGGCTTGTAACATGGCCATCTTGTCAACGATTTCGCCGCGGGCGAAGTTCAACAGTACACAGCCTTTCTTGGTGCTGGCGAACAGATTTTCGTTGATCAAACCACGAGTCGCCTCCAGAGCCGGTAGGTGTAGGCTGATGTAATCACATTTAGAAAATACATTGACCAGGTTATCCATCTTCTGGACCTGGCTGGATAGACGCCATGCAGCTTCGACGGAAATAGCCGGGTCGAAACCGACCACGTCCATGCCTAATGACAGGCCCATATTGGCGACCAGAGAGCCGATGTTACCAAGACCGACGACTCCCAGTGTTTTACCTCGCAGTTCGGTGCCGGCAAAACGCTTCTTCTCTTTTTCCAGCAGTGGGTCGAGACCATCCTGAGGTTCCAGGGTGTCGACGAACTTCATGCCTTGATAGATATCACGAGAGCCTAGCAGCAGGCCCGCCAGTACCAATTCCTTAACGGCGTTGGCATTGGCACCAGGTGCGTTGAATACCACTATGCCGCTTTCGCTGGCACGATTCAGAGGCACGTTGTTAACGCCGGCGCCGGCGCGACCGATGGCCATGAGGCTGGCAGGGAACTCCACATCATGGAGTTTCTGGCTGCGCAGCATAAATGCTTCAGGATTAGGTAGCTCGCTGGCAACCTCATAGGAGTCGCGAGGAAAACGTTCCAGCCCTTTTACCGAGATCGCGTTGTACGTTCTTATTTGGTACATAGTCTTTGTTCCGATAACACTGTTGTTATTGCAATCTAAGCGTTTTTTACCTGCTCGTAGCCCCACGCGAGCCAAGGCATCAATGCTTCCAGATCGGCAGTTTCGACGGTAGCACCGCACCATAGACGCAGGCCCGCAGGCGCATCACGATAAGCGCCTATGTCATAGGCGACACCTTCTTCGTCCAGCAACTTGATCAGGTTCTTAACTTGACCTTCTTCCAGGTCCAAGGTCAGGCAGACACTGGTGTTGGAGCGAACGTCGGCGTCGGCGGCCAGGAACTGAATCCAGTCATTGCTAGCGACAAAAGCTTCAACGGTTTTCAGATTGTTTTCGCTGATCTCGATGGCTTTGCTAACACCGCCAAGTCCACGCACCCAGTTCAGTGCATCCTGATAGTCGGCGACGCAAAGCATGGAAGGCGTATTGATGGTTGCGCCCTTGAAGATTCCTTCGATCAGCTTACCGCCTTTAGTCAGACGGAAGATCTTCGGCATTGGCCATGCAGGGGTGTAGCTTTCCAGACGCTCAACAGCGCGCGGGCTGAGGATCAGTACGCCATGAGAACCTTCGCCGCCAAGTACCTTCTGCCAGCTAAAAGTAACAACGTCGAGTTTTTCCCAAGGCATTTCCATGGCAAATACGGCAGAAGTCGCATCACAGATGGTGAGGCCCTGACGATCATCGGCGATCCAGTCAGCGTTAGGAACTTTGACGCCGGAGGTGGTGCCGTTCCAAGTGAAGACGATATCGTGATCAGGGTTGGTCTGAGTTAAATCTGGCAGTTGTCCGTAATCTGCCTGGATGTGGTTCACTTCCAACTTCAGTTGCTTGGTAATATCTGAATGCCAGCCAGCACCGAAAGATTCCCAGGAGCAAACATCCACTGGACGTGCGCCCAGTAGGCTCCAAAGTGCCATTTCTACCGCACCGGTATCGGATGCCGGTACTATGCCGACACGATAGCCTTCAGGAAGACCCAGTAGCTCGGCAGTGTCATCAATAGTTTTCTTTAGGGCTGCCTTGCCTGGGCTGGAGCGATGAGAGCGTCCCAGTGTAGAAACGTCTAAGTTGGCTACTGAATAGCCCGGGCGCTTACTACAGGGGCCAGATGAAAAATTTGGGTTTTGCGGTTTAACAGATGGACGTGCGGCCACTCGAAATTCCTCGGTTTATAGACAGATGAATAGAGCGGCCATTAACTCTGTATGCCGCAATGCAATGTGAGACCGGCAAAGTTACCAGAAAACATTAAATGTCTCAAAATTGATTAGAAAATGCAGCGATATATCCCTAAAGTTCATGACTTTGAAGGAATCTTGTTACTGTTAGTAAACAGGTTTTCTTATAGTGGATTTGTGTTATCAATGGAAATTGATATTTGTCGCCTGCTTTTTTCCTGCGGTGTTGTTTTGGTGCTGAAATGACAGTTTTCTACCGAACTAAGGTTCAGAGGAAAGCCGCTTCCAGTAAGCGTTGAGTATAGGGGTGTTGAGGTTGTGTAAAAACCTGTGCTGCCGGGCCTTGTTCCACGACTTCGCCATCTTTCATGACCAGCAGGTCATGACTCAGTGCGCGCACTACAGCCAAATCGTGACTGATAAACAGGTAGCTGAGCTGATAGCGCTGTTGCAAGTCCCGCAGCAGGTCGATGATCTGGGATTGTACGGTGCGATCAAGAGCAGAGGTGGGTTCATCTAAGATGATCAGTTTGGGTTTAAGCACTAGGGCTCTGGCTATGGCGATGCGTTGACGTTGGCCACCGGAAAATTCATGGGGATAACGGTCCTGCATATCCGCATCGAGTCCTACTTCGACCAATGCCTGACCGATAAACTGACGGCGCTCTTCCTGATTACCGCCCAGTCGGTGCACTAGCAGGCCTTCTTCGATAATCTGCCCGATGGACAAGCGTGGGCTGAGGCTGCCGAAAGGGTCCTGGAATACCATTTGAATCTGACGTCTGAGGGGGCGCATTTGCTTACTGTTAAGCGCTTCTATCTGTTGGCCGTTGAAATGGATGCTGCCTTCACTGTGTTCAAGTCGAATCAGGGCTCTGCCCAGAGTCGATTTACCTGAGCCTGATTCACCCACAACTCCCAAGGTACGGCCTTCTTTGACCTCGAGGGAAATCCCATTGACCGCTTTTACATGATCCACGGTGCGGCGCAGGAATCCTTTTTTAATGGGATACCAGACTTTCAACTGCTCGCTATTAAGGATCTGTTGCGCACTGCCATCGCAGGGCTCTGGCGTGCCCGTCGGTTCAGCATTGAGTAGTTTTTGCGTGTAGGGGTGTTGTGGATTGTCGAAAATAGTCTTGCTGTCGCCGGATTCAACAATCTTTCCGGAGGTCATGACACAGACTCTATCGGCCATATGACGGACAATATTGAGGTCATGGGTAATCAGTAATAAAGCCATGCCCATTTTTTGCTGTAGCTCTTTCAACAGATCAAGGATCTGTGCTTGTACCGTGACATCCAGCGCGGTGGTGGGTTCGTCTGCTATCAGCAGGTCCGGTTCATTGGCCAGTGCCATGGCGATCATAATGCGTTGCTGTTGGCCGCCGGAAAATTCATGGGGCAGGGCGGCTAGCCGTTCAGGTCTGCAGGCGGCCTCCAGGCCGACCAGTACGAGCAGTTCGATCACCCGTTCGCGTGCTTGCTTTGGCGTCATTAGCTTATGCACTAATAACACTTCGGAAATCTGCCGTTCAACGCAATGTAGCGGATTCAAGCTGGTGAGGGGTTCCTGAAAAATCACTGCTATGCGGTTACCGCGTATTTCCCGCATGCGTGCTTCTTTGGCGTCGATTATCTCTTCACCTTTGAAACGAATGGAGCCAGCCGGGTGATGGGCCCGAGGATAAGGCAGTAAGCGCATAACCGAGAGCGCGCTGACTGATTTCCCCGATCCGGACTCACCGACGATGGCCAGGGTTTCACCTTTATCGACGTCGAACGAGATACCCTGAACCGCTTTGACCTGATGTTGGTTGGCACCAAAGTGAACATGCAGATTTTCAACTTCCAGTAGCTTGCTCATCGCAGGTTTTTCCTTGGATCAAAGGCATCACGAATGGCTTCGCCAATAAAAATCAGCAGCGACAACATAATAGCTAATACAAAAAACGCCGATAATCCTAACCAGGGTGCATGGAGGTTGTTTTTGCCTTGATTCAACAGTTCACCCAAAGAGGCTGACCCGGGCGGCAAACCAAAGCCTAGAAAATCCAGAGCCGTTAGCACTGTGATAGAGCTGTTAAGAATAAAGGGCAAGAAGGTCAGGGTCGCCACCATGGCATTGGGCAGGATATGCCGGGTCATGATTTTTACGTCCGAGACCCCCAGGGCTTTTGCCGCTCTAACGAATTCCAGGTTGCGGGCACGGAGGAATTCGGCGCGGACTACACCCACTAATCCCATCCAACTAAAGGCCAGCATCAGGCCTAATAACCACCAGAAGCTGGGTTCGATGATGCTGGCGAGAATGATCAGCAGGAACAGCATTGGTAGCCCGGACCAGATTTCGATAAAGCGTTGGAACAGTAGATCAGTCCAACCGCCAAAGTAGCCCTGTACAGCGCCAGCGGCGATGCCGATGATAGAGCTGAAAATGGTAAGAATGAGTCCAAACAGTACCGATATTCGAAAGCCATAAATTAAGCGTGCGGTGACATCCCGGCCTTGGTCATCGGTGCCCAACCAGTTTTCAGAGGTCGGTGCGGAGGGTGCCGGGGAGGGCAGTTCAAAGTTGATGGAATCATAGCTGTAGGGGATTAACGGCCATAGCATCCAGCCGCTTGCCTCGATCATCTCAATAACTTCCAGGTCGCGATAGTCTGTTTCTGTTTCCAGAAAGCCACCAAAATCGGTTTCTGGATATTCTTTCATAAAGGGTAGGTAGAGCTGGTTCTCATAAGAGACCAGCAAGGGCTTATCGTTGGCAATGAGTTCTGCGCACAGTGACAGTATGAAGAATATCGAAAAGATCCATAATGACCAGTAGCCGCGGCGGTTGGCTTTGAAGTTTTCCAGCCGTCGTACAGTGACCGGGTTACGGAGGCGTGGTGCTGAGGTGGATGAGCTAGAGACCTGTGTCGACATGATTACGTCCTGGCCTCAAAATCGATACGTGGGTCAACCAGGTGATACATGACATCGCCGAGTAGGTTCATTAGCAAACCCAGCAGAGTGAAGAAATACAGGGTTGCGAAGAAGACCGGGTAATCGCGGTTAACCACGGCTTCGTAGCCTAACAGGCCGAGGCCATCCAGAGAGAATATGATTTCCGTTAGCATGGCACCGGTAAACAGCATGCCGATAAAGACAGAGGGGAAGCCGGCAATCACAATCAACATGGCATTGCGGAAAATATGGCTGTAGAGGACCCGGCTTTCGCTAAGGCCTTTAGAGCGCGCGGTGATCACATATTGCTTGTTGATCTCTTCCAGAAAACTGTTTTTGGTGAGCATGGTGAGGCTGGCGAAGCCGCCGATGACCATCGAAAGCACTGGCAGGGAGATATGCCAGAAATAGTCTTTGATCTGTTGCCAGGTGCTTAGCTCTGACCAGTTGTCTGATACCAGTCCGCGCAGTGGGAACCAATCCAGATAGCGGCCGCCAGCAAACACAATGATCAGTAAAATGGCGAACAGGAAGCTGGGTATAGCGTTGCCGACAATTACTACCGCCGAGGACCAGACATCAAAACCGGATCCGTCTTTTACCGCCTTACGAATGCCCAGAGGAATAGAAATCATATACACCAGTAGCGTGGTCCATATCCCCAGGGAAATGGACACCGGCATTTTCTCTAGGACCAGATCGATGACCTTGTCGTCACGGTAGAAGCTGGTGCCGAAGTCGAAAGTGGCAAAGTTGACCAGCATATGAAAAAACTGCTCGTGTAGCGGTTTATCAAAGCCAAACTGCTTTTCCAGCTCGGCAATCAGTTCTGGCGGAACCCCCTGAGCCCCGCGGTATTTACTGCTGGAACCGGATACAGGCAGGCTACTTTGCGTGAATTGGCTGGTGGCCACGTCAGCACCACCGGCGCCACTAATGCGTGCGGCGGCATCGACACTGGTGCCCTTTAACTCTGCCAGTACTCGTTCAACCGGGCCGCCTGGTGCCACCTGAACGACGGCAAAATTCAACATCATGATTCCCAGCAGTGTGGGAATGATAAACAGCAGGCGTCGAGCAATATAAGCGAGCACTATTTTTCTGCCTTACCTTGTTTTTGTTGCAGGCTGGATACTTTGTCCGCGTCGACCCACCAGCTATCAAAACCAATATCGTATTTTGGCGTGACGGCCGGGCGCGAGAACTTGTTCCAGTAGATCATGCGGAAATTGCGGATATGCCAGTGGGGGATAACATAGTGCCCCCATAGCAGCACCCGGTCCAAGGCGCGGGTTCTGGCCACCAGGCTTTGTCGATCCGGTGCGGCGATGAGCAGTTCAGTCAGCTCATCGATGACCGGGTTATTGATGCCAATGGTATTGCGCGATCCGTTGCGTTGGGCGGCATCGGAAGACCAGAAATCACGCTGTTCGTTGCCGGGAGACAGGGATTGTCCGAAAACATCCACCAGCATATCGAAATCAAAGGTCTCTGTTCGTTCCTGGTATTGGGCGCTATCAACATTACGGACCTTGGCTTCAATACCCAGTCGCTTCAGATTCTTGGCAAAGGGCAGGGCGATACGTTCCCATACCGGCGAATTAAGCAGGATCTCAAAATTGAACAGTTCGCCTTTGGCGTTAACCAGTTTGCCTTTGTAGGGCCCCGATTTGCTGATGCTCCAGCCTGCTTGTTTCAGCAGCATAACCGCCTGTTTTAGATTACTGCGGATTCTTCCGCTGCCATCGGTGGCCGGAGCCTGGTAGCTAGTGGTGAATACTTCATCAGGAATACGGCCGCGATAGCGCTCCAGGATTTCCAGTTCTTGCCCCTGTGGCAGGTCGCGAGAGGCTAACTCTGAATTGGAAAAATAGCTGTTGGTGCGATTGTACTGGCCATAAAAAAGATTTTCGTTGGTCCACTCAAAGTCAAAGGCGTAAGCCAGGGCCTGACGTACGCGTGAATCCTGAAACTGCGGGCGACGCAGGTTGAAAACGAATGCCTGCATGCCGGTGGGTCTTTCGTTGCCGATCTCTTCTTTTACCATCAGTCCGGAATCCACCATGGAAAGGTCGTAGCCGGTGGCCCAGAACTTGGACACATTCTCGAAGCGCCAATCGTATTTGCCGGCGGTGAAAGCTTCCAGAGCTACCGTGGCATCACGGTAGTAGTCATAACGAATTTCGTCAAAATTGAAGCGACCTTTGTTTACCGGGAGGTCTTTGCCCCAGTAGTCCTTGACGCGTTCATAGCTGATATAGCGGCCAGGCTCAAAATCTTTGATACGGTAGCGGCCACTACCCAGGGGGATCTCCAGGGTGGTTTTGTCGAACTCTCGGCCTTGCCAGTAGTGTTTTGGCAAGACCGGCAGCTGTCCCATAATCAATGGTAATTCGCGGTTTTCATTGCCACTAAAACTGAACTTTACGCGACGGTCATTGATGATTTCGGCTTTATCCACTGCCGCGTAATAGAAGCGATAACGGGGGTGCCCCTTTTTCTTGAGGGTGTTAAAGGAAAACACCACATCCTCAGCAGTGATCGGTTTACCATCATGCCAATGAGCTTGGGGGCGGATATTAAATATCGCCCAGGAGCGGTCTTCAGGTACTTCGATGGATTCGGCGATTAATCCATAGGCGGAAAAAGCTTCATCGTCTGCCGATGCCATCAGGGTTTCATAGATTTGGCCGATCCCAGAGGCAGGGTTTCCCTTCAATATAAAAGGATGCAAGGTATCAAATGCGGTGCCGATGGTGTTTAGCCGTACCTTGCCGCCTTTAGGGGCATTTGGATTAGCGTATTCAAAATGGCTGAAGTCCGGCCCGTATTTAAGATCTCCGTGCATGGCAATGCCGTGTTTGGGCAGGATGGGTTCAGATGCCAGAGCCGTGAAAGATAACAGTGTAAGCAGCGCGAAAAGAAAACGAGTCAGTGGCTGTCCTGTCATAAACAAGTCCTTGGCTTAGGGGGATCGCTTTTTATATCAGCATATTGCCGTCCAGCATAGCGTAATTAACCGCTGTGCTGGACGGAGATTGTTGTGTGACTATCAAACTAACGAATGGTTTCGTGGATTAGTAGGGTTTAGCGCGCGCGAGTCACATCCACATAGAGAGTCAACTGCTGGCCCGGCTGCAGGTACTTAGATCCACCTAGGGTGTTCCAACGTTTGATATCCCGTACTGCCACCTTAAACTTGCTGGCGATACGGGAAAGAGAATCGCCATTACGCACGCGATAACCGACCTTGCGGATGATATTGCGGCCACTCTTGGCGGTGGTTGGTTGAGCGGAGCTTTGTTGCCATACCGTGAGTTTCTGGCCGATGCGCAGCGGATCACCGGGAGCCATTTGGTTCCAGCTGGCCAGCTCTCGTACACCGACACCATAGCGCCGGGAGATGGTCCAGAAACTGTCGCCGCTACGCACTTTGTATTGGCTCTTGCTTTTGCCTGACCGTACCGCGATTCGTTGTGACTTTTTGATCTGCCGCTGGCCGCTACTGAGGACATAAGTGTTGGCTGGGTTGGAGGCGGTCGGTATTAGTAATACGTGACCGGCTCTGATCTTATTGCTGTTTAGGCTATTGGCCGTGCGCAGGCTCTGCACTGTGGTTTTGTGTTTCTTGGCAATGGCGGTCAGGCTATCACCGGAACGAATCTTATAACGTTTCCAGCTAACCCTTTGCTCTTTAGGCAACTTAGCCAACGCTTCTTTAAACTGTTTTGCCTGTTGCTCAGGTATTAACAGTTGATGAGGGCCTTGGGGGTCGGTCGCCCACTGATTAAATCCCGGGTTTAACAGATAGAGTTCATCGATGGGGATTTTCGCCAGTTCAGCGGCTTGCGCCAGATCGATTTGGCTGCCGGTATCGATGGCTGCAAAATATGGACGATTGGCCAGTGGTTTGAGCTGGATACCGTAGTTTTGAGGGTTCTTGAAAATCTTCGCCAGGGCAATCAGCTTGGGAACATAGGCGCTGGTTTCTTTAGGTAGTTTCAGCGAATAAAAATCGATAGCACGGTTACGCTTACGGTTTTTACGGATGGCCTTGGATACGTTGCCACCACCAGCGTTGTAGGCCGCAAGAGCAAGTAGCCAGTCACCGTCAAAGCGTTTGTTCAGTTGCTTTAGGTAAGTAAGGGCTGCCTGAGTAGACGCCTGTATGTCGCGACGGCCATCATACCACCAGGTTTTTTTCAGCCCGAAATACTTAGCTGTGCCGGGTATAAATTGCCAGGGGCCTGCGGCACGACCATGGGAGTAGGCAAAAGGGTCATAGGCACTTTCAACTATAGGTAGCAGTGCTAGTTCTGCTGGCATCCCTTTATCAATCACCTGGTGGAGGACGTAGTAATAGTAGCGTTCCGCACGATCAATAACCCGGCTGATATAGCGCGGGTGCTTAACGTACCATTGCAGTTGTGCTTCAACCCGTGGGTCATTGCTATCCAGATCTAGAGAAAAATTCTCACGACTGAGTTGCCAGAGGTCTTTTATCTGAGCCGTACTGTCAGTCTGTTGCGGAGCAATGGGTGGCTGCTGGTTTTGCTCAGTCGCAGAGTTTTCTGTAGAAAATGGTTGCGTGAGAGTGGAGCCAGTGTTCGAGAATGTGCTGGAGTAGGGCGAAATAGCCAGGGCTGTGTCGGCATGGGTCATTGTTTCGCTGCTGACCAGCACAGCATCAATCATCATGTCTGAGTTAGTTTCTGCGGTTGTTGCCGCTACAGACTTTGGAACTTGCGCCTGATCAGGAAGGCTTTTTAGTGTCTGACAACCGGATAGCAACGTTACAGATGCTACTAGTCCCCAGAGAGAATTGCGTTTTCTCAAATTTTCTCCCCAATCGCCCAGTTATAGCTGAGCGTCCCCTAAAATTCTAAACAAAGGATTTTAGGGGGGAGCTGCAAGAGGGTCAAGGACGGAGGTCACTACCAGGGCGATTAACTGTTAATCAGGTAACTTATTAGACACATTAAAAATTATTCTTCCATTCGCGAATAACGGACATGACGGCTTCTTCATCACCAACCTCTGCTCCCTGTTGTTGGCTGGCCGCGGTGCGTACGCTGTCTGTGGCGGTACGCATAAAGGGGTTGATCAGCCGCTCTTTGGCTATATTGCTGGGGACTGTGGGTTGATCCGCATCACGCTTTAACTGGCACTGGCGAATGCTTTGCTGAATATCTATGTTCTGTGGTTCGACGGCTGCAGCAAAGGCAAGGTTTGCCATCGAGTACTCATGAGTACAGTACACCTCGGTGACGTCGGGTAAGCGACTAAAGTAGCGCATTGCCGTTAGCAGTTGACTAGGAGTACCTTCGAACAGCCGGCCGCAACCGGCCAGAAAGAGCGTGTCGCCACAGAATAATTGCGGTACCTCGCCGGGTAGAAAATAGCTGATATGATCCAGTGTATGCCCCGGAACTCTTTTTACTTGCAGAGTTTCTCCTAATACTAGGCAGCTATCACCATCATTTAACGGCCGGCTGATGCCCTTAAAGGGCGAGTTGGCTGGTCCGTAAATGGGTGCTTGAAAGGCCTCGCTGAGTTGCAGGGCGCCGCCGGTATGATCGGCATGGTGATGGGTAATCAGAATGCCTGCCAGAGAAAGTCGCTGCTGTTGCAAGGTTGCGATGACCGCGGCTGCATCGCCTGGATCAACAACAAATACCTCAGTACTGTTCGGCTTTTTTAGCATCCAGATATAATTGTCTTGAAATGCTGGAATTGGGGTAACCGTAAACATGGGACAGATCCTGTGCAGATATCCAAACTAGCGGTAGCGCTATGGTCTTATTTTAATATTGTTTTTAGCCTTTCATGTAATTCAGGGTACCCTATAATTAGATGCCAACGGAAGCATCGAAATCCCCCGGATATCATTAGAGGCTGGTGATTTAATGCAGGCAAATTTCAAACTGCCGCCATTGCATGAGTTGATGGATGAGCTGAGACTCTGGTTCGCCAGCGACCTGGGACAGCAGCTGTTGTCTGCGGAGCGGGCCGCTATTGAAAAGATGATTGGTAGCGTATTCGGTTACCATTTGCTGCAGGTCGGCTATCTGCCTGATTTTCTGTTGTACCAGCAGGCTGCTGCCAGTCATAAATTTTTGATGATTCCAGAGATTGGCCTGGGCATGCCGGAAGCGGCTGTCGTTGGCTCTCCCTCCGAATTACCCTTTGCCAGTGGTTGCATCGATGCCGTAATTCTCCATCATGCCCTGGATTTTGCTGAAAGCCCTCATCAAGTGTTACGTGAAGCGACAAGAGTCTTGCGTCCTGGCGGAAAGTTAATCGTTGTTAGCTTTAATCCAGCCAGTCTCTGGGGGCTGTATCACGCCATTACCAAAAAGAAACGCCTAGTTCCTTGGTGTGCTCATTTTATGCGCCAACGTCGGCTCAATGATTGGCTGACTTTGTTGGAGTTTAAGCAGGAGCGTCTGCAATCAGGCTTTTACCGTCCCCCCTTCAATAATCAACGTTGGATGGGGCGATTAGCACGTATCGAAAATTGGGGGGAACGCTATTTTTCAAAAAACGGCGCCTTTCATATCACCATAGCAACCAAGGAAACCCTAGCAGCGACACCTGTATCAATGAGTTGGCGACGACGGTTGGCTTTCCCGCTAGCAAGAGAGCCGTTACAACAGGTTGGCCGTAGCCGTTTGCAGACGATTGAAATCGATGAAAAAAAAGCGGAGGATTAACTTTTTAGGGCTATATTATTGCTACTTACAGTTCTAGTTTGAATGTTTTTTATTAAAAAGTGATAAAAAACAACTAATTAGGCAGCAAGGAAGTCAGTCATAAGTAATAATTAATGATTCCTATCAGTAATATTAATTATGTTTTATATTTGGGGCGAGTTAATGTAGCCGGCCTAAATGAGGGTGTCACCTTTGAATAGCATTTCATTGGTGATTTATAAATTTAATAAAGAATCATACTCAGGAGCATCCTCGATGGGCACATCCAGTTTGATGTCTGAAGGTTTTACACTGATGGCTGCGGGCATGGGATTCGTTTTCGTATTCCTTACTCTGCTGGTGTTTGCCACCGGTTTGATGTCCAAGTTAGTGAATAAGTATGCACCGGACATCATTCCAACGCCTGTTATACGTGCCGCTGCACCGGTGGCTCAGAGCGTAGACCAGAATCAGTTGACGGCGGTGATCGCCGCTGCGATTCACCAATATCGTGCTCGACATAAAAAATAATAGTAACCAACTAAATTTCGTATAGATCTGATGAAGGTTTAATCACCATGACTGATGCTAAGAAACCACTGGGTATTACTGATGTAGTGTTGCGTGATGGGCACCAGTCCCTATTCGCTACTCGCATGCGTCTGGCCGATATGCTGCCAATCGCCGGAAAACTGGATCAAATTGGCTTTTGGTCTGTTGAGACTTGGGGTGGAGCAACGTTTGATTCCTGTATTCGTTATCTTGGTGAAGATCCATGGGATCGCATTCGTCAGCTTAAGGCCGCAATGCCTAATACTCCTCAGCAGATGTTGTTCCGTGGACAGAATATTCTCGGCTACCGTCACTACGCTGATGACGTGGTACGTAAATTTGTAGAGCGTGCAGCGGTTAATGGCGTTGATGTATTCCGCGTTTTTGATGCCATGAATGATGTGCGTAATCTGGAAACAGCCGTCAAAGCTGTGCTGGAAAACGGCAAGCACGCTCAAGGCACGATATCTTATACCCTTAGTGATGTTCACACCGTTGATATGTGGGTGGACATGGCCAAACGTATTGAGGATATGGGCGCGCATTCTGTCTGTATTAAGGATATGGCGGGTCTGCTGAGGCCTTATGTTGCTTTCGATCTGGTCAGCCGTCTGAAGGCTGAGCTGGACATTCCGGTACACATGCAGTGCCATGCCACCACCGGTCTTTCTACCTCTTCTATTCTTAAAGCGGTAGAAGCAGGTATCGATAATGTCGATACCTCTATCTCTTCTATGTCGATGACTTACGGACATTCACCCACCGAATCTGTCGTTTCAATCTTCGAAGGCACTGATCGTGACACCGGTCTGGATATCATTGCTTTGGAAGAAATTGCCGCTTACTTCCGCGATGTTCGTAAGAAGTACGCTCAATTTGAAGGTGCTCTGAAAGGCGTAGATTCTCGCATTCTAGTTGCTCAGGTGCCTGGTGGCATGCTGACTAATATGGAAAGCCAGCTTAAAGATCAGGGTGCTGGCGACCGTATGGATGATGTATTGCTTGAGATTCCACGGGTGCGCGAAGACCTGGGCATGATTCCTCTGGTAACACCGACTTCCCAGATAGTAGGTACTCAGGCGGTACTGAACGTAATTACTGGCGAACGCTACAAGAGCATCTCTAAAGAAACTGCCGGCATCCTCAAGGGTGAATACGGTTCCGCTCCAGCAGCTTACAACAAAGAGCTGCAGGATCGTGTTCTGGATGGTGCTGAGCCTATTACCTGTCGTCCTGCTGATTTGCTGAAGCCGGAACTGGAGCGCATCACTGCAGAACTGCGCGGTCTATCGAAGGAAAAAGATTTCCGCATGGAAACCGGCGAACGTGAAGTGGACGATGTGCTGACTTATGCGTTGTTCCCGCAGATTGGCCTTAAATTCCTAGAAAACCGTGGTGATGCGACGGCCTTTGAACCGGTTCCTACGCTGGAAAGCGCACAGGCGGCTGCCGCACCTGCGGCTCAGGCTTCTGGTGACGAAGTTTACACCGTGACTGTCAGTGGCCAGAGCTATGTGGTTCAGGTTGCTGAAGGTGGTGATATTTCTGCCATTGCACCGGTCGCAGCGGCACCCGTTGCAGGTGCTGCCGCGCCAGTCGCTGCAGGCCCTGCCGGTGGCAAGCCGGTTTCAGCGCCTTTGGCTGGTAATATTTGGAAGGTGGAAGTGGTTCCTGGTGACCTGGTGCAGGAAGGCGATGTGCTGGTGATCCTCGAAGCGATGAAAATGGAGACTGATATTCGTGCGGCTTATGCCGGTACCGTCGGTTCTGTTGAAGTTAAAGAAGGCGATGCGGTGAAAGTAGGTGATACCCTGCTCACTCTAGCGTAAGGGCTGTATCCGATGGATAAGTTTATCAATCTTTTTGTCAGCTCAGGGGTCTATCAGATCTCCTGGGGTCAAGCAGTGATGATCGCTGTTGGCCTGCTGCTGTTGTTTCTGGCGATCAGTAAGAAATTTGAGCCACTACTGCTGGTACCCATTGGTTTTGGCGGTATTCTGGCGAATATTCCAGAAGCCGGTCTGGCCTTGTCAGCGGTGGAAAATGCGGTGCATCTGGGTGGTCCTGAAGTCATAGAGCAGTTGGCCAATATGCTGGGTGTTTCTTCAGGAGATCCTAAGGCGGTCAAAGAAGCTTATACGATGGCTGGTCAGGCTAAGCATTTGCAGGCTACGCAAATGGCTATGGATGCCGGCTACAACAACGGCATGTTGTATAACTTCTATTTGATTTCTATCGCCAGTGGAGCAGCGCCGCTACTAATCTTCATGGGTGTTGGCGCGATGACCGATTTTGGTCCGCTGCTGGGCAACCCGAAGACTCTGTTTCTGGGGGCCGCTGCACAGTTTGGTATTTTCGCCACAGTGTTGGGGGCGGTGGGTTTGACCACTATGGGTGTCATGGACTTTACCATTCAGGACGCCGCAGCCATCGGTATTATCGGTGGTGCTGACGGTCCTACAGCCATTTATGTCGCTAGCTTGCTTGCGCCACATTTGCTGGGAGCAATTGCGGTAGCAGCATACTCCTATATGGCGTTAGTGCCGATGATTCAGCCTCCAATTATGCGTGCGCTGACGACTGAAGATGAACGTAAAATTGTCATGACTCAACTACGTCATGTAACCAAAAATGAGAAGATTTTCTTCCCCTTGGTGCTGTTGTTACTAGTGGCTATGTTGTTGCCAGATGCGGCCCCGCTGTTGGGTATGTTCTGTTTCGGTAACTTGATGCGTGAATGTGGTGTAGTAGAGCGCCTGAGTGATACTGCCCAGAACGCGTTGATCAATATAGTGACCATCTTCCTGGGACTGTCGGTGGGCTCTAAGCTCAGTGCTGATAAGTTTTTGGATCTCAATACCCTGGGGATTCTTTCGTTAGGAATGGTCGCTTTTGCTATTGGTACTGCGTGCGGTATATTGATGGCGAAAATGATGAATAGATTCAGCAGTACGCCAATCAATCCTTTGATCGGTTCGGCAGGTGTATCGGCTGTACCTATGGCTGCTCGGGTATCTAACAAACTGGGTCTAGAAGCTAATTCGCAGAACTTCTTGCTGATGCATGCTATGGGACCAAACGTGGCCGGTGTTATTGGTTCTGCCGTTGCAGCCGGTGTAATGATCAAATTTGTCGGCTAGTTTTCTCTCCTTCGACATACTTTCAGGGGCCTTTAAGGCCCCTTTTTTTGTCCGTTAATTCTCTTATTTATCTTATTGAGGGGCGCGTGGGAAAGTCATGTCGTTGCCTTTACGGCTAAGATGGCCGACTGCCGTATCCTATTGCTGAAACTGTCCCTATAATCGTCTAAGTTCCTTAATTAAGCCAAGACACTATTCATCCATCGAGTGATCTGTTTCATGAAAATGACCCTTCGCCAGTTAACTCTGTTTGAGTGCGTTGCCCGCCATATGAGTTTCACTCGTGCTGCTGAAGAGATGCATCTGACGCAGCCGGCGGTCAGTATTCAGCTTAAGCAATTGGAAGGGCATGTGGGTATGCCGTTGTTTGAGCAGATCGGCAAGAAATTATACTTAACCTCTGCCGGGGGGCAGCTGCAACTCACTTGTCGGGATGTTTTTTCCAGCCTGGATAATCTGGAGATGGCGTTGACGCAGATGAAAGGCTTGATGCACGGTACATTGCGGGTGGCTGTGGTCACTAGTGCCATGTATTTTGCGCCGCACCTGCTAGGAGCCTTTCAGCGAGAATACCCGGAAATACGGATGCGTCTAGTGGTCCGCAACCGTAACCAGGTGCTGCAGCGGCTGGTTAATAATGAAGACGACCTGGTGCTGATGGCTCAGGTTCCCCAGAATATGAAACTGGTTTCTTATCCCTTTCTCGATAACCCCATGATTCCGGTTGTGCCGCCAGGTCATCCACTGGTGAGAAAGAGCAATTTGTCGTTGTCGATATTCAATGACTATCGTTTCTTAAGTCGGGAGGAGGGGTCGGGCTCTCGTAAGGCTATCGAAGATCATTTGCGGGAACGAGATATAGAACTTGAAGATACGATGGAGTTGGGGGGTAGCGAGACGATTAAACAAGGGCTGATGGCAGGCTTGGGAATTTCTATTCTCTCTCGTCACAGTGTTGCCCTAGAGTTGGCCACTGGCTTGCTGGTGGAGCTGGATGTGGAGTCCTTTCCCATTGTTCGTAGCTGGTGCATTGTTCACCACAGGGAGAAAAGTCTGTCGCCGGTGGCAGAAGCTTTTATAAAGTTTATGCACACCAATGGCCAGACGGTTCGGGAGATGTTGCGGGATCGGTTTATGTCGGCCTCTATCAACTGATTTCAGCCAGCGAAACCTTCATCGACAAGATGGTCGCTGGATTCAGCTGCTTCTCTGGCGAGGTCATCCACTCGCTCGTTTTCAGGGTGTCCAGAATGACCTTTAACCCAGCACCATTCAACCTGGTGTTTGTTGTTTTCAAGGTCTAAACGTTTCCATAAATCAACGTTTTTCACCGCTGACTTACTGGACGTTTTCCAACCTTTGCGTTTCCAGCCTTCGATCCATTGAGTGATACCTTGACGCACATACTGGCTGTCGGTGGTTAAGGTTACCTGGCAGGGCTCATTCAGCGTAGCCAGAGCCTCAACGGCGGCCAGCAGCTCCATACGGTTATTGGTGGTGAGCTGATATCCTTGGCTCAGCTCCTTCTGATGATCTTTATAAATCAACAGTGCGCCGTATCCGCCGGGGCCAGGATTACCGAGGCAGGAGCCATCGGTATAAATTTCAATATGCTTCATCGTACTATTCAACGAGTGATCCTTGAAAATGGATATGAGGATGCCATTGTAGTGGCTGAGGCTATGATAATATAGCGTTTGCCGGCGCGACCGGGTGATGTTTTGCTAATTGAGATTGAGTGCTGATGAGACAGATTGTACTGGATACAGAAACCACTGGTCTGGAGCCATCCGGCGGGCACCGGATCATTGAAGTTGGCTGTGTTGAGCTGATCAACCGTAAGCCGACGGGAAAAACCTATCATCGCTATGTTAATCCGCAGCGAGATATCGATGCTGAGGCAGTAGAAGTTCATGGTATTACTAAAGAATTTCTAGCGGATAAGCCTTTGTTTGCAGATATCGTGCATGAATTTCAGGCTTTTATTCGCGGCGCCGAACTGGTCATTCATAATGCACCCTTTGATGTTGGTTTTATGAACCACGAGTTTGCTTTGTGTCGATCAGAAATAAGCAAGGTTAGCGATATTTGTTCGGTCGTTGATACTCTGGTTCTTGCCAGGCAGTTGCACCCAGGGCAAAAGAATAACCTTAATGCTTTGTGTCGTCGTTATGGTATCGATAATTCCAAGCGTGAACTCCATGGCGCCCTTTTAGATTCGGAGATCCTTGCGGACGTCTACCTCTTTATGACCGGTGGGCAGACCAGCCTGATGTTGGGGCAGGGCGACGGCGGGGGAGAAGTCTCCGCTGTTACGTCCGCTACTGCAGACCAGTACCAATTAGTCGTGCAAGAGGCCAGTGCCGCAGAGCTAGAGCAGCATGAAGCGATGCTGAATCTAGTGGATAAGAAAAGTGGCGGAAGTGTTTGGCGGAATATCTCTTAGTACGGATGATCACAGCAGTCTGTTAATGTTAGCAGACTGCTTAGTGATCACTATTTCTGACTTTTTACTAGTGCCAAGGGTGGCTTATAAGGCGTTTTTTCTGCTGGAAATTCCTGTACCCGACCTGAACTTATCAGCGCCTCAAACTCATTCAGGGGGACTGGACGACTGAACAAGTATCCTTGCATTTCATCACATCCTTGATGGCGTAAATACATCGCCTGATCAAGGGTTTCAACTCCTTCAGCCACGACTTTGCAGCGCAAGTTATGGGACATGGATATGGTGGCGTTGGCGATAGCGGCATCATCTCTATCCGTGGTGATATTGCGTACGAAGGACTGATCAATTTTCACCCGGTCGATAGGGAATTTTTTCAGATAGGAAAGACTGGAGTAACCGGTGCCGAAATCATCGATAGAGATAGTCACACCCAATTCCCTGAGGCTGTTGAGTATCAGAATCATCTGTTCCGGATTTTCCATCACCATACTCTCAGTGATTTCCAGATCCAAAGCGTTGGCAGGAAGGTTGCTGTTGGCCAATGCCTGCCGTGTCAGAGCGACGATGTCTTGTCTCTGCAGTTGGCGCGCAGATAGGTTCACAGAGACCGTGAGATCACCATAACCTAGGTTTTCCCAGCGCTGTGCATCTTTGCAGGCCTGTCGCAACACCCATTCACCTATGGGTAAGATCAGGCCGCTTTCTTCGGCGGTACTGATGAAATCATTAGGAGGTATATAGCCCTTCTCTGGGTGTATCCATCGAATAAGCGCTTCTGCACCGACCACTCTTCCCGATTTCAGGTCAACCTTAGGCTGGTAATGGAGGATGAATTCTTCCCTTTCTACGGCCAGTTTCAAGTCAGTGTTTAGCTGGGCCTTATGAGACAGTGCTTTACCCATCTCATGATGGAAGAAAACAAAGTTGTTGCGTCCAGTTTCCTTGGCTTGATACATGGCTATATCGGCATGGCGGAACAGGGTGTCAACGTCCTTTCCGTCGTCGGGATAGACACTGACACCGATACTGCAGGTGATATCCAGATCTTTTCCATCAAGAGAGAAGGGCTTTGCGACATTGTGGAGAACTCGTTGAACGACTTTTGAAACAGTGGTGTCGTCTTCTATATCGTTGATAATAATTATAAATTCGTCACCACTCTGGCGTCCAACCGTATCGCAGTCATGCACCGAGTGCTGTAATTTCCGAGCGACTTCCTGGAGTAGTTGGTCACCGGTACTATGCCCCAGGTTATCGTTCACCATCTTGAAGTTGTCGAGGTCAATAAATAGCACCGCACATCGATTATTACGACGCTTAGAATCAGCAATGGACTGCAGCAGCTGGTCTTGTAACAGACTACGGTTGGGCAAACCGGTCAGTGTGTCATGGGTGGCCAGTTGCACTAGCTGTTCTTCATTATGTTTGCGGTCAGTAATGTCATCGACAATAGCGACGAAATGGGTGAGGGTTTTCTGGTCATTGAAAACAGGCGAAAGGTTCAGCTGACTCCAGAATTGGCGACCGTTTTTATGTACGCAATTGAGCACGGTGCTCAAGGATTTTTGCTGTAATAGCGCTTGGTAAAAGCGCCCCTGTTGTTCGCCAGCTTGTTGATTATCAAATAGTAAATCGAAACTCTTTCCAATCACTTCGTTTGCTTCATAGCCAGTGGTATGACTAAAGCTAGGATTTACATAAGTGATAGGGAACCGCTCTTCCATAGCATCGATGATACAGATGGCATTGGGGCTGGCTTCGATGGCCCGGTTGCGGATATTAAGCTGTTCGATTTTTAACTTGGCATCGGTGATATCTTCTTTAATTGAGATAAAGTTGGTGATTTCACCGTTATCATTGCGGATCGGGGTTATGGTCACCGCTTCCCAATAGTGTTCGCCATTTTTCTTGCGATTAAGCAGTTCGCCTTGCCATTTTTTTCCACTTTTGACGGAGCACCAGAGTTCTTTGTAAACGTCAGGATTGGTTTTTCCGGATTTTAGTATTCGTGGTGTTTTTCCCATAACCTCATGCTGCTTAAAACCGGTTATTTCGGTAAATTTTGGATTGGTATACTGAATATGTCCGTCGGCATCCGTCATGATAACGGACGCCGGACTTTGATCGACTGCTAAAGAAAAACGGAGACCTCTTTCATCTGATTTTTCTCGTTCGATCATCTGCGCCAGCAAATCAGAATTAGATTGCATCAACTCCTTGGTGCGTTCATCGACACGCCTTTCAAGAGAATGTTTGGCGTCTTCTATTTCCTTGTACTGACGGTCCTGAACTTTTGACTGGCTATGGATAATCTGCTGTGCTCGGTGGCCGATATACAGTAGCACTAAGTAAAGTGCCAGCATGACCCCCACCTGTACCAGAGTTAACAAGACTATGTCCGACTCCATGAGCTTCTTGAATTCGGTGATATCGGAATAGACTTCAATAACGCCAATGGGGTGTTCCCCCGTTACGTCCATCACCGGTACATAGGTTTCTAGAATGTGCTCTACCCTAGATCCAAATTGATTGTCAGGATCGAGATTTTTAGGAAGGGTATATATACCCTCGTTGAGTGCCTGTCGGTAATGAAGTTTGTTGGTATGAGTGCCGATGTCATCGTTAAAGCTGGAGTACACCACCCGTCCCTGAAGATTATAGATCTTCAGTTTCATTATTGTGGTGCCTTCGGTCTGATCTGCGAACACCCGGTTTAGTGCAACCACATAGTCGCCGATATTGATTGCGGAATCGTTCAGCAATGGCGTGTATAAATCCCGCAAAGTGTTTTGCAGAGACCGGGAGAAGACCAGGCTTTCTCGCTGGCCGGAAAGCAGCCCCTGCTCTTCTTCAAGGTTAGCGTGCGTCACCGACAGAGTTATTATTGTTATTAGAATGGCGAGAAGATTAGCGATCGATAGAAATTTGCGAATCTTAAACATAAGTTGCCGTCATCTAATGTGCGGATTGAGCCATAAATCAGCATATGTGGTTAAGATCATATTTTGACCAAAATCCGTTATAAAAGTATTGGTATAGATCAAACATTTGTTTAAAAAGTTGAGCTTATTAGGCGTTTATTTGAGTGTTTGATAATTATAGTGGCTTGTTGTGAGGTGGACACAAAAAAGAGAGTACTTCTTAAACGAAAAAGCCCCGGTATTACCGAGGCTTTTGTTGTGCTTAGCGATAAGCTATTTCATGGGTAGGGGTTTAGAGTACAACCATTACTGCTAGCAAGCCAACCACGCTGAGTACGATGGTGTAGGGCAAGGCCATGATTACCATGCGCATATAAGACAGACGCACCAGAGGAGCTACCGCAGAGGTCAGCAGGAACAGGAACGCAGCCTGGCCGTTTGGAGTCGCAACGCTGGGTAGGTTAGTACCGGTATTGATCGCGATTGCTAGAGCTTCGTAGTGCTCACGAGAGATTTTACCCGCTTCGAAGGCCGCGCTAACTTCATTGATATAAACGGTGGCTACGAATACGTTATCACTGATGGCGGAGAGTACCCCGTTGGCGATAAAGAACATAGCTGGTTGCACACCCAGGTCCATGGCCAGCACCGATTCAATAATCGGCTGGAATAGATGCTGGTCGTGAATAACCGCAACGATGGCGAAGAAAACCACCAAAAGCGCGGTGAAGGGCAGTGCCTCTTCGAAGGCTTTACCGATCTGATGCTCTTCGACAATGCCATTGAAGGCAGTCAGCAAGATGATTACCGTCAGGCCGATAATGCCGACTTCTGCCAGGTGCAGTGCAAGGCCCACGATCAAGAATAGGGCTACGGCAAACTGTACATACAGAGCGACCTTGTCACGAGAAGTACGTTTGGCATCCTGAGCTTCGTCGTAGTCCTTGAGTATATTAAATACATTGTCGGGGATCAGCGCGCCGTAACCAAATTTTCCGGTTTTTTCTAGGAACACGACGGTAGCCAGACCAGCAACCAATACGGGCATAGAGATGGGGGCTACCTGGAGAAAGAATTCGATAAAGTCCCAGCCCATCTTCTGGCCGATCAGCAGGTTTTGAGGCTCGCCCACTATTGTACATACACCACCCAGAGCGGTACCGACAGCGCCGTGCATCAACAGGCTACGTAAGAAGGCGCGGAATTGTTCCAACTCCTCTCGACGATCTTCTTGCAAATGATCATCGTTGGAATGATCGTGGGAGTCATGGAGATAGTCTTTGCCGGAGGCCACCTTGTGGTACACCGAATAAAAACCGATACCAGCGCTGATCAATACGGCTGTAACGGTCAGGGCGTCCAGGAAAGCAGATAGAAATGCCCCCATAAAAGAGAACAGTAACGCTATTTTGACTTTATCGCGGACATTGAGCAGTAGTTTAGTGAAGACATACAGCAACATGTCTTTCATGAAATAGATGCCAGCAACCATAAACATCAACAGCAGGATAACTGGCAGGTTGCCGCTTACTTCATGGTAGATCTGTTCTGGATGGGTAAGGCCAATAGCAACGGCTTCGATGGCCAATAGACCACCCGGTTGTAGCGGGTAGCATTTTAGTGCTCCAGCCAGGGTAAAGATAAATTCGAAGATCAGCATCCAGCCGGTAAAAGTAGGGCCAGCAACGTACAATAGAATTGGGTTTAGAATTAGAAATGCCACGATTGTCTGTTTGTACCAGACCGGTGAATTTCCGAGGAAATTGCGCATTAGTGCTTGTGGGAAAGATCCAGTCATTATTGAGTCCTGCATCAAAGTTAGTAATATAAAATAGGGTTGCGTCAGCGTATTAGCTGAATACGGGGTGTTATTTGTTATCAACTCACCCGGCTCCATAACGGCGTTGTTTCATTAAGCAAAACAGTGGACCAGATATGGCGAATTAAAGCTGCGGTACTATGCCTGAATTGGGTTTGAATTTATATAGATCGAAAGGATTAGTTGGGGGTGCTTAGGTATATGCTGACTCGCTTAAATGTATGTCATAAATCACTATTTGTCGGTTTATAGGAGTCTGTAGGTGTGACAAGGACCCAGGTACAGATTGTAAATGATGACATCACTAGGCAGCAGGTGGATGCTATCGTCAATGCTGCCAATGGTTCTTTGTTGGGTGGTGGTGGCGTGGATGGTGCGATCCATCGAGTAGCAGGACCTGAGTTGCTTCGCGAATGCCAGCTGTTGCATGGCTGTCAAACTGGGGAGGCGAAAATTACCCGGGGCTATCGGTTACCCGCCCGGTATGTGATCCATACGGTGGGGCCGGTTTGGTACGGCGGCTGTAAGGGAGAGCCTGCGCTGTTACAAGCCTGCTATCGCAATAGCATTGAGCTGTTGTTGGCTGCAGGGTTGAAGTCTATTGCTTTCCCTGCCATTAGTTGTGGCGTTTTTGGCTATCCTGCCGAGCAGGCGGTGGAGGTTGCCGTTAAAGTGGTGAAAGAAAAGGTGTCCGAAAATCTGGAGCTAGAGGTGTTGTTTTGTTGTTTCGGTGAAGCGATGGCTGAGCTCTACCGTAAGGCGTTGGCGTAGCTGTTTTGGCGAGGTTCTGCAGTTTGAGCTTTTTGGCGAGGAGTCTTGGGGCGAGGCTGTTATGGGGATACATTTAAGGGCGATGAGGTTGTTGCCAGTAGTCTTCGCTTTGCATCTCAATTAGACGACTCGACGTGCGCTGAAATTCAAATTCCAGATGGCCACCGCAGTATAAACTTTCAACGGGTTGCTCCGAATTTGCGATAAGTTTGACCGAGTGATCATAAAGTTCGTCGATCAGGCTGATAAAACGGCGAGTACGGTCATCATTGTACATCACTCGATTGCCAGTGTTATTTATCGGGCAGTCTTCGGTGCCTCTGGCTACTGCATGCTGTTGCTGGCCGCCGCCTAATAAGGGGATGTTACTAATAAGAAGCGTATGGAAGTTTTTTGATAGATATATGTAGTCATTCGGGCTGCGTGGCCCATCGCAGAGCTCGGAGAAATCAAACCAGATCACTCCTTGGCCAAACCCTAGGCAGTTGACGGACCTATTTTCGATGGCCATTGCTTTTGGTTCGGGTGTTGGCTGTGTACTTAGCTCTTTAAATAGATCCAGTAGCTTTTGTTTGGATAGCGTATCCACTGGGCAGTAAATAGTTTGATGGTGGCCCAAAGGACGCAGTCTGTGATCTTGCCCTCCGTCCAAGTGATAAATGTGGTTGTTAGCTTTTAAGTGATTGATAGCGGGCAAAAAACGATCCCTCTGCACGCCATCAGCATATAGCTGGTCTGGGTGCAAATTGGACGTGGCGACCAATAACACTCCGCGCTGGTAAAGAGCCTCGGTAAGGTTGCCGAGGATCATGGCGTCGGCGATATCGCTGACATAAAATTCGTCGAAACAAAGAACATCTGCCTCGGCAGCAAGCGTATCGGCTACTCGTTGCAGGGGATTGCGTTGACCTGATATCTGAAACAGCAGGGAGTGAACACGTTGCATAAAGCGGTGAAAATGCATTCGCAGTTTTCGCGGGCTGGCCAATTCCTGATAAAACAGATCCATCAGCAGAGTTTTACCGCGGCCGACGCTGCCCCAGATATAGACACCTTTGATTTGGGATGCTGAGAGGGCGGGTGCCTTCAGTTGCTGTTCTAGCTCTGCAAGCAGTTCTACTGCTTCGAGCTGGGCGCTATCAGGTTGATATTCCGCTTGTTGTTGGAATGCCTGATAGCGTTCCCAGACGGGCATTAATTACTGCCCCGATAGTAAATCGTCGACAGTCTTTGTTTCTGTGACATCGGCGACTTCGTCGCCTTCGGTGGGGATTTCGTAGTCATCAACCTCGGTCCATTCGCCGCCGGGAACTCTTTCCCAAACCGTACCTGGCTTGCAGTTCAGCAGGCTTTCCAGCGAGCTATCCATCTTGGTCAGTGTTTCAAGGGGATAGGGCATCATATTCTTCTTGTCGGCCAAAAACTCTTGGTCTTCGTAGCCGCTGTACAGGCGCCAGCCGGTATCACGAAGATCGGCAGGGACGGTCTTGTACATAAAACGCACGGGGCAGGGCTTTTCACCGACCAGTAATTTGGATGCCAAGGCTAGAAAAGGACGTTGTAGCTCATCGTTGCTGGAGTCAGTCATAGTTTTCTACAGATTTATTAGTGAGAAGGTGTGGTCGCTAATGGTAGCTTTTTCACCGGTCGAATTGAAGTCTGAGAAGCGTGTTGGGTGGTATTTCAAAGTCAGAAAAAGAAAAGCCCCGCAGATAAATCAGCGGGGCTTTATGATCAGCTCTAAGAGCTAAGGATTAGGCTTCAACAGTAGGAATAACTGTCGCAGCGATGTCCTGGTAGCTTTGGATCTGATCGAAGTTCAGGTAACGGTAAACATCCTCAGCCATTGGGTCCAGCTTCGCAACGTATTCCATGTACTCGGCAACTGTAGGCAGTTTTCCGGTCAGTGCCGCAACGGCAGCCAGCTCAGCAGAAGACAGGTAGACGTTAGCGCCAGTACCCAGACGGTTAGGGAAGTTACGCGTAGAGGTGGATACTACCGTGGACTTCTCGGCAACTCGTGCTTGGTTACCCATGCAGAGTGAGCAGCCAGGCATTTCCATGCGTGCGCCAGCTGTGCCGAAGATGTTGTAGTAACCTTCTAGGGTTAGTTGTGCAGCGTCCATTTTGGTTGGCGGTGCAATCCACATGCGGGTCGGCAATGCAGTACCAGCGGCTTCAAGTAGCTTACCAGCGGCACGGAAGTGGCCGATGTTAGTCATGCAAGAACCGATGAACACTTCGTCGATCTTCTCTCCGGACACGTCAGACAGCAGTTTCACGTCATCTGGATCGTTCGGGCAGGCCAGGATAGGCTCTTTAACGTCATTCAGATCGATTTCGATTACAGCAGCGTAATCTGCATCTGCATCGCCTGTCATTAGCTCTGGGTTAGCCAGCCACTGTTCCATACCAGTAATACGACGCTCGATGGTGCGTGGGTCGCCGTAACCTTCCGCAATCATCCACTTCAGCATGGTGATGTTGGAGTTCAGGTATTCTTTGATAGGATCTGCATTCAGCTTGATGGAGCAAGCTGCAGCGGAACGCTCGGCAGCGGAGTCAGACAGCTCGAACGCTTGCTCAACCTTCAGGTCAGGCAGGCCTTCGATTTCCAGGATACGACCAGAGAAGATGTTCTTCTTACCGGCTTTAGCCACAGTCAGCAGGCCCTGCTTGATCGCGTAGTAAGGGATAGCGTTAACCAGATCACGCAAGGTGATACCAGGCTGCAGCTTATCGCCTTTGAAGCGAACCAGAACAGACTCAGGCATATCCAGAGGCATAACGCCGGTAGCGGCAGCGAAAGCTACCAGACCAGAACCTGCTGGGAAAGAGATGCCGATAGGGAAACGGGTGTGAGAATCACCACCAGTACCCACCGTATCAGGCAGCAGCATGCGGTTCAGCCAAGAGTGGATAACACCGTCACCAGGACGCAGTGAAACACCGCCGCGGTTCATGATGAAATCAGGCAGAGTGTGGTGAGTGTTAACGTCAACAGGCTTAGGATAGGCTGCTGTGTGGCAGAAAGACTGCATGGTCAGGTCGGCAGAGAAGCCCAGGCAAGCCAGGTCTTTCAGTTCGTCACGAGTCATAGGGCCAGTGGTATCCTGAGAGCCAACCGTAGTCATCTTTGGTTCGCAGTAGGTGCCAGGACGGATACCGTCAACACCACAAGCTTTACCAACCATTTTCTGGGCCAGGGAATAACCTTTGCCAGTGTCAGCAGGCTGTATAGGCGTACGGAACAGATCAGTTGGATCCATGCCCAGCGCTTCACGAGCTTTTTCAGTCAGGC
Organism: Motiliproteus sp.; assembly: GCA_036960175.1. Lineage (GTDB taxonomy): Bacteria > Pseudomonadota > Gammaproteobacteria > Pseudomonadales > Balneatricaceae > Motiliproteus. Next base: position 3,791 of record JBALWH010000034.1, on the reverse strand, counting down.
CGCGACCGATGATCAGCGGAATACGACCGCCGGCACGAACTTCGTCTAGAAGTACGGGAGTCTTCAGGCCGAATTCACACAGGACTGCGCCAGTATCAGCGTTCTTAGCAACACCTTCATAGGGGTAAACGTCAACAACGTCGCCCATGTTCATCTTGGAGGTGTCCATTTCGATCGGCAGTGCGCCAGCATCTTCCATAGTGTTGAAGAAGATAGGAGCGATCTTGTCACCGAAGCAGTAACCGCCAGCACGCTTATTAGGCACGTTAGGGATATCGTCGCCGAAGAACCAAAGTACGGAGTTGGTAGCGGACTTACGAGAAGAACCCGTACCGACAACGTCGCCAACGTAGGCAACAGGGTGGCCTTTGGCCTTAACTTCTTCGATCTGGGCCAGAGGACCAATCACACCGTTCTGCTGAGGGACGATACCGTCACGCTCCATCTTCAGCATGGCGTTTGCATGCAGTGGGATGTCAGGACGGGTGAATGCGTCAGGAGCAGGAGACAGGTCATCGGTGTTAGTTTCGCCAGTGACCTTAAATACGGTAACAGTGATCTTCTCTTCGAGCTCAGGCTTGGAAGTGAACCATTCAGCGTTGGCCCAAGATTCAATGATCTGCTTGGCAGAAGCATTGCCGGCGTCGGCCTTTTCCTTCACATCATGGAAGGCATCAAACACCAGCAGAGTGTGAGACAGCGCTTTAACTGCCGTTGCTGCCAGCGCGTCATGGTCTAGAGCGTCAACCATAGGCGCGATGTTGTAGCCGCCCAACATGGTGCCCAGCAATTCCACGGCCTTAACCTTGTTGATCAGTGGAGATGTTGCTTCACCCTTAGAAACGGCAGCCAGAAAACCTGCTTTAACATACGCCGCTTGGTCTACACCTGCAGGCACACGATTGGTCAGCAGGTCTAAAATAAATTCTTCTTCACCGGCAGGAGGATTTTTGAGTAGTTCAACTAGTGCAGCGGTTTGATCTGCGTCTAAAGGCTTGGCGGGTACGCCTTCTGCAGCCCGTTCTTCTACATGTTTGCGATAAGCTTCAAGCACAGTGTAACCCTCTTTGTGTTATCTAGGGCCCAAGATGCTTATGGCAAATGGCGGGACCCTGTCTATTTGTGATTTTGCGGGAGGGATTCTAGCGGAAAACCGCCGATAAGTTAAGTATTGCCGACGATTATGGTGCTAATACTTTGGGGTAAGCTGGTTGTTTTGTTATTGTTTTATATGGATATTTTTATAAATTATGGTGGGGATAGCAGGCGGTTATAGTTAATGGGATTGAGGCTGAAGAGAATCAAAACCATAAAAAAGCCCACTAAGCGGGCCTTTTTGTATGGCGTCTATTTTAAAAATTTAGAGATTAAGCCTTTCTACGGCGAGATGCCCCTAGGCCGAGCATTCCTAATTCCAGTAGAACGAGTGTGCCTGGCTCAGGTACTGAGGGGATGGGATCGGTCGAAGTTTGGCAGCTTGGGTCGTTTGGAGTTTGGGAGCAATCTACCTGGACGATGGAGCTATAGAGTACGTTTGACTGTGAGTAGTTGTAGAAGCCGAAGGAACCATCAACAAACGAGGTTAGGCCTGCGTCAGAGGCAGTTACGCTGATTTGCAGAACGCCATCTACGCTTACTTCGACCAGACTGCTGGTAAAGATGATATTGAAATCATATTCCTGGAAATCATTCCATCCGGTAGAGCCAAGGGTTGCGGCTCTCTCAAGTTCCGTAACGCCTGATACGTGCTGCCAAAAATTATTATCTACAGAGCCGTCGGTTACTCGTGATAGGGCCATACCATCGACGGCAGGGTTTTGGTCTCCCTGTTTCCAGTCGACCAAATAGTAATCAGCTGAGGATGGCAGGAGTTCACCGGAGTTATACCCTAATACAAAGCCAATAAAATCATCATCACCAGAGGTGGTAACAGTAATCTTACCGCTAAGTGCATTGCCTTGAGTGCTGGTTACGGTGGGGTCAAAAAAGACGGTTGGTCTGCCATTTACTGTCTGTAAAACCGTATCATTACCCGCTTGAACGTTCCGGCTGTGTTGAGGGCCTTCTGCCGTCCATCCCGTCAGATCAACGGCAACTGCATTGGCCAGACCAGAACCCGTTAGCAGTGCAAAGGAAGCGGCTATTGCCAGTTTGTTAAGTTTCACGGAAGGGCTCCTTTTATTGATTTCCCTATTAAAAAATGCTGTTAAATAAAAGGCATATTCTGGGTCAGTTTCAGAACCGTACGAAATTCAACCAGTTGAAAAGTGTGGTTTCGGTGCTTTTAGCGGCGTTGTGAAAAATTCTGACGTTTTATGTTGGAGCCTGTGATATAAATTGCCCGCGTTTTGCTAGTTAGTCTCCGTTTTCGCCAGCACCTGAATGACCAAAATATGATGAATGACCTCCTTGCTCCCATTCGATCTTTTCTACAATGTGAAACCCCTGATGCCTGGGTTGAAGTCGCCCTCGAAAATCAAAATATTCTGCTGATCGATCACATCAATTGTGAAAAGAAAGCGGCTAGCACGGCGATGGGGTTGATGCATAAGTACCGGGAAAGAACGGATCTGCTCTATAAAATGGCGAGATTAGCGCGTGAAGAATTGCTGCACTTTACTCAGGTGTTGAAAATTATGGAGGCGCGGGGTGTCCACTATGAGCATATAACCGCCTCTAGATATGGTGCTGGTTTCCACAAGCATATCCGCACCCATGAACCGGCAGCGTTGGTGGATAAACTGATTATTGGTGCCTACATAGAAGGACGTTCCTGCGAACGTTTTGCCAAGATCGCGCCTTTGCTCGATGACGAGCTACAACGTTTTTATCTGTCTTTGCTGAAATCCGAGTCTCGCCATTTTCAGGATTATCTAGACTTGGCGCAGCTGTATTCACAAGAGGATATTAGTGCTCGGGTTGCAGAGTTTGGTGAGATTGAAAAAGAACTAATTCTATCACCGGACCCTGAGTTTCGCTTTCATAGCGGCGTCCCTGTCTGAGCATAGGGTAACGGTCTGGTTACTCTTGCCGCTATGTCTATAGCATCAGGGCTGCTGTCTCACTGATTGATAGCTCTCGATATTTTTTCTTGAGATGAGCGGCTTCCTGGTTTTTCTCCGGTTAAGTATCTCTGTCGGTTGGCTAAACTGAAGCGGTTTTAATGAAACTTTCTAGTTCTTTGGATGACTCTTCTAACATCACTTTTATCGCTATAGCCTGAATTTTCGGATCAGTAGACAGTCGTGGCTAAGGGGTTAATGATGCTAAGAACTTCGAAGCTTTCCATGTTGGCAGCCATTGCTAACATACCTATATCTTCACTGGTTAGCGTCTCTCCTTTCAGTTGCATATCAGGCAGTGATTCAATATCCAGCGAGTCGCTGGTTTTCAGTTCAGGCTCCAGGCAATCCGTTATGGTTAGCGCGATACTCAAAATTTGTGCTTCAGTGGGGAATTCTGAGGCTTTGTCAGGCTGGTGCTGAAAGCGTACGGGCTCCCAGAGATTTTTGGGTAAACGCCAGCTTTCCAGTAGCAACGAGCCAATATCCGCCGATGTGAATCCCAGCTGTTGTTGCTCTAGTTCAAAGAGGTGTTGGCCGCTTTCTTTTGCTTGCAGCAGAATGTTTTCCATTTCCTCGGGGATGCGCGTAAAGAGTGCAAGGTGGCCGACATCATGGAGTAATCCGCTAAGAAACTGGGCTTCACCCTTGGTGCGAGAGCTTAAAGCTGCCAGCTTTTTAGCGACTAGTCCGCAGTAGACGCTGCGGTGCCAGTATGCGTTCATGTCG
>JBALWH010000033.1:0-54986 GCA_036960175.1 Motiliproteus sp. | reverse complement strand
CTCGATCAGGCGGCATAGAATAGGTGAACGCGACAACTATCTTGAAAAACGCCGGCTGCTGCAAAAGACAACATCGATAACTTCGAAACTCACTTTGTCCTATCGAAGCACAGTCTTCGGTAAGCAAGTTAAAAAGGGCGGATATTTATCCGCCCTTTTTTGTGCCTCTAAATTCCTTCTAACAAATTACTGGCAGCTGTTCCTGGGGTCAGCTTGAATTTGAGTTTTTCCTCTGTTTTTTCGATAAGCCTTAGATTAATTGGCTAAATCTAGAGTGTGTGTCCCTGGTATATGCAGACGTTCGCTAATTGCCCGGTGCTACCCTATTGGCACTAATTATCGCAGTGGATTGTCGTGAATTTCCTCTATGGAAGGCCCTTCGCTGAGACCCTGTTTTGTTGCTTGGATCGGAGAAATATCAGCTATGAACCATTCATTTCCTGCTGTTAATAGTTTGACTGAAAATGAGAAGGAGCTTGAGAACAGAGAGTGGCTAGAGGCTCTTAGCTACTTGCGGCAGCAACAGGGTGACATTAGAGGTCGTGAGATGCTGCGCTTACTTCAAGACCATCTACTCAGTAGTGGCGTGGCGCTTGCGGAAGCCACATTGAATACTCCCTATAGAAATACTATCGATACGCATACTCAGCCTTGCTATCCAGGGAATCCAGAATTGGAGCGTCGACTGGAGAATGTTATCCGCTGGAATGCTATTGCTATGGTGCTACGCGCTAATGATAACGGCAGTGGTGTGGGGGGCCACATAGCTACTTATCAATCTGCGGCGACGATGTTGGAGGTGGGGTTTAATCACTTCTTCCGTCAACGTAGTGATTCTTATGGTGGTGATATGTTGATGGTGCAAGCCCATGCCGCACCGGGTATCTATGCCCGAGCTTTTGTTGAAGGTCGGTTGAATGAACAGCAGCTAATGAATTTTAGACGGGAGTTGCAAGATGGGGGAGGGCTGAGCTCTTACCCTCACCCAAGACGAATGCCGAATTTCTGGCAGGCGCCGACGGCTTCCATGGGCTTATCAACTCCCACGGCGATCTACCAGGCCCGCTATATGAAATACCTAGAAAACAGAGGCTTGAAGCCCGCTAATGGAGGCAAGATTTGGTGCTTTATTGGTGACGGAGAGTCTGATGAGCCAGAGGTAGCCGGAACTATAAATATTGCCGCAAGGGAGAAGCTGGATAATTTGGTGATGGTGGTCAATTGCAATCTGCAGCGTTTGGATGGCCCGGTGCGGGGCAATGGAAAAATCATACAGGAGCTGGAGCGCACATACCGAGGTGCGGGCTGGGATGTAATCAAAGTTATCTGGGGGAGTGAATGGGATGAGCTGTTCACCAGGGATACTGAGGGCCTGTTGCAGGCGCGTATGGATAGGGCGGTTGATGGTGATTATCAGTTTTATACGGTATCGGATGGTGAGACCGTACGTGATCATTGGATTGATGGTGATCCGCGACTAGCAGAACTGATGAAAACGCTTAGTAATGAACAAATCCGCTGTATACGGCGGGGCGGTCAGGATAGAAATAAAATTTACGCGGCGTTGGAAAAGGCTTCTAACAACGTTGGTCGTCCCACGGTTATTCTGATGAAGACGGTTAAAGGGGACAGTCTTGGGTCCTCAGCGGAAGGTCAGAATACCGTTCACCAGAAAAAGCAGCTCACATCGGAGGAACGAATTGCCATAGGCCGACGTTTTGGTATACCGCTATCGGATCAGGAGCTGGCCGAGGCTTGTTTCTATCGGCCGGAAAATGATAGCGAGGAGCTAGGTTATCTGCATAGTCAGCGCCAGCAGCTAGGGGGGTATTTGCCGTCTCGTCAGCAAACCTGTGCGCTGATACGGGCACCAGAAATGGCCACGTTTAAGGATGCCGTTGATGGTTCTGAGCGACCATTATCGACGACTATGTCCTTTGTTCGGATTTTATCGAGGATGCTGAAAGATTCAGACTTTGGCCGCTATATCGTTCCCATTGTTCCAGATGAGGCTCGAACTTTTGGTATGGAGGCATTGTTTACTAAGTATGGGATTTATTCGAGCGAGGGGCAAAAATATCAGCCTGTGGATGCCTCTAGTCTGCTTTCCTATAAAGAGGCGAAGGACGGCCAGCTCCTGCAGGAGGGGATTTGCGAAACGGGGGCTATGGCTTCTTTTCTAGCAGCCGGTACCGCCTGGTCCAACTTTAGTGTTCCTTCTATTCCGTTCTACATTTTTTATTCCATATTTGGATTCCAGAGAGTGGGAGATATGATCTGGGCCTGCTCAGATAGCATGGTGCGGGGGTTTTTGCTCGGCGGAACTGCTGGTCGAACCACTCTCAATGGCGAAGGGCTGCAGCATCAGGATGGACATTCTCATGTGACCGCATCAACCGTACCGAACCTTAGAAGCTATGATCCGGCCTTTGCTTTTGAGTTGGCGTTGATCATTAGAGATGGGATTTTCCGGATGTATGAGCAGGGCGAAAATATTTTTTACTACGTAACACTTTATAATGAAAATTACCCGATGCCGGCGATGCCACAAGGAGTGGAGGAAGGCGTTATTAAGGGGATGTATTGCTATCATCGCGACACTTCTGATGGGCATAAAGTGCATTTGTTGGGTAGCGGTAGTTTGATGCAGCAGGTTTTAAGAGCCGCAGATATTTTATGTGCTTACGGTTGTAGCGTCGATATCTGGAGTGTGACTAGTTATGGGCAGCTGCTGAAGGATGCGCAAGCAACAGAACGAAATAATTTGCTGAATCCACTTCATCCCGACAGTAACTATGTCGAGCAATTGATGGCCGTTGAAAACGGCGTTTTTGTTGCAGTTAGCGACTATATGAAGTCATTACCTAACAATGTCGCACGCTGGTTTCCGGGTCGGTTCAGCGCACTTGGAACTGATGGTTTTGGGTTGAGTGAATCTCGTGCTGATTTACGGGATCACTTTGAGGTGGATGCTCGTTATATTACGTGGGCTGCAATGGTTGCTCTATTTAGGGATGGAGATGTTAGCGAAGAGATGCTGCATCAAGTTCGAATGGATTTAGATATTCCCATGGAAAAAATAGATCCCGTTGGGCTCTGACTAATTTCCATACTGAAGTTTTGGTCGTTAACTGTTTTTATGTCGAAACACTGTTCCAAACGTTACGTGCGGAACAGTGTTTCGGGACTTTTATCTTTGCGCGGATTAGCGGAATAGAGAACGGTTAATGCTGATGTCCGCCAGCTCCATGAGCATGGCCATGGGCGACCTCTTCGTCGGAAGCATCACGAACATCGACGATTTCGATAGAGAATTGAAGGGTGCGACCCGCCAGCGGGTGATTAGTATCGACATCGACAGACTTTAGGCCCATCTTGATAACGCTTGCCTGACGCAGGCCGTCTTTAGTGTTTATCTCCACCACTGTGCCGGGCGCTAGTCGGCCTTTAATGGCTTTTTGCCCAGGCAGACTGACATGTTTAAGCTGCACTCGCCCTTTTGCATCGTCTTTGCGAGGGCCGTAACCTTCTTCTGCACTGAGGGTTACTTCAAATGTATCGCCTTTAGACTTTTCTGCTATCGCTTTTTCCAGGCCTGGCAGCATGCCTCCGTGACCATGAAGATATAGGGCCGGTGCATTCTCGTCTGAACGTTCGAGTTCAACGCCGTCTTCGTCGTTCATGCGGTAGTTAAAGCTGACCACTTGGTCTTTTTGAATCGTCATAGAAAATTCCGGTAGCAGGTTGTTCAAGGTTTGTTCGGGTGAATAGTTGTTCAGGGATTTGGCGTTTCAATCTGCTCGATCATCAGGTTGAATTTTTTTCCTTTGTCATCGGTCTGTGAAAGCTTTACCAGCATGTAGTTTATGGATTGAGCAAACCAGATGAGGGTTTCTCTTTTTTTGCCATCGCTTCGTATGCGCCGAACTTTAATCGTTTCAAGTGTGCCTAGGGGAGTCTCCAGCTGTTCTTTACCGATGATATCAAAACGGTAAAGCTTTATTTTGCCACCATCCGCAATCTGGTATTGAAGGTCTTTCTTGCCGTGCTTAAGGTCCTGGCTCAGTTGGATTTGATAGCTGAGTTTATCCACTGTTCTGGGCTTGATAGTAAGCTTCCAGGGTTTGTTTTGGACGTTGTTGGTGACTTGGTTTTTATTCCAGTCGAAGGTCAGCAGGGCATGGCGTTCCTTTCCAAAAATTTTTCGTAGATAGCTGTAGCGCAGAGGAATTACGTTTTGTTTCACAACAGAGAAGTCACTTTGCTCTTCAACGGTGGCAATCATGGCTTTAGCATTCTGGCTGAACTGCCAGCGACCGTTCGGTTGCCGCTTCAGCTCTCGTGTAGCCGTGCCGTCAACGCTCAGGCCCATGTCAAAAGTGGCTTTATAGTGGGCTTTAAAGGGAGTGAGGGAACTAAGCGGTGCGGCACTGGCGGTAGCTGCGTAGGTGTAGATAAAAAGCATCAGTAACCGGGCCAAAAACAGCAAGGCAGGAAAGGGCTGCGGCTGATAGTTGACCCGTATTAACATCCGCTTACTCCCGAGAATCCAGTTGCAGGCCAGTGGCCGGCAATGGCTGTTTGTCCATGGTTACTCGGCCGTTGTGATAGCTAAGCCGACCGTCTGAAAACCATTTAATGGCCATCGGATAGATGAGGTGTTCTTGCACTAGCACGCGGCCAGCAAGGTCCTCAGCGCTGTCACCTTCTGATATAGGTACGATGGCCTGCAATATCAAAGGCCCTCCATCCAGTTCTTCGGTGACAAAATGCACGGTAACACCGTGCTTGCTATCGCCAGCATCCAGTGCCCGCTGGTGAGTGTGAAGGCCTCGGTACTTCGGCAGCAAAGAAGGATGAATGTTCAGCATCCTCCCTTCGTAACGGCGCACGAAATCCGAGGTCAATATGCGCATAAATCCGGCCAGTACGATCAAATCTGGTTGCAGCTCATCGATCTGACGCATCATCGCGGCATCAAAGGCTTCACGGCTTTCATGTTCCTTATGATCCAATACATGGGTCGCAATGCCTGCCTGTGCCGCCCGCTCTAGACCTTTAACTCCGGGACGGTTGCTGATAACTGCGGCGATATTGGCTTCAATCTCGCCGCTGTCAACATTGTCGATAATGGCCTGAAGGTTGCTGCCGCTGCCGGAAATCAGTACGACGATTTGCGGTATATGTGGTTGTGCAGGGGCAACCATTAGCCTTCTAACCCCACCAGTTCAACCTGTTCTTTATCGCTACCAAGAGCCTCAATTTTACCGGCGATGAATGCTTCTTCGCCTTGCTCTTTAAGAATCTTTATTGCGGCATCAGCGCACTCGGCCGGTACGCAGACCACCATGCCCACGCCGCAGTTCAGAGTACGATACATTTCGGTCGCTTCAACGTTTCCGTGTTGCTGAATCCAGTTGAAAATCTCAGGCATTTCCCAAGCTTTAACATCTATCACGGCTTTGGCGTTTTCAGGCAATACACGAGGAATATTTTCTAGCAGTCCGCCGCCAGTGATGTGGGACAGGGCATTGACCTGTGATTCCTTAATCAGCTTTAACAGCGGCTTAACATAAATTCGGGTAGGTTCCAGCAGCGCTTCGCCCAGGGTTTTACCGGCAAAAGGCTCATTTAAATCTGCGCCACTGACTTCAATGATCTTGCGGATCAGTGAGTAGCCATTAGAGTGAGGGCCGGAAGAAGGGAGCCCTAAAATAACGTCGCCTACTTTAACCTTGGAGCCATCAATAATTTCGTCTTTCTCAACGACGCCGACACAGAACCCGGCCAGGTCATAATCGCCGCCTTCATACATGCCAGGCATTTCAGCCGTTTCCCCACCGACTAAGGAGCAGCCAGACATCTCGCAGCCTTCACCGATACCAGTGACAACGTCAGCGGCCACGTCGATATCGAGCTTGCCAGTGGCGTAGTAGTCGAGGAAGAACAATGGTTCTGCACCAGCAACCACCAAATCGTTGACACACATGGCAACCAGATCGATACCGATCTTGTCATGCTTGTTCATATCCATCGCTACGCGTAGCTTGGTTCCAACACCGTCAGTTCCTGATACCAGCACTGGCTTTTTATAGCCGCTAGGTAATTCGCAGAGAGCACCGAAACCACCGAGGCCAGCCATTACTTCTGGGCGACGGGTGCGTTTAGCAACCCCTTTTATACGTTCAACCAGGGCGTTGCCTGCGTTAATATCTACACCAGCATCTTTATAACTAATGGGAGTGGTATTTGAAGGGGTAGTCATAGTACTTGGTTCTCGGCGATTGAAACGAAATTAGGCGGGAATTCTACCAGTTTGTAACAGAACAGGCCATGCAAGGATTGTATTCTAGTGCTGCTAATTTATGTGTTGGAAGTTATCTTGTCTTGAAAGCAATTGGCGATGATTGTCGCTCTTTGAGAGTGTATTATGCGGGTCCGTTATTTCGTGGCACCGTCGGGTCATTGTTTTGGAATTGCAGCAGTTTTTGAGCGGCATAGATGATAGCCTTATACCTTCTTGAAAATGCGAAAGGTGATGATCGCAATGTGGCAGAATCGGCTTAATAACCTTGTGTTTATATTAGCAGCCAGTTTGTTTTTTGGATCCCAAGTACAGGCTGCCAAAGTAGATAATCTGTATAGTGCCAAGTTGTTGGTTGCAGAGCAGTCGGTTAAGGCAGATCCTGCGCTGGTGGGAAAAGCCCTGGCCCAGGTTTTAGTTAAAGTCAGCGGCCGCAACGAAGTTGTCTCTAATCCACAGGTCAAGGCGGCTCTAGCCTCGCCCGATCCCTACATTCAGCAGTTCAGCTATCTAGGTACCAACATTCCCGCGCAGACCGAAGACGGTCGCGAAGTATTAGCGCAACAACTGCGCATCGATTTTAGCGCCCCGCTTATTGACCAGCTGCTTATTGACGGAGGTATTAAACCCCTGGGAATCACTCGTCCTGGTGTGCTGCTGTGGATCGTTGAAGAGCGAGGCGGTATTCGCGAGTATCTTGGTCGCGATGAAGACCCGGTGTTCGTCGCCATGCTATCCCGGGCAGAGCAGCGGGGGTTGCCGATATTCCGCCCGCTAATGGATCTTGAAGATGAACAGGCACTGCCGGTCAGTGATGCCTGGGGTTTTTTTGCTGACAGTATCCGCAAGGCATCGGCACGCTATCAGGCTGACGCTATTATGGTCGGGCGTATTTATCAGGGTCAGAACGGTGGTTGGAATAGTCAGTGGCAATTGATATGGCCACAGGAAGTGCTGGGTTTCGAGGGTCGTGGAGTCTCGTTGGAAGAGCAGTTAGCTTCGGCGGTGGAGACCTCTGCTGACCGGTTATTTGCAGGCTTCTTTAAGTCCTCTTCAGGCTATGATGAAGGCGGAATTCGCATGCATATTTCCGGCGTTAGGGGGCTGGATGACTACTTCCAAATCACCAATTATCTTAAAGATTTGCCGGCCGTCTCGGCAGTGATGTTGCAATTGCTGGCTGCTGATCAGTTAGTCATTCGGCTGATGGTAGATGGATCCATCAAACAGATTGAAAATTCTATCGCGCTGAATCAACGGTTCAGACCGGAAATGGTCTTCAATCCCGAAACTGATGGTCCACAGTTACGTTATCACTGGCAGGAATAGGACCATGTCTGATTCTCAGCGCTGGCTTGTACTCAGTGTCTCTCTGATCGTTGCGGTTCTGACCTATTTGTTGGAGCCGATATTATTTCCCTTTCTAGTGTCTTTGTTGCTGGCATATTTGTGGGATCCTGTTGTTGATCGATTAGAGCAGCAGGGATTGTCCCGCAGCCAGTCGGTGATTCTTGTGTTTATGGTATTCAGCGTGTTGTTTGCGTTGATTGTATTGCTACTGCTGCCCATGCTGGGGCGGCAGCTAGGGGCCCTGAGTCAACGCATCCCTATGCTTATTGAACAAATAGATACCGTTGTTATCCCCTGGTTACATTCCCATACAGGTATAGATCCGCGCTCAATTGACCTGAGCCAAGTGCGTGATGTGCTGCAGGCTAACTGGAAGCAGGGGGGCGATATGATCGCCCAAATAATTTCCAAGGCATCACATTCGGGTCTGGTGCTGGTGGGCTGGTTGGCCAATATGGTGTTAATCCCGGTGGTGGCTTTTTACCTGCTTCGGGATTGGGACCTGATGGTCGCCAAGCTAAATGGCTTGTTGCCGCGCAGTATCGAGCCCCGCGTAACCCGTTGGGCGAAAGAATGTGATGAGGTTCTCGGCGCTTTTATCAAAGGACAGTTTCTAGTCATGCTTTGTTTGGGCGCTGTTTATTCGGTGGGCCTGGCCATTGTCGGGGTCGACCTGGCGCTGCTATTAGGTGTGTTGGCGGGACTCTCCAGTATCGTTCCTTACATGGGTTTTATAGTCGGTATAGTGGCGGCAGAAATTGCGGCTTTTATGCAGTTTCACGATGTTGTTTACCTAGCTCTGGTAGCGGCGGTGTTTGGTGTTGGCCAGATGCTAGAGGGAATGGTGCTGACGCCGCTGCTGGTAGGAGACAAAATTGGCTTACATCCAGTTGCGGTTATCTTTGCGATAATGGCTGGCGGCCAGTTGTTTGGTTTTACCGGTATACTGCTGGCACTGCCGGTAGCTGCCATTATCATGGTAGCGCTGCGTCATCTTCATGAAGATTACAAAACCAGTGATCTTTATCACGCCAACAATCCTGACGCAAATAACAAGCGGTCGGGCAGCGAAGAAACGGCCAATTAATGATTCCAGATATTCCCAGCCAGCTGGCTCTTAGCGTTGGTCTCAGGGACGATGCCACGTTCGACAATTTTTATGCTGGCCAGAATAACCAGGCTAAAATTGCCGTCGCTAACTTGGCGGCTTCTTATCGTCAAGGCGATGAGCATTTTATCTATCTTTGGGGTGTTGAAGGCGTGGGTTGTACCCATCTGCTACAGGCAGCTTGTCAGGTAACTGACAGCGGCGAGGCAAGTTTTTATCTGCCACTGGACGAGGTGGTTGACTACGGTCCAGAGGTGTTGGTGGGGCTGGAAAGTTTTGATCTGTTATGTCTTGATCATATTGACTGCATAGCAGGGAATGAGGTTTGGGAAGAAGCGTTATTTCATCTATTCAACCGTATTCGTGATAATGGCAGCCGGTTGTTGATTGCGTCCAACCAGCCGGCGAAGCAGCTCCCAGTAAAACTACAGGATTTGAGTTCCAGGTTGAGCTGGGGTGTGGTGTATCAGGTCGTGGCGTTGGCAGACGGTGAAAAGGCCGAAGCCTTAAGATTACGCGCCAGAGCCCGGGGGATTAATCTTGGCGAAGATGTTGTGCAGTTTATTCTGCATCGCAGTCCGCGGCAGATGAGCAAACTGTATTCCATATTGGAACAACTTGACCGGGCTTCTCTAGCCGCGAAACGCAAAATCACGATACCCTTTGTTAAAGAGACACTGGATTGGTAGTTAGTAACTTAATTGGACATATAATATGAGCAAAGAACAACAGGACTTTTTTAGCCGTCCCGAGGAAGAACAGCAGGCGTTTTTGAATCAAACCTGGTGCAATGACTGCATGAAAGCGGATCTGGGTATGAAAGAGCCTGAAGAGTATATTCAGGACGGTAAACGTTACGTTGAAGGCAAGTGTAACAGTTGCGGAAATTCAATCGTTACCGAGCTTACCAACGACGATTTTTAATGTTTTCACGACTATTCCATCCCTAATTAATACCCTTGGCACCGTACCGCTGCTACCGGATTTAAACCGGTTTAAATCGTCCCGGCAGTACGGAAATGCGTTGCTCCTCTGGGGAGTGCATCTGCTCCAATCGCCGCCTTGGTGTGCAGGCTATACTGTCTATTAAACTGTGCCGGACAGCAGTAAGAACGTTATTGTTTTCCGGGCGGTTTTTAAGGCTGGCCCCGCCTTATCTGTAATCAGGATCATATCTATGCCCAAGAATGACGATGACCTCATGTTTGCTCCCGAAGATGACGATTCCAAATCAGGTATCCCTGTAAAGCAGCAAAATAAAGCTGATCATCTAGTCTCTCCCTGGAAAATCCTAATTGTCGATGACGACGAAACGATACATACCGTCACTAAGTTAGTGCTGAGGAAGTACCAGTTTCTTGGTCGACCGATTGAGTTTTTTAGCGTGTATTCAGGCGCAGAAAGTCGCAGGTTCATGGAACAACATGACGATATTGCCCTGATCTTTATGGATGTCGTCATGGAGACCGATAGGGCTGGACTTGAGGCGATTAAATATATCCGTGAAGAGCTGGAAAACAAGCTAGTACGAATCATTCTTCGCACCGGAGAGCCGGGTCAGGCACCTGAGGCTGAAGTCATTGTTAATTACGATATCAATGACTATAAAAATAAAACCGAGCTAACCGCACAAAAACTTTTCACCACCGTCATAGCCGCCCTGCGTAATTATGGCGACTTGGTCACCATCCATAAGAACCAACTGGGGCTGCGCAAAATCGTAGCATCCACTGACACACTCTTTGATATTGGATCGGCAAGAAATTTTGTTTCTGGTGTGTTAACCCAGCTGACCTCGTTTATCGACACCTCAGATAGTGGCATGCTATTGATGCAGCGTAATTCACCCGATGGTAGCGTCGGCAACTTTGAGCTGATTTCTGCAACTGGTATCTATGAAAAGGTAACCGATTTCAAAGAGGCATCCAGGCTTTTATCAGAGACAGTTCTGGGTGACATCATCGAGGCAGCCGAGAAAAAAAAGAGTGTTTTCTTGGCAGATAAGTGCGTTATGTATATTCCAGCAGCGCAGTGGAGTAACCCCATCATTGCCTATGTTGAAGCCGGCTCTGGGGATATCAATAAAATTGACAAGGAGTTGATATCACTCTTCTGTTCCAATCTATCGATAGCATTCCAAAATCGTCACCTGATAGAAGAGATTGAGAGCACTCATGAGGCCGTCGTCGGTGCGCTGGCAAAACTTGCCGAATTTAAAGATAAGGGCACCGGAGATCACATTCAGCGCGTGGCAAAGTATTGTACCGCCATCGCACAGTACCTATATGATAAAAGAATCTATCCCGATGTTATCGACTCTCTCTTTGTCGAAGAAATCGGCATGGCGAGTATTCTTCATGATGTTGGCAAGGTGGCTGTATCCAGGCGGGTACTAATGAAGCCGGGTAAGCTCACTGATGAAGAGTTTACGCATATTAAGACTCATGCCCAGGTGGGTCGTGCCATCCTGAGAGATGCCTGTCGGCATATTGATCACCGAAATATTTTGCGTTTGGGCGCTGAGATATCTGGAGCCCACCATGAAAAATTGAATGGTACGGGTTACCCCGATGGGTTAAAAGGTGAAGAAATACCCGTATCTGGCCGAATAGTCAGCGTAGTCGATGTCTATGATGCGCTGACATCTGATCGTCCGTACAAAAAGGCTTGGGATCCAGCGGATGCTATTGCGCTAATTAGGCGTGATAGTGGTACACACTTTGACCCCGTGATTGTCGAAGCCTTCCTTTCAATTATTGATAAGGCATAGGTATCCATTCGCACTGGGGGATGGTTTTAAGAGAGTCGAATTCTATGCCTTAATGCCGCTACGCACTGTGCTGGCCATCATCGCTAGCCCTCATTACCCGCTTTGCGCGCCAGACCATTCCAGCGAACATACATCATCGCGGTAGAAAATAACGCTGCAGTGAACAGGCTCTGGCTGATTCCCATCCATGGATACAGGGGGGACATGGAGTGAATTACGCCGCTGCAAAAGTAGACCGTAATCACAAAGCAGAGCCAGATGTGAACTCGGGGATTGCCCTTAAAAATCCCTGGCAAAAACAAGGCTAATGGCACTACCTGAATTAACCAGATGGTGATGGGGTTGGCGGTGGGAGGCGGCGCAAGCAATAGGGTCCAAAGGCTGATAGAAGTAATCAACGCCAATAGTAATAGTCGTGTAATCTGGCGCATGATGTTAGCTTTCTGAGCTAGCTGGCGGGCTGTATTAGAATCGATTTTCTCAGTGGCTGAGCTGTTCATGAGTAGTCCTGTCAATATGCTATAAAACGATGCTGCTGAGCTGGTACTCAGCGATTGAGTTTGCCGGCTATCTCGGCGATGCGCTTACCCTGGGCCTGACAAAGTTGCCGTTCGATATCAGTCAGTGGAGCACGGTTGTCTTTACCCGCTACATGGCTCGCCCCGTAAGGCGTGCCGCCTGCTGTGGTATTAAGCAGGCCGCTTTCGCTATAGGGTAGCCCGGCGATTAACATACCGTGATGAAGTAGTGGCAGCATCATGCTGAGCAGCGTACTTTCCTGGCCGCCATGCAAACTGGAGCTGGAACTGAATACGCCTGCCGGTTTGCCTGCCAGGCTGCCACTGAGCCAGAGCGCACTGGTGCTATCGACAAAATATTTAAGCGGCGCAGCCATATTTCCAAAACGGGTGGGAGATCCTAGCAGCAGGCCAGAACATCCTGCCAGGTCCTGCTCGCTGCAATAGATTGCGCCGTCGTCGGGGATGGCTGCTGCCGAGGCTTCAACCAGCGTTGATACTTCTGGCACGGTGCGAATTCTGGCTTGCATGCCAGTGATCTCTTCAACACCACGGGCCATATGCTGCGCCATCTTCGCGGTGGCACCGTGGCGACTGTAGTAAAGTACTAGAATATAGGTAGGTTCGGTCATCACAGCAGATCCAGAACCGCTTCAGGAGGTCGGCCTATGATTGCCCGATCACCACGAATAGCGATGGGGCGCTGGATGAGTTTTGGAAACTCGGCCATTGCATTGATCAGTTGCTGGTCGTTAAGGCTGCTGTTGCCGAGATTGTTTTCTTTATAAGGCGCTTCTCCAGTACGCAGCAGTTCGCGGGCACCGATACCTAGCTGACGCAATACGGCTACCAATTCATCAGCAGAGGGGGCGTTCTCGAGATAAAGGCGTATTTCTGGTTCTACCCCGTGGTCCTGCAAAAGCTTCAGGGTCTCACGGGACTTGGAGCAGCGCGGGTTGTGGTAAAGGGTGATATCACTCATAACTAGACCGACTCATAGAACTGTTAGGGAGTATCCCCAGAGTCATAGTAACGATCGGGTTATATGACGACTGATGGATTAAATGTTTTTTATAGATTTCAGATCGCTATTCTAAACTTAAGCTACGTCTAGGCAAGTTGTGATTGTGTTGATAATGATAAAAGGCATATTAAATGAATTCAGGATCTCAGGTAGGTGAACCTTTGGCAAAGTTACAAATAAGTTGGCTGTTTCTGCGTTTCCTGTTTCTTCGTTTTAATGAAAATCGAGGCACCCTTAATGCTGCAGCGCTGACCTACACCACCTTGTTTGCGGTGGTGCCGTTTATGACGGTTACTTACACGGTATTGTCCTCGGTATCCTCTTTCCAAGGTATGGGGCAGCAACTAGAAAATCTTATTTTTAGTCATTTTGTCCCCAGCTCTGGGGTTGCAGTCAAAGACTACCTGTCTCAGTTTGCCTCTCAAGCCCGGACGCTAACGCTGGTGGGGGTTGGTTTTTTAGTGGTGACTGCTTTGATGATGATGAAAACGATAGAGTCTTCTTTTAACCATATCTGGCGGGTACGTCAGCCGCGCAAGGGAGTTGCCAGTTTTTTGCTCTATTGGGCGGTTCTGAGTCTTGGGCCATTGTTATTGGGGTTGGGTTTTGCGCTGACTTCTTACCTGGCATCGCTGCCGATGATCGGCGATGCCACTCTGTTGCTGGAGCGAGGACGATTATTATTGTTGTTACCTCTGTTAATGAGTACAGCGGCGTTTTCATTGCTCTACATGGCCGTCCCAAACTGTCCGGTACCGGCTCGCCATGCCTTTGTTGGTGGCTTTACGGCGGCGCTGATCTTCGAAACGGCGAAGCAAGGCTTTACCTTGTTCGTCACGTATTTTCCATCTTATGAACTGATCTATGGCGCTTTCGCTGCAGTCCCGTTGTTTTTAGCCTGGATTTATATTTCCTGGATGATTATTATAATCTGCGCTGAGTTAGTGCTGGCCCTCAGTGCCTTTCATGTTCGGGGCTTCCTGCATGCCGAGCAGCAATTGGGTTTGAATTTACGAATTCTGGAACAGTTTTGGAAAGCCCAGAAAACCGGAGAAACTGTTCGCAAAAAGTCCTTGTTGGTGTCTGTTGACGTACTGAAGTCCGCCGATATCGATATCGATAGCTATCTTAATGACTTTATGGACAGCGGCTTGATCAGTAGAACTGAGCAGGGAGGCTATGTTTTGACTCGGGATCTACATCAGTTAAGTCTCGCCGCGTTATGCGATACGCTACCCTGGAAAATACCTCCTGGAAGTGAGTTGGTCAGTGACCGCCCTTGGGGAGTGCTGCTACAAACGTGCTTGCAAGCAGCTTCCATCAGCCAGCAACAACATCTTGATATTACGCTGGCGAGTCTGTTTTCAGGTTCTAACAATGTAACAGCGGTTGAATTTACTACTCCAAATACTGGTAACACACGCTGAACTTCCTATACTCGATTTAGTAGCTTTTAAAAATGGATGTAATGATGGATGCGATTGCTCTTCATGTCTGTGTTACTGGCCGGGTACAGGGGGTCTGGTATCGGCAATCAACTAAAGACCAAGCCGACGCTAACGGTGTTTCAGGGTGGGTGAGAAACCTCCCAGATGGTCGAGTGGAAGCCCTGCTGGTGGGGGCGGCCAATGCTGTACATGATGTTGAGGCCTGGATGAATCAGGGGCCACCGTTAGCTATGGTCGCAGAGGTTATTAGCGACTTAGTTGATATTCCGGAAGGAACCCTCGGATTTGAAGTACGTTGATGTTATATCGAAAGAAAAATAGCAGAAACCATTATACTTTCTTCGCGCTCGGCAGCTATAGTGATAGAACGTAAAAGAATAACCATTAGGTATGAAGGGGATATTCCAATCCATTGTTTATACAATAAATTTAGGCTGATGCATGAGTGATGTATTCGTTTTCGCCGAAGATGATGAGCCGCTAGTTGAACAGGGAGGTCAAGCGCAAAACCAAGGCTGCTGGAAGGTGCTGATCGTAGATGATGATGAGAGTGTTCATCAGGTAACCAAGCTGGCCTTGAAGCGAACCGCTCTGGACGACAAGCCACTTGAGTTTATCAGTGCCTTCAGTGGCGAAGAAGCTAAAAAGCTGGCCGTTGAACATGATGATATCGCATTGATATTGCTCGATATCGTTATGGAGACTGATCGTGCTGGGTTTGAAGTCGCTAATTATATTCGGCATGAGCTTGATAATCATCTAACCCGCATCATTTTACGCACTGGGCAACCCGGCGATGTGCCTGAAAAAGACGTTATTCTTAATTACGAAATTGATGGCTATAAAACTAAATCAGAGCTTACCTCTCAGGCCCTTTTCTCCGTCATATTGACTTCTTTACGATCCTATCGCGACCTGCAGCGGGTTGCTCAAAACAATCAACGTCTTGATAAAATAGTGGCTGCCACCGGGATAATTTTCGAACAACGCAGTGTTGCCGGTTTTCTCGATGCGCTATTGCTCCAGTTACAGGAACTTCTGCCGCTTAAATTGGCTGCGCGTACCCCTTTGTTTTTTGCGGCTGAAATGGTTGAGGGTAGTCTCCGATTCCTGTCGGGTTCTGAGTCCATACTTATAGAGTCGACAGGTATAGAGTCCAGTGATGGGTTGATAGGGCATTTACCCTCTGACGTCAGAGGGCTGATCATTGAGGCTCAGAATAAACATCATTCTGTCTATCGTGACGGGCATCTGGTGCTACTTGGCAACAAGAGTATTGACCGTCCCCTGATGGTTTATTTCTCCGATGTTGATACCTTGGATAACAATCTATGGCATATGTTGGATATCTTTAGCAGCAATTTTGAAACAGCTTTTGCCAACCTGCAGCTCAGTATTGAAAACGAGCAACATCGTAAGAATCTGGAATTAAGAGTCGAGGAGCGCACCCGGCAACTTAGCGACACTCAAGATAGGTTGTTCCAGGCGGAAAAGCTGGCTTCTATCGGTCAATTGGCTGCAGGAGTGGCTCACGAAATCAACAATCCCCTTGGCTTCATAAAAAGTAACTTTGCAATGTTCGCGGACAGCTTTAACAAATTATTAGTGCTGCTCGAGCATTATCAGACCATGGAAACTCATGGCTCCGATGACCAGATCACTCAACTCAAACAACTGTTGCACGCTGCTGATGTGGAGTACCTGATCGAAGAATTACCGGTGGTGGTGGATGAAACTGGTGAAGGTATCAATCGGATACGCAGGATCGTCAGTGACCTTAGGGATTTTACCAGTCTGGCAACGGGTGATATGTATGACTCTGACCTAAACCAGTTGCTGCAGAATACGCTGCGCTTAATCCCCGATGAAAAGCAGCAGGGAGTAGATATACACTGTGATTTTGGCCTCATGTCCCATGTTTATCTAATGCCAGAACAGTTTGGTAAAGCGATATACAATATTATGCAGAATGCCTTTGAATCCATGCCTGAAGGTGGCAAGTTCAGAGTTTCTAGCAGTGAAAAAGAAGGTTATGTTGAAATCCTGTTTGAGGACTCAGGTAGGGGCATTAGTGAAGACAAATTGAGCAGGATTTTTGATCCTTTTTATACCACCAAAGGTATTGGTGATGGCACGGGTCTAGGGCTCTCGCTGTGTTACGGAGTGGTCAAGCTTCACGGTGGCAGAATTAACGTAGAATCGGAGCTAGGAGAGGGGACTAAGATTACTATCAGGTTACCGGTCAGGCCCGACCAAAGCCTGGATTCTGCGGAGCTTTGAGCGTTAACTTTGCGCGTTTAAATATTCACACTCAATCTTGATAACGCAATTGTGCCCGGTATACCTTTTCCGGGTATTTCATTTTTCCATAGCTACCGTTGTAGCGTGCCAATGCTTCACTGATATTGCCACGGGATTTTTTTAAGTAATAGCTAAGGATGGTGCAGCCGTACCTGAGGTTGGTATCTATATCCATCAGGTTGTCCTTGGGGCGGCCTATTTCTTCTTTCCAGAATGGCATTATCTGCATCAGCCCCTGGGCACCCGCCACTGAAATAGCAAACCTTTGAAATAGGCTTTCGGTATGGATTACGCCTAATACCAGGTCGGCAGGCAATTTTGCTCGACGTGCTTCCCTATGGGTCGCACGGAGGATATGTAGGCGCTCTTGGTCATCATCAACGTAGTTTCTGGTGCGTGTCGCCATATCAAGCAACCATACCTGTGCGTCGAAGCGGTCATCAAAACTATTTGCTTGCCCTGCAGCGGTTGTCAGTAGCTGTAGTAAATCCTCATCCACAGCACGGGCAGCCGCCTGAATAGATGTGGCAGCAATCAGTAGAGGAAATAGTAACAAAATCAGCACAGTTTTTTTTAGCATGGGCGTCTGACAGTTGGTTTAGGTGATAGCTAAATTGTTGTTCAGCTTGAGTTTCGGTGCAATAGATTTTTTTCCGTTGGCCAATTATTGGTTGTTTAACACCAATATACCGGCTGCTTTGACCTGGAATGTTGACTCTCTTGGAGGCCGAATCATTTTTCGATGAGTCGCAGGTATTCTCTGGCTCCTTCCAATTCCGTCAGCAACCGGGTTTTTTCCTCTCTGGCAATCTGGGTCCAGTGTTTATTCTCAAGGGCTCCGACCATGGCATAAAGCAGGTTCAGGCTTTGGGTCTTACCGAGGGTTTCTTCAAGCTGAAGATAGACTTCAACGGGCCCCCGTTTGGCTAGGTCAGCAGCTGTCATAATATTGAGTGTGCCCAGCATCTTTTCGGATGCAGGGCCTAAACCAGGAAGGTCACTAATGCGCTTGTTGTTCATGTTCGACAATCTAGATACCATCACAAAATACCGAAGAATCGCACAAAAAAAACGAGGCTAAGGCCCCGTTTTTAAGATAGGCCGAATAACGGTTAATTGGTAATACGGCTTTTGATCAGATCCAGTAACTGATCAATAGCAACATCTTGCTTGTCTTCATCACGGCGGCCTTTATATTCTAGGGTACCGTTGTTAAGGCCGCGGTCGCTGATGACTACTCGGTGAGGAATGCCGATGAGTTCCATGTCGGCAAACTTAACACCGGGACGCCCTTTACGGTCATCCAGCAGTACGTCAAATCCTTCGTTTTGAAGGTCAGCGTAGAGTTTCTCGCTAACTTCTTTAACCTGTTCAGATTTTTCTGGATTCAGTGGAATCAATGCGATCTGAAAAGGGGCAATGGCGTCGGGCCAGATAATGCCGTTTTCATCGTTGTTTTGCTCAACTGTCGCGGCAACAACGCGGCTAACACCGATTCCATAACAGCCCATCGACATGACTTGGGAGCGACCGTTCTCGTCCAATACTTTCGCATCCATGGCTTCGCTGTATTTGGTGCCGAGCTGGAAGATATGACCGACTTCGATCCCGCGCTTTATTTCTAGAATACCCTGACCGTCAGGGCTCGGATCACCGGCGAGAACGTTGCGGAGATCTGCGACCGTCGGCAGGGCGGTATCGCGCTCCCAGTTAATACCAAAATAGTGCTTGTCATCGATATTGGCGCCTGCGCTAAAGTCAGCGCTCAGGGCCACTGTGCGATCGACGATACAGGGGATAGGAAGATTAATTGGGCCGAGAGAACCAGGGCCGGCACCAATAGTGGACTGGATCTCATCTTCAGTGGCAAAGCGCAGTGGTTCTGCAACTTCTACCAGTTTCTCTGCTTTGATTTCGTTAAGTTCATGGTCGCCACGCACCAGCAGGGCAACGAATTCGGCTTCGATTTCTTCAGATGCTGCAACGATTAACGTCTTTACCGTTTTTTCGATGGGTAGTTGGAACTGACCGGTTAGATCTGCAATGGTTTTAGCATTAGGGGTATCAACCAGTGTCATCTCTTGTGCTGGTGCAGGACGATCGCCACTGGGTGCCAGGGCTTCGGCGGTTTCGATATTGGCAGCATAGTCGCTGCTATCACTGAAGGCGATATCGTCTTCACCCGATTCAGCTAACACGTGGAACTCAAGAGAACAGTTACCACCAATGCTGCCCGAATCCGCTTCAACCGGACGGAAGTTCAGGCCTATACGGTTAAATATTTTGGTATAAGTACTTTGCATTAGATCGTAGGTTTGTTGCAGAGACTCTTGAGCGATATGGAAGGAGTAAGCGTCCTTCATAATAAATTCGCGGGAACGCATAATCCCGAAACGAGGGCGGATTTCATCGCGAAATTTTGTTTGAATCTGATAAAAGTTTGCAGGCAGTTGCTTATAACTATTCAGTTCGTGACGAATGAGATCGGTAATGACTTCTTCGTGGGTCGGGCCAATACAGAAGGCGCGGTTGTGGCGATCAGTGACCCGCAGTAGCTCAGGACCATATTGCTCCCAACGACCGGATTCCTCCCAGAGTTCGGCGGGTTGAACCGCAGGCATCAGCACTTCCTGGGCTCCAGCGCGATCCATCTCTTCGCGAACAATACGTTCCACCTTGCGCAAGGTGCGCAACCCCATCGGTAGCCATGAGTAAAGTCCGGATGCCAGTTTGCGGATCATACCGGCACGCAGCATCAGCTGGTGGCTGATAACCTCGGCATCGGCCGGGGTTTCTTTGAGGGTGGCAATCAGGTATTGGCTTGCTCGCATGTGACTCGACTCTGAATGATGATTTTAGGGCAGTCATTGTACGAAGGCTGCCCTGTCAGAACAAGAGCTGCTAGTCAGTTAGCAGGGCCCAGCCTCTGGGTCGGATTCCAGTTGCTGCAAATAGGCTTCGACTTGAGGAAGTTGGTTTTCATCAAAGAGTCGAATACCGGAAGATTTCAGCAATGCCGCCGTGACGCCTTGGCCGTCGACCAAAGTGCCTTGAAACTGCCCGTTGTAAGTGTTCGACGAGCCACAGGAAGGGCTGCGAGCTTTAAGGATAGCGATGTTGATATGGTGTTGCTGGCACAGGGATAGTGCTTTCTCCGCGCCTCGCAGGAAGTGATTCGAAACATCATGACCCTGACGTGTTTTTACCTGGGTCTCGCCACTTAATACTTCATCGCCCTGTCCGCCAAGAATTTCTGCAGCGGGTCGCGGGCAGGGTAATCCACCGCTCATCTCCGGGCAAATGGGAACCAGTCGTTGCTGTTGCTGCCATCGTTTTATTAATGGATGTTCGCACAGGGCCGTTTTGCCATCGTAGCGAACCCGTTCTCCCAGCAGGCAGCTACTAATTAGAATGGATTCCATATCAGATAATATTCCGGGTTTTGTAATAGGGTTTTCACCGTTATGATAGCTCTAATGTCTTTATCGAAACGAGTTTAGCAATAATGAATTTATATGGATTAAGTATTTTTTCCTCTTCTTCAGTCGTTGTTCGCAGGCTGTTCCTGCTGTTCTTGGCGGTGTTATTAAGTGGCTGCGTTACTGCCAGCAAGAGCTACCGAGATGATCCATTGATTGGAACTATCATTGATAGCGATGATCAACAAACATTAACGTTTGAACAGCTGGTGGAGCGTGCCGCTGTCGCTGATGTGGTGTACCTGGCAGAGAAACATGACAATGCTGATCAGCATGCTGCACAGGTTAAGATTATCGAGGAACTGGTCAAAAGGGGGCTTAAACCGGTTATCGGTTTTGAGTTCTTCGATGTCGGGGAAACTGGTTTGTTGACTCAGTTCGCTTTAGGCAAACCCAGCACCATGAAGCTTAAGTCATCGGTGAAAATGCCTTCTGCAGAAGACCGTCTCAGGACTAAGCTTGGCTGGGAAAAGCAAGATGATGAGTATTGGGGATATTACTTTCGGTTAATTGAGCTGGCCCGTAGCCATCAACTGGACATCTTTGGGGCCGATCTGCCGCAGGGTATTAAGACCCGGATCAGTCGCGGAGGGTTGGAAGTATTGAATGCGTTGGAGCTCAGTCAATTGAACCCCAGCGGCTATGATGACCCTGCTTATCAGGCACTGATGTATGAGCAGTTTCGGCAGGGGCACTGCGGTTGGGGGCAGGAGGATTTGTTAAGAAGGCTCTATCAGACCTGGATTGCGCGTAATGACCGTATGGCCGCTTCCATTGCTGAAATGAGCCAGGAGAGTCGTCAAGGGCCGCTAGTGATCATTCTGGGCAACGGTCACGTGCGACATAACATGGGAGTGTATGAACGTGTTGCCTTTCTGGCACCAGAGCTAAAGCAGTTCAATATGGGTTTCAGAGAGATCGCTATTGATCCGTTACCAGTGTCAGAATATGTAGCCAGTGAAATTGTTGAAGGCAACACCTTTGCCCCTATTCATGAAGTACTCTGGTTTACCCAGCGCCAGGACTATGGCGATGCGTGTAAGGGTTTTCATAAACCGAAGTAAAAATGGAAAGTTATCAGATTAAAAGTTAGAGAGGGGGAAAGAGTCCCCCCGTTTCAGTATCAGCGGGTCAGTTCGCCGCAAAGAGAGTATTCCATTTTTTCTCTGATCTCTTCCGTACTTAGCTTCATCGCGAATAGATGATGGAGCTTCGTTAGCGCCGCCTCCAACGTCATATCGTTGCCATTGATGACTCCAGTTCGGGCCAGTGCCGAACCTGTGGCGTAACTGATGGGTTCGACGCGCCCGTAAAGGCACTGAGACAGATTCACCACAGTGGTACCTTGGTTGACGGCTTCTTCCAGTAATTTCAGGAAAGCAGGCTCCCGGTCGGGTGCGTTACCAACGCCAAAGGACTGAAGAATTAAAGCGTCGATAGGCAATGCTAGTAGATGCTTAAGGAATGCCGCATCAATACCAGGAAACAGTCGGATGGGAATGATGCGGTGCAGGCCGTAGTCCGGCAGCTCGAATTGTGCCTGTGGCGCAGTAGCACTCATGATGACACCGTCGTCGACCTCAATATGAATGCCGACTTTTCCAAGCCAGGGGTGGTTAGGGCTGTCGAAGGCATCAAAGCCGCTTGATTTTACTTTTGTTGATCGGTTTCCCCGCAATAGCCGACCGTTGAAGTAGAGGCAAACCTCAGGGATCGCGTAATGAGCAGCCAAGATCAGTGCTGTAATCAGGTTATCTTGGGCATCATTGCGTAATTCGCTGAGGGGGATTTGCGAACCGGTGACGATGACAGGTTTTTGCAATCCTTGCAGCATGAAAGATAGCGCCGAGGCGGTATAGGCCAAGGTGTCGGTGCCATGCAAAATGATGAAGCCATCGAAATGATCGTAATTGTCGCTGATGCGTCTGGCGATCAATTGCCAGTCCTGTGGCGTCGCATTAGTACTATCTATGAGTACATCTAACTCTTCAAGCACGTATTCCGGCATATTGACAGACAGATGGATTGGTATTTTCTGGGCAATAAGTTCCGCCAGTCCGGTCATAGGGATATAGCCCTGAGGCGACCGTTGCATGCCGATGGTGCCGCCGGTATAGAGAATATAGATGCGTTTGTTCATAACGGGGGAAAGCTCCAAACCGGTCTAGTAAAGAGAATTTCCATGAGTGGGCATTCTTTGCAGGACTGGGACATCAATAGAAGCAAACCTGATCTGTGACAACAATTTCGCTAGCTGGTACACATTGGCGCTAGTTGGTGTTATTGTGGCGACACTCGGCGTTATTTTTCAAATAAAAACAAAAAAAACAACAGTTTGCAGAGGTTGCTGATGCGAGAAGACTTTACAGAAAACCTTCGACTCTTGTGCAGTTATTACAAATCAATTGCAGAGGTCTGCCGTAAGGTTCCTATTAATCGCTCTCAATTTAATAAATACCTGTGCGGAACCAGTTTGCCATCGAAGTTTATATTACGGCGTATTTGTGATTTCTTCGGTGTCGAAGAGTATGAGATTTTTTTACCACATCAACAGTTTGCTCAGATTGTTCAAGTAAGGCCTCAAGGGCAGGATACCTCGAAGCAACGTCCTTATGTCGAGCATATCGATAAGCTGCAAGCCCAGACTCAGGGTAGGCTTGATAAGTATCTTGGATATTACTTTGAAATCTACTATTCAATGGCATTTCCTGGGAAAATTCTGCGCAACCTAGTGGAGATCCAGGATCAAGGTGAGGGGGTCTATTATCAGCGTATTGAGCGTTCAAAAGCTGATGACGGAAGTTCCAAAATCTGCCACAGCAAATATCTGGGCTGTGTTTTTTTTCTTAGTGATCGGATTTTCATGGTCGATTATGAGTCCCTCACCGACAATGAATTGACACAAACCATTCTCTATCCGACCTATAAAAATCGCATCAACCGCTTGGCCGGCTTGAGGTTGGGTGTTTCAGCCAGTGACCGGCGCGAACCTGCCTGTGCCCGGGTTATCTATGAGTACCTGGGGCAGCGAGTTGATCTTCGTAAGGCGCTGAAAATGTGTGGGCTCTATGAGCAGGACACCGATAGTGTTGATAGCGGCATCAAAGAACGGATTAAAAATAGCGTTTCAGCAGATGACAAGTTGTTCCTTGCCGTAGCCCTCTGACTAGAGGTCTAGAGTTGCGCTTAACCGTTATAAAAAAACCTCTAACAGTCAGCGGTTTGCAGTCGGAAAAACCGCGATATCAACGAATTGGAATTCCTGCTTAACTGAGTTCGGCAGAGCTTTCCATGGTTTTGATATAGCTCTCCGCCTCGTGCTGGTCTCGAGCAAAAAACACGATACGGCTGAATTTCTTACCCATGGAACTGGCACTACCAGAAAAACGGTGAACCCAATAACTATTGGGACCCTTCGCTTCAATTGAATGATAGTGCTTGGGGCTGTGATCAACGGGACTCATAATTTACCTCATATATCTCGGCGGCTCAGACGTCGAATGCAGCGCTCAAAAATTGTTAGAGCAGACGCTGCTTATCTAAGCTAACGGCAGAAAGTATCTGATATTGAGGGATTTATTGCGCTGATTTAGATCAGTAAATCTGCATGTATAGGAATGGGTAGACATCTGTGATGTCAACTCGGTGTGGCTTAAGAAGCGCTTGAGCCACAAGAGACCTGTTTAGAGGCCTCTAAATATAATGTCGTTTTGCGCGTCCGGTTAGTCGCGTCACCATTTCATAAGCGATGGTGCCACAATGCTCCGCCACTTCGCTGACGGGCAGGCCCTCCCCCCAAAAGATTGCTTTGTCGCCGCAGTTAACCTCATCAAGGTCGGTGACGTCTACGGTTAGCATGTCCATTGATACCCTGCCGACCAGGGGACAGCGTTGGCCGTTAATAAGTACTGGTGTGCCCTGAGGTGCCATACGCGGATAGCCGTCGCCGTAACCCATGGCGATTACGGCAATTTTAGTCGCACGGCTGCACTGGAACTGAGCACCGTAGCCGATGCTATCACCGGCCTTAAAATCCTTAAGTGAAATAACCGCCGACTCCATTGTCATCGCCGCTTGTAATTGGCTGCTCACTGGGTTTTGTTTATCCAGGGGGGAGGCGCCGTAAAGCATCATCCCAGGACGGATCCAATCCCCACAAGCCTGGGGCCAGGCCAGTATCGCTGGAGAGTTAGCAAGGCTGATGGGCTCCTGAAGTGAATCTGTGAGACTGTGAAACAGGGCTGCTTGGTCGGCGGCGCTATTGCTCTGGGTTTCGTCGGCTCGGGCGAAGTGGCTCATTAGCACGATCTCAGCGACTTTATCCGATTGCTGTAATTGCTGATAAGCAACGCCGAATTGATCTGGTAGAAAACCCAGTCGGCCCATCCCTGTATCGATTTTCAACCATACTCTTAGTGGCTGTTGCAGCGAATGAGCGAGCAACTGGTCAATTTGATACTGACTGTGAATGGCGGTATCCAGACTTAGCTGATCGATGACATCAAGTTCCTGCTGATCAAAAAAACCTTCCAGTAACAAGATTGGGTTGTTGATGCCGGCATCCCGGAGTTCTATTGCTTCTTCCAGGCAGGCGACGCCAAAGGCGTCAGCTTCTGATGATAGTGCTCTGGCTATCTCGACCGCACCATGGCCATAAGCATTGGCTTTCACCATGGCTGCAGCTTTAGCTTTTGGAGCCTGGGACTTAGCAATACGAAAGTTGTGCTTAATTGCGCTGAGGTTGACTATTGCGCGTGCTGGACGGGTCATGTGTTCTCTAAAAGCCTCTGGGTATTAAATCTGATAAAAGGTTTTGAGGGGAGCCGGTGGCTATTAAAGCAGTATCTCACCTGTTCTCGCAATGGATAGGAGATGCGAGGGAATAAAGAAATCATGGGTAAATAGGTTGGCGTTCAAAAAGATGGGTCCTTTATGTTCTTGAACGCCGCTGCCCCCCGTTTCCATTTGGTAGAGCCGCTGTGCTGCCATAGCGCGAACCATGGCAGCGGGGAGTTATCCTTGCTTCCCCATAAATACTAGAAATAGTCGACTAGTACCCAACTGCTTACTTGCTGGAAACGGTACTGCCATCGACACCCATTTGCTTGTCGAAATATTCCTTAGTCAGCTTGAATACCACTGGGCTTAGCAGCGCCAATGCGATCAGGTTAGGAATGGCCATCATCGCGTTCAGGGTATCTGCCAGCAGCCAGACGAAGTCCAGGCTGACCATGGTGCCCACGGGTACCGCCAAGATCCACAGGATGCGGAAGGGAATGATGATCTTTACGCCGAACAGGAATTCTGCACAACGCTCACCATAGAGGCTCCAACCCAAGATTGTAGTAAAGGCAAAGACTGCCAAGGCGATTGCGACTATGTAGTTACCAACACCCGGTAGGGCATCAGCAAAGGCAGCAGAGGTTAGTGATGCGCCAGACTCGCCACCGGTCCATAGACCCGAAGTGATGATCACCAGACCGGTGATGGAACAGATAATCAGCGTATCAATAAAGGTACCCAGCATTGCGACCAGACCTTGACGAACAGGATCTTTAGTCTGCGCGGAAGCGTGGGCAATAGGAGCGCTACCCAGGCCTGCTTCGTTAGAGAACACACCGCGGGCGACACCAAAACGAATTGCCATCCAGACTGCTGCACCGGCAAAGCCACCTTCAGCAGCCGTACCAGTAAAGGCATGGGTGAAGACCAGGTCTAGCGCTGCAGGGATGGCATTGGCATTGATCGCCAGGACAACAAGACCTGCGACCAAGTAGGCGATTGCCATAAAGGGCACTAGCATACCGGCGACGTTACCGATGCGCTTGATACCGCCGATCAACACGGCGCCGGTCAGCACCATCAGTACGATACCGGTGACCCACATAGGGACGCCGAAGTTGGACTCGATGACGTTGGCAACAGAGTTGGATTGAACGGTGTTACCGATACCAAAACCGGCAATGGTGCCGAAGATGGCGAACAGGGTGCCCATCCAAGCCCATTTTTTACCTAGGCCGTTTTTGATGTAGTACATCGGGCCACCGACGTGGTTGCCGTTTTCGTCGACTTCACGGTATTTAACGGCGAGTACTGCTTCGGCATATTTGGTAGCCATGCCGACTAGAGCGGTACACCACATCCAGAACAGGGCACCGGGGCCTCCGAGGAAAATAGCGGTGGCAACGCCAGCAATATTACCGGTACCGATGGTAGCGGAAAGGGAAGTCATCAGAGCGTTGAAGGGGGATAACTCACCCTCTTTCTTTTCTGCGGAGGAGGTGGAGCGGCCGCCCCATAGTAGTTTAAAACCTGTACCTAGCTTAAAGATAGGCATCAGTTTAAGACCCAGTTGTAGGAAAAGACCTACACCCAGAATTAGTACCAGCATCATTGGACCCCAAACGATGCTGTTGATTTCGCCAATTATATTGGTCAGTGCTTCCATGGTTTACTCCCTTACGTTTTTATAATTAGTTTTAAGGTGCCTACGCCGTCAAGACGTGTAGGGCTTGGCTGTGCGTGTTACATCAGCGCGCCAACCTCTGTATCGAGGTTTAGAGCGCTGTCTTTTCTATGGCAGCCCGAGCTGCATTGTTAAAAAATCTGGAATCCCTCCAGGGGCATGCTGGTCAGTTCCGGTCACGGCAACCGATTGCGATACCGGTTTACGTGGGCAATCTTTTGATTGCCTTTACAGAACCAGGACGCCTTCGATTTCTACGGAAACGCCTTTCGGTAACTCGGAAACGCCTACGGCTGCTCGGGCCGGGTATGGGGCGTTGAAATAACGCATCATCACTTCGTTCAGTAGTGCAAAGTTACTAAGATCAGTGAGATAAATATTCAGTTTGGTGGCGTCTGCGAGACTACCGCCAGCGGCTTTTGCAACGGCGCTGAGGTTTTTGAATACCTGGTCGGTCTGTTCTACAAAATCGTCGCTCACTACTTCCATTGTGGCTGGATCCAACGGGATCTGGCCCGATATGTAGACGGTGTTGCCGGCTTTAACTGCCTGGGAATAAGGACCGATAGCCGCAGGGGCCTGATCTGTGGAGATAATGGTCTTTTCGCTCATTGCTGTTCTCTTCCGGTAATTTTGTTGTTGTTGTGTGTGGTTTTCTAGGGTGTTTAGCACGCAGCGATTACAGATATCTCTACCAGTAACTCTGGCCGCGCCATAGCCGCCTCAACGCAGGCTCTTGCTGGTGCTTGTCCTTCTGGTACCCAGGCATCCCAAACTGCATTCATGGCGGTGAAATCTTCCATGCTCTTGACATAGATGGTCACCGACAGTAATTGGGATTTATCGCTGCCGACACTTGCCAGCAGAGTGTCGATCTTTTCCAGGGTGGTACGGGTCTGCTCGCTGATGTCGGTGTCCGCATCTTTGGCGACCTGGCCGCACAGAAAGACGGTGTTGTTGTGGATAACAGCGCGGCTCATGCGTTGCTTGGTTTCGAAACGTTGAATCGGCATCGAAGTTCCCTACGAGTTGTATTGTTCTGTTTGGGTGTCGCTGCTGTTAGGCGGCGTAACGGCTGGCATCCAATCCAGTAGGATCGATGTGCGTCTCGCGATTGCTAATCAGGTCTGCCAATAATTGTGCAGAACCACAGGACATCGTCCATCCCAAGGTGCCATGACCGCAGTTGGTATAAAGGTTGGAGATTTCTGTTTTGCCAACAATGGGGGTTCCGTCTGGCGTCATCGGTCTTAAACCGGTCCAAAACTCCGCATGCTCCAGATCGCCACCATCGGGGAACACGTCGTTGACAACAAAAGAGATGGTGTCACGGCGCTTGTCGGGCAGAGCCATGTCGAAAGAGGCCAGTTCAGCCGTACCCGCGACGCGGATACGATCATCAAAGCGGGTCATGGCTACCTTGTAGGTCTCATCCATCACTGTGGATACGGGTGCCGCGCCCTGATCAGTAATAGGCAGCGTTAACGAGTAGCCTTTGACAGGGATAATCGGTAGGCGAACGCCGACCTTGTTTAACAGTTGGCTGGAATAACTGCCCATGGCGACTACGTATTGATCGGCCTTGAGAGTGCCGGCGCTTGTTTTGACGCCTATAATCTGGCCGTCATCGCTCAGCAGTTCTTGAATATGGGTGTTGAAGCGGAATTTAACGCCCAGGTTTTTCGCTTCTTCGGCCAGAGTTTGGGTGAACTGGAAACAGTCACCGGTTTCGTCACCGGGTAAGCGCAAGCCTCCGACGAATTTGTCCTTTACTCGAGCCAGAGCCGGTTCTGCGGCGATGCAGCCATCGACGTTAAGCTCTTCAAAAGCAACACCGCAGCTCTTAAGTACGTCGATGTCCTTAGACGAGTCTACGATCTGCTGCTGTTTACGGAAAAGCTGTAGGGTGCCTTGCTGCCGGCCTTCGTAGCGGATGTCCAGATCTTCACGCAGCGACATCAAACAATCACGGCTATATTCGGCCAGGCGCATCATGCGTTCTTTATTGATGGAATAGCGATTTTCTGTGCAGTTTGTCAGCATCTTCACAACCCAGGCCCACATTGCTGGATCCAATTTGGGTTGTATTGCTAGTGGCGAGTGTTCAGACATCAGCCACTTCATTGCTTTAATAGGGATACCTGGTGCAGCCCAAGGGGCGGAGTAACCTGGGGATATTTGACCGGCGTTACCAAAGCTGGTTTCCAGGGCTGGTTGTGCCTGGCGATCGACGACAGTCACTTCATGACCCATCTGTGCGAGATAGTAAGCAGAGGTTACGCCGACGACGCCGCTACCCAGTATTATTATTTTCATAGTCAGTATCTCGAAATAGCATGGATTGTTATATTTGGATGGCGCTAGGAATACAGTTATTCGTAGTGCTCATGAAACTAACGGCTATTTTATGTTCAATGTGTGAGAATATGTTTTTGTAATTTGTAAATAACCAGAATAAAATCCTGAAATAAATAATAAACGCAGGATAAAAAACCAGATGAGCAAGAAGCATAGAGAGCTGGACCGGATTGACCGCAATATTCTGCGAAAGCTACAGCAAAATGGCCGTATGTCTTATGTTGAGCTGGCGTCTGAAGTCGGTTTAAGTACGACGCCTTGTCTTGAGCGGGTACGGCGATTGGAAAAGGATGGAGTGATAAAAGGTTATACCGCGATCTTGGAGCCTAAGTATTTGGATGCGGGATTGCTGGTATTTGTAGAAATCAGTTTGACCTATCGCGCAGGCACCGTGTTTGATGATTTCAAGCGCGAAGTGATGAAGATTGCCCATGTCATGGAGTGTCACCTGGTGTCTGGCGATTTCGATTATCTTATAAAAGCGCGTATAGGTGAGATGGCCGCTTATCGTGAACTGCTGGGGGAATTATTGTTGACGTTGCCTAATGTTGATAAATCCCGCAGCTATATCGTGATGGAAGAGGTGAAAGAATCCTCTGCCATCAGGGTCCCGGAGTTCAAGCGAAAATAATGACAGTTTGTTTAGTTTTGTGGTGGAATCTGCAGGGCTTGCTGCAACTGTTCAGGTAAGCCAGTACGCAGGTCTCGCAACCTGAGTTTCTTGCCATTCAGGAAAAAACTAGGTGTACCAGTGACACCGGCCTTGATCGCCTGCTGCTCGGATTGTTTGATTTTTGCTGCAGTTGCATCCGCACTGTAGCAACGGTTGAACTGCTCCATATCCAGTTTTAACTCTTCGGCCAGTTGCAGCGGACTCTCCGCGGATAAATCGCTTTGTCGCTCGAAAGCCAGGTCATGGTAAGCCCAGAACTGCTGCTGTTGATCGGCACAGGCAGCGCCTGTAGACACTTTTCTGGATATGCCCGACCGGTTAATCGGGAAGTCCATATAGACATAGCGTACGCGATCCAGATATTCGGGCAGTATTTCTTTCAGAACGCTGTGAGCCGTCTGGCAATGAGGGCATTGATAGTCGGCGAACTCAATCAGGGTGACGCCGCTTTGTGCTGGCCCCTTGCTGGGATAGCCCGCCGTATCAATGGTGGCAAAAGGCGCTTTCGGTTCGTTTAGATTAAATTCCAGCTCCTCCAGGGAAACCAACTTTGCCAGTAGTTCCATTTCTTTTTTCTGCTGTTCGGCAGCAGCGATAAGGCGAGCAATGTCGTTACGGGCCTGATCCAGAGGAACATTGATTTTGGCTTTGTTTTGTTCAAAAAACTGCTGAATTTGCTGCTCGGTTGGTGGCGTCGGGTTAAATAGCCGCTTCACCACTGTTTCTTGATCTTCACCGCTTTTTTCCATTTGTTGCTCTAGATATCGCTGCACCACGGCGGCACCGACAATCCGTTCTTTGAGGCGAAAGGTGTTGAGCTCTGCCTGATAAAGCGGCTGACTAAATCTTAAGGGTAGATCTTCATAGCTATACTGTTGTCCTGATAAGGTGAACAGCGGAGTTGGATTTTCAGTTCGGTTTTGCTCGGACTGTGGCTTCAGGAAAAAAATGGCACCCGCCACCAGAATCACGGCCGTTACTACATTGATCACAGTAAAGGGGCTCTTGGGTTTAGCTTGTGAAGCATCTTGAGTCATTGATCCGTTCCTTGCATCGGTGAGCAACAGGGATGGCATTATAAGAGAACAAAGCCGGCAGGTCATGCTACGTCATGCTGATACTTGCTTGTAACAAGACTTACTTTCTTACGTCTATGGTTAACTGAGGAAGGACTCCACCGAATGGTCGGGAGCATAAGAATGAAACAGGGGCTTAAACTCCAGCGCTGGTCAGTGTTCTGTCTTGGTATCTTGATGATGGCTAAGGGCTATTGTGCGCCGTTTAATGGTTTTGATGTGAATGATGCGCTTATTCCCATCGAAAAGATCATGCAGGGAGGGCCCCCCAAAGATGGTATTCCGGCCATTGATCACCCTCGCTTTGTCACCGCTGATCAGGCCCGCTTTCTAAAACCGGAAGATAGGGTTATAGGTGTCAGTGTTAATGGCATTCATAAAGCGTATCCCATCCCTATTCTTAATTGGCATGAGGTCGTTAACGATCGGTTTAATGATCTTGCCGTTGTGGTGACCTTTTGCCCTCTATGCGGAACAGGGGTTGTTTATGAAACTGGGCGTGGTGATCAGGCGCTGGAATTTGGTGTGTCGGGATTGCTCTATAACAGCGATGTGCTGCTCTACGACCGAGGTACGGAATCTCTTTGGTCGCAGCTTAAAAACCAAGCGGTTGCCGGACCATTAAAAGGGCAGCGAATGAAAATGCTAGCGTCGCAGTTGATACCCTGGTCAAGTTGGATTGAACAATTTCCGGATACAGTAGTGTTGTCGGTTAATACTGGATATCGGCGGGACTATACTCGCAACCCTTATTCTGGCTATGAAAATAGTCGGGGGCTTTATTTCCCAGTAGAGTTTTTAAGTTACAAATATCACCCCAAAGAGCGAGTTATCGGCTTGGAATACCGTGGCGTGATCAAGGCTTACCCCATTGCTGAGCTAGCTAAGTCAGGCTCTGAGGGGCGTATTTTAGACACAGTCGCCGGCGAGCAGTTGACCATCGACTTTAATGCCAGTGATCGTAACGCTAGAATCTTTACCAGCCTGGGCGAGGAGCTAGCCGTTGTTAATGCGTTCTGGTTTGCCTGGTATGCTTTTTATCCTGATTCAGACGTATATTCTCACGATAATCAGTGAGTTTCGTTTCGACTGTTTTTTGCACCCTTTAAATCCTCTAAATCACGGTATTTTTTACAGTTTTGCTGTACTGTGCCGATAGGTGCAGTAACCGGCTGTTTCGCACGTGACTATAGGAGGTGCAGTGGAAAATAATGGATTAGTAGCCAAGCTACTTGCCTGGGGACCTGCGATAATCATCCTGATCGCATTGTTAACTGGGATGGTGTTGAATTCTAACGTTGACTCAGTGGCAGAAGACAGTACTGAGATGGTCCAGACAAGTGTTTACCTAGATAGCCCTACTAGCTTAAGAACTATTATCGTCACCCTCAATCGCCAGTATGTAAGGGCCGAAGAGCAATGGATGCAGGCGCTATCTACATCAACCTTTCTATTGTTTCTAGTGTCGGTGATGGCGCTGGCAATGTGGGGGCGATTACTTCATTTAAGGCGTCAACAGCAGGAAAACCAAGCCAAGCAGAATAAGAAGGGCGAACCCTAGCTGCTGAAAGAGCAATGGCTTATTAGTTTGACGAGCTATTAACCGTGCCCGGGGCGGCGTGTTGCAGAAGTGCCTTGTCATTGACGGCTTGAGTGTCAGTTGAATCCGGTGAGGCTTGCCAGACTTCTTTGCCTATCTGGACTTTTACCACCCCTTTAAATCGCTTAGTCAGCTCTGATACGGCCATTTCAAGAGTATCATCATCACAAAGCATGGTGCCGCCTCGATCATCATCAGTGAAAAATTGATAAGACTTCATAGCAACACAATCCTTAAAAGCATTTAAATGGGGTCTTGATATCCAGCCAAGGAGGGATTGTGTCTTATTGCCTTAGATATTGAAAGAGCTGCTCAGGGTAGCAGCTCTTAGTCTCTGAATATCAGTGAAAATGCAGACCCTGGCTTTGCATTCTTGGGGGGGTGTGGCGGATGGGATAGGCTCCGTGCTCGACTTGAATGGGCTTAACCAAAACCTCAAAATCGCGATAAGACATCTGAATTAATTCTGTGTGAGTACCGCTGCAGAAAGTGATATCAGCGTTGTTGGCCAAGGATTCTGCAATAAACACTTCCATGCCATAGAGGTTGCCAAAAGGCGGGAGGGCGCCCAGTTCACAGCTTGGAAAAAGATCCTTAAATTGTTTTTCGCCACATAGCTCTAGTTTTATGGCGCTAATAGAGCGTCGTAAGGACTCTATATCGACACGAAAACTGGCGGGTAATACAAACATAGCCAGATTGTTATCCAGATTAAGTATCACTGTTTTTGCGAGTTTATGACCGCGAATATGGGCGGATTCAGCAACTTCCTGGGCGGTGAAAGCGGGTGAGTGCTCGATGGTTAGATATCGAGTGTTTTCAGAATCCAGATAGCTGGTTAGTCTACGGGCAGGCATGTCAGCCTCCTTTGCTTCTTATTGAAGCAAGTAAATTAAGTGGTTGCTGATATTCAGTGTAACCTGATCTATCTCTTCTGCGATGAAATTTAGTCCTTCATTGAGCGCTGCCATGGAGCCCATTTCAGTTTGTTTATCTGCCTTTCCCCCCTGTTATGAATCAGTTAATCTTGCAGACCTTGCTTGCGGATGAATTTAACTAGAAGGGTTGCTGATGAAATTGCCATTGTTTGGTTCGCTACGGACTCCGGTGTTACTGCTGCTGTCATTGCTGTTGTTTGGCTGCCAGAGTGCTTATTACAATACGATGGAAAAGATGGGGTATGCCAAGCGAGATATCCTGGTAGATCGGGTGCAAGAGGCAACTGAAACTCAGAATGAGGTGAAAGAGGAGTTTCAGTCTGCTTACCAGGCCTTCAATGCATTGTTGAAATTAGAAAGCAGCAGCCTAGAAGAACGTTATGAAACCCTCAATGATGCCTATAACGATAGCTTGGACAAGTCCGATGAACTGAGCGATCGTGTCGAGGCTATTGAGTCGGTTGCGGACGCTTTGTTTAAGGAATGGAAGCAGGAGCTGAATGAGTACAGCAGTGCCTCTTTGAAGGCCTCCAGTGCCAAGCAACTGCGGACTACCAAATCACGCTATAACACCTACCTTAAGTCTTTGAAACGGTCTGAATCTAAAGTCGCGCCAGTACTAGCGGTATTTAAGGATCAAGTCCTGTTCTTGAAACACAATCTCAACGCCGAAAAAGTCAGTGCTTTGAAAGGGGAAGTGAGACGCTTCGATTCTGATGTAAAAGGGCTGATGAAAGAGATGGACCGTTCCATCAAAGATGCCAAACAGTTTATTCAGGGATTGGAATAAGGGTGTGAAATAGGTCCTTGAATCAGAAGTACCAGGCGACGTTTAGCAGGATGTGATCATCCTGCTCCAGTGCCGATAGGGGATCGTAGCTGGGAAGGTTGTGATAACGGCGAGCTTCGAGACTGACTTTAATGTTGTCACCAACTCGGGTGCTGGCTTCCATGAAGCTGATCATGCCGGAGCTGCCATTATCCATAATGACACCAGCAAGAAATTCAGTAGATTCCGCGTCATTTAAGGTTAAGCGTAGACCAAGAAAAACGTCATCCTGAAGTGGCGTGGTGGCTGTACGCTTACGATCATCGTAGTGATATTCCATGAGAAAACCGAGATCCATGGCTGAATCAGCAATCCCCACTAGAGTGTACTCAAAGCCTCCCACCACAGCGCTGTAGCTATCACCCTGACCGCTACGGTGAATTGATTCCAGTTTCCACAGCCAGTCACCTTGTACCAGAGAAAGCTCCAGTCCAGTTTGGTCTATCTGCTCATAAAGTGGGGCAAAAATGGCATTGCCGCTGTTGTCTGTCGTGGCGATCAGCGTGGGTTCACGACTGGTGCCATGAAAATGGGAGACAGCGACGTCCAAGTCACCTAGGGTATGGCTCCAACGCAGGGCGAAATCCTGGTGCATTTCCTCTGCGCCAGATTGGTAACGGGCATAATTATTATCGATCTTAGGATGGCTTCGCAGTCTACCTTGAGGTCCAGCAAAGGTACGCTCGCGAAAGTAGGGTAACCAGAATACGGATACGTCACCCCAGTCGCGGCTGAGGGTCAGATTGATCATGGGCTGTCCAAGCTTGTCTTCGCCGTCGGCACCCTCCAAGGTATCGGTTTGATTGATAATGTCGACTAGATGCTGGGATTCTGTAACGCCCCAGAATACTTTGCCAAGACCAGCCCGGACTTCCCAATCTTCTGCGATATGCAGCCAATTAGCTTCACGGAAGTCGATATGGTTACGCTCGCTATCGTGCTGTCCTACACGAGCAAAGGGGGTAATAGTGAGGTTGTCGCGTCCTTGGTTAAACTCTTTGTAAAGTTCTATTTCGGTACCGGTGGCGAAAAAGCTGTCTTGTTGACGGTTATCGAGAGGTGATTCGTCAAAGTAACGCCATTCAAGGTCAGCATATCCAGAGATCTGCCAGGGTTCAGCGTTGGTCCACGTAGGTACTAGCAATAGCGCAGTGAGCCCTAGTTGTGTTAATCCCTTTACGCGGTAACTAAACATATCTTACTTTGCTCGTTTCAAACTGTTCTTATTGAAATCCGTGTCATTCAGGCCAGTTCTAAAACGGATATTACTCGACTCCAGAGTCGTGCTTTTACCATTCTGATGGTTGACCATATCCATTTTGTGTGACCGCCAGTACTTACCAAGATATAGCTGATAGTCTTTGAATCTTAAAGTTTTTAGTAACGAATTCTTGCGGTCATAGTAGTCTATCTTTTGTACCCGATATTCGGCTTTATCGAACCAGCTGACCAGGCGGGTGTAGCCAGAGTACTTGTCAATCGGGTCGCTTTCAACTACGAAACAGTCCATGCCATCGAGGGTTTCATCTTTCAGGTAGGTGTAGCTGTACTTGTCCACTTCAAATGAAGACATGTCCTCATAGGCAAATTCACTGCCCATAAATGGCCCCGATTTGTTTTTGGAGGATATGCGCTTAACGCGTTTCAAAGCAGGCAGAAAGAGCCATTGATCATCTGGTGTGACGGCGTGCGAGAAGGTCAGAAAAGCAGTCCCTTTTAAATCCCTGGGTTGATCAAAGATAGTTAAACTTTTATCGCCATCACCGGTGACTTCCAGAGTCTTGGTGCGAATAATACGAGTACTGCTATCACCATGCTGGTTGCGTAGTTGCATGGTCAAATCTGATTCCTGGTTATCCCAGCCCAGGTCCCTGCGGTCTACTTCTTTGACGATCTCCAGTCCGCGCTCTTCGACAGTCTGGGCCAGAATTGGCAAGCTGGTGCTGGCTAGAATCGCCAATAGTAGAGCTGAAACGGTTCTGAGCATTTTAAAAGGCCTTATTTTTAATGGCGGTGGTAGAAGCAATAGTTGACTCCGAAGAGTCTGAGTTTTTATCCAGCAGCAACAGTAGAGATGGCAACAATAGAAAATCCATAACGAGGGCGATGACAATAGTGATGGCCGTTAACAGCCCCATATCACCATTGAATTTAAAGCTGGATTGAGCCAAAACCAAAAAACCAGCGGTGAGCACAAAGGTAGTAATAAACAATGCTTTGCCAACGCTATTAAATGCATATTTTACGGCCGCAGTTGGATCTGCGCCTTTGTCGCGGCGAGCATGAAGGTACTTGCTCAAAAAGTGTACTGTATCGTCGACAACTATCCCTAGGGTCATACCGGATACAACGGATAAAGCCAGACCCACTTGGCCAACGCTCATACCCCATATACCGAAAGCAATGCAGGCCGGTGCAATATTAGGAATAAGGCTAAGAAGTCCATATTTAACGGACTTTAATGCAAAGCCTAACAGCACCGAAATAAGAACTAAAGCGACCAAGGTGCCAATTAACATGCTTTTTATATTACGCTGTCCGATATGTGAAAACATCAAGGATGGGCTGCTGGTAGTTGCTGTTATTTCCTTTGCGTTCTCATCCAACCAATGACCAATTCGAGTTTCCACATCTAGCATCTGAGTACTGGACAAATTGTGGTAGGTCGCGGTAATACGAATCGCAGATTTTTGTACGTTGATCTGATTGTTTAGATCGAGGCCATAGGGCAGTGACATCTCGTATAGCAACAAGTACTGAGCGGCCAGCTCTCTGGATCCGGGAAGACGATAAAATTCTTTATCGTCGGCGTGCATGTTTTTGTTCAGACGCTTCATGATGTATGTCAATGAGTCAACATGAACAGTTTCTGGTTGTTGTTTAAGCCACTCCGCGAAGGATTCAGCGGTCTGCAGAAATTCAGGGTTATTTATGCCGCCGGATTCGCCGCTATTGAGCTCAAACTCCATGAGCGCCAGTCCTGCCAAGTTCTGATCGCTGAAATCTGCCGCGACACGAAATGGTACAGATTTGTCGAAGTACTCTACGAAATTATCGTTGAGTTCATTACGGGGGATTTGGCTGACCGTGGCAACGACTAACGCAGCACAGAACCAGAGTAAAAAACGACGGTTAGCAATAACGCGCTCTGAGAAACGGTCCATGAAGCTGCTGGCTGATGTTTGTTTCACGCGGACTCGTAAAGGAAGCAGCATCAGCATGGCGGGAAATAGGGTTAGCGCTAGGACGCAGGCTAGCATTACGCCTGTAGCGACAATGTTGCCCAGGTCTGCGAAGGGGGGCGAGTCGCTGAAATTCAAGGTTAGAAATCCAATAGCAGTCGTGACACTGGTTAACACTACCGGATTGAAGTTGATGTGCAGACTTTCCTTAATGGCCTCTAGTTTAGAAGAGCCCTGGCGCATCTCATGATAGAGCGTAGTCAAAATATGTACGCAATCCGCCACTGCGAGTGTGAGTATTATGGTGGGCGCGGCGGAAGAGGGACCGGTTAGATAAAGGCCGCTCCACCCCGCAATTCCCATCGCCCCAGTGATGCTGGTAATGATAATTATCAATGTTGCAAAGGTGCCGGAAAACGTCCGAATAAGAACCCCTATAAATACCATGACAACAATAAACATTAGAGGGATAAGGGTTGAGCTATCTTTGAGGGCGGCCTCTGAGAAGGTGTTATTCATCATCACCAGACCACTCAAATAAATATCCATATCAGGATTTTTTGCCAGGAGTTCATCACTGATTTTACGGGCAGCAATGACGACTTCGGGTACTTCTTCGACGAGGTTCTTGCCGGGTAGGGTAATGGTGACATTCACTGCGGCAACATGCCCCGACGGTGATATCAGTCGATTAGCCAGCAGGGGTTCTTGCGTGGCGATTTGGCGAATACGGTCAATGTCACCAGCCGTTAATGACGTAGCATCGGTTACTAGGTCTTCGACGATCATGTCGTCTTCTTCAGCATAGGTGTATTGAAAATTGGTGATGGAATCGACACGGGTTGAATAGGGCAACTGCCAAGAAGCTTCGGTTAACTGTTCGATAACCGCCAGGGCCTCTGGGGTAAACACTTTGCCATTCTTGGGAGCGAGTATGAATAATACGTTGTCGCTTTTAGAAAAGGTTT
The DNA here is from genome assembly GCA_036960175.1 of Motiliproteus sp. Lineage (GTDB taxonomy): Bacteria > Pseudomonadota > Gammaproteobacteria > Pseudomonadales > Balneatricaceae > Motiliproteus. The sequence continues at coordinate 16,594 of JBALWH010000033.1, read as the reverse complement.
TCTGCATGCGCTCAAAGGCAAGAAGCTGGGGGTTGTCGTCACCAAAAAATACGCGGTAATCGCTCTTGAATACCAGTAGACGTGCGCCTGAGGCCGCTATAGCGATAATGACCAGTGAAGCGATGATGACAAGGATTTTCCGTTGTAGTATCCAGCTAAAAAAAGCGTTCATATAGGTTTCCTTGTCCCTTCTAACCCCGTGTAAGAGGTTGCTCCTGTTTAGCCGTGCTCAGCTTTATGATGAGGAAGCCTGTCTGGTTTATGTCGATAGCTGATGTGTGAGTTATTGAAAGCGATCCCAGATTATTTCATAAGTGTATGACTGATTGGATAAAAAAACCGCATAGCGGCATTGGTAATGGGGTTTTATTGCCTATTTTCTGGAAATAATACGGTTTATAGCAATAGTATCGGTTTCTAACCGGTGAGACTAAAGGCAATACGTTTTTTTGTCGGGGAATTGGAATGATAAAATGTATCTGTGGGTGCCGGCCTTTCCGGTCAGGAATCCTATCACGGTAACTCAGGAGCCTTTGGTTTTACCTGGGCTCCTGACAAGTAAACGCCACCGCCATATGCTCTACTGCATCGAGCCCAGGGGCTGGAGTTTCGTAATCGGCAGGCCGACGGGGTCTACCTTTTTTTCGCTTTTCTGTTCTGCAACCGGTTACTCTTGGACCACTCAGACAGCTCTACAATATTACTTTTTTGTGGTTTCTGTTCGGGAGCTTCAGCGGTAACTATCATGTCACTTAGCAGGTGAACTTTTTCACTTAGCTGATAGAAACTATCGTGCATCATCCCTGATATCTTTACTAAGCCTGCCATGGGGTTTTTTGCTTTACTTATTTCGTAGTCGACACGAAACTGAACAGCCTGAAGGCGTTGGCGGTGATGCTTAGGCAGGCATTTGATAAAGTCTTCACAAGATTGACGGCGAAATTCTTCGAACCCCTCTGGATCCAGGTCGGCCATCATTTTCAAGTCGTCAAAACAGGGCAGCTGAGTCATAAAGAACCTCCTTCAATGGTTAACAATCAACACACGTGGGATAGTGCTCAGCAAAAACACAGTGGTTAGACCTGTGAGAAAGTCGATAAATTCAATTTAATCGCAAGCCTTGCCCTTAAATATAGACGGTTTAGACAGGTAAACTTGCTTCAAACAGAAATTTTATCATCAAGTAAGTCGCACGAAAGCTGGCATAAGTGCGGTTGGAATCGTTGTAAGTGGTTGCGATAACACTACTAAATGATCGCTGATAGTTCGAGAAATTTAGCCCACCCGGTATTGGAAATAGTTAATGCGTATCTTATTACTCAGTGCTTATGATGGAACCAGTCATCGTTATTGGCGTCAGGGTCTGGTAGACAACTTAGGTGAACACCAGTGGACGGTTTTAACCTTGCCTGGGAGGTATTTCAGCTGGAGAATTCGCGGTAACCCCTTGTCTTGGCTGGTGACGGAACCTGAGCGGTTGTCTGCGGAATATGACCTTATCGTCGCCACTTCAATGGTCGATATTGCCACCCTTAAAGGGTTGTTTCCCAATCTGGCAAGGACACCAACCCTCTGTTATTTTCATGAAAACCAATTTGAATATCCGCAACGTGACAAAGGGAAAAGACCATTGGAGGCGATGATGGTTAACCTTTATTCAGCTTTAGCTTCAGACTGTCTTCTGTTTAATTCCCAATATAACCAGGATAGCTTTTTTGATGGTGCCGATAGGTTGATGAAGCAGCTGCCAGATTTTAAGCCCAAGTCCATCAGAGAGCTCCTGACGAAAAAATCCAGGGTACTTCCGGTGCCCATTAATAACCCTGCCGATGCTGGAGAGTGTTCCCAAAAAGCAGATGTGTTCACGCTGGTTTGGAATCACCGCTGGGAACACGACAAGGCTCCAGAGCGCCTATATTTGTTGCTGCAAAAACTGCATGAAGCTGCTATTTCATTCCGCCTGCATTTGTTGGGTGAGTGTTTCAGAGATGAACCTGAAACCATCAGTATGATTAAAGCGGAGTTTGCCGATAACCTTGGTTGTTGTGGCTACCAGGCAGATAAAGAATCCTACTGGCGCTGTCTGGGTGAATCCCATTTGGTGTTATCAACCAGCGTGCATGAATTCCAAGGGCTTGCGGTATTGGAAGGGGTTGCGGCCGGTGCTGTTCCGGTAGTGCCGGATCGTTTGAGTTATCGGGAAATGTTTGCCGAGCAGTATCGTTACCAAAGCCATATACAAAACACGCAATCTGAGGCGCAGGCAATGGCGGATAAAATAGTGCAACTTTATCGGCAGTGGGTTGAACTAGGCCACCTGAAGGCGCCTTCGGTCAGCGGCTTCTATTGGACCCATTTACGGGAAAAATATCGACAGCAAATTGGGCAGACCCAAGCGATGATGTAGACAAAAAATTGATTATTGGCTGGTTTCTGGTGCTCGTTGCGGAACAGTCTCTGCTTCTGCTGGAGTATCTACTTCGGCTTGTGGCTCGGTTTTAGTATCTGTATCCGTTTCTGTTTCTTTGAATTTCAGGTTCAGAACGTTCTCTGCGTAGTCCTTCCAGGCGAGTACTGCTTTTTCCGCGCCGGCTTTATGCTTATCCATGGCGTCGTTTTGGCGAGTAACGAATTTTTCCAGGCATCCCCGGTATTCATCGACTTGCCTTTCAAATAGCTGTTCATCCAATTCTGTGACAAATTTCAACGGCTTTTTGGGAGCTTTGCAGCTGTTGGGGGATTCGGAAAAAAAATGCGCCTGCGTGATCGCGGATGCCAGCAGTAGAGGCAGGGCGATAGATGTCTTGATGACCAAGCGGGTCAATAGTGCCACGAGTATGCCCTCCATGAGCGGATCTTGTCATATGAACTCAGCACAGACTAACAAAACAATTCTAGCTGAGTCACGCTTGTCGTGTTGTTCTAGGTCAATAAGTTCTGATATTTATCACTGCGTTGTAAATGCTGTCCTATACTTCGTGAACTCGCCTAAATCGTGGTCTTCTGATGAGATGACGCAGAGTGTTTAGGCAGAGGTGTCATGGCTTTAATTTAGAGGTGAATTCCATGGGGCAACGTAGTGACGAATTAGTACATCAAGCAGAATTTTTATTGAAATTATTTGGCGATCAAGGGGCACAGAAAGCCACGCTGCTGGCCATAGAAAAGGAATTGAAGTCTCGAGGAGAGCACCGTAACACGCTGTATCGAAAAATTGATTCGCTGTGCAAAGATGATGGTGTTGATCCACAGGAATATCGTTGTCGTTACCATCCGGCCCTCATTGAACAGCATCCGCTGGATGAACACTTTTTTGACGTGACTCACTAATCCCTATATTAAAGCCACCGCCTAGCAATGGGCAGTGGCTTTTTCATACGTGGCCTATTTACAGTTTTAACAGATTAGCAACGTAATCGGCGTCTTTATCACCGCGACCGCTGAGATTAACCAGTATGGTCTGATCTGCCGGTAATGTTGCAGCTTGCTTCATGGCGTAAGCCACCGCATGTGCACTTTCCAATGCCGGTATGATGCCTTCCTTGCGAGACAGTGTCATAAATGCATCTAGGCATTCATCATCATCAATCGCAGCGTAGCTGACTCTTTCGGTATCTTTTAGGTAGCAATGCTGGGGGCCGACTCCGGGATAATCCAGCCCTGAAGCTATAGAGTGTACGGGCAGTGGTTCGCCTTGTTCATCTTGAAGAAGGTAGCATTTGAAACCATGAATGGTACCCGGTTTGCCCTTGCTAAGGGAGGCAGAATGATCCGGGGTATCCAGGCCTTTACCAGCAGGCTCGATACCGATGATATTGACATCGTCGTCATCCAAAAAAGCGGTGAAGAGCCCGATGGCATTACTACCGCCACCGACACAAGCGACGATGTTATCTGGAAGTCGCCCCTCTTGCTTGAGAAATTGGGCTCTGGCTTCCTCACCGATAATACTTTGAAAATCACGCACCATCATTGGAAATGGGTGGGGCCCAACGACGGACCCAATTGCGTAAAAGAAATTGACCGGGTCTTTAAGGTATTCGACAAAGGCGCTATCTACAGCATCTTTTAAGGTAGCGGTACCTGAGGTAACAGCAATGACCTTGCAACCAAGTATTTTCATTTTGGTGACATTAGGATGCTCCTTTTCGATATCTACCTGGCCCATATGAATTTCACAATCAATATCAACCAGCGCACAAGCAGTGGCCAGAGCGACACCATGTTGGCCTGCGCCAGTTTCTGCCAAAATTTTAGTTTTACCCATGTGTTTGGCCAGCAAGGCTTCACCAAGACAATGGTTGATTTTGTGGGCGCCGGTATGGTTCAAGTCTTCGCGTTTAAGAAAAATCTTTGCGCCACCACAATGCTTCGTCAGGCGTTTGGCATAATAAAGAGGGCTTGGACGGCCGACATAATGTTGATAGAGGTCTAACAACTCATTGCGATATGCATCAGTATCTTTTATCTGCCGATATGCCTGATCGATATCGTCCATGATTAGTTTCAGTTCAGCCGGAACCTGTTGGCCGCCATAAGGGCCAAAATAGCCAGCAGCATCGGGCATCTGCGCAAATTTGTTGGTACTCATCGGGAAGTCTCTTATTGCAGTCAACGTTATATAAAGCTAAAAGAATTAACTTAGTTCGGAAATGAAATATTTGGATGTATACACTAGCGTATATTTGAAGTTTCTAAAATAGCCGAATGGCGGGTCGCTGCTATTTAGATAGTAGTATTTTGGTATGAGGTGTTCAGGGCACTAGTATTCAGTTTGCTGTACTGAGTTGGCGGAATGGATGGGCTGTAACCGCGTTTTAGCTGCCGTTGGCTGATGCTGTCGAATAGACTGAGGGCCTTTTGTTGACAGGAAATAACATCTTGTTTGCAGCCACCGAGGTTGTTATTAAGGTTTCCCCAGCTGCGAATAACCACCCAATCACCAAAAAGGTCTTGTGAAAGCCGCACGATGAAGTAATGTTCCTGTTTTCGCCAGACTGCGGTCATTACACCCTAATGGATTGGTAGCGCCGAATATCCCGAGGGGGCTATGTTACGGCTGTAAGTTTGTAAAAATCGACTCGGATTGTAGCTCTGTCTTCGCTTCTCAATCATGCGCATTAGGGCGATTGAAAGGCTCTGATAAGATTACATTTTGGTCAGCCCATCATGGCCGTTATGTGGTGAAATAATCGAGCCATATTAAGGCGCGCATTGGGCCTGAAACGACCGGAAATGTAAATAGCCAGCATGCTGATTTTTGCTTGATTAGAGCAACGTCGACACAGGCCGAACGAAACCTAAAGATATGCTAAACATGAGGTAAGGATGCGCATCGTAGCTGACGAAAATATTCCGCTGGTCGATGAATTCTTCGCTGACCTGGGCGAGGTAGTCAGAGTTCCCGGACGTAATATGCGGCCCGAAATAGTTAAGGATGCGAACCTACTACTAGTTCGTTCCGTTACCGAGGTTAATCAGGCTCTTTTAAAGGGCAGTGCTGTTGAGTACGTTGCCAGCGCCACCATAGGTACCGATCATATTGATCTAGATTACTTGCGCGAAAATCATATTGGTTTTGCTAATGCGCCAGGTTGTAATGCAGATTCTGTGGTTGATTATGTTCTATCAGCGTTGCTCAATCTTTCTGCTGAGACGGGCATTGCAGTGGAGCAGCGGAGCATTGGCATTATTGGAGTTGGTAATGTCGGTAGTCGTTTGCAGGAACGGTTGCAGATCATGGGCTGCGAAGTACTGCTCAATGATCCACCTCGGGCAGAACATGAATCCGCCAATGAGTATTATTCACTGGACCAGCTGTTACAGCAATGCGATACCTTTTGTCTGCATACGCCCTTGACCAAAGCTGGGGCTTATCCTAGTTATCATCTGTTCGGTGAGGCGCGGCTCGCGCAACTGAAATCGGGTAGTTGGCTGCTTAATGCCGGCCGTGGCGGGGCTATTGATAATCAAGCGCTATCGCATTTGCTGGATCAGCGTGATGACGTAAAGGTGGTATTGGATGTCTGGGAAGCAGAACCGAATATCGATACCCGACTGGCCCAGCAGGTAGTTTGGGGGACACCCCATATTGCCGGATACAGCATGGAAGGTCGCAGTCGTGGCACCGAAATGATTTACCAGAGTGTGTGTGATTATCTTAAGCGACCGGCCCCGCAGTCGTTATCCGGTTTATTGCCGGAGCCTAGTGTGAGTTCATTGGTTCTTTCTGCTCAGGCGGATGACGTGGCACTGCGAATGGCAAATCTGGTTTATGATCTTCGTGAAGATCATCAGCGTTTGCAGCAGATGATCAAGACATCACAAATGCCCGGGAGCGATAAAATACTGGGGCAGGGCTTCGACCAGCTTCGTAAGACGTATCCACCGCGACGGGAATTCAGCTCCCTTACTATTGCTGGGCTAGAGGCCGATAGTCGAAGTGCTGGCCAACTTAAGGCGATGGGTTTTAAGGTCGAATTTTAAGCTCAGGTTTCAAGTCCTAGAGTGCTCTACAGAAAATACTTAGTTACGCGGAGAAGTGATTGGACTCTGGCTTGGAGCTTAGGGATAAACACAGTATCCTTGCCGGTCTGATTAATTTAGCTTGTGCAGTCATTATTGGGGTCTGAATCATTTCCACCATGCCTTTACCGCGTCTTGAACAGGGTGACAAAGAGCAATTGCCATTTGCGGAATTAAGATTCCCTGTCGGTGAAAGAGTGCGCCTGGAAGTTCGTTCCCCTAAGGCTCGCTTCTCAGTTTTTTATATAGGCCATGTGCAGAATCAGACATTGATTTTCTCCATGCCGGTTAAAAACGGTAAACCCCAACTGATCCCAGAGGGCGCGCCTGTTGCTCTGCGTTTTATTGCCTCCAATCGAGCCTGTGCCTTTAGTTCGCGGGTCCAGAAGCATGTACTACAACCTTTCCCAATGCTTTGCGTAAATTATCCGCAGAAAGTGGAAGCGGTTTTGGTGCGAAAAACACCGCGGGTGCAAAGTCGTTTGATTGTCTCTCTGGATGAAGTCGAAGAAGGAAATCTAGGCGGTGGCTGGCCGCGTCAGGCTCTTTGTTCAGATATTAGCCTGCATGGTGCCCGTATCGAAGCCGGAGACCTACTGGCGGAGATCGGCGAGCATTTTTTAATGACTGCCAGGATGAAAGTCGGTGAGCTAGATCAACTACTATTGTCTCGCTGTGTTGTGCGTAATTTGGAAGATTTTGAAGATCCTATCAGTGGCGACTATCGGGTTATCCACGGTGTAGAATTTATCGACTTGGAAGAAGAAACTCAATTAACCTTGAGCGGCTTTGTTTATCAGCAAATGTTAAAAGAACTGGGTTCGCTTTAACTTCCTCGATCTGTACCTGCCGCGTACCAATATCGTAAATGAGGACATCATGTTTAAGCTAGGTTTGATTATAAATCCTTTGGCCGGAGTGGGTGGTAGTGTCGCCCTCAAAGGTAGCGATGGTGATGACACTGCTCGAAAAGCGCTTGCTTTGGGGGCTGTTCCTAGGGCGGGCGAACGCACTGCCCAGGCGCTGTCGGTTTTACAGGGGCTCGAACTGGAGTTGTTTTGCTCCCCTGCGGAGATGGGCGAAGATGTGGCTCGCCAACTGGGATATAACCCCCAGGTTATTGGTACTATTGAACAGGGGCATACCGGCGCCGAGGACACCCGCAAGGCAGCCAGGGCGATGGCTGATGCGGGTGTGGATCTAATCCTGTTCGCTGGTGGAGATGGTACTGCTCGGGATATCTACCAGGCCGTGTCTGATTCCGTTGCGGTCTTAGGGGTTCCAGCTGGAGTTAAAATTCATTCCGGAGTTTATGCCGTCACTCCAGGTGCCGCAGGAGAAATCGTCGCTATGCTGGTGCGCGGTGAACTGGTTACTTTAAAGGACCAGGAAGTCCGAGATATTGATGAAGACGCGTTTCGACAGGGGACTGTGCGGGCTAAATATTATGGCGAGCTACTGGTGCCTGAAGAAGGACGTTTTCTTCAGCATGTCAAAAACGGCAGCGGCAAGGAAGTGGAAGAATTGGTTTTAACCGATATCGCCGCTGAAGTGATAGAGACCATGGAAGACGACGTTTTTTATGTAATAGGCTCAGGCACTACGGTTCAAGCGGTGATGGATGAGCTCGGTCTGGACAATACCTTGCTAGGGGTTGATCTGGTGCGAAACCATCAGTTAATCGCCAGCGATGTCACCGCCACGCAATTGCTGCAGTTGATCGGTGAAAGTGAGGCGCGCATCATTATTACTATTATCGGCGGTCAGGGGCACATCATCGGGCGCGGCAATCAACAGCTGAGTCCGGCTCTGCTCAATAAAGTGGGCCGCGAAAACCTGCGTGTTATTGCGACTAAAACCAAACTTAAGGCGCTGGACGGACGGCCTCTGGTGGTTGATTCCGGTGATCCAAAACTCAATCATCGGTTCTCAGGACTGATCAAAGTTATTACCGGTTATAAAGACGCGGTACTCTATCGAGTGGCTGATTACTGATCGAAAATATCGGTGTCAGGAGGGGGCAGCCGGGCGTAATGTAGCCTCTATTTCGGCCATGATCTGTTGTCTATTCTTTGCTAGTGACCCCTAGTGCTAACGATAAAAAGGGAGCTAATAGCTCCCTTTTCTCAATGTGTAACACGGTGATTAGCCACCGTGTTTTAGAGCCAGGATGCGGTCATCTAGAGGCGGGTGGCTAGCAAATAGCGATGCCAATCCTTGTTTTAGTCCTCCATTGATGCCGAAAGCCATCAGTTCTCCGGGCATTTCGGCAGGCATCTCCTGCTCTGCTTTTAGCCGTTGTAAGGCACCGATCATGGCATGGCTACCTGCCAATTTAGCACCCATCTCATCGGCGCGATATTCCCTGCGGCGAGAGAACCAGGCAACAATCGTCGAGGCTAAAATGCCCAGTACGATTTCTGCAAAAATAGTGGTAATAAAATAGCCAATACCATGACCTTCTTCGTTCTTCAAAATCACACGGTCTACGGTATGGCCAATTATACGGGCGAAGAACATCACAAAGGCGTTCACCACTCCCTGAATTAGAGCAAGAGTCACCATATCGCCGTTGGCGACATGACCAATTTCGTGGGCTAGGACCGCTCGGATTTCTTCTGGACGGAAGCGACTTAGCAGTCCTTGGCTAACCGCTACCAAGGCATCATTTTTATTCCAGCCGGTGGCAAAGGCATTGGATTGCTGAGAAGGAAATATACCGACTTCAGGCATTTTAATACCGGCCTGTTGAGATAGCTCTTGTACCGTATCCAGCAACCATTTTTCATCAGCACTTCTGGCTTGTTCAATAATCTGAGTGCCGGTGCTGCGTTTTGCCATCCATTTAGATATAAACAGCGAAATCATGGAGCCAGCCATGCCGAACACAGCGCAGATGATCAGTAAATTAGTCAGATCAAGGTCGATACCATTAGCCTGTAACGCAGATCCGACGCCCAATAAACTGAGCGTGATACTGGCGACAAATACAATCGCTAGGTTAGTTGCTAGAAATAGCAGTATTCGCATTAAGTTACCTTTTATCTCATCTATAAATTCTTCTGCTTAGATGGGGGTATAGGAATAAAGTTTCAAGGTTGATTTGAGTTATAATAAGCAATCCTATGTATCCCTTAAGGACCTTCAATGCAGCCTCTGTTTGATGCTATTTTTAGTGGACTGAATTCTGGAAGTGTTGATTCCAGGCGGCTATTCCATGGCCGTGGACACTGCCATGAAGGGCTGGATTTTATTAATGTCGATCTGTTTCCACCGGGGGTATTTATTACGCTGTACCGAGAAACCGATCCACAGCTGTTATCCACGGTGGTGGAGTTTGTATCCCGTCAGCCAGTCGTTGAAGGCGTGATAGTTCAGCACCGCTATCAAAAAGGTTCGCCCAGTGAGTTGGTCTACGGCAAGGTGCCGGAGACTTTGGATATTGTTGAATCTGGATTGATCTATCAGATTCAGCCTGGAATGCGGCAGAACACAGGCTTTTTTCTAGATATGTCAGAAGGGCGGCAGTGGATTAAATTCAATTGCCGCGGTAAAACAGTATTGAATCTGTTTGCCTATACTTGTGCTTTTTCGGTTGCTGCGATGGCTGGAGGCGCGACACAGGTGGTGAATCTGGATATGAGTCGTGGCGCTCTTGAACGCGGTAGAATCAATCACCGTCTAAATAGCCATGACATATCAAAAGTACGTTTTTTGCCCTATGAGCTTTTTCGATCTTGGGGGCGAGTACGTAGGTGGGGTCCTTACCAACGGATTATTATTGATCCGCCTTCATTCCAGAAGGGCAGTTTTGTGGCTGGCAAGGATTACCAACGGGTGTTGCGACGATTGCCTGAGCTACTCGCGGATAAAGCGAAGATCATGGTGTGTTTAAATGACCCCAATATTGGACCTCAGTTTCTGGTTGATCTGATGGAGGAGCATTGTCCAAGGGCGGTATTTGTTCAGCGTTTGCCAAACCCTGAGAGTTTTCCTGAGCAGAACCCAGATAAAAGCCTCAAGGTGTTGTTGTTCGAATACCAGCAGGCTGATTAATCGGGGAAATCGCTTGAGTTTGTGCTCCAGTAACAGTCGTAGGCTCTTCGGTAATCGGGGTTAAAGCTAGAGGTACACTGATCCATCTTTAGCAGTGACAGCTTATCGTTGTATATACGTTTGCGGACATGCTTCAGCCAATCTCGATAGTTGCGCTTCTCTTTAATACAGAAAGATTGCATACCTTTCTGCCCCGGCCACTGTTTCTTACAGTAGCTAGCAATTAAATTAGAGCTATCAGCCCATGATGGCAGGGCTAAACCCAGCAAAATAGCGAATAAAATTATTTTCCGCATTATATATCCTTGTTGTCGGTATTAACGGCATCCTAGACTGAAGCTCGATACTCTTCAAGCGATGTGATGAGTGACATCATTTTTGCCTTAGTTGACAATAAGTTACTATTTACGCGTTTGGTTTTTGCTGAGACTCTTCCTGATGTTTATGCTTGATCTAGAATACATTGAGTAAAGGAATGGAATGTATCCAAAATTGAGGTTCTTTTGAATATCCCTTTTAGGCAACGATTATCCTATCGTCAGGCGCAATATACGCTGATTATTGTAGTGCTCTTGGGTATCGTCGCCAGTGTGGTACAGATCGCATTTGATTGGAGTAGTGAGAAGAACGGTGTCTCTGAGCGGGTTGATGAATATGTTAAACCGCTGCAATCTTCAGCAGTTCAGGCAGCTTATGAGCTGGATGGAATCCTCGCTCATCGGGTAGTCCAGGGGCTAAACCAAATCGCTCCTATTTACTCAGTCGCACTCTACGATGAGCTAGGTAATGCTTTAGCGCAACAGCAACGCGGTCAATACAAAATCAATGGCCAGTGGGCGTTGGCGTTGTTGGATGATCGCAGTCAGGTTTTCAGTTTCCCGCTTTTTTATGATGACGGTACTCAGGTCGGATTGTTAAGAATTTCTGTTGATACAGCGATGTTGTACCAAGATTTTTATCGCCGTAGCTGGCGCCTACTGTTGTTTGGAATTCTTCGGAACCTGGTTATAGGGCTGATTTTGCTCGGGCTCTATTACCTGATGATCACCAAGCCCTTGATTCATATTAGTGGCTTGATGGAGCGGTTGGCGGCTTCCAATAATAAAAAAGACAGGATTACCAAGCCAGTGAATCACAATGAGGATGAGCTCGGTTTGGTTGTGGATACCTTTAATGATTTATGGCAAGACCGCAATCGCGCTGAACGAGCGTTGATCAAGCGTGAGTCCTATTTTAGACAGGTGATGGAACAGGCTGGCGAAGGGCTTTATTTGTTCGGTTCGTCGGGAAATATCCTCGATGTTAATCGCCAGGCGTGCTCGACACTGGGCTATAGCCGTGAAGAAATGCTAACCATGGCCATGCCTGATATAGCCCCTGATTTCAGTACTGAACGGATCCAGGAATTAATGGAAAGGTTGTCATTGGACAAGCAGGTCGCGATAGAAAGTCGCCATCGCTGTAAAGATGGCCGGATTTACCCTATTGATATCCGAGCTACACTGATTCAGTTGGAAGGTGCTCCGCATTTGCTGACGTCTGTTAGAGATATCAGTGAACGTAAACAGGCTGAGGAGCGAATTAGATATCTGGCTTACTACGATTCGTTGACCGGCCTTCCCAATCGGAGTCTATTGCAGGATCGTCTCAAGCAAGCCTTGGTTACTGCCGCCAATCACCAGCATATAGGGGCCGTGTTTTTTATGGATCTGGATCGTTTTAAGACGATCAACGATTCCTTGGGTCATGAGATTGGTGATTTGCTGTTACAGGCAATTTCGGAGCGTATTCAGCGCTGCCTCAAGGCTGAAGACACGGCATCGCGCTTAGGTGGGGATGAATATGTCATCCTTGCGCCTGAGCTTTCGACAGCGCAGGAGAAGGCGGTTTTAAACGCAACTGAACTGGCGGAAAAAGTGCTGGAGCAGATCAAGAAGCCGTTTCAAATTTCAGAACATGAACTCTTTGTTAGCGCTAGCATCGGTATTAGTCTTTTTCCGGGTGACGGGGTTGATCCTTCTGAACTGTTGAGCCAAGCCGAAACTGCTATGTATCGAGCTAAGTCATCTTCCGATGACTTCCACTTTTACCAACCGCAGATGCAGAGCAAAGTTAATGAGCGTTTGGAGTTGGAAAAAGACCTTAACCGGGCACTTAAGCGAGAAGAGTTTATTCTCTATTACCAGCCGCAGGTAGACTCTCAAAATCATGTTGTTGGTGCCGAAGTATTATTGCGTTGGCAGCACCCTACTCATGGTTTAGTTCCTCCAGATAAATTTATTCCTATCGCCGAAGAAACCGGCCTTATTGTCCCTATTGGTAACTGGGTGCTGGAGCAATCCTGCATGCAGCTTTGTAACCGCATAAATACGGGGCTGCCCCAGAGTTTTAAACGACTGGCTGTTAATATAAGCCCTAGACAATTCGGTCAAGGGGATTTTGTTGAGGGGGTAAAAGCGTTGTTGCAGCGCTATCCGCAGGTGGTTAGCTATCTAGAGTTGGAGTTGACCGAAAGCATGCTAGTGGAAAACGTTGATCAGGCCATTCAGCAAATGCGAGAACTAAAATCTTTGGGGCTGAAGTTCTCTATCGATGACTTCGGAACTGGCTATTCGTCATTGCGCTATTTGAAGGACTTACCATTAGACCAGTTAAAAATTGATCAGTCGTTTGTGCGTGACCTTGACGTTGATGAAAACAGCAGAGCGATTGTAGATACGATTATTGTGATGGCTCGGAATCTTAAATTAGACATTATTGCTGAAGGCGTCGAAACCGAGGAAGAGTTGAATGCTTTAGCGCAGATGGGCTGCCTGAATTATCAAGGGTTTCTGTTTGCCAGGCCCATGCCGGGTGATGACTTCAGCGCTTATCTTAATCAGCAAGAGGCGTACTCTGTTGCTGATCATTGATACCTGCTAGAACAGTGGCCAGCGCAGGCTGCTGACCACCGATAAGTAGATTTACTGTTCGTAGTTTTTCAGGAAGCTGCTTATGCGGCTGATGGCTTCTTCCAACTCGTCGATACGAGGTAGAAAGACTAAGCGGAAATGCTGGGTATCCGGCAGGTTAAAACCAGAGCCCTGAACAATCAAAACTTTTTGTTGAGTTAGCAAATCTAGAGCCATCTTCTCATCGTTATGGATGTTATAGACGTCTGAATCGAGCTTCGGGAATAGATACATGGCGCCAGAGGGTTTAACGCAGGACACGCCAGGGATTTCATTCACCATCTTCCATGCAGCTTCACGCTGGTCGTAAAGACGTCCACCGGGCACAATCAACTCGTTAATGCTTTGATAGCCACCCAGTGCGGTTTGAATCGCATTTTGGGCCGGTACGTTGGCGCATAAACGCATGTTAGACAGCATGTCCAGGCCTTCGATATAGTCTCTGGCCCGGTGTTTAGGACCACTGACAATCATCCAGCCCGCTCTGAATCCGGCAGCACGGTAGGACTTGGACAGGCCGTTGAAACTGATGCACAGAACATCCTCGGTCAAGGATGCCATGGGGATATGCTGGGCGTCATCGTAGAGAATCTTGTCATAGATCTCATCGGCGAAAATGATCAACTGATGCTCTCTCGCCAGCTCGATGATTTGCTCCAGCAGCTCCTTGGAATAGACCGCGCCGGTAGGGTTGTTGGGGTTAATGACTACGATACCGCGTGTGCGATCGGTGATTTTACTGCGGATATCTTCGATATCCGGGAACCAGCCTTGCTCTTCATCGCAACGGTAATGGACTGGATTACCTCCGGCTAGGCTAGCGGCTGCGGTCCACAGCGGATAATCAGGAGCAGGGATAAGCATCTCGTCGCAATCGTTGATCAGTGCCTGCATGGACATCATGATCAATTCACTGACGCCGTTACCGAGGTAGATATCATCGATAGTGACATTTTCGATATTACGACGTTGGCATTCATGCATGACGGCTTTACGGGCAGCAAACAGACCTTTTGAGTCGCAGTAACCCTGAGCAGAAGGGAGATTATGAATCATATCCTGAATAATCTCTTCGGGGGCATCAAAACCAAAGGGTGCGGGGTTGCCAATATTAAGTTTGATAATACGCAGGCCTTCCTCTTCGAGACGTTTTGCCTCTTCCAGCACGGGCCCCCTGATGTCGTAACATACGTTGATCAGTTTGTTTGATTTTCTGACGATTGACATTGTCCTACCCTGAATCCACTTCGACTTTATATTCCAACCCATAATCCCTGTATCGATGATCTAGCGCTGCTTTCAAGGATACCAGAGGGTTCGTTAGAGAACCCGATATCATACGCCGCTGGTGGCAACATGCAATTACTGAAGCATGGTCTTAAAGCAAGGATCTGAGCTATGCTGGATGGGTCCCGGTATCAATGAGGTAAATGGCATGGCCAAGATCAATAAAGAAGATGGTCAGTGGCAACAACAACTGTCGGCGCAGCAATACAGTATCTGCCGATGTGGTGGTACAGAAGCCGCCTTCACGGGCCGGTATTATCAGCACAAAGAGGAGGGTACTTACCTTTGTGTCTGTTGTGGTGCGGCTCTGTTTAGCAGTGAGCATAAATACGACTCAGGTTCTGGGTGGCCCAGTTATTGGGAACCTCTCAATGAAACAGCGTTACTGAGGTTGGAAGATCGTGCTCACGGCATGGTGCGGGTAGAGGTACGCTGCAGCCAGTGTGATGCCCATTTGGGTCATGAATTTCCAGACGGTCCTAAGCCTACTGGGCTGCGTTTTTGCATTAATTCGGCATCGTTGGACTTTCAAGGTAAGGCAGATTGATAATCTGCGGCGATATATTTTATATATCTGTAATGTCGATAATGGGATGTTAATGAAATCGTTTAGTTGGATTGAAGAGCACGCGATCGCTCATGCTGGGGCGAAATTAATTAAGTCACGATTACCCTTGGTGAGAAGCGCCGAGGAACTGCAGAAAATCACTGATGATCGTTACTTGTCGGATATCTCTCGACGGGTATTTAGGGCGGGGCTTAAACACAGCCTGGTGGATTCTAAATGGCCTGCATTTGAACAGGCCTTCTTGGGTTTTGATCCTGCGAAAATCAGCTTGATGAGTGACGACCAGCTGGAAAAACAGATGCAAAATAAGGCGCTGATTCGTCATTGGGGTAAGATCAAGTCAGTCCGTGCTAATGCCTTGATGGTCGATGAGATTTCACGGGAATTCGGCAGTTTCGGTCAATTTCTGGCGGACTGGCCCAGCAGCGAAATTGTACAGTTGTGGTTGGTGTTGAAAAAACGGGGTGCCCAGCTGGGAGGAATGTCTGCGCCTTCATTCCTGCGTATGGTGGGTAAAGATACCTTCAAGCTGACCCCCGATGTGGTTGCGGCACTCAAAGCTCAGGACATCATCGACAAAAACCCCACTAGTCAGCGTGATTTGAAGGTTGTGCAGGAGGTTTTTAACCTCTGGCACCAACAAAGTGGGCGCCCTTATAGTCATATCAGTCTGCTTCTGTCCTATACCGTCGGCTGGTAATCGTTATTCCGCTCAGTTCTGAATAAAACTGATGAGTTTTTCATCATTAAATACTCGCGTCATCGTTTCAGACAAAATCTCATTAATGATCTTTCTATTTTCTTCTTCGTTCGGGGACTTGACGTAGGAGTATGTTTTAGACGATTTAAAGTTGCCCTGGTGGCTGCGGTCAGCTTTATTAATCTCGGCGCTGATGCGGCAATTCAGAGTAACGGTTACCGTTAGTGACGAACTTTCAGCCAGATAGCTCAGTTCATCGATATACAGGTTAATGCCTATTGGTTTTGGGCTAAGTCCTTCGGTTGTCAGTCCCAGTTGCTGTAGCGCATGAATAGCCGCAGGCCTCAAGCCCTGTTCCAGAGGCTGGGAAGGGTAAATAAAGCTGGTTGTGGCGTAGACTCCGCCACGAGTGCCGAGAGGGTTTTGAGGGCGTCTGTCTTCTATATCCAAGGTGGCAGTGTGAGCAACGTTGATGTGCTGGTTTATCTTGATATCAGGGTCGATCTC
>JBALWH010000032.1:0-56153 GCA_036960175.1 Motiliproteus sp. | reverse complement strand
TAGGAACTACAGAACAGGAATGCCGACAAGCGATTCCGTTTTACTGCCAGCGTTTTGTTAACGCGTGTTAAAAAATTTCGTGAGTGCCTTACTTGATCGCAGAAACCTGAATTTCGACAAGATACTTCGGAGTCATCAACTCGGCCTGAACACAGGCTCGTACCGGCGGGTTTTCGGGGTCGATCCAGTCTTCCCATGCATCGTTCATTGCCCCAAAGTGCTTCATGTCGCTGACCCAAATATTGGCACTGAGCACGCGTGATTTATCAGTTCCTGCTTGCTCAAGCAGGTCATCGATGCGCGCCAAAATATCACGCGTCTGCCCTAGAGCATCTTCCTCGGGTTGAGGCGCTAGCTGGCCGGAAATAAGAACCTGATCCTTGTGTACAACAATTTGGCTCATACGCTCATTGAGCTGATATCTGCTGATCATTGGAGAGAACTCCTGTTTTTAGATTAAAAAGCCCCCTTGCGAAGGCGATGTCGATGCCTTCACATGGGGTAAAAGGAAAGGGGGAGCATGGTGAAAGAAGCCCAGGTCTTGCCGATAGGCTTCGTTAGAGGAAAATTATCGGTAGTCGGGGTAATCGAAGGCTTTTCTATAACCAAATAGGGCCTGGCTGCCACCGGTATGCAGGAAGACGATATTTTCATCTTCGCTAAAGTGTCCTTTGCGGACCAGGTCGATAAAACCTGCGGCACCTTTAGCGGAATAAACAGGATCCAGAAGAATGGATTCGGTTCGGGCAAACAGCTCGATTGCTTCGATGCCACTTTTCGTAGGGATGCCGTAGCCTTCACCGACATAGTCGCAGTTGGCCACCACGTCTTCCCGCTTCACGATACCAGAGAGACCTAAGTGTTCAGCGGTATGCTGAGCTAGACGGAAGACATTGGCCTCTTGCGCTTCGCGGGGAGCCCGCACGCCAATTCCCAGCACGGGAATCTGACTGTTACTAGCGACAAGACCCGTTACCAAACCTGCTTGGGTACCGGCGCTGCCGGTGGCATGAACGACTCGATCAATCTTCAACCCCATGTCGTTCGCTTGGGTAAGCAACTCTAGGGCAGCATTCACATAGCCCAAAGCACCAATGGGATTGGAACCACCGCCGGGAATGATATAGGGCTTTTTCCCAGCTGCTCGCAGCTTTTCTGCAACATCTTCCATTGCCTTATTCATGTCAGTGTCGGCGGCGTATTTGCTCAAAGACGCACCAAATAGCTGATCGAGTAGTACGTTGCCGTTGTAGTTGTAGTCGGCGTCTTTGCTACCGGTGCGATCTTCTAGCAGCACATGGCATTCCATGCCCATCTTGGTAGCAATAGCCGCCGTTTGGCGTGCATGGTTAGATTGGGTCGCGCCCTGGGTGATGATAGTGTCGGCACCGTTCTTTAGTGCATCCCCCATCAGAAATTCAAGCTTGCGGGTTTTGTTACCGCCACCGGCCAGCCCGGTGCAGTCGTCCCGTTTGATCCAAAGATTAGGGCCACCTAACTCTTTGCTAAGTGCAGTCATGGGCTCAAGGGGAGTGTTAAGGTGCGCGAATTGGAGTCTGGGAAAGCGGGAAAGATGCATAAGGCGATTCCTTTTATTTATTGTTTATGGGCTGGTAAACATGTTACTAATTCAATAACGCTTACAACCAATGCTGTATTCGCAGCAACCGGTTACTTTTCGGCATAGCTCCCAGTGCATCAGTGTTTCCAGCGACGAGAAGGGTTTAAAAAAGATGGATACAAAGTGGATCGAAGACTTTCTAGCGCTGGCAAAACATGGCAGTTTCACCAAAGCAGCAGAATCCCGTTTTGTGACTCAGCCAGCATTTAGCCGCCGGATACGGTCATTGGAGAACTGGTTGGGGGTCACGCTTGTTGACAGAAGCACATACCCAACAAAATTGACGAAGATCGGTGTTGAAATGGTCACGCCGATGGGTGAAACACTTAATAACATTTACGATATGCGTAGCCGTTTTCAGGAAAAATCAAACCGTGAAAACATGTTGTTACTATCGACGCAGCATTCGTTAGCTGTCTCTTTTTTCCCTCAGTGGTACAACCAAATTAGTTCGTTTATTAAGAATAATGGCATACGCGTCAATGCCAGTAATCTTCACGATTGCATCGATTTTTTCTTATCCGGTCACAGTGATTTTTTATTATGCTACTCCTCACCGAACATTTATCCGGAGCTGGAAAGAGAGGGGGTAACCGGGGTTCAGATTGGAGTCGAACACCTGCTGCCTGTTTGTCCGGCAGCTATGGGTTTGAAAACAGAAGACAAGGGTGTTGCTTCAATAGATCTTGTTGGGTTCCCTTCTGAAGCATTCTTTGGTCGATTGATACAAAAAGAGTGCATCTCAGCGCTCTCTCAAACAACCCATTTCGAGCTTGTTTACGAAACGGCACTGACAGAAGGTGTTAAAGCCATGGTCATGCAAGGGGCCGGAATGGCGTGGCTTCCAGCTCGATTGGTACAAAAAGAATTGGATCGTAATGAACTCGAACTGATTGAAGAGTTTCCAGTCGTTGAAATGAAAATCATGCTTTATAGACAATCCAACCCGTGCAAAGAAGGCGTCATGGATTTTTGGCAACACGTTTGTTCAGAGGAAAACATTTAATCTAACTGCTTTCTTATTTTTCGCCTTCAAAGTACGCATTAAAGAGAGTTTGGTAATCGCCACTAGTGATCATTTCATCCAGCGCCTTTTGAAGCCGATTCATCACTTTATCGGGTGTGCTTAAGCTAAGTGCGATATGAAAATCTGACCGATCGTCCAATATAATCTGCTTCTCGACAATATCCACCGGAAAATCCATCCCACGCAGTTGTGACTCGATCATCACATCAACCGATGGGATCAGGTCAACTCTGCCTCTTAACAACATGAGTACCAATTGACCTTGCCCCGACACCAGCTCCAGATTTTTGAATCCGAGTTCGGTCAGATAATTCGTCATCGCCGAGTCATTGTATGATGCGACGGTCCTTTCTTTAGCCTGCTGAAGGCTATGAAGTGCTAGTTTTCTATCGCTTAGCCCGTATAACCACACCTTCCTGGGCGCCAGAGGACCCACCCACTTGAATTTAGTCTCTCGGCCAGGGGTTCGCGTCATCATAAACAGAGCAGTATCTGCTTGCGTCGAAACATACCGATAGCCTCTAGCCCAAGGGTAGAGCTGAATGGCACCATCACGAATAGGGACCTTGGCCCGCTCAAATACCTGCCGGACCAGCGCCACGCTAAAGCCTTCGGCTTTTCCGTTTAGGCCTTCATACTGAT
This sequence comes from Motiliproteus sp., assembly GCA_036960175.1. Taxonomy (GTDB): domain Bacteria; phylum Pseudomonadota; class Gammaproteobacteria; order Pseudomonadales; family Balneatricaceae; genus Motiliproteus. Next base: position 52,863 of record JBALWH010000032.1, on the reverse strand, counting down.
AGGGTTTGAACTCCTCTGTCATTACCAGAATCGGTTGACCTGCGCTCAGCGCGGAGCAAACACACAATAGAAAAAACGCAATTATTCGTACAGTCGTCTCCATAATAGCTCTCACCGTGAACCTTTGATTTCAGTTGTCTTAGCGGGTACTTAAGTGGGTACTGAAAACTACCCAGAAGAGGCTTAAAGGGGCAGTATTTATCATAGCAACTATACCCAAAGCGGGTCAGATGAAACTGACGATTTCCCTATCCTGATGCCTGTGCTTACAAAGCCGCAGCCAGTTTCACTTGACCATTACAGGTTGTGATAAAGCAAACTACTGAGGCAAGGTCTGAATCTGGATGGCGAACTGCAACATCTTTGACATTCCTACGCCCAGATCCATAAACCACTTGTTGTAGATACGATCGATTTTTCCGTTGCGGAACAACTCAGACAATCGACGGTTGGCCACTAACTGGAAAGCGGAATCGTCCTTGCGCACCATCAGCGCATAGGGGTCGTAAGAGAGAAAGCGCCCGGTCACCTTGTAATCAGCCAGCTTATTCGCCTTAGTTATCAGCCCATAGAGCAGAATGTCGTCAGAAGAATAGGCATCGACCTGGCCGGTTTTCAGCGCCGAAAACCCCTGTGAGTGATCCTTAACCGGCAGCACCTTGATATCGATCCCCTTCTCCTTGGCTACTTTCTTAATGATGCGTTCGTTGGTGGTGCCCTGAGCCAAGGCGATTTTTTTACCCGCTAAGTCCTCTACTTCTTTAATACCACTGTCTTTTTTTACCAGCAGTTTAGTGCCGGTGATATAGGTGACATGAGTGAAGTTAATTTGTTTCTGTCGGGTCAGATTGTTCGTGGTCGAACCACATTCGATATCGATACTGCCATTTTCCAACAGCGGAATCCGTGTCTTGCTGTTGATCGGTACGTATTCGACGTTGATAGCCTTGCCTAGCTCCATACTGACTTCATCGACAATTTCCTTACATAGGTCGATGGAGTAACCCACCGGCTCCTGGGCCTTATTAAGGTATGAAAAAGGAACGGAGGATTCACGGTGCCCCACCGCGATAGTACCGGAGTCGTTGATCTTCTTGAGAGTACCGTAGTATTCGGCAGCGGAGATCTCCAAGGCCATGCAAGTTGCGGCTAGACCCAGCGTGAGAGCACCTATTTTTCTAAGCATCATGCGATTTCCTTTTGTTTTTGTGTGGAGCATGAGAGTTTGTTTTGGCTATCCGGCGAGGCCAGTAAGCACATATCGAAGCTATCATTGCTGGCTATAGCAACTCCAATGCCGATGTCTACGCTACTCATGCCGAAACGGCATGGCCTCGTACAAGACAAAGATCAAGCCATTGATATCCAGTGGGAATAGTCGACATGGCCGAAAGGAACAATCATGGGTCTTCAACCATAAACGCGGCGACAGCCCATGCGTTACAAACACTCCGCTTCGGAAAAGTCCGCTTTCCGTGTTGAAGAGCTCGCGTGACGTTCAGAGATAACTGTCGACATCGAAAATGGCTTAGCGGATGATGGCTACGAAGGCGACAGCTTCTATGCCCCATTGGGAGATCTGATTATTAAGCCAATCAATGATCAATTCAAAGTCTCCATTACCGGGTACGTGGCCGACAATCACGCCCTAATTTCGTCTTGAATCCGCACAACGGGTAGTCGATCAAGGCTATACCGTTCGAGAAGTCTACGAGGCGATGAACGTCAACATATCTGCGATGGATAAATGGGTGCGTCAGCTTAAGCTGGAGCGCAATGGAGGCACTTCAAGAGCCGCCTCCATGACTGCCGATCAACGGCGAATTCGAGAGTTGGAAAAACAGTTAAAACGCGTGGCGCGGGGAAATAAATACTAAAAAAAGGGTATGGCGTTGATATCACCGATGACTGGCGGAGTCACTTGAACGACGAAGAATCAACAGATAATACGCATAAAATAAAACTCAAATTTTGAAAGTATCCGTAACCGTGCGCATGCCACTGGAGATATCAGCCACTTCCTTACTGATACCCGCCAGTCGTTGAGAACCGTCGACGGCATTTTCAGCGGTCTGCTGGATACCGTTGATGCTGTGTTGAATTTCTAGAGCAGACTGTCCTTGCTGTTCAGCGGCAGCAGCTATCTGTTCGTTCATCTGTAAAATCTGGCTGACCTGTTGCTGAATGGTGTTCAGTGTTTGCTCCACTTCTGCAGAGCATTCTACGGTCTGGGCTGCTTTAGCCTGGCCAACAGACATAGCGCTAACCGCTTCGGTGGCCGCCGACTGCAACTCTTCAATCACAGCCTGAATCTCGTGAGTGGATTCCTGTGTACGAGAAGCCAAAGCTCTGACTTCATCAGCAACCACCGCGAAGCCACGACCTTGTTCCCCGGCCCGGGCTGCTTCGATGGCAGCATTTAAAGCCAGCAGGTTGGTCTGATCGGCAATGCCCTTAATGGCATCCAGAATCACGGTGATATTTTCGGTATCTTCTTTCAGGCGGTTAATAATCGTAGCGCTATTACCAATTTCTTCATGCAAGGACTCGATGGTCTGTTTTGATTGGTTCACGACCCGGCCAGCGGTATTGGTATCCTGATCTGCCTGCAGGGCAACTTCGGATGCATGCAAAGCATTAGAGCCGATATCTTTTACGCTGTCCCCCAGCTGCTCCAGGGCCTGACTGACCTCAACAACCGCTTGCAGCTGATTGCTGATACGGGAGGTGGAATTTTCACTGGCCGTTTGAAGCCGGGTTGATACATCTCCCAGCTGCGTGGTGTCGTTAACAAAGCTGCCAACATTACCCTGAAGCTTGCTAATAAACTGATTGAACCACTTTACCAATTCGCCCAGCTCATCATCACTGTCCGACTTAATGCGGGTACTGAGATCGCCTTCACCCTCTGCGATGGCTTTCAGAGAACCGGAGACTTGACGCAGATTACGCGTGGTGGAGCTGATAATGCTGTAGGCAAACAACACCAGAATAACCAGGGTTACCCCGCCAATTACGGCTCCCAACTTCAGCGCGCTAACGCTGGTCTGGTTAATCTCAGCGACCTGCAGGTCAACTTCCTGGCTGAAATGCTGCTGCATCTGGCCATAGCCTTCTAATAGTTTCTTATGCTGGCTAGAAACATTTTGTGCTGCGTTTTCTGCCCCTTGAGCATCAAGGCTCATGGATAACAGCCCAGAGACCCACCCGTCGGCCTGGCTGGAGTAGTCATTGAGGATTTTAGCAAGTCTTTGCAGTTCTGCCTGATGCTCTGGCAGGCGCTTAGCAATCTCTTCCCCACCACTCAGGATGTCCGACAATAAGGACGTAACCAAGCTCAGGTTTTCATCATCTCCCGATTCAATCACCGCCAGATAGATCGCTTGCATACGGGCAACACGATCGGCATTTTCCCGGCTGATACTCAGTGCCGGAATTGTGTTCTGGGTCAACAGTTCCAGCTGTTCGTTATTCTGGGAGGTGGTGATGGCATTAAAAACCAGGTAACTGGCAAAACCGACAATCGCAACCAGCGGAATCAACGATAATTTGATGGCAATAGACAGGTTACGCAGCAGGTTCATAGTTTCAGCTCAGTGAACAAATGATATAAAAAAAGCCGACCAATAGGCCGGTCTTAACTATTTGATAGCGGTAATGGTTGCCTTGCCGTCACTGCCTTTAACCATGGTCATTTCAACCTTTTGACCTTTACTAATGGTTTTCAGGTCGATGTCTGCTGATACAAGGAACTTCATCTTCATCTTCATCCAGCCCCAGGCAGGAACCGCGTCGTGAGAAACCTTAAGCATCTGCTTGGATAACATCACCGACTCGACTACACCATTGACCTGTACCGGTGACTCATCCGCAGTTGAAAAAGAACTGAATAGCAAGGCTGATATCAGCGCCACAATCTGAGTCAGGGTAACCGCGACACGTTTAATCTTCATATAACCTCCTAGGATAACAATTTTTTTAGATGGATCAGTTATAACATTTATCGGCATTATTCTCATACCCTATAATATAAAGTTTAGGGGATTTACAAAAAACATGTATACAATCATTTGATTACAATAAATAGACTGCTGCCTGCTAAGGCCGTCCCCTAGTAGCAGCGACGTTCGACTGCCGTAACACGTTTGCTGACCCCATCGATTTTAAGACTGTCTGTTTTCTCATGCAGCAGTACCAGGGTCGTTAATCATTTGGCCATCGGTAGTATGGACAAATGATGCATACAAGCTATGATGGGGTTTGTGTCAGTTAATTGAGATTTTGCAGCGTTGATATCTATTCGAACAGCGTTAACCCAGCCTAAAGGATTCAGTCGAATACTGATTATTCTGGCTATGCTGTTGCTGTTTGGCTTGCAGTCTGCTGCTATTTCAACCTCGCTGACAAAGATGGTAGACCACTCTTTTTCTATCGCTGAACATCAAGGCTCTCTCGGCGCTATCAGCACCCACCATGAAGGTTGCTCTGCGCTTGAATCACCCGATCCGCAAGGGATTCTAGACACGGTTCCTTTGCTAGCCAGTTGTACCACGCAACCAATATTGCCTTCATTTCGCTGGCAACCGGTCAACGAGCCCTTACCCGTTATCTTATTTCCCTCAGCCCCGCAGATTTCTGCAGTCGCCAGCCCCATTTATCGAAAAGATATCCTGCTAATCTAGAACCCCGCTCGCTTTAGTCTCTTTGCATTTCAGTTTTTTGTATCTGAATAAACCAGATGTTTGTGCCCTGGTGGGTTAGGCGGTTATATGCATTCTTATTTTCCAGTACTGATAATATCGCTGATATTGTCAGCAATTGCTCCATGGGCTGCTGCCGAAAAAGCAGTTCCTTATAATTTGTCGCTGGCGTTTAAACAAGCCTGGAGTTTGAGTCAGAAACAGCAGGTTTCTGACCAACGTGTTGCAGCCATCAGAACGGCAAAACAGTCCAACACCGGTTGGTTTTCCGATACGCCTGAACTCAGTGGTCGTTATGACAGTGACCGGCTTACTGAAGATGAAGGAAAGATCGAATACGAGCTTGAAGTTGAGTTTCCGCTTTGGTTAGCCGGTCAGAAAAAAGCGCTTGCAGGACAACTCAATGCCGAAGAAATGGCCGAGGAAGCCGTTGTGCAGGCTGAAAAACTGGCTTTGGCCGAGAGCCTCCGGGAACTTTACTGGGAGGTGATGCTGAAGCGAAATATGCTCAAATTGGCTGAAGCCCGAATCAAAGTCACCCGCAAAATAACCAGCGATGTGAAACGACACATTGATAGCGGTATTTTTGCACCCTCTGATCATTTGCTGGCTAAAGCCGAAGCCTTAAGTGCCAAAGCTGAACTCTTGGCTGCCAACCAGGAGCTTTTTCAGGCTCAACAATTGTTTACATTTCGCACGGGACAAGCATTAACGAGCCCTTGGATCGTCGAAGAACTACATCCTGAACAATCCCTGGTTAAACATCCTTTGTTGCTACAGGCCCGGGCTAAAGTGGTCGCTGCCAGATCCGAACTTAAACTCAAACAGGTCGAGGACCGGGAACACAGTCGCCTGAGTATCGGTTGGAGTAACGAACGGGAAAACCGTGACGAGGAATATCAAGATAGTTTTCAGATCGGATTCAGCATGCCTCTCGGGCAGGAACGTCGCTATTCTGCGGAAATTTCCAAACTAACAACTGAACAACTGGAAAAAGAAGTTCAGTTGGAACAATTAAAACGAGATCTGCAAGCCAGCATCGTTATCGCTAACAATGCCCTGGAAAGCGCACAATTACAGGAGCAAAGCGCAGAACTTAAAAAAGAGGCCCGTGAGCATCGGGTAAAGCTCAACCAGGCTACGTTTGATGCCGGAGAGCTGGGCTTGCAAGCACTGCTGAATAGCCTCAGTGAAGCTGATGAAGCCAACCAGAACTGGCAGCAACGGCGGATAGAAGTCGCTCGAGCTATCTCGACTCTAAACCAAGCCATGGGTTATCTGCCTAAAGATCTACGCCATAAAGAGAACAAACAATGAAGTCATTAGATTTACTGATATCTTTTGTAAGCCGGCTTACTCTGACAATCGGAATTATGCTCTGCAGTACGTCTGTTGCCCTGGCCCATGGTGGCGAAGAACACTCCCATGAAACACCACCATCCCCAGCTATTGCGCCTATAGTCTCCAATCAGGACAAGATGATTGCCGCTACCGATAGCCTGGAGCTAGTCGCTGTCGCCGCTGAAAACAGCTTGCTGATCTATTTAGATCATTTTGAAACAAACCGCCCAGCGGTTAAGGCCAATATTGTAGTGGAAACTAACAGCGAAGAATTCACTGCCACCGAGATTCAGCCAGGACTCTATCAACTTGACGCCGAGTGGGTTGGCAAGCCAGGTATTCATGAACTGCTGATTACCGTTGATAGCGAAGAGCTGAGCGACTTAATCGACGGCAGTCTGTCGATCTCTTTGCCGGCCAGTAACGATAACCGGCAGCTGGTCACAATGACAGCCTCGATGGATCGAATGCCTCAATTCGATAGCTGGCAACTGGGAGTGGCCTTCGTGACTACTTTATTGGTGTTACTCATATTGTTGAAAGTCCGCTCAGGACGTTCCGCTGCGGCGGTTATCTTTGCACTTGTAATGGCAAGCCCGGCTGATCAGGCAATGGCTCATGGCGATGAAGATCATTCCGCCGACAGCAATCCGAAATCATATAGTACCGAAACCATCGCGAGTGATGACAAAGCCCGCCGTCTTCCTTCCGGCGAGGTGTATCTGCCTAAAGCCGGTCAACGGACTTTGAGTATTCGGACCCAGTTAAGTGTCTTGGAACAGGTAGCAACAAATTATCAGTTAACCGCTCATGTAGTGGCTTCTCCTAATCATAGCGGTCAGGTTCAAGCCGCCCTTAATGGCCGTGTCGACACCAGCAAAATACCACTCCCTCATCTCGGCCAGTGGGTTGAGCAAGGTGAATTGGTCGGGCATATCCTGCCCATTGCAGAGCGGTTTGAACAAGGTAACCAACGCGTCCAACAAGCAGAACTGAGCAGCGCCTTACGATTAGCAGAAACACGCTATACCCGCCTGGTTAAGCTCAAAGGCAGCGTTCCGCAAAAAGAGATCGATGAGGCAAAAAATGAGATCGGCAGCCTTAAAGCACGCTTAAATGCGGTGGTAAAAAGCTTGCGCGGACGAGAGCCGCTCTATGCTCCGATCGCCGGCTATATCACCTCGGTAGAAGTTACACCCGGACAGGTCGTAGGAAGTCAGGATACCTTGCTACAGATCGTAAACCCCAGACGCATGCAAGTAGAAGCGCTAGCCTATGAACGTCAGGCCACGGTACTGGAAAAAGCCTACGGCATCAGCCGTGCTAACGAACACTTAGATCTTAAGTTGCTAGGGGTTGGCGTTAATCTTAAGGGCCATGCGATTCCGATGCTGTTTGAAGTCGAAGCCGACGATCCACCGCTGGCGATTGGTGAAGCGGTCAGTGTCTATGTCTCTGGTAAACAACGCACTGCGGGGATCCTGGTTCCCCGAACCAGTCTGGTAAAAAGCAGCCAGGGAGAAGACCTTGTCTGGACCCACCCCGCTCCCGAACGTTTTTCTCCCCGCTCAGTACGATGGTCCGTGGTCGATAAGGAACATATCGCGGTGACAGAAGGGCTTAAAGATGGCGAGCGAGTGGTGATTCAGGGCGCCACTCTGTTGAGCCAGATTCGATAATCTGCGGAGACTTTATTCATGTTTAATAAACTTATCTCCGCCAGCCTAAACAACCGTCTTTTTGTGGTTGTTGCTGCAATATTGTTGATCGCGTACGGATTGTTCGTACTGCGGGAAATGCCCGTAGACGTACTGCCGGATCTGAACCGACCTATGGTCACCTTGATGACAGAAGCGCCGGGGATGGCCCCGGAAGAAGTTGAGCAGCTGGTAACCTTCCCGGTAGAAACCACCATGAATGGTCTGCCCGGTATTACTCGGGTGCGTTCGGTTTCTGGCATCGGTCTGTCGATTATTTTCGTAGAATTCGACTGGGGAACGGACCTTTACTTTAATCGTCAGCAAGTCGCTGAACGTTTAACCACCTTGTCACAATCAATGCCCGAAGATGTATCCGTTCAAATGGGGCCTATTACCTCGATAATGGGCGAAATCATGCTGGTTGCCCTGACCGGGGATGAGAATACTAACCCCATGGATGTGCGGGAAGTTGCAGACTTTAACGTCCGCCCCAGACTGTTAACGATTCCCGGTATCGCACAGGTAATTCCCATTGGCGGTCAGGTGAAACAATACCGCATCACCCCGGATGTGACTCTGATCCGAGATCTGGGTTTATCGCTGAATGACTTAAGAGAAAGCCTTGAAGGCTTTGGCAGCAATGCCAGTGGCGGTTTTCTTGAGCAGCAGTCGAAAGAATTTCTGATCCGCACTATTGGCCGGACCTCATCCCTCAATGACCTGGAAAACCTGGTGGTTGGCCATACGGATCAGGGACTGGAAACCGGAGAACAGCCGGTGTTGTTGCGCCAGGTAGCAGAGGTGAGTTTTGCCCCGGGGATAAAACGAGGAGATGGCAGCTTCAACGGTTCACAAGCCGTGATCATGTCGATTCAGAAACAACCGGGGGCGGATACCGTGAAGCTCACCGGGAGTCTGGAAACAGCCTTAGATGAGTTACAAAGAACGCTGCCTGCAGGCATGAAGGTCAACAATATTCTCTTTAAACAAGCCGACTTTATCGAAAGGGCTGTCGATAACGTGGCAGAGGCGCTGCTGGATGGCACCTTTATGGTCATCATCGTGCTCTATGCCTTTTTACTGAGTTTTCGCACGTCGTTTATTTCACTCACCGCCATTCCCTTATCCATCTTAGTGACAGCGCTGGTATTCAGCTATTTCGGATTGTCCATCAACACCATGACCTTAGGTGGGTTGGCTATTGCTATCGGCGAACTGGTCGACGATGCGGTGGTTGGCGTCGAAAACGTATTGCGCAGGTTAGGACAGCACCGACATTCAGGCAGCAAAACACCGGTAGCAATAGTGATTGCTAAAGCCACGGTAGAGGTGCGCTCGGCGATTGTTTACGCCACCTTGATTATCGTGCTTGTGTTCGTTCCATTATTTGCTTTGGGCAGTATTGAAGGACGGATGTTTACCCCGCTAGGGATTGCCTATATCGTCTCCATGCTTTCTTCTATGGTGGTATCTATCACCCTGACCCCAGTACTCTGTTATTACCTGCTGCCCCGGATGAAACAGCTTGAGAAAGGCGATAGCTGGTTAGTTCGCTGGCTTAAACGGCTGGATACCCGAGTGCTTAGCTGGTCCTTCGATCATTGTCGTCTGCTATTAATTAGCACCGTGCTGATTTTTGCGGCGGCATTGGTAACGGTGCCCTACTTTGCCCGCAGCTTTTTGCCAGCCTTCAATGAAGGCTCTCTCACCATTGCAGTACTAATGAACCCTGGCACTTCGTTATCGGAATCCAACCGAGTAGGGACACTGGCAGAAAACATACTCCTCAGCATCCCTGAAGTCACCCAGGTAGGAAGGCGTACCGGCCGAGCCGAGCTGGATGAACATGCTGAAGGGGTGCATTCCAGTGAAATCGACGTCGACCTTAAAGACCTGGATCGCCCTCGTTCAGAGGTGCTGGCAGAAGTGCGTAGAAAACTATCGCAACTGCCGGCATTAACCTCCATTGGTCAGCCCATATCACACCGTCTCGATCACTTGTTGTCCGGAGTCCGGGCACAGGTGGTGATGAAGATTTTTGGTGAGGATCTTAAGACTCTGCGCTCCCTGGCAGAAGACTGGCGTCAGCGCCTGAGTGACATAGACGGTTTAGTGGATATCCGCATCGAAAAGCAGGTATTGATTCCGCAACTACAGGTGCATGTGGACTACGATAAAGCACGCCTCTACGGCCTCACTCCCGGTACGGTAAACGCCGCTTTGGCCATGTTGGCTAACGGTGATACCGTCTCCCAAGTGATTGAAGGTAACCGCCGCTTTGACGTCGTCATGCGTCTAAGCGATGACGATCGTAGCGCAGAAAGCCTCAGCCGCATGCAGATTGAAACGCCCCGTGGACCTATTCCCTTGGGGTTAGTTGCCGCCGTGCATGACACCGTTGGCCCTAACCAGATCAGTCGTGAAAATGGTCGTCGTCGCATCGTGGTATCGGCCAATACTGATGGCTCCGATATGGCACAAGTCATCGCCGCTATCCGCAGCGACATTGCAGCAGTGGAACAACCAGAGGGATATAGCGTCAGCCTGGAAGGCCAATTTCAGGCACAGGAAGAAGCCACCCGACAGATTGGGCTGTTATCGCTGGTCTCTCTGGCGCTGATATTCTTACTGCTATACAGCCGTTATCACTCCACGGTGTTATCGCTGATTATCATGGGCAGCATACCCATGGCGCTGATTGGTAGTGTTCTGGCACTGTGGATCAGTGGCTCACAGCTATCCGTCGCTAGTCTGGTCGGTTTTATCACCCTGGCAGGCATCAGCGCCCGCAATGGTATTCTAAAGGTATCCCACTATATTCACCTGGTCTCCGATGAAGGGGAAGTGTTCGGCCGCAAGATGATTATCCGGGGCAGCCTAGAGCGCCTGACGCCAGTATTGATGACAGCATCAGCAGCTGCCTTCGCCTTATTCCCGCTGCTATTGACAGCAGATGCTCCAGGTAAAGAAATTCTGCACCCGGTCGCCGTAGTAATCTTCGGTGGCCTAGTGAGTGCCACGCTGCTGGATACTTTGGTTACTCCGGTGATGTTTTACCTTTGGGGTGAGAAACCACTGAATAACCTGCTGCATAAAAAACAGCAGCAAGCACTAAGCGATGGGGCTGAAACAGCTACGGTCAGTCACTAAAAAACAAAAGCAGCCGGTAAATCGGCAAACTCAGTATGTATAAAAGAGACGCTATGATGACTTATTTAAGAACTCTCGCAGTAACCAGCCTGATGCTACTAACCACCGCGGCTTTTGGCCATGGCAATGAAAGCAAACCCGCCAATCCTAATGGCGGTGAAACAGTGAAAGCCGGAGCTTACAACTTAGAACTCGTGGTGACCGACACGGCTATCGATCTTTATGTCAGTGATGACCATAACAAAGCGCTGGATACCCAAGAGGCGTCGGTTGAAGCCGTCATCCTCGCTGACAAGAAGAAATCTAAAGTTGTCCTTAGCTATAAACAAACCAATCAAATGACGGTAGAAGGAAGTTATACACAGGCAAAAAAAATGAAGGTTATTCTGTATCTGCAAATGCCCGGTAAGAAGAAAATATCTGCCCGGTTTAATCCGAAAAAATAGAGGCCCTCGCTGTTATTCAGCACAGAGTAATTCAATAACAGATCATGGCTTGGTTCCTATCTCCGTGGTGGGAACCAAAGTATAGCCCTGGGGCCTGATAGAAACTGACCATTTTCGGATACTCAGCATCAGTATATACACCTGATCCGCCATGAACCGTTCATCAAATACCTGCTTAAAAAGCACACAGCAAGATTAAATAATTCTAAAGTACAATCTTCAACCCTGCTAAAGCTTTGTATGCTCACATTATAAATGGGGTTGCGTTATCTATCTTTTGTTGACATTAACAACATCAGTTTGAAACTATTGCGATCCATACCGGTCAGAACCGGTTACCTCAAACAGCAACAATGGATTTATCTTGAGCTTTAACCGCCGTCAAAGACGACTTCGAAACACCGGTAGCATGAATATTTTCATCATGCTTCTGATGCTGTTTGTTGTTAGCGGTCACTGTTCTGCGGCTATGGCAATGACGCCTTCAATGCCTGTGATTGAAGATGTTTCATCTGAACACCAAGGTCATTGTGGTGAAGCCCAACTAGATACGAATCACCATTCAGATATAGATTCATCCTGCTGGGATGGCCATTGTTCCGACACGATCACGACGCTTCAAGCGCAGTCGTTCAAGCAATCAAAAGATCAGCAAGACGACGCCAAACCACTTATTGCTACCATGTCTGCGCTGCCTCCAAGCAGAGCCGGGCCTTGTGGACAATCATTCCCTCTTTACTCTGTCGACTTCGTTACCTCTCCCCTGTTCTACAGCCTCTGCGTTCTGCGGCTATAACACCCCTCCTGGCCTAAATTCGGGCCATACATTCTATTTCGCCATTTTTTCATCGTTGAAATAGTCAGCCTTATGCGGCGTTAGCTGCAATAAAAAGGAGGCTGCGTACCCAGGAGTTTCCTGATGTATTTTATAAACAGGCTCACGCTGTTGTTGAGTCTTACATTTGGCATAACACATGTTGTTTTTGCTGAGCCATTAACGCTACCTCAGGCACAGCAGATTGCTTTGTCAGACAGTCCTTTACTAGCCGAGATTCTAGCCCGCTATAAAGCGGCTCTTGAAGTTCCCGAGCAAGCGGCAGCGTTACCCGATCCGACACTGACCATTGGGTTGCTGAGCGTACCAACCGATACCTTTAATCTTGATCAGGAGGCGATGACCCAGTTCCAGGTTGGATTCTCTCAGTCCTTACCCTGGGCCAGTGAGCGCCGCTTGGCAAAGTCTTCGGCTGAAAACCTGGCTGAAGCCACAGCAGCAGAATTGGATGAAGCTCGCAATCGGTTACGTCGGGATGTAACACGCAATTGGTGGACACTGTATTTCGTCGATCAATCCCTCACGGTTGTTGACGAAAACCTTCAACGCTTACGTGAGCTTAACCAGATCGCTCAAAGTCGCTACCGCGTAGGCAAAGGTCTCCAGCAAGACACCTTGCTAGCGCAGCTGCAACTTTCAGCTCAATTGGAGCAGCAAGTGCGCCTGCGGGGACAGCGAAGGAACATTGAAGCCCGTCTAAATGCGTTACTGGCCAGTCCAGAAACACTCAGTATCTACTTGCCGACTAACCTCCCAGTTGATGCCCATGAAATACCTGCGATAGACCAGCTGATCGATACAGCTCTGCTAAAACGGCCATGGATTCACCAGCAGCAGCGTAAAGTTGATGCCGCCAAAGACCGGCAAGAGCTGGCACGCAAAGGCTTGCTCCCGGATCTAACGCTAGGAGCCTCATATGGTTATCGGCAAGATGCACCTAATGGATCTTCCCGAGCGGACCTGTTCTCTATCAACCTGGGTATCAAGCTTCCTATCTACGCCAGCAGTAAACAGCATCGTGAGATAGGTCAGCGTGGCGCGGAACTGGTTGCGCGTAAAGCGGCGTTACGTGGTGCTCAACTACAGGTGCGAAGTGAAGTCATTCAATCTGTATCTGATTATGAGCAAGCCCAAGAACAGGCCGACTTGCTTGAGCAAGGAATGATCCCCCAGTCGAAGCAAACAGTCGCCTCGATGCTAGCGGGATACCAGGTAGGAAAGGTCGATTTCATGGCATTGATTCAAGCGCAGCTGATGGTCAATCGACTCCGACTGCAATATTGGAAGGCCATCAGCGATAGTCAGAAAGCCTATGCCGACCTGGAAGCAGCTGTCGGCACGAAAGAGCTAATCACAGGAAAGTTTGATCAGAGCTACAGCCAGTCGCACTTCAATGGAAGCATAATTCATGAATAAAACCATTATCACGACAACGGTCGCTTTACTTGTCGGCGTCACCATCGGTGCCGGTCAGCCATGGCTCCAATCATACCTAGGGGGCTCTGAAAACTCGCTAATCGAACAGGCCAACGCGACAGAAGTGGGTGCTGAAAGGCCGCTTTTCTACCGCAACCCTATGAATCCCGCTATCACCTCTCCTGTGCCTGCCAAAGATGAAATGGGCATGGACTATATTCCCGTTTTTCCCGACAAGCCGAAAGCGGAACGCAAGCCACTGTTTTACCGCAACCCGATGAATCCAGCCATTACCTCGCCCGTAGCGGCTCAAGATGAGATGGGCATGGATTACATCCCGGTCTTTGCCGAGGGTGCCGATGAAGATAAGGTTAGCGATGAGCCATCGGGAACAGTAAGGATTGATCCTGTCATGGTGCAAAACATCGGTGTCAGGACGGTTAGGGTTGAGCAACGTGATCTGGTTAAGCAGGTTCGCGCCAGTGGCCGAATCAGCGTTGATGAAAGCAGAATGACTCGGCTACACCCTCGGACAGAGGGCTGGGTGGAAAAGCAATTTGTTACCCGCGTGGGGGACCGAGTACGCAAAGGCGACAAACTGCTACAGATATATTCGCCGCAATTAGTAACTAGTCAGCAAGAGTATCTGTTGGCTTTAGATAATCTCGATGTTTTGAAAAATAGCACTTATGTCGATATTAGAAACGGCGCCAAAGAGTTAGTACAGAGCTCTTACCAACGGCTAAGACTCCTGGACATGCCCGCTCATGCTATTCGAACGCTGAAGAAAAACCGGAAGGTCAGCCGTGCTGTCAGTATTGAATCCCCCTTCGATGGAGTCGCATTAAACGTTGGCGCGCGCGAAGGTCAGTACATCATGCCTAAGACTGAGCTCTATATGCTGGCCGATTTATCGAAGGTCTGGCTGTTGGCCGATGTCTATGAATACGAACTGCCATGGATAGCGATCGGAAATAGCGCATCGATGAAGATTACAGGCATGGGTGATCAAGAGTTCCGCGGTACGGTTTCCTATATCTATCCTTATGCAGATTCTAAGACTCGCACCATCAAAGTCCGACTGGAGTTTGACAACCCTGAAGGATTACTCAAACCCGATATGTTTGCCGATGTCTCCATCGGCGCTGATGCTCGCCCCAACGCAATCGTGGTACCGAGCGCAGCCATTGTGCGCTCGGGATCGCGTGAGCAAGTGTTTGTGGTGCGTGAGGCAGGTAAATTTGAGCCGCGTGAGGTCGAGCTGGGTTACAGCAGTGATGGTTGGGTCGAGATTCGTTCCGGCTTAACTGCCGGAGAGCGTGTGGTCAATTCGGCGCTGTTCCTGATCGACTCTGAATCCAAATTGCGTGAAGCCACGGCCAAGATGATGGAGGCGTCACAGGCCGAAGAGCCCGACGCGGGGCTGTCGCTGGAGGGGATGTCGATGGACAGCATGTCCATGGAAGGCGCGACGTTGGATAGCATGAGTGTGGATAAGCTGTCGATGGACGACTTGTCTATGGATCAGATCTTCATGGACTCAATGTCGATGGATGCATTACCCCAGAAGCAACAGTCTGAGGAGCAATCAACCGAGGAGCCTCAGTCATGATCGACAGTATTATCAACGGTTCATTCCGCAACCGTTTTTTGATCATGATCGCGACCGCATTGTTGATAGCGACCGGTATCTGGGCGGTAAAACAGACGCCGTTGGATGCGATTCCGGATCTGTCTGATGTGCAGGTGATCGTTTTTACCGAGTTTCCCGGCCAAGCACCGCAGGTGGTCGAAGATCAAGTCACCTATCCGTTGACCACGGCGATGCTAGGTGTCCCCTATGCCAAGGTGGTGCGGGGCTATTCGTTCTTCGGCTACTCGTTTGTTTACATCATCTTCGAAGACGGCACCGACATGTACTGGGCTCGCTCGCGGGTGCTGGAGCAGATTAATTACGCTGCCAGCCGTCTACCCGATAAAGTTGCGCCCGTACTGGGGCCTGATGCAACGGGGGTCGGTTGGGTTTATGAATACGCCTTGGTCGACCGCAGCGGTGGTCATGACCTGGCACAACTGCGAACGATCCAGGACTGGTATCTGCGTTATCAACTGCAGACCGTGCCAGGCGTGTCTGAAGTAGCCAGTATCGGTGGTCATGTTAAACAGTATCAGATCGAGGTCGATCCCAACCTGATGGCGCGCTACAACGTGCCGCTATCTCGGGTGAAGAAAGCGATTCAGCGCTCCAATAACGATGTCGGTGGACGGCTGGTGGAGATGGCCGAGACCGAGTACATGGTTCGCGGTCTGGGTTACATCAAGAGTATCGAAGACATTGAGCAGATCCCCGTTGGCGCTTCTGTTGATGGCACACCGCTGCGAATCAAGGATATCGCCCAGGTGCAACTCGGACCAGAGCTGCGTCGCGGGGTAGCCGAGCTGGACGGTGAAGGAGAGACCGTCGGCGGCATTGTCGTGATGCGCTACGGCGAGAATGCCCAGGCCACCATCGAGCGAGTCCGTGAAAAGCTCGAACAGCTCAAACCCGGCTTGCCCGCTGGGGTCGAGATTGTACCGGTGTACGATCGCGGTGATTTGATCGATCGCGCCGTGACCAATTTAGTCGAGAAACTGGTCGAAGAATCAATCGTCGTTTCCATCGTCTGTATCTTGTTTCTGCTACACGCCCGCTCGGCACTGGTCGCGATTATCACCCTGCCGATCGGCATTCTGATGGCGTTTATCGTGATGCAGTGGCAAGGCATCAACGCCAACATCATGTCGCTGGGGGGGATCGCCATCGCGATCGGAGCGATGGTCGATGGCGCCATCGTGATGATCGAGAATGCGCACAAGCATCTGGAACTGGCCAATGAGCGCTTGCAGCGCCAGCTAACTCCGCGTCTTTTAACGAATAACGAACGTTGGATGGCGATTGCCGATTCGGCCCGTGAGGTCGGCCCGGCATTGTTCTTCTCGCTGATGATCATCACGGTGTCTTTCCTGCCAGTGTTTACCTTGCAGGCGCAAGAGGGGCGGATGTTCAGTCCGCTGGCATTCACCAAGACCTACTCGATGGCCGCTGCCGCTATGCTGGCGATCACCCTGGTGCCGGTGCTGATGGGCTACTTCATTCGCGGCAAGATTTTGCCCGAAGCCAAGAATCCGGTGAACCGGGTGCTGCACTGGATGCATGGGCCTGTGTTGGGCCTGGCGATGCGCTGGCGTTGGATCACATTGATCATCGCTGTGGCGATTTTGGCAGCGACCTACTACCCGCTGTCCAAACTGGGCAGCGAATTTATGCCGCCACTGGATGAGGGCGACATCCTCTATATGCCGACTACCTATCCGGGTGTATCGATCACTAAAGCCAAGGAGCTGCTGCAACAGACCGACAAGATCCTGATCAGTTTCCCCGAGGTAGAACGGGTGTTTGGTAAAGCTGGCCGGGCCAGTACCGCTACCGACCCGGCGCCGTTGGGGATGCTGGAAACCACCGTCAAACTCAAGCCCAAAGAACAGTGGCCAGACCCGTCTAAGACCACGAAGGAGCTGATGGGTGAGATGGATGCAGCGATTAAATTCCCCGGGTTGGCCAATGCTTGGACCATGCCGATCAAGACTCGGATCGATATGCTGTCGACGGGTATCAAGACGCCGGTCGGCATCAAAGTCAGCGGGCCCAGCTTGGCGACTTTGGAGGAGATGGTGATCGAGATTGAGCAGGTGGTACGTGGAGTGTCGGGGACTCTGACCGCCTTTGGTGACCGCGCAGTCGGCGGATATTACCTCGATTTTGATATCAACCGCGAGAGCGCCGCGCGCTATGGCCTCACCACCGGTGATGTGCAGGATGTGATCCAGACAGCGATCGGTGGCATGAATGTCACCCATACCGTCGAAGGGCTGGAACGCTACCCGGTTAATGTCCGGTATCCGCGTGAACTGCGTGATGATATCGACTCGCTGCGTCGGGTGCTGGTACCGACACCCGGCGGTGCGCAAATCCCACTGGAGCAGCTGGCCGAGTTGAAGATGCGTCGAGGTCCGCCGGGGATCAAAAGCGAAGACGCGCGACTGACCTCATGGATCTATGTCGATATCTACGTCTCCGACATTGGCGGCTACGTCAAACAGGCGCAGAAAGCAGTGGCCGAACAGGTCAAGGTACCACCGGGTTACACCATTGCCTGGTCAGGTCAGTACGAATATATGGAGCGAGCAGCGGAACGATTAAAGGTCGTGGTACCGGCGACGCTGCTGATCATTTTCCTGCTGCTCTATTTCAACTTCCGCAATATCAGCGCGCCGCTGGTGGTGATGCTGTCGATTCCGTTCGGCCTAGTCGGAGGGATCTGGCTGGTGCACTCTCTGGGCTTCAACCTGTCGGTCGCCGTTGCGGTTGGCTTTATCGCGCTGGCCGGTGTGGCGGCCGAGATCGGGGTACTTGTGTTGACCTTTATCGACCAATCGGTGGCGGCAAAGCGACGTGAAAAAGGACATGCAGGGATCAAACTCAGTCCAGACGAACTGCTGGATGCAGTGCGCCATGGTACCTCCGAACGGGTACGCCCGATCGCAATGACCGCCGTGGCAATCATCGCCGGCTTGCTGCCGATCATGTGGAGCCACGGCACCGGATCGGAAGTGATGCAGCGCATTGCCGCACCGATGGTTGGCGGCATGGTCAGCGTGACCTTGCTGTGCCTGGTGGTGCTGCCGGTGATCTACGGCCTGGTGCTACAGATCAAAGAGCGCTTACGTAAGGCCCATGACCCGATCAAAGAAGCGGCTGTTGGACACCCGCTTGAACGCAGAGAAACAGATTGAAGTCCATTTAGTCCATTTAGTCCCTTTTATCCGAACCCAGTGAATGAAACGCAATAACGAAACATTAAAGAGGAAAAAACATGAAATTTACCCCACTACTGATCGCATCCACACTTAGCGCCATGGTATTAGCAACGCCATTGCAGGCATCAGAGGGTCATGCTGGCGAGAGTCATAGCACGATGTCGCAGAACCCCGGTGTTAGCGGAATGTTTCTGGAAAAACGCGATATCGATGGCTACAGCGTCAGCTTTCATGTGATGGAGGCGGCAGAACGCATGCGCCCCGGCGGTTCGCATAACCTGATGGTTAAGGTGGAAAAAGACAACACAGCCATCTCTGAGCTACAAGCCAACTCCAAAGTGGTCTATCCCGATGGCAAGGAAGAGAGCAAGTCTTTGATGAAGATGGGTGACTGGTATATGGCGGGCTATGACCTGAAAGACACTGGTAAGCATCAGGTGATGGTGTTGTTTAAAACTTCTGACGGCAAGAAGCACTTTGGTGGGGTGCATTACACCAAGTAACGTACGAGTGTAATTACGGGGGATAACTAAGTCCCCTTAAGGCGTTTATACGCTCAGGAGTCACAATGCGAAAAATCATACAACTAGGCCTGGTACTGCCGTTGGCAGCGGCTTTTGCACTGTCGGCCCCGGCTGGCGGTCAGCATGGCAGTGGCCATAGTCAACCCACACAAGAGATGGGTGAGATGGATATGGGTAGCATGAACATGGACAGCATAGACATGAGTTCGATGAAAGTGATCCCCGTTGAAGCAGGGCATGGCGGTATGAGCATGGCTGGGCATGCGCATGCTTCCTGGTCGGAGCCGCCAGCCACTTTTGATAATAAAGCCTTTGATCAGTGGGGTAGCTACGAACAGGCCCGTAAAGGGATGAATCTGTATCGCGATAACTGTATGGCTTGTCACGGCGTCGATGGACGAGGCACCGGACCATTGGCGAAGAGCCTGGATCATCCGCCAGCGGATCTGACCAATCACTTTCATATGGAGCAGGGGAAAGGCGATCAGTACCTGTTCTGGCGTATCTCTGAAGGTGGCACGGTAGAGCCGTTCGTCTCAATGAAATCGGCCATGCCTGCGTTCAAGGGAGTACTCAACGAATCAGAGCGTTGGAGTATCTTGAGCTATGTTCATCAAGTCTTTCATCGCGGATTTAAAGGCGGCGCGGGTATGCCCGGCGGGCATGGTTAACATTAACCTACTGTTAAGCGAATCGGACAAAGGAGTTGTTCTGATTTGATAGCGCTTCCTCAGGTAGTCGCCATATTCGAGTTCCTCTTTTCGGATGTGGTGAATGCCGCTTAGGTGCTATTTATGGGCACAAGCCTAACTAAGGATGATACTGACTGTGTTTATAGGCTACATCAGAAGACGATATATGAAGCGGGTGTTGGTGAGCGAAGTGGGTGACCTGAAGCGTGAGCTAGTCTACTTTGGCGATACCATCAATGTGGCTGCAGGCCTGCAATCGCTTTGCAAGGAGGAGGGGGCAGAGCGCTGGTCTCATCGTCGCTGTATCGAACTTTGCAGCACACGCCGAAACTACAACCTAGCCGATTAGGCCCCTTTTTGATGAAAGGAAGGGTGGAGCAAGTAGAACGTATCGCATTGGCCTATGTCGGAGCTGAGTCAGCCGACCTCAATGGTTTAACCGAATACATTATTTAGTGGGGAAAATTTATGAAACTAAAACCGTGGATAGGTTTGGGGTTCGCTACGTTGCTAACCGCCTGCAGTGTTCCCGATGAGGCTGAGCGTTTGGCCAATCAAGGCTTGCCTCCGGCTAATTTCGTCGGTGACAAGAACCAGGGACTGCAGCTCTACAGTAACAGCTGCGCCGGCTGTCATGGGCTGATGATGAATGGAACGAAGCAGGGGCCACCCCTGAACCACAAGGTGTATGAGCCGAGCCATCACGCCAATCTAGCATTCTACCGAGCGGTTAAAGATGGTGTTCGTGCACATCACTGGAAATTTGGCGACATGCCACCACAGTCGCAGGTTTCACCTACGGATGCCGCGCATATCATCGCCTATGTTAGGGTGCGACAAGAGCGTTCTGGGATACGCTAGCAAGATTCTGTATAAAGCTTCCAGGACTGACCGTTAAACCACGAGCTATACATGGCTAGTCATCATAATGATCATGCTTTCTACCAAACAATGAAGGAAGGCGCCAAGCAACACCGTTGAAATTTTGGTGATATGAAAGGTCAACCCGAAGTTTCGCCAGAAGATGCCGGCCACATCCTTGCTTATATACGCAACGTTCATCTGCAAAAGGGATCACCTAAGTGATCTTCCTAGAAAATCCACAGGCGGAATAAGAGGGCCGGTGATTCCATAATTTAATTCGCGAGCAGGTTATAACAATGGTTTCGATTCTGTGATTTCGGCTTACCTGTAAAACTCAACCGATCTTAACTGATAATATATGGATACAAATAAAATGCTTAGACGATTGTCTTTGGCGCTGCTTGCGCTGGGGTTTCTTCAGGCTTGTTCGGAACAGTTCGACCCCTGGTATGAGGATGCTAAAACTGGCCGCTGGTATACTCAGAAGCAGGTAGCTCAGGGTGAGCAGGTTTATCAAACCCATTGTGCTAACTGTCATGGCGCAAGGGCTGAAGCCACACCGCAATGGATCAAACCCGACGCGGATGGCCTGTATCCGCCGCCACCGCTAAATGGCACCGCGCATGCGTGGCATCATCCGTTCCCTATGTTGAAAAAAACCATCAACGAAGGAACCACTGGTCGCATGCCTGCCTGGCAGGACAAATTAAGTGATTCGGAAGTCGATGCCGTTATCGCATGGTTTCAGAGTCTGTGGCCGGACGAGGGTTACCTGATTTGGCAGCGACGACATAAAAAGTAGGAGCATTTAAATGGACAGTGAAGACTCGGTTGCCATTGGCGATGGCTTTGTGTTGAAACGACAGCTACTGCTAGATGTTGGCAAAGGAGACTTGACCGTTATGCTCGCCAGCATCAGGGTGCTGCCAGGCATGGTGACAGCGGTCATCACTACGGGTGACCGGCTCGTAGTGAAATACGACGCCAGTCGGATTCAGATTGATCAGGTTCTTGAGTTGCTAGAGCTTAGCGGCATTTCTATCCGTCGTGGCTATTGGCAACGTCACCGTCTGCGTTGGTATCGGTTTGTTGATCACAATACGGCTGCCAATGCACAATCGACCAGCAGTCATTGCTGTAATAAGCCGCCTAAGGGTTATTAGATGACTAACTCTGAGGGAAAGAGAGTGCTGCGTTATGCCCTGATCGTCTTCGTCGTTAGCGCTTTTTTGCTATGGAGTTGGTTAGACCACTTCAGCTTATCCTCCAGTTTCGATTGGAGCGACCCACAAGTCATCATAGATTTCGCCAGGCAGTCCGGTATGGCCGGGCCATTGGTGATCGTGGCAGCTATGACCGCTGCGATTGTGTTTAGTCCGTTACCGAGTGCTCCAATCGCGATGGCTGCCGGTGCTATCTACGGTCATTACGAGGGCACTTTTTATGTGTTTGTTGGTGCTCTGTTAGGGGCATCGATCGCTTTTGGTATTGCTCGGGTGCTGGGCTTTAATGCGGCCCATGATTGGTTAAACCAACGCTTCCCTGCATGGAAACTGGGTGATCAGCGGCGGTTGATGTGGTTGGTGATGCTGTCGCGGTTACTGCCTTTCATCTCTTTTGACTTGGTCAGTTATGCAGCAGGGGTAACACAGCTGAGTTATTGGCGTTTTTTCATTGCTACGTCAGTAGGTATCTTGCCCGCCAGCTTTTTGCTGGCGCATTTTGGAGAAACTGCGATGGAGCAATCGCTACTGATTAATGGCTTCATCATCCTGATTTTATTAATCGCAGCGGGTATTTGGCGCCTCTGCAGCTCGAAGCGGCGTGACGGATGAATGGCCCTGAAGAGTCGTCGAAGGTGGGACTGCTGAATTCACTGGAAGCAATGCGCGCGACAGCACAGACGCCTGTCGTTCAACAGATTCAATTAACGAAAGACCAGCTTTGACTGAAATTAAACAATCCAATAATAGGGATAAATTATGAACAGAGTTGTTTTGTTAGGACTCATTTATACCTTGAACGCTTCACCGCTATGGGCTGGACATTTAAACGGTCATGTTGATGTCAAAGTCGGGGCCCTGTCATCCCGTGCGGCAGCAGGTCAGAAGGTTTTTAATCAAAAGTGTGGTTCCTGCCACGGTCTAAACAGTGAAGGGACACGCGCGGGGCCGCCGTTGATTCATGATATTTATAACCCTGGCCATCATGGTAATGGTTCTTTTTCCAGAGCGGTAACCCAGGGTGTTCAGCAACACCATTGGACATACGGGAATATGCCAGCACAGCCTAATGTTGGATTCTCAGACATGCCCGGAATTCTGTCTTTCATCAGAGAGGTTCAGAAGCAGAATGGCATCGTGAAGAAAGCGCACAGGATGTAATTGGGGTTGATAGCGTTAAGAAAACGCGCTGAAATCCGCCCTTGCCTTGAGTCGCGTGCTAGGGACATTGCGAACAAGTCCTGCCCTGATCCCATAGAATTACAGCGACTAGTTGCAGAACTGCAATTATTACTGGCCAACGACTTAACCGATGCCAACGCCCTGCTCCATCAACCTGAAGCACTGTTTAAAGCCGCTTATGGCGCCAAATATAATCAGCTGGAAAGACAGATCGATGGCTTCGACTATCAGAATGCATTAGCAACCTTAAAATCCCTATGATCGCATTCTATATGCGGCTTAACGGTTCGAATTCATCACATAGCGATTTTCACCCACCATCACTTCAGGTCTCGCTAAACTGATGAAAAATAAAACATACAAAGTGACGCCACCAATCAATAGAGCTATGTTTATACCAATAGCCACTGAATTTGATTTTGAAATCAATTTTTACGATCGAGGGTTTTCAGCGTCTTTTTGAAGATTGAGCGCAGGTGGCTCTTCAGATGTGGTGTTACCTGGTCGGCAGTGATCCCTTTTTTCTGGCAAAACAGCGCCAGCGCATAGGTGGCTTCGTCCTGAGACAGATAAGCGGTACGACTCTGTGCCGCTGTGCGACAGCCTCCGCAACCGCCTTTAAAGCTAAATGCAGTGTTGGCAAACATCACTCCGAAGCCCAGGTAAATACCCACCAATTCAGCCACTAGCGGCCACTGCTGCTCATCAGCAGGCACCGACTGAGGTGCGCAAGAGGCCAGATAGCTACCCAGCGTAGTGGCGTAGCTGGAGACCATGGTCTGAGGATCATTAACCTGTAGATGATTATAAGGAATCGTCAGTTGGTTAACGGGACTGGTTTGCACGTTACCCCGGCATCCATCGGCGTAACTAAGGCTCGGTAACGATAGCTGCTCTATATTACGCTGATCCACCAGCTGGCATGACCAGTGAGGAAGACCAGCGAAAGCCAGCGTGTGGTCGAACAGATTCTGCGCCATCGCTTCGACACTGTCCGCTCGCCCAGGAAAATAGTCATTGGTGGGCAACACCAACTGGGTTTGATGATGAAAGACTTCAGCATCAAAGTTCTCCAAGGCCCACTGAAATACGCTTTCTATCCAACGCGCCGAATCTTCATCAACTAAGGATTTTGTTTTAAACAGTCCTAGCATCATTGCTCCTTATGCCGCCACAATCGCCGACGTAATAATTGGCCCAGTCGTTACACACTAGGCTTCATCTTACAGCCCCAAGAGCGGCTCAACAGCCCCCTCTTTATGACATAATTAATTGAGCCAACTTTAAGCTTTTAGTAGCAACATTTGTACTAGACATGTGCAGAAAAACACTGGTATTATACCGCCCCGAGCTAGGGCTTATTGTCTATAAAACAAGCAATTTACACAATTCGTTTTATAGATCAGTAGCTCGGATCAACCTAGTTATACAAAATTCGGTTGTTAATTCAACCATATAGAAGCCCGAGCACTGTCTTGGGCTTTTTTGTTTTTGCTCTGTAAGGCAACGGCGGCAGGAACCAATCGTACAAGTATAAATCACTAGTAGGTTTATAATGGCGATCAATAGCATAAAACTACTTGCAGACAGGAAACTAAACAGAACAATGAGTCAAACTCTCTCACTATCAACGATCGGAAACCAAAAAATACTCAACGCCGATCTCGACGAAGCAAATAGACAGATCCAAGAACTGGAACAGAAACTGGCCACTCAGATCAAGGCCAACCAAGATGTAACGGAAAAACACACACTAGACTATGCACGCACTGCTCGCACGTTGAATGACGAGATAAGCCTTTTAAAAGCAGAGTTAGAAAGCCATCAACAAAGACGCCAGATTGAGTCACTCGAAGCGCTCATCGGAAACGACTCTGAGAAGCAAAAATTGGCGAATGATACTAAAGCCAAGTCAAAAGAAATCGGTGATTTAAAACGCGAGCTCAAAACCCTTCAGAGCTTCGACCCAGAGCGACAGAAGAAAAACATCGCTTCACTTAAAACCAAGAGTGCCGAGCAGGCCAGCCTAATCAAAGAGCTGAACTCGAAGCTCAAAGGCTCAGCCAAAGAATTATCCGAATTAAAGGCAGAATATAAACAGACGCAGGATGACAGCCTGTTTGTGTCGAAGGATAAAGAGTGGGAATTAATGCTCTCTAAATTTACTTTCCAGGGAGAGGATTCCTCAACAGTCACCCGCATCCAGGCCCTTGATCGCACAACTGGAGCTTCATATGTTGCCGTCGATATGGACGCTGACGATGTTGTTTGGAGCAATACGAGAGCTATTCCAGAAGAAGTCAGCATCGCTGCTGGAGCACGGATCAAGAAAAACGAACTGGCCACGACCCCACAGACAGACGAACTAGGCTGAGGAATCTCAGCAAAGTCGTAGGCGATTCGATCTAGAAAACTCCGCTTAACATAACCATAAACCTTTCGGTTTAGCCGTTATATTTCCCCTAGGGAAAAGTCTACGGGCGGAGCTTGGGCACAGGTCATTGCTAGCAGCACAGATCTAACAATGACGTGGCTCTTGTTGAGCAGACGGCTTAGCACGCCTATAGGTGCGCATCCAACATGGCTGGGCGTGGAGAAATAATAGCGCCGGCAAATAGTCTCCATAAAAGTGGAAAGTCTCCTTTAGGACCGCTATCTCACTGAAAAATCTAAATAACTCTCTATCTACAAATGCCGTGCTAGAAAAAGGTTCCGTTCGCTTCAGTCCTACGCAGCAAATCGAGACCCTGCTTTCCATGATCGAGCAGACCGCCCTCAGCTATCCGATAGACCTCATAATATTCGACAAACTGGAAACTTTTTCCGAAAGGTGAGCGATCCATCTTTTTGACATTGCTGCTAACATCACTGATACTCAAAAACACTGATCAAAAAACAACCCGCACTGTCGCATGGAGGCGATTATGAGCACACTTATCTGTCATACCAACTGTCCTGACCTAAACTCCTTTGCTGATGAATTAAAACGATTGGCAAATTCTGGACTGGTTGCTGCCACTCACTCTGATATTCAGCTCCTCCAACCCGGTGAATTTATGGTCGACACACCCATTCAGCAGAACGCCAAGGGCTCTGTCTACATTTATTACCGAGAATGGCGTACCCGAGTCGGCCAGCACTCTTGACCACTACGGCCGGAAAAAATAGAGCGCGACGATGAGACAATACGACGTTCGGCGAAAGCCAAAATTGCGGGTTGAAAATAAGTATTTTGTATCGATTTTCAACGCAACATCATCGATGTGCATTAGCCTTGCAACAGCCTCAACGCCTTGCTCAACTAATATCAGCCTCAGCCTGATAAGAGATTAACACCCGCGTACCTTCGCCTTCTTTGGAGACGATTTCCAACTGTCCGTTCTGCTCTTCAATCAAGGTACGGCACAAGGAAAGCCCCAACCCCAACCCGGAACCATCAGACTTAGTGGTGAAGTAAGGCTCCTCTGCCCGTGCCAACGTTGCCGCCGACATACCGCAGCCATTATCGCGAATTTCCAGCATCACTCGACTGCCAGCTTTCCAGGTTTTGATGCGTATCTCACTAGCGACTTCCTTGCCCGCAAAAGCATCAATGGCGTTGCCCACTAGATTAAATAATACCTGCACGAAGTAATCGGCCACCAAACATACCGCCGGAATCGAACGATCCAGGTCCTGCTGTAAATTGATAAACAACATACGCTGATCGTGGCCCATCAACTGACAAGTGCGCTCAACCAGATTATTAATATCCTGCCACTCCAGCTTTTCGCTATGGAGGCTAGAAAAAGCGCTTACATCGCGGGTAATCCGAATCAAACGATTAGTTTCTTCATGCACGATACGTAAAGACTGCTCCAGCTTCTCTCGCTCAGCTGAAGTCAGCGAAGGACTTTCTTCTACATCTTTAAGTAATTCCAGTGTTAATCCGGATATACCCGCCACCGGATTCCCTATTTCATGCAAAATACCGGCTGCCAGAGTGCCAATGGAAACCATCTTTTCACGGGAATAGTACCGTTGCATGGTATCTTCCAGCTCCTGTTCCGTGAGCTTGCGCTGATTGACATCGACGGCAGTGCCAATCAAACCAAGAAAATTATGCTGCTCCACGAATCTAGGAATACCCTGGATAATCAGCCAGCGATACTCTCCGCCAAATCTGCGCACCCGACACTCCAATTGAAACGCCAGGCGCTTTAGATTGGCGGCGCGATAGACACGGTCCACGGCCTCCCAATCATCGGGATGAATGACTTCTTGCCAGCCAGAACCTTGCTCCTGATGAAGGTCTCTTCCGGTAAATTCCAACCAGCCCTTACTGATAAAGTCCCAGTCACCGCTTTTATCCGCCCCCCAGATGATCACCGGAGCCTGGTCTGCCACTACCTTAAATCGGTCTTCACTTTCAAACAGCCTTGCTTGTGTGCGCTTAAGCTCAATACCCAAGAAAAAGGTAACCCAGATAGCGAATAGCGCCAACCCACGATTAGCCAATACCATCCAGTAAATACCCCCACTTTCAGAGAAGTACAGTCCGACCAACGTCAATATACTGCTGAGAACCGCAAACAGCAGCCCATAAGAGTTAACCGATGTTCGCAGCGCTAGCATCACTACCAGCACGTAAGGTACGCCACCAGCAACCCCTAAAGGCAACATCAGATCGATACCAAAGATAACCATGCTTAAGGCAACACATACGCACAAAAGTATGTGGTCACTGCTTTTATTATTTGTCATTTACTGTCCTTTAGGGCAATCAGTAAGAAACAGATGAAATTTAATACGATTAGTTTCTGTAGAATAATAATGTCGGGACAACCAAGAATTATCAGTCAGATATTATTACTTTTATATACCCTACGCCTGGCAGTCACATTGATCATGCTCATTTAGCGAATTCATTCACACCGCTCATAATAAGCTGGAAATTGTTAAAATGAAGCGTCCTGTAGATATCCAGAAAACGACTGTACTGGAATATCCAGAAACAACGACTGCAAAATAGCCCAAGCTAACAAGCTCCTATCGACACCTTTCTGCAACAGGTCAAAACGAAGCCACGCTCAATCCCATGCAAAATCCCCCGCATATTATTTGATACGTCTCTTTTTAAACAACATGCAAACTCACAGCATAGATACTAATACCCTAAAGCAATAAAAACACAACTTGAAATAACTTTACAAACAACCACAACCCTCTGTTTTTTCTCAATTGCGAGAAAACATTCCTTTATTCAAGAATATCTTAGATGAACAAAAAACATACGGCTGCCTTCTTCGAATATTGACTAATATCAAGTTTATAATTCCACCATTTCTATTTAATGGGCGCTCAAATCAAGTGCGCAAATATCAACCAACAACGGCCAACGCAGGCCGCTCCCCATTGCTGTCTCTGTTAGCTGCACTATGCTTATTCGGTACTGGGGTCATAAACGAAACCTTACTTAAGGCTTTTCTGTTGTATCTGGAGGTAACCAATGAAAATAGGCACCAAACTGGGAGGGGGCTATATCCTCATCCTGATGATGGTTTTAGTCTGCAGCGCTGCAGGATTTTATGGCGTTAATAAACTATCTGGGTTGCTGGACTTCATTACTGGTCCCGCCTGGAATACCGCCGATGGCGCAATGGAAGGAAGCATAGGCATCGAAGCGGAAATGCTGGGAGTTGGCCACACCATCTCTGGCCAGTCGGGTAGCAACAAAGCACAGGCATTGATCGAAGAAGGTCAGGCCATGGCTGAAGAAGCACTGGGCCGCATGATTGCTGCTGGACTGATGTCTGCGGCAGAGGTCGATCAGATAGGTACGCAGAAAAAGGCCTTCAGAGAAGCGCAAAACCACCTGCTGATGAGTTTCCAGGCGTTCCAGAAATCCGATACCAGCCTAAGAACCCACTTCAACCAGTTCCAGAAATTAATGACTGAGGCTGAAGAGGTTGGAGACTCAGCTGTGGAGAGTTTGGAAAAGGATCCGAATAGCAGCGTTACCTGGAACAGCGGTCTCAGCGAAAAATGGTCTGCCGCAGACGGTGGCATGGAAACGCAGATAGCCTTGCTCACGCGCTTCTATAATTATCAACGCCTTATCGATCTTATGGATCCTAGCAAAACCGAATTAGAGGCAAAGGTTAGTGCCACCTTGAATGATGCTCTGGCTGACCTTAAAGAAAAATCTTCTGAGATTCTAAACCACCCCCTGTTCCAGAAAGCTCAGGTTAATGCCGGGGTATTCAAAGGCCAGAACATTGCCCAGGCCATCGGCACAGCGATGAAACAGCACGATGCCGATTTCCAATTGGCACAAACTAATTTTCTAGACTTCAGAAAAGCCAATGTTCACTACCAGAACACTTCAGATCAATTGCTGGCTACGATCGGCGAAGTTGAAGAAAGCGCCGATGGTAAAGTCGAAGGACAGATGGTCGCGGTAGAGCAAACTCAGAATGTGACCTTCATACTGCTGGTGGTTTCCATGCTGATTGGTATAGCCATCGCTCTGGCCGTGCTCTTCTTTGTTGTTACCGAAATTATCCATGCAATCAAAGGCATGTCAGTCGCCAGTCAGCGCATCGCCGATGGCGACCTGACCATTAAGATTTGCCCACAGGGAGCCAAATCCTCCAACGACGAACTGGTCACACTAAACAACAACATGGCAAGAATGGCGGAGCGGCTGCGAGACACTATTGGCCAAGTATCCACTACCTCCGCTACCCTGGCATCACAAGCAGAAGAACTATCTGCCGTCGCCTCTGAAACCCGGGACAGCGTTTTAGAGCAACAACAGCGTACGGGCACTGTCGCTTCAGCCATTACCGAGATGACCGCATCAAGTAAAGAAGTATCCGCCAGTACTGAAACCGCCCGCCTGTCAGCCAACCATGCGCGCGAACTGGTTGAAGCGGGCCACCAGGTGGTTAACGTGACCCAGCAAGCCATCCAAACCTTGTCTGCTGATGTCGGCTCGACTGCTGAAGTCATCAACAAGCTCAGCGAAGACAGTGAAAAAATAGGCGCGGTCCTGGATGTTATTCGCAATATTGCCGACCAGACCAATTTGTTAGCACTCAACGCCGCCATTGAGGCAGCACGAGCAGGCGAACAAGGCCGTGGCTTTGCGGTGGTCGCCGATGAAGTTCGAACTCTAGCCCAGCGAACTCAGGAGTCCACTCAGGAGATCCAAGGCGTTATTGAGGGACTGCAAACCCGCACTCGAGAAGCTCACAGCTCCATGGATAACAGCCAGCAGCGCGCCAACTCTAGTGTCGAGCAATCTGAAAAGGCCAGCGAAGCGCTAATCAACATCACCCGGGAAATCGAAGCCATTGCCGACCAAAACACTCATATTGCTTCGGCAATGAGCCAACAAGAAGCCGCAGTCGAGGAGATCTCTTTCAGCATTGTGGAAATAGAGAACAAAGCGGGTCAGGCCGTTAGTGCCGTAAACCAAACCACAGAATCAAGCCGTGAACTGGCCCAACAGGCCGGTAACCTGCAGCTGCTGGTGTCCCACTTTAAGATCCAATAGAAAAACACACCCCTGAACTGAAAACGCCCCGGCATAGCGCTGGGGCGTTTTCGTTGAGGGCTAGGTCATAATGATCTAAAACAGCCTTTAACAACTACTCTCCTCAGTGCTCGACAGCCATGATCAGATCATCGATTCCGCCACGCTCATAGAGGCGGATAAAAGCATCAACCACCTGCGGGTCGAAATGTTCTCCGGCATTATTGCGAAGATGATCTTTAGCGTCCTCAGGACGCCATGCAGGCTTATAGGAGCGCTTACTAACCAATGCGTCAAATACATCTACCAACGACACTATCCGCGTCAATAGCGAAATATCATCGCCGCGCTTGCCATTAGGGTAACCTTTCCCATCCCAGCGCTCATGATGATTAAGGGCCACATCCTTAGCATGCTCCATACCTTCTACCTGGCTAAAAATACGGGCACCAATATCAGTATGTAGCTTCATCATGTCGTATTCGTCGGTGGTCAACTTGCCCGGTTTCTGGATGATAGAATCCGGGATGCCAACCTTGCCAACATCATGCAAGCGCGCTGCCTGCGCGTAAGCTTCCGCCTCGGCCTTAGGAATGCCAACCTCCATCGCTACCCGCAGCGTGTAGGCAGCCAGACGATTAATATGCCCGCCAGTATCAGAATCTTTAAATTCTGCAACTTCAGCAAGCATATCAATAGCTTGTCGATAGGAGTTAGTCAGATCAAGGTGCAGCTTCAGGCTTTCAAAGGTGCTGGAACACTGACTGGTAAAAATCTCAATCAGATTCCGGTCCGCTTCGGTGAGTTCATGGCTGGTTTCCAAATAAACAAAGCCCACTGCTTTCTCATTCATTTTAAGCGGCAACACCAAGGCGCCCTGACGCAGTTTTCCGGTGACCTTGTTATGGACCACAAGATCAACACAAGCTTTTGTTAACTCTTTAATTCTTGGGGTGTTTTTTTCATGCTCCGAAAACTCACCGGTGCCGGAATGAACCGAAATCTGTTCCCCCTCAAAGGTCACAATCATGCCATCTATCGTCGACATGTAACTGTTTTCATTGAGATGGCAGAGGGCAGAGGGCAACTATTTGGGACAAAATACCGCCAAATTGGGACAAAATACCGCCAAAGAAATGGGTCAGCGATGACTTCCCCATGCGGTAAATCTCTGGGGTCTGCTCGATCACTGTTTTCAACCCGGTGCGGTTGAGGTCGATAGATTTAAGATCTCTATAGGACTTAATCGCCGACCGCACAGTGGTATATAAGCGCTGCACCGTCAGGTCGGTTTTACACACATAGCCATCAATATCAAAATTATCAATAACATAACGTTCTGGCGCGATACCTGGCTGACCGGTGCGGATAATGATACGAGATAGCAGATTGCCTTGAGTTTCGCGTATATACTTGACCAATTTTAAACCTGCATCATCAGTTTCCATGACAACATCCACCAGCATCAAGGCAATATCTCGATGGGAATCTAATAGTTTCTGAGCTTGTGCGGCGCTGCTGGCTTCGATAATCTGCAAACCAAATCCGGCAAACTGGAAATCTCGGAGATTAAGGCGAGTAATCGCCCGAACGTCATTTTCATCATCCACCACCAACACTTTCCAGGCGTACCGTGATAGTTCCGGTGCTGCAGGACTGGAGGTGGATTTTAAACTCTGCTGCCGATTAACTAATTTCATCATGCACCCCTACTCGTTCTATGCAAACAGTTGATAGCACTCTATTTAAGCCGTCTGTGCTTCCATCGGAAATACAACCGTGAATTCTGCTCCTTTGCCTAGCTGGCTGTTGCAGCTGATCCGCCCCTTGAGGTCATTACTGACGATGTTATAACAAATATACAAACCTAACCCGCTCCCTTCAGAACGGGAGGTCGTGTAGAAAGGCTCGAACACACCCGCTATACATTCTTGAGCAATTCCCTTGCCATCGTCTTGATATTCCAACTTTATTTGCTCTTTATCATCCAGCATCCAGCATCCAGCTTATGCTGATAACACCGCCTTTACCCTCATAGCCATGCACCAGACTATTAACAATCAAGTTTGTTAACAGCTGCTCTATATGGCTGGGCTTACCCTCTAGCACCAACATGTCAGGGCATTGAATATCGACTCTGACACGCTGTTTTTTTAATCGACTATTAAGCGTAAAAATAATATCTTCAGTTAACTCTCTAAGATCAAATTCCCGATCCGCTTCCGTTTGTTGATCAATAGAGGTGCGCTTAAAACTAGCCACTAAGCGTGCCGCTCGATCCAGATTCGAAAAGGCCAGTTTCGAAGCTTCACTCAACGTATCCAGCTCCTCTAGCAAAACCCGCTCATCAACTTCTTCTCGTTGGAGCTGATGCTGGATTTGACACACTGACTCTTGAGACTGACTCACTGCACTGATAGCAATACCAATAGGTGTATTAATTTCATGGGAAAATCCAGCCACCATGCGCCCAAGAGAAGCAATTTTTTCGCTCTGCACCAGCTGATCTCTAGTCTCTTTTAAGAGTTTGAATTTTTTGCTTAACACTTCTTTTTGCTTGGATAGCTGATCAATTTGCCTGACCACCTTCTGGGCCATCGGGCGGAAAATAAGCAGGGCTTCGACCGCTAGCAAAAATATGGCGAAAATCCACACCAGCAATTCCAAGCGACTGATTTTATCGACGGCCTGCTCAGCGTCATGTTGATACTGCTTCACCACCTGATCCAGTGCTGACAAAATATCTTCAGAACGACGTTCTAAGTAGACATCCAATCCCAGCTTATTAGAACGCAACTGTGACGCAGGCAAGGAAGCCAGAGCCCTGGCCGATGACAGGTAGGATTGCAGCTTGCTATTCAAATTGACCGGATCACCATAGTAAAGCGCCTCTACCTGCGGCGATACTTCTCCCGGCACCCCCAACTCGTTATCACCCCTTAGCAAACCTTGGTGGGATTTTTCCATGAGATCGACGGCCGCAAGCAACTTGGAGCGCATACGTTGCTGCTCCCCGGATGTAGGAGAAGATATTAAGGCGAAAGAATAAAGCGCTATACGCTGAGAAAGCATCCGCTGACGACCACTTATATTGATCACCGCTGAAGCAGCGTCCTGCTCAGAAATCAGTACTTCCAGCGCCAATGAAGAGGTTGTGACCAATATTGCGATAAGGGCAAGTGCCACTAAATAACGAACCGTCAGGTTACGAAGGATTGAACTACTTTTTTTTATTTTCATTATCCCTACTATTTTTCTAAGAAACCGCCATGTCCTCTAGCGGGAAAAGAACCACACAAACAGCCCTGTTTTTTATTAGATTTTAGTATTCTAGCCGTAGATATCTTTATTCCATAAGGTAATAGCAATTAATCATTTATGGATTAACTCAAGTCAATTAGCGTGAAAACGCAACAATAAGGTACAAAAATTGCATTATTAATTTATCGCTGACGCTCATTGACCCGGACCTGAATCCACAGACGCACCTTAGTAGCATCAGCAAGCCGTATAGCGAGCATCTGGGTATGAATCCCAGCAGCGCATCCGAAGATAAACAAAGACCCGAAAAGAAAAAGGCGAGGAATGAACATCATATTCAGAATTAGCATTCTTTGCGCAAGCCTTTGCTGGTCTACAACCAACATTTCGGCGTTTTCTTTCGAAGAGGCTGACCTCTCCACCGCGCCCACCACTTTCGAAAAATACCTGCCTTACGCCCAACAAGGTGACGCCGATACCCAACACCTAATGGGCTTTATGTTTCTGCATGGGGAGGGAGTCCCTATCGACTATGACAAAGCACACCATTGGCTGCATCAGGCTGCCGATCAGGGACATATACAAGCGCAACGTTTACTGGGTATTTTTCATTCGCGTTCACTGAAGCGCATCCCAACTAAGTACTACCTGTCGGAAGAGGCCAACTATTGGTTTAGCCGGGTAGCCAAACGCCAGCCAAGTGATGAGACCTTTGAGGTAGATTCAAGTCGGCTGCAGATGACAGCTATACAGGAACAATTACAGCAAGCAGATAGCAGCTTAGAAAGCGGAGAAATCGTTTTCCAGTCTTTCTGCGCAGGTTGTCATGGCTTCGATGGTAACGCCTCCTACCCCGCATCCCCATCCTTTGCAAAAGGAGAGCGGCTGCACAAAGACAACGACAGCTTAAGCACCAGCATCCTCAACGGTCTAAACTTGATGCCGGCCTGGAACAACACCCTGACCACGCAACAAGTGACAAATGTTCTGGGCTACATACGCACCCTGGATAGCAGCACAACAGATGACTTCGCGGTTAACGTTAGCAATGACGATCATCCAGCAAAAAAAACCTTCTTGACCTTTTGCGGAGGATGTCATGGGTTTAACGGTATATCTTATTACGTGCACTCGCCCTCTTTCGCCCTCGGCGAACGACTGAACAAGGATGACAACGAGCTAAAACGCAGCCTCAGCAGAGGCAAAGGAGAAATGCCCGGCTGGGATAGCATCTTTGCGGATAAAAGGCTCGATGAGCTCTTAGACTATATTCGAACTTTGGAGAAAGATTACAAGGCAGGCATTATTACGGAATTGTCCGCCCCCACTGATATGTTTTTCCGATTCAAGACCTTCGGCCCCAAAACCTTCAAGTGGTTCGATTTTTCCAATAACGACGAGTAACTTTACGAGATAACTTACTAAGCGCTATTTAAGGTTAAATTATGTCGAATTCCGACTAAAAAGGTTTACGTATATTCGGTTGTACCGGCTCTCTAGCCAAGGTATCTTTAAGCCTTTACTGCGACCATCAATAACGCCTATCAATCGCAACTACAAAAGTGAATAAAGCATGCGGATTATGTCAGTTTATCCGACTTCAAAACCTCTAGTTCTTCTCTCCGCTATAACGGCTTTGGTTAGCCTGCCAACCGCTGCCTCTGAGGCTCCAGCTGACACCTATTTTTCTGTAGCTGTCAGTGAAAACTCTCACAATCATTATGGTGAAAACCTGCTTTTTCTAGATTTTCAAGAGAAGCCCACAGACTCGACGCATCCGCGCACTGTTATCTCACCTCGGATCAATGCCAATGCGATAACGCTGGATGGTATTGATACTGATTGGCACCTGGATAGGTTGACCACAATACCCGGCCGAGTGATGAACAACTATCCGCTCAGTGATCACTACGATGCAACGCCCACCGCAGTCACCATCGGCTCAGCCTATGACGACCAGTACGTCTACTTTATGCTGCAATGGGAAGACGCTAATCACGATGCATCCATCGACCGAAACCGCTGGGTTTATGATGGCCAAAAGTGGGTTACCCAACCCCATACTGTTGCTAAATCTGGAACCCCTGCTGCCAACACCGTTAACCGCCTGGATACTCTGGGCAGAGGCGAGGATGAGGACCAAGTATTTATGATGTTCCCCATTATTGATACCCAAGGCAACTTCAAGGACGGTTCTCTCGGCTGTGCCGGATACTGTCACACTAATTTGACGCTATCAGTGAACCCGAAGCTGGGCCGTACCGGAGACGGCGCTTCGTCGATGCATACAGCCTTTGCCGACGATATCGCCGATCTATGGCACTGGACTGCCACTCGCAGCCGTCCAATGAATACCCTAAAGGATGGCTACCTCGACTATGGTGATGAAAGCTATAACGGCCGTAAAGTCGATGCTGGCAGCAATCCTTTCAGGGACAACGCCATTGATATCCCCTTTAGCCCTCGCTATGTCAATAAAGCTGACCTAGCTGCAGGTAATTACCAAATCCCCGGCTACCGCACTGAATCCCTTGGAGAACAGGGCCTGGCTGAAATAAGTGCAGATATGTCTTTCGCAAAAGGGGTCACACTGCCCTACTATATCGGCGTTCCAGCGACGGGTAGTCGAGCTGATGTAGAAACTGCTGCCAACTATAATCCAGTAAGCAATCGCTGGACCTTGGAAATCAAACGCAAACGAGAAACTGCAGATGAATTTGATCACCAGTTTATCGCTGGCAAAAATGCTCTGCCTCCCACTCATGCCCTGGTTCAACCAGGCGATCCAGAAAAAGGCGCCGAACTATTTAAAGATAAGATCTGCGCCACCTGTCATGGTGAGCTAGGGGAGGGAGTCTACGAAGATGAAAAATGGCTCTATCCGCGCAACCAGCGAGTTTCAGGCCCCGCCATTCGCAAGACTACGTCATTGCAACGCCCCAAACGCCTGCAGAATCTCGCCCATGAACTGAAAAAGTGGGATGAAGAACCACCCGAGGCGCTAATGCCCTTCGTACCACTGACTCCCCAGGAGGCAGAAGATATCGCCGCTTGGCTACAGCAGCAGTTCACTCCACAGGGTGAGTAGCTAGTCTTCTAATCAATACCAGCAGCTCTAACCTATACCAGCAGCAACAATACCAATAAAATATCAGCAACAAAAAAGGGCCCAAATATGGCCCTTTTTTGTTGCGATCTAACCGGAGTAATTTGCGCTAGCGCCCAGCCGATAGGATACTATCTACCCAACTACTTAACGTCACCCTCAATAAAGGACTGATAGACATACTCCACCACATGGGCGATTTCCTGATAGGTCAGCACTTTATCCCAAGATGGCATCTCTGATGCGTGACTGCCTTGATTCACCACCTCAAACAACTTCGGTCTATTCAGTTTTTGTAGCGATGCCGGATGCTTAAAATCACGCGGTTTGGGGAAAATAAAATCCGATCTAGGCCCCTTGCCATCTCCCTTAGAACCATGACAATTAGCGCAGCTCATCCCATAGAACATGCCACCCCACTCTGCTTTACCCTCCAGCCCAAAAGGCATAGGCAAGGCTAAATAACGCGGGTCGAGCGGATCAAGATTTTCTATGGCACTCACTGACGGTTCTATCTCTTGACTGTCCGCTGCTGCCAGCTCCGCCACCTTTTGTGCTTCCAGATTCATAAAGCTATTACGAACATAATCGACAACCGCCTCGATTTCTGCCTGATTAATGCGCTTTTTCCAGCTAACCATGGCTGTATTAGGACGTCCGTAGCTGACCGAAAAGATCATTCGCTCTCGCGTTAACTCATGGGCAGAGGTAATAGAGGTAAAATCCCGTGGCGAGGGTGACAGGCCTCCTGATGCCCTTGAGCGCCCATTACCGCGATCACCGTGGCATACAGAGCAGTAATCATGATAAATATCTGAGCCTGCACGTACGCTTGGCTCTGCTTCGACGGCCCAGCCATTGGAAGCCAGTAACAAACTACAGATCAGGGCGATGGAGAACTTATATAATACTGATTTCATACACTTTTCCTAACGGAACCCTTTCAATGACTAGCAAGGGGAAATATTCACATTTTCTATATATCGGAACCAAGCAGTTAACCCAATAACGGCCCAATGATCCGTATAAACCTGCCGTCAGTTACGATGGCAGGCAATCATCTACATATTATCCGGCCCGGTATACGCCAAAACAGGAAGCGCGTAATCGGCCACTAATTGCTCAAACGCCGCTACGGGCATTGGCTTACCATAGTAGTAACCCTGTAAATACTGACATCCAAGATTTTCCAGGAACTGACTTTGCTCTAGGGTTTCAACTCCTTCGGCGACCACCAGCAGGTTCAGCCCATGGGCCATAGAGACGATAGCCTCAACAAGAGCACTATCACCACTGGCATTGGGCAGATCCTGAATAAAACCTCGATCGATTTTCAGATAGTCGATAGGGAAACGCTTGAGATAACTGAGGGATGAATAGCCGGTGCCGAAATCATCCATCGACAGTTTGATGCCCATATCCTTTAGCTGATTCATGGCATTCAGTGCGCTATCTCCCTCCATCAATAGGGTCTCTGTAATTTCCACCACCAGGCGATCGGTATCAATGCCAGATTCACGAATTAATGTGCGGATACTCTCAAAGCCTTCGCTATCTGAACACTGCTTAGGTGACATATTGACCGATAAACGCATACCAGCAAGATCACCTTGCTGCCACGCATTCAATTGCGCACAAGCCTGCTGCACGACCCATTTACCCATAGGAATAATGAGACCGGTTTTCTCTGCCAAAGGGATAAACTCACCGGGCATCCGCAGCCCCTTGGTAGGATGGTTCCAGCGGATCAAGGATTCCGCACCAGAAATGCAACCTCTGCCTATATCAATCAATGGCTGGAAGTAGAGTTCAAACTCTTCGTTGACAATGGCTTGGCGTAACTCCACTTCCAACTCTGCCCGTTCTTGAGATTCTTTATTCATTTCTGCGGTATAGAAACGATAAACATCGCCACCACGGCCCTTAGCACGACCCAAAGCACTATCGGCATGATGCAGCAGTGCCGGGACCGTTTCGGCATCCGAGGGGAACAACGCAATGCCAATACTGGCAGTGAGATAGGCTTCTCCCTGCTCTAGACTGTAAGGCTTGGCAATACGATGACAGATAGAGCTGGCAATAAACTCTGCGTCCTGGCCGGAGCCAATATCAGGAAGAATGATAAGGAATTCATCACCGTTGAGACGGGCAACCGTGTCAGAATCCCTGACCACATGACTGAGGCGGTCTGCGGTCAGCTGCAAGATGGCATCACCGGCATCATGGCCATAGGTATCGTTCACCCATTTGAAACGATCCAAGCCTAGGTGAATTACTGCCACCTCTGTGTTCAAGCGGCGGCCACGGGTAATAGCCGAGGTTAAACGGTCGGTCGCTAACATCCGATTCGGCAGTTCAGTCAGTGCATCAAAGTTCGCCTGGCGGTAAAGCTGACCTTCTGCTTCCTTGCGCTTGGAAATATCACTGAATATCGCGACAAAGCGTTCTACTTCACCCAGCTTGTTGAGAACCCGAACGATGGACAGCCATTCCGGGAAGACTTCACCATTTTTACGTCGGTTCCAGATCTCCCCTTCCCAATGATTGGTGCGCTCCAGACTATCATTCATATCTTTATAAAAAGCACCGTCGTGACGTCCAGAGCTCAAAATTCCGGGGGTTTTACCCATCACCTCTTCCGCCTCATAGCCTGAAATACGAGTAAAAGCAGGATTCACCAACTGTATTCGATTATCAGAGTTGGTCACGATAATGGCTTCGGAGGTGGTATCAAATACCGTTGATGCAATATTGAGACGCGCATCTTTGCGCTTTTTCTCGGTCACATTTTCCTTCAATGCAACGAAGTGAGAAGGGGTCTCCCCGCCATCTGTAGAGATGGGATAAATCGATGATTTAGCCCAGTAAATAGCGCCATCCTTGCTGACATTCTGTAGCTCGCCATGCCATTCTTCCCCGGATCTAATCTTACTCCACAGGTCTTTATAGAAATCTTCATCCTGTTTGCCGGACTTAAGTATCCGTGGATTCTGACCGAGTAGTTCCACCGCCGTATAGCCCGTCATGGCACAGAAGCTATCATTGGCATACTCAATCTCGCCATTAACGTTGGTGATGAGCACTCCGGTCGGACTCTGTTCAACCGCGCGGGAAATTTTCAGCAGCGTCTGTTCTTTATCAGCCCGCTCCAATTCTGCGGAGGCCCTAACCGCAAAAATATCCATCGCCATTATAATCTGTTCAACATTTTTTAATGGATGAGAGTCCATCATCAGAATAATACCGATAGATTTACCCTGAGAATCCACCAGCCGCTTGCCGACATAACTTTCGATATTTAGATCACTGAGCATCTTATCGTCTGGGTATTTATTGGCAGAGCCCTTTTCGACAATGCACACCCCATCCGTGAGCGCTTCTTCACAAGGGGTACCGCCCAGGTTATAGGAGAATTTTTCCATGGCCTGGCCGCGACCAAAGGCAGCAACGGAGGTAGCACGGGTACAGTCTCCATTCAGTGACGCAATAACCGCGTATTCCACATCCAATGATGTAGCCATGTATTTGACCAGTTCGTGGAAGAACTGTTCTCCCAGCGCCCCTGAAACCCCTTTGGATATGGTTTTCAGAATGCGCTCGTAGCGGAGCGATTCAGTTATATCGGCACAAATACCTTCGACGGCAATGGGCGCGCCCTGTTCATCTCGTACCACCCGCGCCGACTGGGTCAACCAGCGCTGCTTGTTAAACTTATCTAGAATCGAATAGCGAAAATTTCGAGCTGGCTTGCCATGTACTAAGTCTCGCCAATAGTCATCATGCTCCTGCCTAGATTCAGGATGAATAATGCCCTTCATAAAATCATTATTGTCAGTAAATGCTTTAGCTTCGTAACCAAAAATATCCACGGCGGAGGAACTAACAAATTCATACTGTTGTGTTTTGAGGGATATCCTGAACAACACCTCATCAAGCCCTTCGATCAGCGCTCGGAATTTTTTCTCACTGGCCAGTAGCGCTTTCTCACCCCAGCGCCGCTCGGTACTGTCGCGGCTAACGCCGATCATGCCGATCAACTCACCTTCGGCATTACAGAAAGGCACCTTAACGGTATCCAGCAACAGACTCTTCCCATCAGCCTTAGTGACCCATTCTTCTGCACGCTCTACCTTACGCTCACGCAGTACACTTAGGTTTAACTCGTGAAAATGGGCTGGCATATCATCAAAAATCAGCTCGTCATCCGAACGGTTAAATAAACGCTCTCTGGATTGGCCGATATACTGTTCGAAAGCCGAATTGCAGCGAATATAACGGCCTTCCAGATTTTTACAGAAGATAAGGTCCGGTACTGAATCGATGATGGAGTTAACCATCGCTTTTTCCTGCTGCAACTCAGCCAAAGTTTTTTGGTATTCCAGCGTTCGAAAAGCAACCAGCTCCTGTAATTTATGCGGGGAACGCATTTGTACATAAACAGCGCCTGCCGCCAGCAATGCCAGCAGCAAGCCAAGAGCACGCATCCACCACTGGCGAACGCTAGTAGTCACCCAACCGCCAACCGGGATAGCCGCCAGCTGCCAGGACCCTGACGGCAGCAGCACTTCACTAGTCAAACTACTTTTGAGAATAGATGACTGACCGAAAAACACCTCTCCACCGGCCCCCAGACCATGCCGCCCTTTGAGGGCGTAGATGACATCAGAGTCACTGTTGAGTAATCCAGCATCTTGAAATAAAGGATCAAGATCTAGCAAAATAGCAGCAAAACCCCAGAATAGTTCGCCCTCGCCCTCTTGCCGATAGATCGGATAACGACCGATCAGCGCTTTACCCCCCTGAATAAGAGAAATAGGACCAATAAGCGGGAAACTTTTTTCCCGAATAGCCCTTAGCACTTGATCACGACGGGAAGGGTCGGCCAATAGGTCATGACCAATAACAGATTCGTTGCCCACTGAGGGATAAACATAGCGAACAACGGCATTAGGTTGCAGCTGGAGACTTCGAATTCCAGTTTTATTTCTCATCAATTCGCGGGAGAAATTCTCAAATTCACTTTTTGAGAAAACCTTATCATGGGCAATAAAGGTCTTGGCGAAGGCTGCGAGTCCTTCCACTAAACCAAGGCGCTCTGAAATACTAGCTTCGAGTTTTGCCCGAGTAGTCGCGAGCGTCTTAACAATCTGTGAACGTTGAGCCTGCTGAAAACGCTGGGTTTCCAGAGAATCGATAAACCAGACGCCGCAAAGGATAACGACAAATGTGAATACGGCACCGCGTAAAGGCGTGAACAATGTCATCGAGTCAACTCAACCATTCCATATTATCAGACGCTATAATTCGTTCCTCCTTGATCGGGTAGCCGATCCATTACAGATCAGTAAAGGCCAGCAACCTGCTCTATCGCTTATCGACAAAACAGATTACCGGCATCCACTTCAACCTTTAACTAACACAAGTTGAAGCGGATATAGTGTTACAAAGCTATGCACACCGCAGCACAATATCTGCTTTTAAACGACTTAGCCTGGCACGTAGATTCCGCCAGTCCGAAGTGAGCGAACAATCTGCTTACGCGCTTTACCTAAGGCAGCAATGGCGGCTTCATAGTTACCGTTGCCCGCTTCAGATTCTGCTATTGTGCGCTGTTCTTCAGCCACTTTAATATAAGCCGAAACCTGCTTGGCAACGTAAGCAGAAGATTCCATCTTATCTCTCAACAAGACATCAACCAGTACCCGTTGCGACTTATAACGTTCCAGCTCGTAGTCATATTCTTCTTTCTTTGTTGCAAAGTTGAGGCTACGAATCAGGGTCTGGCCACCGCGCATCACTTCAATATCATTACGCAACATCTCGAAGGCACTGCGTAGCACAACTTGTGCCTTTGCAGGATCAGTCTTGAAGGCAACTTCCGCTTCAGCTACCAGAGTTGTAACTTGTGAACGCAGTTGCTTACCTTCTTTTATGTGCTGTTTTTCTTCACTGATACGCTCGTGTTGCTCCATAAAGGTATCAACAGAACGGTGCAGCTTGTCAAAATCCCGCTGTTTCTTCTCCGCCATAACTGAGCTGGGAGACGCTGCGCGAATAGCAGAATACATAGTCTTGATAGACTCATTCAGCAGTTTCGATGCATCTTCTTTGCTCGAGGCATTTAGTGCCTGTCGAAAAAGATCCTTCGCTTGCTGGTGAAAACCATGAGCTTCTGGGTTGTCACTGCCATTGACCTGACGAGCACCTGAGGAAGTGTGGATAAGCTTAACAACCTTATCCATCCGCGGATCCAGCGCAATCGCGCTGGCGCTAACCTCAGGCACATCATTCTGGGCAAGCTGAACGGGCTGCGCAGCTCTGGGGTCGCCACTGGAGTCCATCGAATGCGTTCCTTGCTCAGTAACGGCCTGGCAGTTGAACGCCACCGCCACCAAGGAGAATATCAATATTTTTCTCATATTTGTTTCTCGCTTTTCTCTGGGACTCTCTGCTTTATTAATCAACGTCGCTTTTACTCCTTAAAGGCAACGCTTTTCTTCTTCTTGGAATGACAACGCTTACATTCGTTAACTGGGAATGCGACCTTGCCATGACACACACCACATTTTTCACCCAGCAAGATTGCAGCCATGCTAATTTGGTTTGCACCCTTTTTAGGAATGAAAATATCAGGGTGGCAGTTTGAACAATCCAACCACTGAGTATGCTGTTTGTGCGGATAAACCACATCAGGCATGGATCCTTTCACTTCACGAACGATGTTTAGGTCCATTACGAAAGGCTTTTTAGTTGGGTCAAGACGGTCAAATCGTGGCTCGATAGTGCCGTCATTAAGCGTTTTTACCCAATCAACGTAGTTGCCAGAAATAGATTTCGCAAAACCGGCCATACCTTCTCTCGGCGGCTGTAACTGGTATGTACCTTCATTTTCCACATCATGAATACCATCTTCTACTGGAGGAGGGTTACGATCCGCCGTAGATTTCATCAGACGATTAAACTTAATCTTAGCTGGCTTCTTTTTAGGCGCTGCTACAGCTTTTGGCGCAGCCGCAGGTTTTACCGCCGCTTTTTTGGCTACTGGCTTCGCCGCCGCCTTTTTTGCCGCACCGGCCGCAGGCATTTTCAAACCGGCAGTATCCAGCATATAGGCAATCGCATCGACAATTTCATTGTCCTTAAGGGTAGGATTGCCACCGCGAGCAGGCATGCTGTTAAAACCTTTAAGGGCATGTTCAACCAGAACATTTGCACCTTGCGCTACACGAGGTTTCCAATCCTCGGCGCTGCCGATCTTCGGAGCACCCATAACGCCACCTTTATGACAGGCAATGCAGCCCTTGGTGCTGACAATTGTATTCCCATTTTTGAGATCGGCTGCATGAGCGTTAGAAATCAACAACCCGAACGCTATTGCTACCAAACCGACCAAGCGGGACTGCTTCATTATTTGTACGAACATGATTATTTGCCCCCCTTAGCTTCTGCAGATTTTTTGTCGACCAGCTTCTGTACCGTACTATGATGGACCTGGGTTTCAGTTCCCGGGTTACCCGAGTGACAGAGGTTACAGTTCTCTACTGTCCAGGCTATTTCACCGTTATGGCAAGCCCCGCAGAACTCACCATCAATAATCTTTAACATATTGATTTTATTGCCGCCTGCCTGAAATTTAAAGCCAAGGTCAGCATGACAGACCTTGCAGCGAAAACGTATACGGTGGAACCAATGGGGGAATACTGCCGGGCGCATACCTGCTTCGTCGGAATAGTTATTAATCACAATATCAGCATACTCCGCATGGACTGCGGTGCTGGATAGCATTCCGCCAAACAGAAGTGCTGTGGCAACTAATATACTGCGTAGTGCAGACAGTACCTTCAGCTTCTCAAACATCTTTTCTCTCTCATCTGATAATTCATAGAATGACTAATCTTAGTAGACAACATCATTAAA
Source organism: Motiliproteus sp. (assembly GCA_036960175.1). Lineage (GTDB taxonomy): Bacteria > Pseudomonadota > Gammaproteobacteria > Pseudomonadales > Balneatricaceae > Motiliproteus. The sequence continues at coordinate 8,130 of JBALWH010000032.1, read as the reverse complement.
GGTGCAAGTATTGCAAAAATTACGCCATTACGTCATTACGTCATTTCCAACAGGCTTGCCGACCTTTACTTTATGCGCAACAGCTTCATACAAAGATAGATTGAATCAAGCTACATTGCCCACAAACGTTTAACTTCAATATAGACTTCAGCATCTGTCTCCTCCTCATTAGCCGTTACAGACACTCTAAATTTTGAACTTAAACGACCAAAGCGCCACCTAAGCAAACTATTGAGGCTTACATCGAAGGGAACCCCCTCATCCTCTTCTGGAGATTGAAAAATTTTATTGTAGTTAACAGTCAGATCTAGCTCATAATCCAGCCGTGGAATACCAAAAACAGACGACTTACTCAATCTAGCAGCGCCGCTAAGACTGCCCGCTATAACCACATCATCTTCATCATCTTCATCATCTTCATCTTCATCTACTGAACGAAATAGCTGACCGAAAAGATCCAGATTCAACTTACCATCTCCGAAATACTGCTGGTCTCTTTGTATCTGCCCATCTAATTGCTGCCGCTCACGAACCTCACCACCAATATCGCGACTATCCGTTAACGTAACAATGAGAGTATCTGAAAAATCTGATTCAGCGCGATTCCACGAATAACTAGCACTGTGCGTCAAAGCAATGGGCGCTCCTTCAGTTTCGAGCGCAGAGTACGATACCCCCTGAGAAAGTTGCAGATGACTGCGTCCCCTATCAAACAGAGGATACCAATCTCGCTGACCCAGACTATGCTCATAATTCCCAACCAAGGTAGTGCCGCTAGCCGTATCCCCCTGGCTCGAGCCTAAACGAGAGCCAGCAAACCACCTGTACTCCCACAACTCCCATTGCACCGGGTCGGACTGATAACCAGCCCCCACACTTTCGGTGAAATCAATTTCAGCAACTCCATCTTGCTCTTCAAAAGAAGTATCCAGAAGAGCATCAGTACTCAGATTACGATTTACCTCATAATCAGCACTTAGGTTATTTCCAAAAATAATACTTTCTCTTTGTACACGTTGTACACCAGAACTTTTCGTGTCAAAAGTACTAAAACGCGTATCAGAGCTTAACTCCAGCCCTTGAATACGCTGGGGAGACCAAGACAAATTATTGACCAGTTGCCAAACCTGAACATTATTAACATTCGCGGCGTTGCTACTCTCACTTTCTATAACGCTAGAGAATGTCCGAACATTAATATGCTGTGCTTTAATATCATAGCTGTGCTCACCAAAAAGCGACTTGGTCTCTGCCTCACTTTTGACCCCTGTCTCTTTGGTAGTGCGACCATCCGTTAACCAATCAAAGTTAGCACTATAGCTCTGGTTTTCAAAAGTCTGACTTACACTGGTGCGTAAGTCTGCCTCGCTATCAGTCGCTTCTTCATCATTACCATCTAGAATCCGAAGACCTGCAGTTGCTAAGATTGCGTTTCGTCCAAGCCCCTTATAGCTCTGCCCCAACGTTAAATCAGTAGCATAACGACGTTCAGAATCACCATCATCATCACTAAACAATTCACGATGTGTTAACAACGCCTTGAAGGGAAAGCGGCTTCCTGGCAAAAGAGTCAGATTTGCTTTGCCGGTAGTATTGAGAGACATCCGCTCATCATCAGTTGAAGCCTGCTCACCACCAGTCTTTGTAGTGGTGTGCCGAACCGTTGCCAAACCATTCAAGCCAAAGTCAGAAAACCAGGGCTTCCAGATAAACCCCCGCGAACGAGCCCTACCATTCAATATCGTGGAGAACTCAGCACGATCAACAGTAGTACTATTCTGATCAGAGGATTGTTTGCTTATTCCATAAGTATAAAGAGACTCACCATCAACGGCGGTCTCGAAATTAGACATCCGCACATAGGAAGCGGATAACGAAAATCTGGGGACAACTAACATCCCTGCCGTGATAACGACTAGCCAGCGCCTGCGCAGACAAGCCTTTGGCTTGCTACTGAACATGTATTAGATTACGACTGCACTGACTGAAGCAACTTTTGATTAATGCGGATATCAGCCCCCTGTCGCAATCGAAAAAGAAGTGACTTCCAACTTAGATCAATCATCTCCCTGCGAAGAAGGTCTTTAGCGCGCGGCTCGACCGACTCAAAGGCCTCCAGGCTTTCTGGCTTGCGGTCCGTCAGCTGGAAAACAGCCATGCCATCAAGCAATCTGACGGGGACTGTGTATTCTCCAATGTTGAGCTTGTCAATTTCGTCCTGCGCGCTATCGCCTAACATTCCCAAATGAACGAAACCCATATCACCACCACGGTCCGCGGTATCATCGTAAGAGTGAATTTCGGCCAGTTCCGCAAAACTAGCACCCGCCGCAAGCTGCTCAAGCAAATCATTCAACGTAGCCTCGGCCTGCTTCCAGGTGGCAGTATCAGATGAAGGCGGTACATTAAGGAGAATCAGAGACAATCGATTCTGAGTAGGCTGGGTGAATTTTTCAGGGTGCTGCTGATAATAGGCAAATATTTCTGACGGCAAAGCATCAGGGATACTTTTTACCTTTTTTTCCAATTGCACACTGAGAGACTGATACTCAAGACGGGCCTTAATGCGCGGCAGCCAAAATGCTTTCAACTCAGCCCATTGAGGGTGCGCACTATTACTCTTATCAACGGCATCCAAACCGTCCTGCACCGACAGCTGGTCTGGCTCAAAACCTTGAACACGGGCCTCTTTGGCTAAAAGCACTTCATGGATGAGAATATCGGAGACATCCTGCTTAAAAGCATCCATCTCTTCCGCCGGAACCGAACCATGATAAAAACGATTACGCATTTCCTTACGAAATTCTTCTTCATACTCCGACCAGAGAATATCTGCACCATCGACAGAAGCAAAAACATCATCAGAAAGCTCTGCTGCTCGAACTGAATAACCAGAGAGCACAAGCACAAAAAACGCCACTAAGGCGCCAAAGAGTTTTACAATTTTATCCGAGAACATCCAACCCCCCTGATATAAAGATGGGCCGACATATGTCGACCCATCCCTTAATACAACTCCTACGTCAAATTACTTAACGTGGCAAGAAAGACACACTGTACTACTATCATTCTCAACCCGCAGGAATGTATCGTTTTCAACGTGTGGATCATGACAGCTAGCACATTCGACATAAGGACCAGAGTTACGAGTATACAGCTGCATATCTGTTTTTTCACGTGTACCAGCGTTACCCACAATAGTAACTGTACCACTCAGAGTCGCGCCACTGGCCACATCAACCCACCAGACGTCTTTACCGTTAATGGTCTTCCAGGCAGCGTCTTTAAAGTCTTTATCGTTAGCGCTAGTGGAAACAGAACAAGCCGCGCCCGCACCACAACCACCACCAGCATACTCTATACCAACCGGATGATCATTAGTAAGATTCACACCCAAATTTGGGAAGGATTCAGCAGTCCCGGCAATAATACCGCCAGTACCTGAATTCGACCAACCTGAAGTGCCTAATGCAGTGTTACCACTTCCTGGAGCATTTAACATGGTATCCATGGCCTGAGAACCATCATGACAAGATAGACACGCCAGCGACACAGAACCAACAGAAGCCACGTTACCATCCAGAGAGCTAGTACCCAAGGTATCGTAAGTAGTGTAGCTACCTACAGATGGCAGAGTCTTGTTCCACAGAGGAACCGACGCACCAGTTGCAGATCCGTGAGGCGTGTGACAGAACACACAAATCTCAGCGGTACCACTATGTTGTGCATTAGTACCGACTGACTGGCTAGAGCCCAGATTGTGTTTAGTATCTGCAATACCTGCCACAACGGAGCCACTGACAGCAAAGGCTAAACCACCGACCATTGCGGCAGTTGTTGCTAGATGTAAAATTGACTTTTTCATTGTCTTCACCTTTAAGTTCTAGTGACAGCTATTGAGGCAAGCTGTGTAGACTATTCTTTATTCGTTAACTTCACTATAAACAATACAGGAAGCGTGCCAACAAGCTAAACCCTTCGTTAAAAAACCTCAAAAAAAACCTAAAACCGCCAAAAAAACCACTAAATACATTAAATATCAACAAGTTATAAACAACAAGAAAACAATTTACATTTACGTAACAACATCAAACCTTAGCCCCGACAGATATAAAACAACTGCTAGCAACAAGAAAAAGAAATGCAAAACCGAGAAAACGTTCTCAAAATCAAGAACCCAGGCTCTCGAATCCGGGAAGGAAGTTTCGCTTAATCATCCAGATGATTAATACGAGCAACCCCGCCAAAGCTGCCGATCCAAAGCGTACCATCCTGCTGAGTGTCCATAGAAAATACGGCATTGGAAAACAATCCATCTTCCATATCATAGAGTTTCATTTTGGCGCCATCCGCAGGCAGCATAGCCAAGCCATGGCTGGTGCCAATCCACATATTCTGCTCGGCGTCTTCATGCAGCATAAAAATATGATTAGAAGGCAATCCATCACTGACGGTAATGACACTCCATTCCTTACCATCGAAGCGACTTAATCCGGCACCCCAGGTTCCGGCCCAGACCTGGCCGTTATGATCCACTTCCAAAGCGACAATATAATTAGGGTTATAGGCCGTATCTACGCCCTGCAAACCTTGCTCAATCTTTTGCTGAGCGTGATGCGATGAATACTTAGCAGGATCCCGGGAGAACTTACTCTGGGATTTAACCATTTCATAAGGTGCGCCAAGGCCATCGGCGTGCTGCCAGTTAGTCCAACTTTGGTCTGCGTAGTTATAGCGGGTCAAGCCGCCTTCGGTCGCCAGCCAAATATCATTATTCTTACCCTGAGCAAGGCCGTATACCCAATCATTAGGAAGACCGCCGCTAGTACTCTTAACCGTATGAATTTCCCAGGCATCTGGATTATCTAACTCACCTTTGCGAATCCTATTGACACCGGTCCAGGTTGCGATCCAGGCATCACCGTTTTCGGCCTCCAATACGTCGTATACAAACGCATCCCCAAGACCATCGGGAACATTGTAGATATGGAAATCACCGGTAGATTCATCCAACATGGCTAGACCACCGCCATAGGTACCTACAGCAACTCTGGAACCAATACGACTGACATGAAAAACCCCGTTAGCCAGCAGACCATTACGCACATCAAAGTGGCGGTACTCATCGGTTTTAGTGTCATAGCGAATAGCCCCTCCCGAGGTACCCACCCACATGACGCCATCACGATCTGAAAAAATGGATTTAACGTTGCGCTGACCAACACGGAAATGGGTAAACTTACTTTTCGCAGGATATTGAGCACTCTCAACCTTCGCTTCTGCAGCACCAGTATCTGCAGGCGCTTCAGCGGCTTGTACAACCGGCACGGCAAAAACAGCCGCAGCCAACGCAACTACTGTTGCAGACTTAAAAAACACATTGCGCCCCATCAATCCAAAGTTCACTTAAACCTCCAGCAGTTCACATCAACTGTAAACACGAAATTGTATATATAGCCGCTATCAATCTACGGATGGGCAGACAATGGCTTCTTACCCACCCGAGAAACACCACTGCGAGTACCCACCCATATATCGCCATTAGGAGATTCGGCGAGAGAAAACACATCATTACCCAATAATCCATTGCTGGCATCAAGCGTTTGCCAGAAGCCATTATCATAAAGGGTTACACCGCCATTGGTGCCAAACCATAAGGCACCATTTTTGTCTTCTAGCACGCTGTAAACGATATTGCCGCCTAAGCCGTCCTCGGTGGTAAAATTACGCCATTTACCATTTTCGAGCAGAGCCACCCCGCCACCCCAGGTACCGGCCCAAATACGGTCCTGCTTATCGACCACCAAACTAAAAACATAGCTGGGATTATAGGTTGCCATACCTCCGGCTAATATACCGAGATCATGCCGATCTCGAGTACCCAAACCGGTATTGGTACTGAACTCCAAACCCTCTTTATTCTTGGCACCCAGACCATCCTCGTGGCTCCAGGATTTCCAGGTCGTACCATCATAGACCGTTACACCACCTTCCGTTCCAAACCACACGCGCCCCTGACTATCGACATCCATGCCATAAACCCATTCATTAATGAGCTCCGTGACATAAGTTTCAAACTCTAGGGTACTGCGATTGACCCGATTAGCGCCAGCCCAAGTGCCGACCCAAAGTGAGCCATCTGGATGATTAGCAAAAGAATAGACCCAGTAATCTGCTAATCCGTGCATTGGAAAAAAAGTTTTCCACTCGCCATCTTTATAACGACTCATACCGCCAGCATTAGTACCAAACCATTTATAGCCATCAGCGTCGATTCCGATAGAAAAAACGTACTCGTTGGCCAATCCGTGTTCTCGGGTAAAGGTATTGATTAGCTGGAAGCCATCCAGGTCTACTTCATGAACCCCGAGTGAAGTCCCCACCCAAAGCCGATTATTCTTGTGATCCGCTGCCAGAGAACGTACGTAAACATTGTCACCGACATTAAAGCTCTCAAGCACGCTTCTACTCTTTTCGACATAGCTGCTGAGCTGATCCATCAATACCGGTTCAGCGTCAGCCTTTTCCTTTTCCTCTTTATCGCCATCAGAGCAACCAATAAGAGAGAAGATTACGAGTCCAATCAATAGACGGATAACTGCATTGAACATTAGCGAAAGGTCCTTAGATAACGAATGACATTGGTGATTTTTTCTTCGGCCAGAATACCCTTGAAAGAGGGACACAATTTTTTGCCTTTCTCGATTCGAGCAACTAGCTCTCTGTCCGTCTTTAACAGCGCCCCTGGACGTCGGAAATCAGGGCTCCGGCCAACCTTTCCGGACCCATTGCTGCCATGACAGCTCTGACAAAAACGCTGATAATCCTTACGCCCTTCATCAAGCCCCCCTGCAGCAAACGAAGCCGTTGAAATATTCACTAGAAACCCGACACCACAGAGCAGCCACGACATTTTATTCATGCTACTTACCCTGAGCCGCCTTTTTCACATCATCCAACTTTTGTTGCCAGATCGCAGATTTAACTGGATCGGCCTGCAAAGACAATTCGCCTGATTTATAAGCTTGAATTAAACGAACCATTGCATCGCCAACGCCCGCTTCAGCTGCATGATGATAAAGCGCCGATGCTCTTTGGATATCAACCTTCACGCCTAAGCGCCCTGTTTCTAACAACGATGCCAAAAAATTCGTAGCGACAGGGTGCGTCTGCTCCACCGCCTTTTCTAACCATTCCAGCCCTTCGGCCGATGTAAGAGTCACCCCAGGCTTACCCTCTATAGCTAGTTCTGCCAGAGCAAATTGGGCATTAGCATAACCTTGCTCGGCGGCCTTCAGATACCATTTCTGGGCAATTTCATTTTCTTCGCCCCTAGCCATAATATGTGCTAGTAACGTCTGCGCCTCGGGATACCCCATCTCTGCTGCCTGATTAAGATGGGGCAAAGCTCCCATAATGTCGGCACGTTCAAAGGCATCTAGCCCTTTTTGAAGAATCTCCTGACCATTGTCATCGGCAGCCTGTGCTGGAAAAGCGGCAAATGCGCAGACAACCATCACCAACCGTGCTTTTATTAATAGTTTTTTAATCATCTATAAAACTCCTTCTTTATACGTGTCTCACGTCGAGATGTTTATTTAAATATCAGCCGCTGCCAATCGAGGACTACGCCGAATCTTCCAGCTTTCTGTAAAGGCTGGATAAGCCAAGTCCCAGCCTTTTAGCCGCCACGCGCCGATCACCATCACACTCATTGATCGCCTGATTAATGGCACTTATTTCAAACCGTTGAACCTGCTCTCTCAGAGTCAGACCATCAACTGACTGCTGAGGTTTCGTTTTCAATACCTGCTGAGGCAGATCCATGGTGGTAATCACATTATCTTCGGCCAGAATTAACGCTCTGGCGATGATGTTTTCCAACTCACGAATATTGCCCGGATAGGAGTACTGACAAAGTAGATCCTTAGCATCGCCATCCAGATTAATATGGTCGACCAAACCGATTTTCTTAGATTCCCGCTGAATAAAAAAGTCCAACAGGAAAGGAATATCTTCGCTGCGTTCTCGTAGCGGAGGTAGTTCAATATTGAAAATATTCAGACGAAAATAGAGGTCCTCACGAAATTCACCCGACTCGACCATTTTCTCCAAATTACGGTTAGTCGC
>JBALWH010000031.1:47341-57696 GCA_036960175.1 Motiliproteus sp. | reverse complement strand
GTAGACACTAAGCCTAGCGTCTCGCTGGGAGGGAGGGGTCCATACATTGTCGCAGCAAGCGACCATTGAGCCTCGGGGACCCCACTAGGTATGGCGTGATCCAAACATGATAATTGCCATGCCGACCAAGCAAACACCTACCCCGATCCAGTCGGTAATTGTAGGGCGAACAGAATCCACAGCCCACAACCACATCAGCGCGACACTGATGTAAACCCCACCATACGCTGCGTAAACGCGTCCTGCCGCGTGAGGATGCAATGTGAGAAGCCAAGCAAATGCAACTAAGCTGAAGGCTGCTGGAATCAAAAGAAGAACCGAGCGATCCTGTTTGAGCCAAAGATATGGGAGATAACAACCGACGATTTCTGCGATAGCCGTGATGACAAATAGGCCAAACGTTTTTAGAAAATCCATGCAATACCTTCTTTTATTCGGGTAACATTACTCTAACAGCATCATGTAGTTTCAGCTGCAAACACTCCCATCGCAAGCTTTACGAAAGACAGGTTTGTCGCACAACCCGCCAAGACGATACATTGCTGGCCGCAACAGCTAACTCATACATAGCCATAAAAAAGCCCCGATTAACGGGGCAAAGGTCAACAACAGAACGGAGCTTGGTGTTAAGGCTAGATCAGCTTATGCCCATGCAGATGTATTTAATTTCTACATAGTCCTCGATGCCATATTTGGATCCCTCACGGCCTAATCCGGATTCCTTGATACCGCCGAAGGGGGCCACTTCGGTGGAGATGACGCCTTCGTTGATGCCCACCATCCCATACTCCAAGGCTTCAGATACCCGCCAGATACGGCCGATGTCTCGGGCGTAGAAGTACGCCGCCAATCCGAATGGGGTGTCGTTGGCCATCGCGATGGCTTCGTCTTCTGACTGAAAACGTATCAGGGTGGCGACCGGTCCAAAGATCTCTTCCTGAGCGATGCGCATGCCGTTATTGACGTTGCTCAACAATGTTGGGTGGTAGCCATTTAAGACACCGTTGAAACGCTCGCCGCCGGTCAGCGCGGTTGCGCCGTTTGCCAGTGCATCCGCCACCAAACTTTCTACTTTGGCCAAGGCGCGTTCGTCAATCAAAGGACCTATTTCGACGCCTTCATCGAAGCCGTTGCCGGTCTTCAATGCCATCACTGCAGAGGCGAACTTATCGGTGAATGCCTCATAGACATTGTCCTGTACCAAGATGCGATTAGTACAGACGCAGGTCTGACCGGCGTTGCGGAATTTGGAAACGATAGCGCCAATCACTGCGGCATCCAGATCGGCATCATCGAACACGATAAAGGGCGCATTGCCACCTAGTTCTAGCGAGACCTTCTTGACGTTGCTGGCACATTGCTGCGCCAATAACTTACCCACCGGGGTCGAACCGGTAAAGGAAAGCTTGCGTACTCGGGTATCGGAGCAAAAGGTGCGGCCCACTTCAGGGGCTTTTGTCGAGGTCACTACATTGAAAACGCCGTCGGGGAATCCCGCCTGTTGCGCCAGTTGTGCCAAGGCCAGGGCTGACAGAGGGGTGAGCTCCGAAGGTTTGATCACCACCGGACAGCCAGCCGCCAAGGCGGGGGCCACCTTACGCGTGATCATGGCGATGGGGAAATTCCAGGGAGTGATAGCCGCCGCGACCCCGATGGGTTGTTTGATGACCAGTAGACGTTTATCACGGCCATGGGAGGGGATGACATCACCGTATACGCGTTTGGCTTCCTCCGCGAACCACTCGACGAACGAGGCACCGTAAAGCACTTCTCCACGAGCCTCAGCCAGGGGCTTTCCCTGTTCGGCGGTCATTAGTATGGCCAGATCTTCCTGTGCAGCCAGGATTAGCTCATACCAGCGTTTGAGTATGGCGCTTCTTTCCTTGCCGGTATGGGCGCGCCAGTTTCCCCAGGCGTTATCGGCGGCAGCAATAGCATTGCTGACATCGTCGGCGTCAAGGTCGGCGACCTCGGCGAGGATTTCGCCGTTGGCCGGGTTGCTGACGGTAAATCGCTTGCCACTGCTGGCATCACGCCAGTGACCGTCGATAAAAGCCTGCTGTTGCAACAGCTTCGTATTTGTTAGTTGCATGAAATTATCCTCAGGCTGAGATCTGTTCGAGTACGTTGCGTAAGGGGGCTGGCAGAGGCACCGGACGCTGACTGCCTCGGTCTACGTAGACATGCACAAAATGGCCCTGAGCCACGGGGTCTTGTTCGTCACCCTTGAACAGTCCTATGTCATAGCGCACCGAGCTATTACCCAACTTCGTCACTGCCACACCGGCAATTACATCCTCGGGGAAGGCAATGCTGCGCATGTATTTACATTGCGTCTCCACCACCAAACCGATGACCTCGCTGTGATAGATATCCAGTACTCCCTGATCGATCAGGTAGCGATTAACGGCGGTATCGAAGTAGCTGTAATACTGCACATTGTTGACGTGCCCATAGACGTCGTTATCCATCCAGCGAGTGGGGATGGTAATGAAGTGTCGGTAGTCGGCACGCTTTTGTAGAATCGTTGAGGTAGTCATCATGCCTCCTTACCAAGCTGCCTGGTAAATGGCCAGAGCGTCAGCCTCGGTTACTTCACGTGGGTTATTGACCAGCAAGCGCGTTTGCTTCATGGCTTCTTGTGCCAGCACAGGCAGAGCCGATTCGGGGATGTCATAGTCCCTCAGCCTGACCTGCATGCCCAGGGATACATTGAGGTCCGCCAGGGCTTCAATAAAGGCGTTGCTGCGAGCCGATTCGTCTTCGATTTCTGCCAATGCAGGAAACACCAGCGGCGCCAGGGCAGCGTATTGGCTGGCGCAAGCCGCTTGGTTAAAACGCATCACATGGGGTAATACCAGCGCGTTGGTGAGACCATGGGACAGGTGATAGATGCCTCCCAATGGATAGGCCAGGGCATGAACTGCCGCCACCGGTGAATTGGCAAAGGCTTGGCCTGCGAGCATCGACCCCAGCAGCATATTGGAACGCACCGAGAGGCTGCTGCCATCGTGCACGGCCTGTTCGATATTAGCACCGAGTAACCCCAGTGCATCTTTGGCCAAGGCGTCGGAGATGGGGTTATGGTTGGCGTTACGGGAGGTATAAGCCTCTATTGCATGCACCATGGCATCAACGCCAGTGGTTGCTGTCACCATTGCGGGTAGTCCCAGGGTTAACTCGGCATCGAGCAGTGCCAGGTCAGGGAGTAGCTGCTCGGAAACCACGCCTTTTTTTTCTGTTTTGCCGACGGTAATAATGGCAACTGCCGTCACCTCAGAGCCTGTACCTGCGGTGGTAGGGATTTGTATCAACGGCAGCCGCTGCCCTTTAACCAGATTGACGCCGTATATCTCTTCCAGTGTTTCTTCGCCTTTGGCCAACAAAGCTACCAGTTTGGCGACATCCATGGAGGAACCACCACCCAAGCCTATAACACCGTCTACTCGTGCGGTTATGGCCTGCTGGCTGGCCGCCAGTACGATGGCCTCGGCAGGATCCGCCTCGACCTGGTCGAACACGAAGGCTTCAACGTCTGCTGCCGCGAGGGCGTCCAGTGCAGGTTGCAGCAATCCTGCAGAGACGATCCCCTGGTCGGTAACGACAAGAACGCGTTTGCCGATAATTCGTTGGCAAGCTTGGCCCAGTTCCGCAATCGCGCCGGGCTTACAAATCAGTTGTTTCGGGAAATTAAAGACAAAACTGTTCATGCGACCTCTCCTCGGATAATTTCCGGTGCAGACACCGCACCGCGTTCGATGGTGTAGACCTGGTCCACCAGATCGGCGGAATGGCTGTAGTCTGATTCGGACAACAATACCGACAGCCCTTCGTCCTTCAACGTATGCAGCACACTGGCCAAACGTCTGGACAGCGCCGGAGCGACCCCCTCGAAGGGCTCGTCCAGCAGCAGCAAGCGACTGCCGCTCATCATCGCTCGAGCCAACGCCACCAGTTTCTGTTGCCCCCCGGAAAGCTGCAGGGCCTTGCGCTCGGCGAAAGCCTCAACTTCTGGCATCAGCTCGTAAACCCAGGCTAACCGTGCTTCCGCTTCCGGTAACTTATTGGCCCAGGCCGGTATTAAAATGTTCTCTTCTACGGTCAATGTCGGCACCAACTGGCGGTCTTCGGGCATGTAACCGACCTTTGAGCGGGCACGAAAATGAGGGGCCAAGTCGGTCATATCCTGGCCTTCAATAGTGATGGTCCCGGATGTTGGCTTTAGGAGGCCCATGACGGTACGCATCAGGGTGGTTTTGCCAGCCCCATTGCGGCCGACTAATCCCACCAGCACACCGGGTTTGATCTCCAGGTTTACATCGCGCAGGATCGGCGTTCCGGCGATGTGAGTAGTGATGGCTACAAGCTTAAGCATGAGATACCTCCTTGGGATAGCTGATTTCCAGATGGTGGCCGGTGACCAGCTCTTGCACTTTGTCATCTTTCAGCACCTTGGCGGTGGGACCGTCAGCCAGCACTCGACCATCGTAGAAGGCGATCAGTCGGGTGGAATAGCGGGCGATAACATCCATATCATGCTCAACAAACAGCACCGCAGCACCAGAGCTCCGCACCGCCCGCATGACTGTGTCCATCAACTCAAATTTGTCATCGATGGCAACACCTGAGGTGGGTTCGTCCAGCAGCAGAACCTGAGGTTTGCCAATCATGGCCAGTGCAATATCTAACAGTTTTCTAACCCCCTGAGGCAGGGTCACGACCTTTTCACGCAGGTATTCAGCAATGTCGTATTCTTCCAATAGCACTTTCGCTTGCTTGATGCTGTGGACCGTAGACAGCGGACGGATCAGTGACAGAGGACCCTTCTTCAACATGCCGTAGGCGATCAGGACGTTGTCCAGAACCGTCAGATCGGGAAACAACTGGGCCACTTGAAAGGAACGGCAGATTCCCGCTCGCATCACCTGACGTGGCGCTTTACCAAGGATGCTTTTGCCCCGGAACAGAATCTCGCCGCTGCTCGGTGGTAGGTAGCCAGTGACCATATTGATGAAGGTTGTTTTACCGGCACCGTTGGAGCCGATGACGCCGACAATTTCGCCAGCATTAATAGTTACATTAATATCAGCGGCGGCAGTCACCGCCCCGAAGGTTCGCGCCAGTGCGCGTGTTTCTAGTAGTGCTGTCATACTGCCGTCCTCTTGGTGACGCGCTCAACCAGAGACCAAACGCCCTTTGGCAGGTAAAGGATGATGGCGAGCAGCGCGATGCCCAGTATCATCTGCCAGGTATAGGGAGATATTTGGAAGGCGTAGGTTCGGATCAATTCAAACAGCACTGAGCCCAGCACAGGGCCTGCAACATGACCGGTTCCGCCCATCAAAGCGATAAACACAAACTCGCCAGAGGTGGTCCAATAGGCCATTTCTGGATCGATATGCCCTGCTGCCAAAGCGGTGATGGCTCCACCTAATCCGGCCATAGACGCAGCCAGCAGGTACTTGATATAGATGACCCTGGCGACTGATATACCGAGGTATTCCACCCGGATTTCGTTCTCGCGTACGGCTTCACCGGCATAGCCCATGGGTGAGCGCAGGTAGTGCCAGGCGAAAATCCCCACGGCGGTTACCGCCACCACGGCCAAGCCATAGGCCAATAGCGGGCCGCTTTCGCCGCCCGGTGTCCAACCAAACAGCAGTGGCGGCTTGACGTTGAAACCATCAGAAGAGCCAAAGGAGCTGCTCTTTATCAATACCCCATAGAGAATCATCGAGAACGCCATTGAGAACATGGCAAAGAATATGTCTCGGTAGCGGCACAGTAATAGGCCGATCACAGCGGCCAGCGCCCCACAGACCAGAACAGCCAGCAGTATCAGTACCAGAGCGTTTTGGGTTTCAAAGTAATCACCGCCGATACCGACACAGTATGCACCTAGGCAGTAATACAGACCCTGGCCGAAGGACACCATGCCCGCCCGCATCAGCAGCAGTAAGCCCATTACCACTAATCCCTTGGCCAGCGCCAGGGTTAGCAAAAAGGTTAGCCAGCCCGGCATCACCAGGCCCGCCGCAAGTAGCGCGGTGGCCCCGGAGATAACAAACATCGTTGAATATCTCATGTTAAATTTTCCTCGCGGTAGCGATAGCGAACAGCCCCTGAGGGCGGAAAGCCAGAACCAAGGCCATCACCCCATAAATGACAAAGAGTTCGGCATCGGGGTACAGGTGTACGGCTGCAGACCGGGACAGACCTACAATAAGCGCTCCCAACAGTGCGCCGCCAACGCTGCCCAGGCCACCGATAACCACCACGGCAAAAGCCAGGATGATCACCTCGACGCCAATGCCGGGCATCACTGAGATACCGGGAGCGGTTAGCGATCCTGCCAGTGCGCCGAGCATGGCGCCGATCACGAAGGTGACGGTGAACATGCGGGTAACATTGATTCCCAGAAATGCCGCAGTATCACGGTCGTGGATCACCGCTTGCAGCAGCTTGCCGTTGCGGGTGCGGTTTAAACCCCACCAGAGCAGAAAACAGATGCTGGCTGAGACAAAAATCAGTGCTATGTCGTAGTTAGCAAAGGCTATGCCGGCCAGTTTGGTTCGGCCCAACAGAGTGTATGGCTGGTAGGTAAAATAGGCATCAACCCCCCACACCAGTTTGATCACATCCTCGAGTATTAGCAGGATGGCGTAGGTCACCAGAATCATCACTACCTCATCGCGGCCATACATGATGCGCAGTAAGCCGCGTTCAATCAGGATGCCAACCAATGCGCCGCTGAATATCGCTGCTCCCAGCAGCATAAAATAGGCTCCCCAGGGAGGGTAACCGCCCGCCAGGTAGACGCCCACCAAGGAGGCACCAGCATAGGCACCAATGGCGTAAAAACTACCATGGGCCATGTTAAGAATTCTCATCACTCCATAGATGAGCGTTAAGCCTGCTGCGATTATAAACAGCCAGGAAGCGTAAATAACGCCATCCATTAGCATCGCAATTACCAGTTTCATCGGTCTCGCTCCTGAATTATGAATAGGAGTAAAAGAAAACCGGCGGTGGTCAATCACCACCGGTTAAACAGCAAGGGGTTACTTGCAGCTGTCGTTGGGCATACCAATATCGATCCAATCGAGGCCAGTGACGCCTTGTGGTGGGTTAACGCAATCGGCCGCGTAGCGGCGAACATCGGTCACGGAAGGCTTGCCATCCTTCAGGGCGTAGCGGCCATAGACCATTTCCATGGATGCCTGATGGCCATTACCCAGTTTCATGGAAACGGTGCCTCCGGGACCTTCGTATTCCAGATACTCGAAAGCAGCGACGACGTCTTCAGTGCTGGGTTGGCCTTTAACCTTGGCGGCGGCGTTTTCTGTGGCGAGCTTCAGACCGAGAATGCCCTGAACCATTTTGTAGGCAGGGTACGTAGGCGGTGTGCCGAAACGAGAGGTATAAGCTTCACGGAACCAGCGGTTAAGGGCATTATCTGGCGCATAGATACCAAATGGCCCGCGACCACCAAGAATGGTCCCTTCAGGAATCTGATCAGATAAACGATACATGGCGCTTTCGCCGGTGGTGAGTAGTGCAGTTTGGTCGTCGAACAAACCCCGCGCCGAACCCTGCAGCAGGAAGGCTTCCATATCACCACCCCAGAAGGAGGAATGGATGATCTTGGCGGAGTTCACCATTAGCGCTGAAATCTCTGCACCGTACTGACCGGCATAGATTTTCGGAAACTGCTTGGTCGAGACTTTGACACCTGATTTCAGCTGATTCAGGGAATTATTGAAATCATCCCAGGATTCATGACCGAAGGAGTAATTCTGGTTGATACCAGAGACGCTGGACAGATCACCAACGGTTTCTTTGATATAACGAGCAGCAGCAACGTTATCCATAGTGGCGGTAGGGCCGGTACGGAAAACATACTTAAAGTCATTTTCTTCGAACACCCGTGGCGTTCCGCAATCGAACAGCACGGTCAAGGTCTTCAGTTGCTCGGCAACCGCAGGAACCGCTAGGCAGTCTCCGGATGAGATATAGCCGACGACCGCATCGACGCCCTGGCGTTCTACCAGATTGCGATATTCTGAGGCCTGCTTAGTGGCACCACCTGCTTCGTCCAGGTACACCGGTGCAATGGTGCGGCCATTGATTCCCTTGGTGTCATAAGGGGCGGGAAATTGTCCTGCATTGAGGGTATCCAACACCAGTTTGGCAGCGTTCTGGGCGGGAACACCGAAGGGCCCGGCAGCACCGCCAGAAAGGAAGGACACTAAGCCCAGCTTGTAGTCATCGGCTGCTAATGCCGGTTGCGCAACTGCCGACGCCAGCAGCAACCCAGCCAGAGTGGATTTTTTAGCAAAGGATATGAACATCGTTTTTAGCCTCATAGTCTTTATAATTATTTTTGGCGGGAGTGACCCGGCATCTACATCGATAATGTCAGCGTTCTCGACTGCTTAAAGGCAGTGGAGTGCGGGACATGGAATACCTATTGCAACCGCTGTTCCAACTTGAAGATTTATCGTAAGCTATTGTTTGTATTTGCATTTGTGTTTGAGGTAAGGAGGTTTGTGAAAACGGCGGAGCGGATGCCGATCAGGTTTGATCGCGGGGAATGGGCGCTAGGCGCTCTTAGGTCATGGATTGGTTTGTTGGCGATAGATGAGTTGCTGGAGTGGCCCCTCGGGTTACCTGACCATGGCCTGAGGAATTTGCGCTGAATTTAGGCTATGTCTGAGTTAGTAGTTGCTGTTTTGAATGCTGAAGTACAGGCAATGGAAGGACAGGGAAGGGCGCAAAGCTGCCGTGGCGAGGTAGGCCGCTTCATCTTGTGGATTCAACTGATCAACGCAACAGACTATCTTTTATCAAAAGATAGTCTGTTGGATTATGGCAAGAAAGCCGTTTCAGGCTCAATAGTTATGTAGCCCTCCATTCCATCTTCTCTATGGCCCTTCACACTGCAAAAGACCTCATATTCCCCTTCCTTTACAGGGACAACAAACATGGAGAGTTGACTGTTAGGGCGTAATTGAACGCTATGTATGTGAGGAGTGTTTATCGTTATTCCATTGACGACCATTTTTTTTAATACAACAGCGTGAAAGAAATCAATATCTACGAGGTCATGCGTCACATTGTTACTGATGTTATCCAATATCAACTTATATGGTTGGTTAGCTTTAAGAACAACGTCATCAGGATTAAAGACATTGTCATCCAGCATAATCATGACCGTTTGAGCTTTGTCCCAATTAAGTTCAGCAGGAAGCCAATCCAGCGTAGGATCTTCATACCCTCTCTCAGCGTAAGCAAAATTAGCTAACGCTACTACAATTAACAGCATTCCTTGCATGAGTTTATTTTTCACGGCTTCTCAGTCCTTGAGTTCAATAGCGACGGATATAATTTACTTGATAATGGAAACCCTTGCGCCGATATAGATCAATTGCTTAGTTATTAATACCAAGGGCGACAGTCACGTATGTTTGCTCCCGCATCAAGGTTTCCAATGAAAGGTCTCGTTCGCATAGCAAAAGCTGATCAGAGAGACTTCTATGACAGCTCAGTTGCAACAGCTGCCGTGGCCAGCCTCCCTTTGGCCGCTCCGCATGAACTAAATTCAATTTGAAGATGGAGGTTGGGGTAGTAGGTATCTACCACCCTAAAGTGGATAGTTTTCGCAACGTCAGGTGATGCGCCCATTTTAGGAATTACAGAAGGCTATGGGTCTGTCTGATAAAACTAATAAGTTTCCAAAAAGCAGACGTTCTTCGGCCTTGCCTAGGATGGTTTAGTTTATTAGAAGCAAACACCGTTTCGTGTTTTATGATTGGAATTGGTCAGTCTGATTCTCAAAGGTAGGACCAACAGATTATGAGGCCGCGCTGTCATGCTGGAAGGCCTGTAATTCATGCCGCCTCTAGGGTGGCTCTGACCGTCGGCTTACCAGATTCCATACCAGTCCGTTACGTATCGAGAAGCTTATGTCTATTTCCACTGGTACCTCCCAAAAGTGGAGTAGGTAGAGGGGGATATCATAAGCGGCTGTACCCGTTTTGATGTTCTTTGGTGATTTGACGAAGTCATTCTCGGGGGGATTACCGCATGATCTCCCTGGAAATTTCTTTTCCATTCTTATCCGTTTTTATTACCGTTTTTGAACCATCCGGATTATGAACGAAAGTTGTCATTACCCCCGTTTTATCTTCAACGCTCTCGGTCTTTGACAGTTTAATTTTATCCCCTTTTTCATAGTAGGTTGTCTGTGTAAGCTTACCATCCTCGTCATACCATTTTGCCAAACCATGGCGTTGATCCCGAACTAGGGGGATTTCCTTCTTGATAGCACCACTAAAGTAATATTCCTTGTACAT
>JBALWH010000031.1:0-47098 GCA_036960175.1 Motiliproteus sp. | reverse complement strand
GACCGTTCTCGTAATACCATTTTGCCAAACCATGGCGTTGATCCAGAACTAGGGGAGTTTCCTTCTTGATAGCACCACTAAAGTAATATTCCTTGTACATGCCATCGGCACGATCGTCTACATAAGGCTTCTCCTCGTCCGTCTTGCCATTGGTATGGTATATTTTCAGGCCCTGCTTTTTACCCTCTGTATAGGATCCCTCTTTCCTGAGCTGACCGTTCTCGTAATACCATTTTGCCAAACCATGGCGTTGATCCAGAACTAGGGGGATTTCCTTCTTGATAGCACCACTAAAGTAATATTCCTTGTACATGCCACCGGCACGATCGTCTACATAAGGCCTCTCCTCGTCCGTCTTGCCATTGGTATGATATCTTTTCCACAGGCCCTGCTTTTTACCCTCCGTATAGGATCCCTCTTTCCTGAGCTGACCGTTCTCGTAATACCATTTTGCCAAACCATGGCGTTGATCCAGAACTAGGGGGATTTCCTTCTTGATAGCACCACTAAAGTAATATTCCTTGTACATGCCACCGGCACGATCGTCTACATAAGGCCTCTCCTCGTCCGTCTTGCCATTGGTATGATATCTTTTCCACAGGCCCTGCTTTTTACCCTCCGTATAGGATCCCTCTTTCCTGAGCTGACCGTTCTCGTGGTACCATTTTGCCAAACCATGGCGTTGGCCATCACTGTATGGGATAACATGTTTAAGCTGGCCATTTTGGTAGGTTGCCTTGTCGACCTTCGTCTCGGCGAAACTCATAGCTGGATACAGTCCTACCATAGACAAAAATATATAAAACAATCCTGTTTTAATTTTCATTCTCTTATTTGGCCTTTTGAGGATGTAATCAAGCTTAAGTATTTGCGCGTTATCATCTATGACTTGAGTTAAAGTACCTAGGAACGAATGTTCGGATGGAGTGAATAATGTTGCTTTTTTTGAATTTTGACAATCAATACTCTCGGATACATTCTGAGATTTTTCTTTCATAAACAGAAGAAAACATATTACTAGCGTTATTACTAATCCTAGTAATATAAACGTCATGTAATTCTCCTTTTGTGCATAATGTTTTAATATCGCGACCTTGAAAGGTTAGCCTACCTTTCAAGTTTGATCTACCTTCCAAGGAAGGAGGGAATCGTCATGTATCGACCCAACAGGAAGTATCAATAGCAAATGGCGCGTTTGGCGAATGCAAGGGCCGCAAAAAAGGTGTAAAGGGTTTGAAGAGGCTGTCCCTGCTGATCGTATCGACCTCCCTGATCTTAGACGAGTCGTTGAAATAACCGGTTACGATACGGCAACGGCTCTCCGTCTCGACCTATATCTGAGTGATTGCTACAACGTCTTAATAGAAGACCATCCTTGGCGACAACGAATTGGTTGGGCCCACATCCTGGAAGGATTGCGCAAGGAGCTCCCGCGTCTTAGCCAGCTCGATTAGCAACAATCGGATCATGTCTGGTGTGTCGTAGCAAGCGACTATCTGGCTCCTTTGATCAGAATGATCGACTATGACCGGTTGCTGTTAGACACAGCAGAAAGCAATTGCCTGAACTACTCTTAGCCCTATATCAATTAGAGCGAATCCAGCATGCCTATCTGGCAAGTTATCTCTTCCGTATGGGCTCCTTCAGAAATCAAGGGCTGCACGCGCCAAATTAAGCCGTATGTAATATAGGCAGGTGGGCTATCACAACTGTTGAAGTTACAAACCTCCCATGAAAAGCAGGCTGTTGCTCTGTAAATATAATGGTCTTTCCATAATTTATAAATCTTTGTTTAAGGCTGAATATTGATGGGCAAGTACGATGAGCGCTTATACGGACAATTCCAAAAGGAAAAGGAGTCATTCCACCGCTGGGTATTGGCGGCTCTGTTCCTGGGTGTTTTTTATGGTTTTGTATTCCAGCCTTACCTTACTATTCTGACCAATATTGCGGATCTCGAGTTACAGCAGTTAGAGACAGACGCACAGATCAAATTAACCGAAAAGGAAATACAAACCGCAACATCAGCTATTGGTCGCGCCAGTCGATTTATGGGTGATGCATCAGAGTTCCAACGACTTTATGACAACGCCAACTCATGGATAAATAGAATTGACGAAATTGAAAAGGCTTACCCTTTACAATCTCGCTTAGTTGCTAGATTGCGTGATTCTCTAAGCCCAGCACTTCAAGAAAAATGGCAAATCGGGAAGGTCCCAAATACTGACACTTTAAAGTTACTTAAAAATTTACGCCCAGAGCTGATGAAAAACTTTCAGCTAAAAAATAATTGTTTTTTCAGACTTGAAACCGACTGGGTAGCATGTCAAGTAAGGCAAAAACGCAAGCCGATAAACGATAAACTATCTAGGGTTTTATATGACAGGACCATGGCACATGAGTATACGGCTTTACTAAAAGTTAACATTGAATCCAACAACGACAAGTATAACGCCAGCCTGTCAAACGCTCTGTCTGAGGCCAGTCTGAAACAGTGGGTCAAAGAGTACCTTGGTGAAGAACAAGCTATTATTCGGAGCTGGTACGAGCATATGGCTAGTGAGCGGCTAAAGTTGGAAAGAAAATCAAAGTCATATCAGGAAGCCAAGAAAAAGCATGCCCTCACGGAAGTCATGCTGGATAAACGTAAAAAGGATATTAGCCAGGCAGGAAAAATCAATACACCTCTTGGTCCTATCAAACTTGCATTTCATGATCTTCTTTCATTGGTCCCCTTTCTAGGATTATTCATCCTGTCGCTACTGGTTAGATCGACCTGCAGACAGTTAGTTTTGAGATCAGCATTTCAAGTAAATGGGCCAGAGGATGAAACAACACATGAAGCTCTTTCTTTAACGATGTCCATCTGGCTTGAGCCTTTGAAGCCCCGCATCATGAACGTACTTTTACTTGTCGGACTTGCACTGTTGGCGACTGCTCCTTTGATTGGGCTTTGGCAAGTGCTGACAAATCCAGGACTGGAGATAGCAGAGGTGAAATTAAACTACGTCTTCATCATTGCTTGTACAATGCTGGCTAGTATTGTTTTTGCCATATTTTACGTGCGCCTGTTGGCCAATTATTTATTACTAACAAAGCCATAAGCTCAGGCACTAAAACTGCACTATGCACATTTGTTGTCACTGATTTACGGTAAGTGTTATCGCTGTATCCTAAGCCCCCTTCTTTGTGTCGATTGTTGCCAATAGGCTATGCTTTTTCATCTATTTCTGGATGTCCGGCTTTTCGCAATACCTGCCAGGTTAGAGCCGTGCTGGTCGCAACAGTTAACTCATACATAGCCTTAACTAACCTATCGGGCTTAACGTACGGGAGATGGTTCTACCACTGCGGGACGGTAAATACGCCAGTGTCCCAACATCTTGCGGGCCGGTGGGTAGCGATCATCAGAAACGGTTTCGCCAATGGCGATGACCTGTTGTAATTGGTGGTTGGTGGGATTCATGAAGGAGGAGAAGTTTTCTGGATCCTCCGGCAGTTTTATCCGCAAGTTTGATAAAGCTGTGCGCATGGCCTCGTCGTCGGCATCCGCACCAGCAATACGTAACGCTTCGGCAATGGCTAGAATTCCAGAATAAGCCCCTTCGGCCGCATACGAGGGGTAGCGACCACTCAAGGCAAAAAAGCGCTCAACAAACCAGCGATTATGGTCGGTTTCAGGCCAATTGTTATTGTGCCGTGAGGAAAGAATCAGTCCTTCGGGCATATCTTCGCCTAATGCCGATAGCACTTCGTAATTACCGCCGGTGTCGAAGTTGGCGAAGCGCGCGTGTTCGAAAAGCTTAGTTTGGTTGGCCTGCTGAATAAAGGCCACCAGATCGCCGCCCCAGAGTGCATTCACAACCAGGTCTACATCCTTATTAAGTAATACTCTAAGGTAGGGGGAGTAGTCAGGTTCATACAGTTTTGGCCATAGTACCGTTTCCACCTGGTAGTTTATTTGCTGAGTATCCAGCCCTCGTCGAAGGTCCTTCCAGGCTTGATAGCCGTAGTCATAATCCGGGCCGATATAGGCTAGACGAAGCGGTTTGTTGTTGTGGCGCTGACCAAATTTTTCCTTGATATAGCTGGCGGCAGCTTCCATCGACTGTTTGCTGTTGTTGTTGACCCGAAAGTAATAAGGATGGGACTGTCCTTCGGTGAGTCTGGAGGTGGCATGGTCGGTGCCGATGAAGAATACTTTTTCTTCTTCGGCGACCTGAGCCACTTGGATGGCGATAGCCGAATTAACGATGCCGCAGATAAAACGAACGCCATCATTGCGGACAAAGTTGCGTACCTGTCGTGTGGCCTTGGAGGCTTTTGAACTGCTATCGGCTACTAGTACGCGTATTGCTGGCTGTGGTTGCTGTTGGGGTTGTAACGATTGCTGCAATTGCAGGTGTTCAAAGGCGAGTTGAATACCGATTACGCTGTCGCGACCATAGAGACCGCCGCGCCCGCTCATTGGGAACAGGCAGCCAACGGTGGTCTTTGCGTCTTGTTTGGACGCACCCAAGGCCAGCTCCGTCGCCTGGGTCGGTTGCGTTAGTAGCAATGTCAGTAACGATGACAGCAGCAACAGCCTGCGCTTCATTGGTTCTCCTCCAGCTTTAGTCGCTGTATTCTGCGTTTCAGGGCATGGCGGGATATGCCTAGTTTTTCGGCGGCTAAGCCCTTGCGCCAACCGGACTCCTTCAGGGCTTCGATAATTAGCTGGCGTTCATGGTCTTCCACCGCTTCACGATAATCCCCTTCGGGGTGCTGATCGATCCGGCTCAGTCCTTGAAACTCAGTTGGCAGCATGGCCTCTTCAATACATTTTCCCGGGTGCAAAATGGTCAATCGTTCGATCAGGTTTTTTAGTTCCCGGATGTTCCCCGGCCAATCATAATCAGCCAGTAGTGCGAGTATGGTCTCATTTAAGACAATAGCATCGCAGCCTTCTTGCAGGGCGAACTGTTGGCTGAAGTGAGCGACCAGTAACTCCACATCTCGGTGCCGTTTCGCCAGTGCTGGTATTTCTACCGGTAGTACGTTTAAGCGATAGAACAGGTCGGCTCTGAAACGCCCCTCATCGACTTCTGTTTTCAGGTTGCGATTGGTCGCCGCCACTACAAACACATTGGCCTGACGTTCGCGGCCTGCGCCTACGGGTCGATAGCTGCGGTTCTCAAGAAAGCTGAGTAGTTTCGCTTGCAGGTTGATGGGTACTTCGCCGATCTCGTCCAAAAACAGCGTGCCGCCGTCGGCCAGGTCAATCAGGCCTGAACGGCGTTGATTGGCTCCGGTGTAGGCGCCTCGTTCGGCGCCAAACAGTTCTGCCTCGATTAGTTGTTCGGGCAGGGTAGCGCAGTTCACTTCAATAAACGGGGCGTCGTTAAAACGGATGTCGTGCAGGGCGCGGGCAACCAAGGCTTTACCGGTGCCGGAGGGGCCGGTCACCAGTACCGTCTTGCCGGAACTGTTGCCGACACGTTCCAGGCCATCACGCAGCAGAGTCATTTCCTTACTATCGCCCACCAGTTGTTTGGTGCCGTTGTTTTTCTGTCGAAGAAATTTGATTTCCCGCAGTGTGCGCATGTGCTCGGTACAGCGGCGAATCAGCAGTACCAGTTCGTCTAGATCAAAGGGCTTGGTGATGTAGTCGATAGCGCCCACTTTCACGGCTTTCACTGCGGAGCGGGTATCTCCATGGGCCGAGATCATGATCACCGGCAAGTCGGGCTGCTGGGCTTTCAATTTAACCAGTACTTCCAGCCCGGAAATATCCGGTAGACCCAGATCCAGCAACACCACGTCGGGGGATATTGTTTTGGCCTGCTCAAGTCCCTCGCTGCCGGTATAGGCACCCGTGACCAGCATGCCCTCATCACGCAGGGAAAAACTGATGCTGCGTACCAAGTTACGTTCGTCGTCAATCACCAGTACCGATATAGAGCTGTTCATCTACTTACTCCTGAGACTGCGCGATGGGAAGAAACAGGCTGACCCGGGTTCCCTCGCCTTCAATACTGTCGATGGTCATTTTGCCGCCATTACTGTTGGCCAAGGTGGCACAGGTGGCCAACCCTAAACCGGTGCCGGCGGGTTTAGTGGTAAAGAAAGGCTCCATGATATGGGTCCGAATTTCTGCTGGCATCCCCTGACCATCGTCGCTGACAGTTAAGGCAATGCAATCCTCATGAGTAGTGGCTGCTAGCTGTATCAGACTGCCCTTTACCAACATGGCTTCCAGCGCATTGAGGACCAGATTCATCAATATCTGCCGCACGTGTCCTTCATCGACCCAGAGCTGCAATGGCTGCTCACAATCGATACTCAGCTCTATGTTCTGATTTCTCGCCGAGGCGCCCACCAAGGTTGAAATACTACTCAGCAGTTTTCCTACATCGACTCGTTTAGCATGGGGTTCTCGCGGGCGGGCAAAATTAAGCAGGTGTTCCAGGACATCGTTGACCCGGTCTATTTCCTCCTCAATGACTGCCATCATCTCTTTGTTTTCTTGATCTTTTTCCCTGCGTGACAGGGCTGTTACGGTAGTGCGGATGGTGGTTAGAGGGTTGCGGATATCGTGAGCCAGGCCAGCGGCTAGTTGCCCCATGGTGGCTTGACGTTCAATTTTCAGGGTTGAGCGGATAAAGGTTTTTAGCTGCAAACGCATGCGCTCGATGGCCAGGGTCAGGCGTTGCATCTCTACGCCCTGAACGGTGGTGACCGGCGTCTCCAGATCT
The DNA here is from genome assembly GCA_036960175.1 of Motiliproteus sp. Taxonomy (GTDB): domain Bacteria; phylum Pseudomonadota; class Gammaproteobacteria; order Pseudomonadales; family Balneatricaceae; genus Motiliproteus. The sequence continues at coordinate 40,364 of JBALWH010000031.1, read as the reverse complement.
CCTTGAGCGACTTTTTCGACACTGTCTATCAGGCACTCTACCTGACGATTAAGGCGTCTGGATATGCTCATATGCAGCCATAGTAAGCCGGCTACCGTGCATGCCATCAGAAAGATAAGCCAGTAACGCATCCGTTCTACCGAGGACATCACTAGTCCGGCATCCTGTATCACATGTAGCGACCACCCCGGTATCAGGGCCAGTTGTTGGGTCGGAGAATCGGCAATATTTACCGGCTGACCGACCACATCGTAGCTATAGTTGTCGCCTGCCTGCAGAAAAACCCGAAAAGTACTGCCCCGGTCCAGATCCCGAAGGATTTCGGTCAATGAATTAAATCGTATGATCAGGCCGATGCCGCCTTCCTGTCCGGTGCTGCCCTTCTGTCCAAAGTCGGTACCGGGCTTTAAAGGCTCGCGCAACACCACCCTGGCCGGATGTTCGATGGAGTAGGGTGTGGGTCCAATCAATTCGGCTCCTTCAAAGTCATAGGCTGGGGCCGCAAAGGAGAGCAGGGTTTGCTGTTGCTCTGGAAAGGTCCAGGCCACTTGACCCCGTTGATCATAGAACACAATACCGTAGACGCTTCTGGCATCGACCTGCAGTCGTAGTAGGCTTTCCAGCTCCGGCGATAGTCTTTGTCGCCCGTTGGCGGTGAATAAATCCGGGTTATCAAACTGATCGGAGAGAGCTTCCAGTTCGAACTTTCGTTCTCGAATAAATACCCGGAACTCGTTCTCTGTGGCGGCCATGCGCGTGGCTAATTGTTCTTCGGTCAGGCGGGTGACCAGTTTAGAGAAATAGGCATCATAGAGTCCGGCGAACCCCACCAGCGGAATCAGCGCAACCATTAACGATAGCCACAGGTATTTTGTCGCCAGGCGATTGCTTGATCGACCCTGTCCCGGCAATGCCGCTACGCTGGTGGTTTCAGCTTCCAGTGGTCCGAGACGTCGTACTGCGGAACGATCATCGCTCAAAAGGGCCAGCCTCTCATTGGTAACGTCATATTTAGGTTCCTACAAGGACTAAGCAAAAACAGGGCCAGGCCGGTAGAAGCCATAGAACAGGCTTTCATAGTAGCGGATGTATCAAAAAAGAGCGAAAACCGCTCATCGGGTTGAGCAGCAGGAGCGATAACCGCGCCAACGGTTTGATTCCTGTATTTATCCTAAGCAGAAACGCCTGCGTACGCTGTTTTTCCTGCAGATAAAAACAGTGCAGCGACCTCAGCGGAATCCCTTTAGGCTTGCTTGCCCCGGCCCAAGTCAGCTGCTACCTTGCCTAGCCTTGCAACCACGAGACAGCATCCATGCAGGACAATCGTAAAGGCTTAGGTGCAGTGCATCTAGCATCGTTGCTGATGGGTGGTACTGCCTTGTTCTCGAAGCTGATTGAGACCTCGGCGCTGGAAATTACCCTGTGGCGCAGTTTTGTTGCGGCCGCAGCGTTGTTCCTGTTGTTGACGCTGAGTCGGTCCCGGATTCGTTTAGGTAGTTATCGGGACTACGGCATCGTGCTGCTATTGGGGTTTCTGCTTGCGGTTCATTGGGTTACTTATTTCCATTCGATGCAAATCTCTACCGTCGCTATCGGTATCATCGCCATCTTTTCCCACCCGGTCATCAGCGTACTGCTGGAACCCCTGTTTGCCGGACAGAGGCCTCGCCTGGCGGATCTTGCGATTGCTGTCTGGGTTCTCTGTGGGATCGCCGTCATGATGCCGGAGCTGAATTTCGAGAGTAGTGTGACTCAAGGGGTACTCTGGGGCCTATTCTCGGCATTGCTGTTCAGTCTGCGCAATATCGTCTACAAGCGTCATTTCGGACACTACAACAGTTCCTTGGCAATGATGTATCAATGCCTGGTCGTGGGGGTTTTGCTGCTGCCGTTCGCAGGTGATTTTATCGTCTCCACCTCCGCCGATAACTTGATGCTGCTGTTGGTGCTTGGCGTGCTGTTTACCGCAACACCTCACACCCTGTTTTCTGTCAGCCTCAAATTGCTGCCGGTGAAGACGGCTAGTCTGATTATGTGCTTGTTGCCGGTATATGCGGCGCTGCTGGCCGCTCTGCTGTTGGAAGAAATACCCGATGTCCGCACTCTGATTGGCGGTGCCATGGTGTTGAGCGCCGCTATCTTTGAGTCGATCCATGTTGGTAGGCAGCCCCGGTAGTTGTAAACAGTAATGGGCTCAGACTCCATGTCGATTTTAGTGGTCTTCATCCTTTGGCTGACCTGAATCATAGTCGGCGATATATTTGCTGCGAATGCTATCCAGTTGACCATCTCTTTCCATCTCTAGAAAAATTGCTCGGAGCCGGTCTGCGGATATTCGGCCAGTGCTCTTTTTTGATATTTGAACCCGGGGGCTCTTTCATCCACAATAATAGGCTGCCCCAAGATTTTTCTGTCCAGGTTGGTTTTTCCTATCGCGTTTATTATCAGATTAGTGGTCCTATAATGGCGTCAACCCGATGACGAGTCGCCATTTTTATGCCTTGCACTAAGTCGGTGTTGACGTGTTTTGAAATATCTAAATTATTGTCTATTGCATCACCAAATTTGGCACCTTTTAAGTATGCAGTTTTCTTTTACCACCATAACGATCGGTTAAATGTCGTTTTGACACAAAGGAGTCGCTCTCTTTACCTAGGGATACTCTGATCAAGTCTCCCTATCTGGCACAATATCCCTTACTTCAGTAAACGGGACCGAACGTGGAGCAACTCAGTTTTTCAGATGTCGAACAACTCTCCATGCGAAAGCGTACTCGCTGTGAAATCTTTCTTGAGGAGATGAGCAGATCCATTCCATGGGATCGCTTGGAATCCATCATTGAGCCGTTCTATCCCAAAGCTGGAAATGGTCGTCGCCCATACCCCCTGAGTACGATGTTACGTATTCACTGTTTACAGCAATGGTATTACCTCAGCGATCAGGCTATGGAAGAAAAACTCTACGAGATCCGGTTGATACGCCAGTTTGCAGGACTCTCGCTATCTAGTGGTTCGATCCCTGATGAAACCACTATTTTGAAGTTTCGCCACTTGCTTGAACAGCATTACCTGACCAGTAGGATTTTGAGTCAGATAACGGAATACCGTCAGGAAAAGGGGCTGATGCTGCGCCAGGGAACTATCGTTGATGCCACCATCATTGCCGCGCCGAGTTCCACCAAGAATACTAAGGGTGAGCGTGATCCGAAAATGCGCCAAACCAAGAAAGGAATCAGTGGTTTTTTGGCATGAAAGCCCATATCGGTGTCGATGCGCAATCGGGGTTGGTTCATACAGTCACTTGCACAGCAGCCAATGAGCAAGATCTGAACCAGGCCGAATATCTTCTTCACGGTGAAGAAGAGTATGCGTTTGGCGATGCGGGTTATTAGGGTGTCGGCAAGAGAAAAGTGTTCAGTCATAGCGAAACCGAGTGGCGTTTTGCTGAACGGCCTGGGCGTATTCGAGCAATGAAGAGGCGCACATCGCTGAATAAAATCAATCGAGCGATAGAGAAGGCAAAGGCAAGCATACGCGCCAAGGTTGAACACCCGTCCAGAATAGACATTTGATTTTTAGGTTGTTGATATCTGGTTGGAAGACGTTGATAAATTCAGAACCCCTCAAAATTTTATGCGCCTCTGCAGGCTTCCTCTGGCGGGGAACTCAGAAAATTGTGTCTTTTTAGGACGGAAAACCCTTAGCCCCCCCCCATATTGAAAAACTAGATGCTTTTGGAGAGTTTTCTCTTCAAAAGCGGACTCTGACTTATTTCCTATCCGTGTGCCACTACAGATTCACAACGGTCTGTCGGACAAGTGGGGATCTGATTTCTTCAATATTCATAGGCAGCTCGATCAGAAATCGAACCCCCTGAACGGGACAGCTTTCGCAGCGGATACGCCCCTGCAAGCGTTGCGTGACCAGGTTGTAAATGATGTGAGCTCCCAGCCCGATTCCGCCGATGTTACGTTTGGTGGTATAGAAGGGATCAAACACCTTGGCCAACTGCTCATCAGACATCCCGCGACCATTATCCCGATATTCCAGTTGAAGCCATTGATCATGACACACAAAGCGGATCAGGATTTTGCCTGTTTGATCGGGCTTAAATGCGTGCAGCAACGAATTCATGATCAGGTTAGTCAATATCTGTGAAAAAGCGCCAGGAAAACTGTCAATACGTAGACTCTCATGGCCTTCTATGCGGACCTGATGTTGACCTTTGTTCAATTCAGACTGGAGTGAGAGCAACACTTCGTCGATATATTCACGCAGTGAAAAAGTACACTTTTCCTCGCTCCCCTGGTCTACAGCTACTTGTTTAAAATTCTGCACCAGCTGGGCCGCCCGATCAGCGTTGTTGAGAATGATCTGCAGGCTCTCGTGGGTCAACTGATTGTAATCGTACAAGTCCTTCTTAGTTAGCCCGGTACTTCTTATCTTGCGGTCCAAAAGAGCGGCTTCGTCGTGAAGGAGTGAGGCCGCCGTCAGACAGTTCCCCAGCGGCGTATTTATTTCATGAGCGACCCCTGCCACTAGGCCTCCCAGTGCAGCCATCTTCTTCGCCTCAACAAGCTGTGTCTGAGTTTCCTTGAGATGTTCGAGGGTTTCACCCAAGTTCTGGTTACTACTTTCGAGCTGAGTGGTTCGCTTCTGCACCCGGTTTTCGAGTTCTTCGTTGAGTGTTTTAAGGGCTGCGTCTGCGTGTTCTCGTTGCTCAACCTCGCACTTCAGCCGGTCAATCATGCTCTGCTGCCGCTCCGCATGTTCAGACAGCATTCGTTCACGCTCCTGATGATAGTCGACGCGATTCCAAAGTTCATCCGGGGTCAGTTTCATCTGTCCCAGCAGACTTGAACAGGCATGGGATAGTTGTCGCTGCTCCCTTTCATTGAACAGACCGCAGGCTTCCACAGCCCTATGGGCCGCAGCACCACCAATGGAACCTGCCAAGCGATTTTCAGCCTCTTTGCGGAGATAGGCCAGCTCCACTATGCTAACCTGTTCGCGCTCCTTTAGACCGGTGACCTCCAGACAACATTGGATGGCACGCTCAGTGGCTTGTTCGGAGAGGTAGTGTAGGAAACAGCGAGCGATGCGCTGCAATTTTGGTGCTAGCGGCATATTAGCCTCTGCCTCCAAATGCAGGGGTGGGGGTGACTCCACGTCCAGTACATCAACAAATTCCTGCGCCTGACGTTGTTCCGTTTCACTAGTCCGAGAAGCAATGGAACCCAGCACAAAACCGAGGATGTTGAACAACAGGCTCCAGAAAACCGCATGAGAAAGGGAGTCCATCACATCGATTCCGAACAACTGCTCAGGACGCAAGACTGACAGGCCGAATAACCCCTGATCCAGTAGACTTGTCGGTAACCAGCCACTCTTAACGAAGGCTGGTAACAACAATGTATAACTCCAGACAATGAAGCCCATAATAATGCCGAAGAGCGCTCCCCTGAGGTTACCGCCGCGCCAAAACAGCCCTCCCAACAAAGCTGGGGCGAACTGCAGCACGGCGGCGAAGGAAAACAGGCCCATGTTGACCAGCATAAAGGAGTCACCGATCATCAGATTAAACAGGTACCCACTGTAGATGATCGCCGCTACTGCCAGCCACCGACACTGCAAAAGGTAGCGCCGCAACCAGTTCAGATGTTGCAACCGCTCAAGAACCGGCAAAAGGATGTGGTTGGTCCACATGGTGGATAAGGTCATGGCACTGACCATGATCATGCCGGTAGCCGCCGAAAAACCACCGATAAAGACCAGCAGGGTGAGGCTGGACTGGTTCTGCATCAACGGTAGACGGATCACAAAACTATCCGCCTGTTCAGGCTGGAGCCCCGACACCAGCCCCCCCATGGCTATCGGGATCACAAAAAGATTAATCACCAACAAATAAAGCGGAAAAATCCACTGCCCGGTACGGATATGTTTTTCGTCTGAATTTTCCACCACCATCACGTGAAACTGACGTGGCAGCAGCAAAATAGCAGCCATGCCCAGAATGATAAGAGAGGTCCACTTCATAAAAGGCGGCGGTGATTGCAGGCGCTGCAGTTCAGGGGAGAGCTCCGCCGCATCGCTGAATCGTTGGAAAAGATCATCAAAACCATCGAACATGCCATAAGTGACATAGACACCGGCTGCGACAAATGCGATCAGCTTAACCAGACTTTCAGCGGCCAGGGCCAGCATCATCCCTTGGTGGCGCTCAGTCGGGTCCAGATGACGTACACCAAGCAGAATGGTAAACAGCGTCATCAGCACAACCGTCACCATTTCTACATTTACGCCGGAGATAGATGGTTCGCCGCTGGCAAGCTCAAAAGTAGTGACAACGGCTTTCAGTTGCAAGGAGATATAGGGAACGACGCCTATCAAGGCGATCAGCGTCACCAGTGCAGCTAGCCACTGAGACTTGTTGTATCGGGTGGAAATAAAGTCGGCGATGCTGGTGATATGGTAGCGATTCTTCAAACGCACAAGACGCCGCATCAGCGGCCATCCAAACAGCAATAACAATGACGGTCCTAAATTGGTGGCCACGAACTGAATACCGGAGTTGGCAGCCGCACCAACGCTGCCGTAAAAAGTCCAAGAGGTACAATAAACCGCCATGGATAATCCGTAGACCCAGGAATTTGACACCATCTCTCCGCGCTGAGATCGAATTTCCCCCCAACGCGCTACGGCAAACAATAGAACGACGTAGATCACTAAGATCAGCACCAGAGTAGCCGGCAAAAACATGGTTCTACTCCTGATCCTGGCGATCTTGTTGGGTAATTGCCATCGACACCAGAGCGATACCGACTATCAGTATCGACCAGCAGAAAAAAATGAAGATATAGAGTTCTTCCAAGCTATTGGGTTCTGACTTGCTGAGATGGGGCCAGGCAAATAAAAGAAGACCCGACCCGAACAGCAGGACAGGCATTTCAGGTCGGCTGAAGATCGATAGGAGTCGTTTCATGGATGCCTCGCTTTACAGGGTTACTGCATAGACATCCTTGCCAGCGACGTGTATCGGTATGCTGCACAGATTACATGGCCACTACTTATGTAGCATAGATTGTGCCAAGGCTCTGCTGACAAAACCCTCCTCCTTCGTCAGTCTGATTCCTCCCCCCTGATGTTCTTCAAGAACAATTAGATTCAATGACCTGCAACCACTGCGCTATCAACAATCATGTATTACGATCACTACACATATTGGATATTACACTCTCCAAAATTGCCGATGCCTCGCACGAAATGAGCGGTTTCCGATCGTTTCGTTTTCATGACGAGCGCATGCCGCGCTGCTGTTGGGAGAAATGCCCGATGTCCGCACCCTGATTGGCGGCGCCATGGTGTTGAGCGCCGCTATCTTTGAGTCGATCCATGCCAGCAGGAAGCGCTGTTAGCTGTAAGCAGTAATGGGTTCATTACGGGCTCCAGCAGGTTCCCTTCAGGCCAACCCTGAACCGCTGCTAAAACCTTTCTAGTACAACTTTCCCTATCGCTTTACCACTTTCGATATTTAGGTGGGCTCGTTTCAGGTTATCGGCGTTAATTACGCCGTAGTGCTCACCCAATGTGGTTTTAATTGTGCCTGAATCGATAAGCTTAGAAACCTGATTGAGTAGTTCGCGTTGCTTTTCCATATCGTCAGTTTGAAACATCGAGCGGGTAAACATCAGTTCCCAGTGCAGCGAGATTGATTTGCGCTTCAGCTTCATAATGTCGAGAGGGGTCTCTGGGTCATCGATGAGGGCAAGCTTTCCTTGAGGTGCGATGACCTCTACGAGCTGATCAAAGTGTTGGTCTGTGTGGTTGAGGCTGATGATATGGGTAACCGTATCGACTCCAATTCGGCTTAACTCGTCGCTAATAGACTTGTTGTGATTAATTACCTGGTCTGCACCTAGTTCTTTGACCCAGGCTTGGCTTTCCGGCCGCGAGGCCGTGCCGATAACGGTGGCGTTGGTCAGTTGTGATGCAAGCTGGACTAGTATCGAACCAACTCCACCAGATGCGCCGACTATCAATAGGCGCATGTTGCCGTCTTTGTGGGGCTTGTCGGTTTGATTAAGACCGAGACGGTCAAATAGCAATTCCCAAGCGGTAATTGCAGTTAGCGGAATAGCCGCTGCTTCGGCATCTGTTAGCGAGCGTGGGCGCTTGCCAACGATTCGCTCATCCACTAAGTGATATTCTGCATTGGTGCCTGAGCGGGTGATATCCCCGGCATACCAGACTTGGTCGCCGACGTTATAACAACTGGCTTCGGAGCCTACTTCCACCACGTCGCCAACCGCGTCCCAGCCTAGAACTTTGTATTCTCCGTTTTCCGGTTCAGCTCTTTGGCGAACCTTTGTATCAACGGGATTGACAGAAACCGCCTTAACTTTAACCAGTAAGTCTCTTCCTTGGGCTGTGGGGCGTGGAAGTTCGATATCTTTCAGGGCGTCTGGATGATTGATGTCTAGCGATTTCTGATAACCAATTGCTTTCATGTGTATCTCCGATGGGTCGTAGTCACTTTGTTGAAGAGAAAGGTTGTGGCTACCGGCCCCTCAAGAAAGGGGCGGGTGGCTAGGGGCTGAGACTAAATCGACTCAATGTTTATTTAGACATGAGGATTTCTTGTCTGGATAGATCCTCGAAACTAAACTCCAGATAAAGCGTGAGCGCAGGCAGCGGGCACGGGCATCGTAATACTCATAGTCGATAGATTCACTTTCAGCTGCAATAGTATTGGTCTCTTGAGCGGTATCTGTAGTCATTTCGAAATCCTCTTGCGTTGATGACTGGCGTTAATACTATTGTTCTTGTCGAATTGGTTCAAAGGACTTAAGCTCGTTGATCACATGAGGTATCCTCATCTGTATGCAATCCAGACTGCCATTAAATAATCTCAATACTTTTGCCTCCGCTGCTGAATGTCTTAGCTTTCAGGGCGCTGCGGAAGTGTTGTACGTGACCCCTTCGGCTGTGAGTCATCAGATTCGAAATCTTGAGGCGATACTGGGCTATAAATTGTTCGAACGTCTGGATAAGGGGGTACGGTTGACCCCGCAGGGAGAGCGTCTTTACATCGATATAAGAGAGCCGCTGCGTCGACTGCATGAGGCAAGCCGCAAGGCGGTGAGAGGGCGTGAAGATAACTCTTTGGCTTTATCTGTCGCTCCTGCATTTGCCACGCAATGGTTGCTGCCTCGGCTAAGAGATTTCTACAGCAGCTATTCTGAAATTAACTTGTCTGTTATTGCTACGACTGACCTAGTTGATTTCAGCGTCGATCCTTTTGATGCCTCAATTCGGATGGGCAAAGGTGGATGGCCAAAAACATCAACCGAGCGTTTGTTCCCTATGCAGTTGGTGGCTGTATGTCATCCGAATCGATTGGCGGCGAATAACGAGTTGTTCTCAGCAGCTCAGGTTAAAGAACAGGCGCTGATACAGAATTCATCCATGACGGGGCTCTGGGAGCAGTGGTTTCAATCGGCGGGTATCCCCATCTCAGGAAAGCTGGGTGGGTTGCAGGTTCAGAACTCAGCGCAAGTGGTCGAAGCGATTCAGTCCAGTGATGCCTTCGGGTTAGTGGAGCAGCGCTTTATTCGTCAGGATCTTGAATCAGGGCGCTTAGTCATCGCTTGCGATCACGTGCTAACAGGCGAAGATGGCTACTTTCTGACTTACCCCGAATCCGCCGCAGAGCTACCAGCTTTGCAGCGATTCAGGGATTGGCTTTTTACCCAAGTTGAACTGGATCGATAGTTGAACTGGATCGATAGTTGATCTAGTCAGGTTATAAGGTTTCCCTCATTGATATTAGTGATCGTTGTTAGCTCTCTGGGTGAATGATTTGATGAATGCGCAGGGAAGTGTTTTTTAGGATGATCAAAACCCCCAGTTAAAACCGATGCTGATGCGGTCGGCGTTGTCGAACTGCCCAAACAGCCGCTCCTTATTGCCATAAAACAGATCGGCAGCGATATAGATATCCAGATTGGACTCGTAGTTATAGCTCAGTCGCGGTCTGAAAATACCATCGCCATGGTCTATGGAATGGATTTGCAGCCATTTGGCTTTAACAGTTTCGTTAAGAAAGTTCGACTCCCACAGAAACGTTAGAGTGTCTTCACGCTGGTTGTTCACCAGGTCGTTGCTAGCGTCGCGGATGCTGGTTTGAAACCACTGCACGGAGATAAACTGATCGGTCCAGCCTTGCCAGTCCAGGCCGATCACGGAGCTCCATTGATCCGCCTGCAACACGCCGGGCAAAGCCGTTTGGGTGCGATGATAACGATCCGTTTCGTAGGCCAGCTCGGCCCTTAACGTCCAGTCTCCGAAGGCGGTGCTGGCAGTACCGCCGAGCACATGGCTGCGCTCATACTCTTGTGTCACCAGAATATCTGATCCCTGCATCTGTGCACGTACCACTGGCTGATCGACGTAATGGTAGAGGTAGTTGAGGGAGAAATCCCAGCCGCCGACGAAGTTGCTGAAACGCAGACCAAAATCACTATCCCCCAACAGTGAATGAGGCGCTTTGGCTTCCTGCACGATGGTGCTCACGCCGGGTACGGGACTGGGCACCAGCGTCGGGCTGGTGAAGGCAAAGGGGGAGCTTGCTGGTGCCAGTTGATGGGTGCTGGTATCGGGGATCCATAGCAGCTGCAGGGTACCGTTATCGGTGACATTGAACTGGCCGTTGAGCATCCACAGAGGGATGCGGGAATCATCGAAATCATCCAACACAAATTCACGAAAATCCTGTGGATTGACCAGATCCAGCAGCTTTAAGCCATCGGCTTCACCCCAGACCACCTGCTGCTTACCAATCTGCCAGAAACTCGACTCGCCACTGTATTGCCAATAGAGTTCCCGCAGCCCTGCGGCGCCATTTCTGCCGCTAAGCTGTGGTCCACCAATAGGCGAATAGTTGTCTGGCCGGGAGGAACCAGCCGGGTTCAGGTCGTCGACGCTATCGAAGCGCAGCCGCCCGATAGCGGTCAGTTCGCCGTTACCCAGGCTGTCGTTATATTCCAGATCCAGCAGCCACTCCTGCTGTTGCAGTCCTTGCCCCTGCAAGTTGAAGGAGGTCTGGCTTTTCAGGTTGCCACTAAAATCGGCAGAGACTGCAGTTTGGCTCCATAGCATTTGCCCAAGCAAGGCCGGCGCTAGCAGCGCCAAGCCCAGCAGAGTGCGGGAGCGGGGTCCAGGCTGTGCTGTTGCCATGATATCGCGACTATTCACCGTGGCACCCCTCGGGTCAAGGCCTGGCGGGAGAAGATTTTTTCGTCCAAGGATTTGTCGTAATCCACCTCAGAGAATACAAACTCAGTAGCGTGCCCGGTCTTGTGATTGCTGATCGCCAGTCGATGACGGGTCCAGATGCCGTCTACTTGACGGATATCGGAAACTTCCAAGGTCTTCAGGTGATTCTGGTTGATATCCCAGAACTCGTTTTTGATCACCAGCCAGTTACTAGGATCGACCCAGCTGTGGACCTTGCCGTAACCGAGTTCTTTGGCGGTTTTCTGGTCCACCGGAATGGCCTCCAGCAGCAAGGTTTCTTTGCCGTTCAGGGTTTCCCGTTGCAGGATTTTAAAGTGGTAATCGCTGAGTTCAAATTTGCCCTCTTTTTTGATGTCTTCATAGGTGAAGTCGGTGCCGAGAAAGTAGTCGCCTCTATCTGATGCCGAGATGCGACGGGCTTTGCGCAGGGCCGGGAGATACAGCCACTGGTCATCATCCACGCTTGGCTGGGGATAATCGTAGGTCAGAAAACCGGTGTTTTTGACGTTGCGGGGCGACAGGTAGAACAGCACCGTGCGTTTTTCATTGCCGACATAGGTGCGAAAGGTACGGGTCTCACGCAGGCGCTCTTTATTGCGACGATCCACCAGTTTCATGGTCAGGTTGCTGACCCGATGAATCCCTTCATCAACGCCATTAACCTGTTCGGCAACCCAGCGCCCATCCGGTAATTCATCGGCCATGATATCCGTGCTATTGACCAGCAGCGCGGTAGCCCCTAACAACAGGATTCCCAGGGAGGTTTTGCTGGCTAAGCCGGCGCTTGCAACCGCTGGGGTTTGTTCGGATACGGCTTTGCCGGTGATAAACCGAGGTTTGAAGAGAATGATCATCGCTGGCAGTAAGGTCATGCTGGCCAGGAAGCTGGTCGTTACCGACAGGGCGACAATAATGCCGAAGTTGTTTAACGGCACCACTTTGCTGGAGATCAGTACCCCAAATCCAAACGCGATGGCCAGCAGGTTAAAGAACAGTGCGCGGCCGGTGGTGGGGTAGAAGCGTTGCAAGGTTTGGTGAATGTCCCCTGTTTGCGGGTAAAGCGCCCGTAACTTGTCGATAGTATGAATGGCGAAGTCGACACCCAGACCGATGGCAACGGCGGCGAACATCGAGGTGCCGATGCCCAGAGGAATAGAAAGCACCACCATGGCGGAGTAAACCAGCAAGATGCTGATGGCTACCGGCGTCAGGGCAAAGATACCTGCCAGTGCCGAGCGGAACAGCAGCGCCGACACCAGCCAGGCTAAAAACAGCGCGATCCCCATGCCGGTGAAGTGACTAGTGCCCAGGTCTTTGATCCAGTGGTAATTAAGGTTGACCCGGCCACTGAGGGTAGCGGTGAGCTGTTGATCATTAAAGTGGTTGAGCAGATAGCTTTCGAGAGACTCTACCACCACCTTGTTGTCGCTGAAGGCGCCGTTATTCAGGCTGATACGGATATTGGCCAGACGGTAATCGTAGTCGATCTCTTCTTCGAAATCGGTAGGTTCACCGGAGGCAGAATAGAGCAGGAAGTACTGAGCCACCAGATTAGGGTCCGTGGGCAACTGGTACTGCTGCCTGTCTCCTTCATTCAGAGCACGGTTCATCTGCTTCAGATAGTCGACCACCGAGGTGCTGCCTTGTACCCAGGGCAGGGTTTCGGCGTAGGTCTGTAGTGCCTCCATTTTTTTCAACACGGCTGGCTCGAAGATACCTTCCATGGTGCCAGCGTCGACAACGATATCCAGGTAGTTGCTGCCGTCAAAATGATCGTTGATCACCTTGTTTGCCTGGTATAGCGGTTCCGAATGGTGGAAAGTTTCGATACGGTCTTCATCGACCCTGAGTTGGCTGGCGGCAAAAGAACCCAGCACCAGAGCGACGGCAGAAATGCTGACCACGGCTTTGGCGTTGTGCTGTACCAGATTTCCCAGCTTGACCATTACCTGAGCAAAACGATCGTGGCCGTCGGTGCGTATTTTAGCAGCCAGACGCGGGTGGACCTTAGTTTTCAGCAGGCTCATGGCGGCCGGTAACACCAGCAGCGAGTAAAGCCAGGCAACGCAGACGCCGAGAGCCGTAAAGAGGCCAAAATACTTGAACGGAGGCATATAGGCGGCAAAGTAGAGGCCGAGGAAACCGGCTGCGGTGGTCAGGGTGGTCAGGGTTATTGGCCGCCACATCTCCACCATACTGGCAACGATGGATGTCTGCACAGTCTCATCAGGATGCAGAGCCCTGCGTTCGAAATACTCGCTGTAGATATGAATACTGTCGGCCACGGCGATGCCGATCAGAATGACCGGCAGGGCGTTGGTGATGACATAAAAAGGGACACCGCTGGCAGCCATGGCGCCTAGGGTAATTGCGGCGGAGGCTGCAATGACGAGATTAGCCATCAGGGTGGATCCAATGCGCAAAAAGGCGATAAACAGGATCAGAGAAATGACGATGGCGGCAATTGGGTTCAAGCGCTGAGCATCGGCATCGATATAGCTGCCGAGGTAGCCCGATATCGCGCCTTCACCGGCGGTGTGTAACTCCAGTCCTTGTGGCAGTGGTAGCTGTGCCAGGGTAGCGATAATGTCGTTATAGGTCTGTTCGTTTAGCTTCTCGTCTAATAGCTCAGTGATGATCAGTGTGGCTGTTTCATCCTGTGCCACCAGGCTGCCCTGATACAGCGGAAAGTCTCTGATCGCTGCTTTGACGGCATCCGCCTGGGTCTGAGTGCTAACAACGCCTTCATAGAAGGGGGTGACTTCCATGCCTTCTTGGGTGCCGACAATATTGTTCTCAGTCGCCAGACTGGTGATGCCCTCAGGATCGACATTAGCGATGCGGCTGAGGGTGTCAGTGACGGTGCGAACCAGATTCAGCCCTTCGGGGGTGAAAATAGAATCCTTGGCAACCACCGCGATAACCATCGGATCGCTGAGGCCAAATAGCTGTTTGACCTTTTCCCGATACATCAAGGCTGGGTTGTCATCCGCCAGAAAGGCATCGGCGCGGGTGTCTTTGCTCATTTGCGGGACGAAGCTGGCCATCGCTGCCATCAATAGCAGACCCAGCACCATGATGCGTTTGGGGTGGTCAACGATCCAGCGAAAGAATGCGGCGGCAGGGCCGGTCTCTATGCTACTCATCGGGTTCTCCTTATTCTGTTTTATGCGTATGCATGTATTTGCGAAAGAAAATGTTCAGCCTGCTGTTTGCTCTGTTGCCACCATGGTAATTGTTGCAGTTGCTCGAGCCACTGTAATAACGCCGGGAAGTTCTCCAGCGGCAGCTCTGACTCCTGCCAGAACAGCAAGAAGGCCGCTATCGAAAGGTCGGCGATGCTCAGTTTCTGACCGACAAGGAAGAGCTTTGGGGTTTGCTGTTGGGGTTCTGTTTTAAGCGGCAGCAGGTGGGCATTCAGTTGTGCGCAGGCATCCAGAAATTTCGGCAGTTGCTGTTGCAGTCGTTGTGTATTCGGCGCTAGGCCCCACGCGGGTAGCAGCATGTGCTGGTGATGGAAGTCGTTTGCTACCGGGCCCCAGACCGTAGCCTGCCAGAACAACCATTGCAGCACCTGGCTTTGCTGCTCCAGGGCAGAGGGCCAAAGGGGGGAGTTAAAGCGGCGGGCCAGATGAATGAGTAGGGCATTGGACTCGGAATAGATCTGCCCATCGTCGTCTAACACAGGGATTTTCCCCAGCGGGTTTAGCGCCAGAAACGGCGGTTTTTTGTGCTCGCCTTTGTGCAGTTGCACGACCTGTCGCGGCAGTTGAATCTGCGCGGCGTTGATTAACAGTTCCAATTTCAACGCGTTGGTGGTGACCGGGTAAGTATAAAGTTTCATCTGCTATTCTCTCTTCATGCATATGCATGTTATTTTGCGGCAGAATAATGCGTACGCATGTATCCGAGTGTTCCTATTTATTAGTAACTGACCGGGTAGGGCCTAATGTTGTTAAGGTTTCGCTGTTAGGGTTTCGTTGCTAATGGCTTAGTCGTTATTGCTTTGGTTCTGGGTGATCGCTGCTAGCGCTTGATGGAGACAATCTGTCGGCTCAGTTCAGTCAGCGTATCGTCAATCTGCGGGCCAAGTTTGCTGCGTACCTCTGCCTGAGCCTCGCGCCAGGGTTTCAGTGCACTGTTATAGAGTGCCTGTCCACTGCCAGACAGTGACAGCAGCTTCTCGCGTTTATTGCTGCCTTCGGCAACGAGGATAAAACCATCGCGGATTAACGGTTTTAATGCCCGCGATACGGTGGCTTGCTCCATCACCAGTACTTCTTGTATCTGGGTTGCGGTGGTGCTGCCCATATAATTCAACGCACGCAGGACAGAGAATTGCGTCACTCGCAAATCAAGGGGAGCCAGGTATTCATTGTATAGCTGGCTGATCACTCGGTCGGCTTTACGTAAGCTGTGTGCTAAGCACATTTCAGGGGCTTCTTTGTTCATGCTAAAAACTATAGATGCGTATGCATATATAGTCAACAATTAAAATTAAAAAGGTGGGCAGTGAGGCATAAAGCACCGTAAGGGAAAAGCAGGAAAGCGATTAGGCAATAAGCGCTAATGGGTTCTGTAATGACAACTGATCCCGTTGCAGTGACATTTCAAATGCCACTGCTCTGATCTTCAGCGCCGATTGGTGACTCAGTGGGTCTTCAGTTAGCCGGAAGGTTTTCACGCAAAAATCGCATCATGTTCTCGCCCATGACTTTACGAATTTCTGTTTCGCTAAAATTAGCCTTGAGCATTTCGTCGGTCAAAACCCCCAGTTCGGAAGCATCCAGGGGGATGGCAACAGTACCGTCGAAATCTGAGCCCAGTGCCACATGATCTTCACCCAGCAAATCAATGCCGTAGCGGATGGATGCGACTATGTCTTTTGGCGTGGTGCCGCACACCGCGCCATCCCAGTAACCCACACCGATCAAACCACCGGCCTTAGCAACTCTCTGCATTAACTTATCGCTAACATTACGGTGACTTTGGCAGTGGCCATAAAAGCCGGTATGGCTGAATATCACAGGTTTTTGACTATGCTCTAAGACGTCCTTAATGACCTGGGTGGAGGAGTGGGCGAGGTCGATTATGATGTCTTTTGCCAACATCTGATCCACCGCCTGGCGGCCAAACTCGGTGAGCCCGGAGGCCTCTTCTCCATGTAATGAGCCGCCCAATTTATTGTCGAAAAAATGCTGTAATCCCATGGTCCGGAAACCGGCGTCAAAGAGCACATCAATATTGCTGAGCTTGCCGTCCAGGGCATGAGCACCCTCAATGCCCAGCAGGCCGCCGACGATGGTTTCACCCTTGCTGCGTCGAGCTAACAGCCGTTCCAGCTCCTTCGCTGTATGGATAATCTGGAACTGCTCTGGTGCTTCTTGTTCCATCTGCGTTAAGCGTTGCCCCTGATGCAGTGCGCGGGCAGTTAAGCTGTTCCAAGTAGCCAGGGGCCAGGTTTGGGCCATCGCCAGCAGGGTGATGTTATCCAGAGTATCCTTAGAGTTTTTATAGACATTATGGCCCCGGGGAGATTTGGTGACGGCGGTAAACAGCTGCAGGGCAACGTTGCCCTCACGCAAACGGGGAATATCCAGGTGGCCGCGATCCCCTCGTTGCAACAGGTTGCGGTGCCATAGCGTACTGTCTGCGTGCAGGTCACCAATAACTAGGCTGTCATGCAGCCGACGGGCAGCCGCGGATATCTGATAATCGGAGTGGGGGATGACGACATTGCGAGTGCTCTCTACTCTGGCCGGAGCCAACAGTAGTACTAGCGTCAGAATCAACAGCAGGGCAGCGACTGTAATGCAGGTAATGCGAACAGGCTTCATAGGTGATCTCGTTGAAATAGGCTACAAACGATAGTCGATTTAACGCCCTGTAGGAATACCAGCAGCATCTGCATGCTGACATCCCCCAGCCTATCGGGTTTTATTGCGAACGTTTTCGTTGTGCCTTCTTTTCGTTTAGTTTTTTATCTTTGTTTTTTTCTAAGGTGATAGTGGCGTCGATGCCAATATGGGAATCGCCACGCTGTGACGCCAAATCCATCTGTTTTTGACGTTCCGAAAAGCGGGTTTTCTGCGCTGCCGACTTGGTCTCGAAGCAGTGGTGGCAGCTGACCCCTTTGACGTACATCTGACTGCTTTTATCTTCTTCGGTGATCGGCTTGCGGCAGGCATGGCATTGATCGTAGCGACCTTTTTTTAGCTGATGATCGACCGATACGCGATCATCAAAGACAAAGCAGTCGCCCTGCCATAGAGATTCCTGCGCAGGCACCTCTTCGAGGTATTTAAGAATGCCGCCTTGCAGGTGAAATACTTCTTCGAACCCCTGCTCTTTGAGATAGGCGGTGGATTTTTCACAACGAATACCCCCGGTGCAAAACATCGCGACTTTCTTATGC
This sequence comes from Motiliproteus sp., assembly GCA_036960175.1. GTDB lineage: Bacteria > Pseudomonadota > Gammaproteobacteria > Pseudomonadales > Balneatricaceae > Motiliproteus. The sequence goes on along the minus strand of JBALWH010000031.1, from coordinate 22,655 downwards.
TGGTTTTTATCCAGATTTTCAGCGACAAAAGGGGGGAACTCGCGGAAGGTTTCGGTTTGCGGATTGATGGCGTTGGCAAAGGTACCGATTTCAACTTCGTAGTCGTTGCGAGTATCGATAACTAGGACCTCGGGGTCGCTGATCAGCGCATTCCAGTCGGCGGGTTTAACGTAGGTGCCGACCACCTGCTTGGGGTCGATACCCTCAACGCCCATGGTCACAATCTCTTTTTTGAGTTTGACCTTGCAGCGCTTGAACGGCAGTTGCGAACTGTAGGATTCCTTGTGATCCAGATCGGCTAGCCGAGGGTCGCTTTTCAACCAGTCCAGCAGGGCCTTCATCTGTTCACGAGTAGCGGCGACAGTACCGTTGATCCCTTCCCGGGCGAGTAGCAAAGTACCGCGGATCTGATTGCTTTCCATCACCGCCAGTAACGGGGCGCGGAGTTGTTCGAAATCGTCGATAGCAACGAATTTATAGAGAGCGGTTACAACAAATTTTGACATGATACTTCCTGATAGCTAGCTGGAACGTAAATCCAGTGCATGTGTGGGCCGCGAATGTTACCAAACCGAGAGCCATTAAACTTGTTTTTTGATTCGTCTGTGGTCTTTGTGATAGCGGACAAAACGCAGATCTACCCCCCCCTGCCGTTTAGCGACCAGAATTGAGCGTTGATATATGGGTGCTGAAGGCTGTCAGCAGCTAAACTTATTAACAGCTTCAGAAGCTGCCGTATGGGGGCCATCATGAGTGAGAAAGATTACTGGATTGGGGGATGTGCGGGTACCGACCCATGCTTTCTATGGCGCCCAGAGCCTTTATCCGTAACCAATGGGCCTAGGTCCCATTGGTTATTTAATGGATATCTATTTTGCTGCTTTTATAAAGTCTGGGTCTGACATAAGAGCAAGTATGAGTTTTTGCACGGCAACCGGATAGTTGTTTTGGGCATTGGGAATGGCGATGGCTCCTACAAAAGATGATTCCCATTCATGCTTTATTGTCTTCACTTTGTCGAATGTTATGTCACCATTACTTCTAACTTCAAATCTTGCTGAAAGGTCTGCCGTTCCGGTGCTGATGCCCGCTGCACTTACGCTATTTTCCAATAGTTCTCCGCGTATTTCAATTGTTGAAGCTTTGTCATATAGATTTGCTTGAACGAGCTGTTCTTTTAGTGCGACTTCAAGATAGTCAGCGTAAGACTTGTTGTAGGGTGAAATCATCGGTGAACCGCGAAGAGAAACTTGGTCTACTTTCGGGTCTGTACTCGTTATGTCACCAACAACCAGCTTGCTTATATCTTTATCTTTTAGTTCGTTCACTAAGTCAAAATCAGGTTGAAACTGAACAGCATTCATTGAACAGCCTGACAAAAAAGCTAGAAAAATTGCGGTAGAAATTATTTTATACATGTCGTTTTCTCTCAATCTATTAATTTGTGAATAGTTGCTCGTTGTTAATCTCTTCAAGCATCATTTTGAAGGCGTTCTCCGATGCTCTTCTGGCCGAGAGTGAGAAATCAGCTTTAAATTCGCTGAATTCCGCATAGCCTTTAGCATGAACAGTTTTCTCCCAAATTCGGATTCCATCGCTATCTATCGCGGTGCAATTAAGAGACATTAAAAACTCAGTTGGAGGCCAAGTTAAAGCGCTGCTAGAGGACGAATTTGTCGATAACTTAGGGATGAATATATAACTGATTTTTTTATCTTTGATGAAATCAGAATCGTCCAGAGATTTCATTGAGTACACGCGGGAAAATATTCTGGATAGAATTGTATTTAAAGCCCCCTCTGTGTCGGAATAGGGCTTATAGCTTACTTTATCACCGCCACCACCGGGTGTGGTTACCTGCCTCTCTTTGTCCTCTTTTGAAATGAAGTAAGCAACGTTATGAGGGCTTAAGGAATTTATTTTAGTTTGTCTCAGCTCTGTTAAATCAGGGTTTACCTGAATATTGTGCGAACAGCCTGCGAGGACAGTTAAAGAGAATATGATTAGCGTTTTTAACAACGCTGACGAGTTACTAAAGCCCATATTTAATCCTTTTATTATTGGGTATTACTATTGGTAAATACTTGATCCTAGATGATCGTATGTTCTCAAACCACGCTACAGGTAAAGGCGAGGAGTGGTTGTACGGATGAAAGCTCCATACCTGATCACCGGGCTATCAATACTGACTTGATATTTAGATACAATTTGCGGAGGGCTGCCACATTAAAAAGTGGAAAGGAGGAGCAGACTTCCGTGTACTGCGATGTTGGATTCTGCACTGAACACTATTGCAAGTGCAACCTTTTGTTGCGTCAAAAACATTTGATAGAGGGGTGCTGATATCACGTGAATTAATGAGGTTGTTTGTATTCAATATATTGATATATAGGTGACGATTTATTCCAGCGACTAAACTCATAGTAAATTCTTAAGTTGCTGTAACGGGGGCCATCATGAGTGAGAAAGATTACCGGATCGAAAAGGATAGCCTGGGGGATGTGCGGGTGCCGGCCCATGCTTTCTATGGTGCCCAGACCCAGCGGGCGGTAGACAACTTTCCAGTCAGCGGTATCACTATGCCAAGAGCCTTTATCCGCGCTTTGGGAATGGTAAAAGCCGCCTGTGCTTTGGCCAATACCGAACTGGACGAGCTGCCTGCCGACATCGCCACGGCAATCCAACAGGCCGCCGGGGAGGTCAGCAACGGTCACTACGATAATCACTTTCCGGTGGATGTGTTCCAGACTGGCTCCGGCACTAGCAGCAATATGAACGCCAATGAGGTAATTGCTACGCTGGCGTCCCAGCAACTTCACCGCGCCGTTCACCCCAACGATCAGGTCAACATGAGTCAAAGCTCCAACGACGTGATCCCGACTTGTATTCATCTTAGCGCTGCCCTGCTGCTCAACGAGCGCTTATTGCCGGCACTGGATAATCTAGTGCGTGTACTGCAGAACCAAATCGAAGATTTGGCCGGGGTGGTGAAAACCGGCCGCACTCATCTGATGGACGCTATGCCGGTGACCTTTGCCCAGGAGCTGGGTGGTTGGTGTGCTCAGGTACAGCAGAGTCAGGCGCGACTGCGTGACGTGCAGCCGCGACTGCAGCGGCTGGCCATCGGTGGCACCGCAGTGGGCACCGGCATCAACGCACCGGATGGATTTGCCGAGGGGGTCTGCGCCGAATTAAGTCGTCAGAGTGGGCTTGCCTTCGCGGTAACAGACAACCACTTCGCTGCGCTCAGCAGTCAGGACACGGCGGTGGAACTGAGTGGCCAGCTGAAAACCTTGGCGGTGGCTCTGATCAAGATAGCTAACGATCTACGCTGGTCTAACAGCGGGCCACTGGCCGGACTGGCGGAACTTAGCCTGCCAGCGCTGCAGCCGGGCAGCAGCATCATGCCGGGCAAGGTCAATCCGGTGATCCCCGAGTCGGTAGCGATGGCCTGTACTCAGGTGATTGGCAATGATAGCTGCATCACCCTGGCCGGCCAGTCCGGCAATTTTCAACTCAACGTGATGTTGCCGCTAGTCGCCCACAACCTGATTCAAAGCCTGGAACTGTTAACCAGTAGCGCTTTGTTGCTGGCCAATAAGGCTATTTTGGGAATGACGATCAACAGCCAACGAGTAGAGGAAACACTGGCGCGCAATCCGGTGCTGGTCACAGCCCTGAATCGGGTGATTGGTTACGAGCAAGGCGCAAAAATTGCCAAGCAGGCCTACGCCGAACAGCGGCCGGTGCTTGAGGTAGCCATAGAGGTCACGGGTATGGATGAGGCGGAGCTCAAAGCGCTGCTGGACCCGCGCCGTATGGTGTAAGAGGTTTCGGTTTTGTTATGAGAAAGGGGCTCAAGTGAAAGGTAAGCGAAAGGGGTCAGACTCCCTGTAATGGTCATCTGACCCCTTTCGCTGTGCTTTCGTTGAGCCTTAGTTGTGGAGCCGTGTAAAAAGTCCCTTAGCTATTAGTTTCTTCCGGTTGCTCCATCTTCAACTCCCAGCGAACAACTTTATTGCGACCTGATTCTTTGGCCGCAAAGAGGGCCGTGTCGGCATATTTAACCGCCTGCCAGAAGTCCTTGCTGTCTTGCGGGAAGCTGGCAAGTCCGATGGAAATGGTTTTCTTTAAAACATGGTTCGGGATCGGAATGGACAGGTCTTCAATGGAGGCACGAATTTTCTCGGCTAGTATTTCGCCGTTATAGTCCTCTCCCGTCTCCTGCAGGATGGCCATAAACTCTTCACCACCGTAGCGAATCACCAGATCGGACTCTCGTACCTGCTGTTCGAGTGTTTTAGCAAGCGCCTTGAGAACAGTATCACCTGCTTCGTGCCCATAAGTGTCGTTAACACTCTTAAACTTGTCGAGGTCCATCATCAATATCGAAAGCTTTTGCTTAGCCCGGTCAGTACTGGCGATCAGTGTACTCTGATACTCCTCAAGAAAGCGTCGGTTGCGAAGGCCGGTCATGGCATCTTTTAGGGTGGTCTCGCGTAGAACATTCATCAGTCGCTTGGCCTCAACGACCGAGGATGATTCGCGCAGATAAACCAGGATCAGCGGTAGCTGTTGATAGATCTCCTCACTGAAATTAGCGTTGAAAACCAGTTGCATCACGCTGCCGACTGAGCCGGAATGAAGAATGGGGATGCAGATATGTTGGTATTCGGTGTCACCGGGTTCGAACCGGGTACAGATACCTGGTTCAGAGACTGAATCGATTATGCGGCCGGTACGGAAGGCTCGACAGGTACCGGCCTCTGTGAGGATGGCCTTGTCACACCAGCGGCAGGGTGCGTTCTGCTGACCATCCACCACCAGAGGTATCATGCGGTCTCGTGCCGGATTGGTTTCGTAGAGAGAATAGTGTCCGATTTTGAATTGGTTCTGAATAACCAGCGCGATGCGGTTGTAGACTTCGTACTGGGTCTGGTCGTCCTCGATCTTTTGCTTGAATTGGGATACATCCACCAACCCTGCCACCATCTCGGTGGTCGCCTGCAGCAGGTCGATACGTTTAGGCAGTTCGTATTGCATCAGCTTGGCTACGTCTTCGCAGGTTTCCCCAAGCCGGTCTTCCAGGTAGGCCATTAATCGATTCAGATCTTTCGCTATCTGGGCAACCTCATCATCCCCCTTATAGTCAATACGGCCGCTGAATTCACCGAGACGTGCTTGACTAACGACCTCCTGAACCCCCTGAGCGGTATGGATAACTGGATTCAGCTGACGCCTAAACAACAGCAAAAATAACGCGGCGACGCCGGTGAGGGTGGCGAGCATTATCCCCAGCACCTCTAGTGACTGATGGCGTAGCTCTTCGATAGAAATTGTAATGGTAACCGCTCCGAGGACGGTGCCGTTTTCGACCTGGTGACACTGTAAGCAGTTGGGCTGGCCTTTATCGCTGGCGATATAGGGGATGGTGGCACGAAACACCACGTCGTCTTGCACCAGGCGAAAGTAAGGTTTCTTGGTGCGCATCACCTCCGCCTCGATGGCGTCAGGATTTTGTTCTGCTGCTAGTCCTGCGCCAAACTGTTTAACCACGTCTGGACCGCGCAGAACCCGGGCTTCTTTCAGACCATCGACGTCATCCAGGCGTCGTAGAAAAGAGGCCCGTTGTTTGATGCTGCCGTTGATCATTGATTCGGTCATGCTAACCCGCACGACTTCTGCCGTAGTACGGGCATGCTCTTTGGCGGTAAAGAGCGCAAATTGTCGAAACGCGAAGGAACTGACGAGTGCCAGCAGCACCAGAATAGCCACCACAAAAACCAGGGTCAGGGCTGTGATTTTAGTCTTTAACTTCATGTGTTATCCAAGTTCAGGCTCTGTCTTCGCGTCAGGACATAGAATTCTACATGCTTTTGTGTGTGTTGGGCATGGTCGACAGTTTGTCTTCAAGCTGATGATACTCGCGCCAGTTGATATCATCCCAGCGGTCCTGATCGGCCAGCTTTGCCGCATGACGTTTGATCGCAGCCATTCGCGCATAGACCGAAGCGATATCCGGATTACCCTTTTGCCGATGGTGCTGGGCCTTGCCATCATATTCAACGGCGGTATTACGGAAGTCATCGCCACCTTTACCACTACTGCCTTTGCCCTCAGCATCGATCGAAGGATAGATGATTAGCGGCCTCTCTGGAGAAAATCATCGGATTCACGCTTTATGTCGCCTGGGTATCGGGCTGCCGTTTCAATCGCTTGGTTGGACTATACTCTCTACAACGGCAATACCATGTTAGGGAGGACCCATGAGAGACATTGATTACAGTACTGCTCCTTTTCAACTTTCTGACCTGCAGGCGTGGCAGGTGATGGAAGAGAGTGTGGATACCTGTAAAGCGTCAATCAGTTGCCGCGATGCGTCTGAACTGCTGATCGTACGCGGGCGAGGGTGTATGCCAGTCGTGGATGACCTGAATTCGGTGATTGGTTTTATCAGCGAATACGACCTGCTTCAGATTGTAAAAAGCCACGGGGACCTCGAATCGGAACAGGTGGGTGACCATATGATCACGGACGTGGTCAGCGTGTCTCGGGAAAGCTCGATAGCGGATGTTCTGGGTGTGCTGGAGGACAAACATTACCTGAGAGTTCCGGTAATTTCCGATGGCAAGCTGCAAGGCCTTATATCCAGACGTGATGTGCTTTACGCCACCCTAAAAGGCAAAGCAAAGTACTACAAGATTCCCTAACCTGGCGTACAACAAGGTTCATTCAGAGGCAATTTTCACGCAGCTGTTGCTAGCCTATGTTCGTGAAACCCTCGCGTAGCTATGGCTAAGGGGTTATGCATGACCCCCAATCGAGCCAGCAGATAATGTGTTTGTCAGGCGTTTCATGAGCTTTTTGTTGGATACCATGTTTCATGTAAATGGAGCCAAATGAGTGCTAGATCTAAACACTATGCTCAATAATTAAGGGAGAACTAAAGGAGTGGTCGTTATTTGATTTTCGGCAATATGACGTGGATGTGTTTCGCAAGCGGTTAATCTGGCTACAGCGGGGAGGAATGCTGGAATTATTCACTCCGACCCCTTTTGCTCGTATGTCTGCAATCGCTGCCTTGATCTCCAATCTCTCTGAAAGCACAGGCGTAAGGGACTTATTTCGTAGATTCCTTAGGGCAAGATATGCCATGAGGAGAATTTAAAAGAAAAATGATGTCGATCCTTGTAGTTCCTGTAGTTCCTGTAGTTCTGAACTATATTTCATTGCGTAGGTAACTGGAGTATCCGTATTGAGACCAGTGATTTTGATAACACTGTGCAGGTTTGTCATCACAGAGAGAGTGTCAGGAAGATAGCGGTACAACCGTTTTCTTACCTTTGTCACTCAGGCCCTGGCAAAAAATAAACCTGCTATTGGTGTTTTTTGGTCCTTCGATACGTAAGCGCACCCCCCTTTCTTGCATCATCTGAATATAGAAATGTTATGTGCATTTCCCAAAACAGAAATCTGTTTGAGCTTTTGCGGCTCATGTTATTTGAGTATTTTACTTAATTTAAGGAGTCTGTCATGTCGTTAAGGATTAATGATCAAGCGCCTGATTTTGAAGTAGGAACGACCAAAGGAAAGATTAGTTTTCATGAATGGATCGGCGATGGGTGGGCGGTATTGTTTTCACATCCCAAGGATTTCACGCCTGTTTGTACAACTGAGCTAGGTTATCTGGCTAGTATCGAACCAGAATTTACAAAACGTAATACCAAAATAATAGGACTAAGCATTGATTCGCTAGATGACCACGAAAAGTGGCTGAAAGATGTTGAAGAGGTTGGTGGTACAAAAATTAACTACCCGGTTATCGCCGATACCGATCTTCATGTTGCAAAGCTCTATAACATGTTTCCTGCTGAGGAAACTGGTTCGGCGCAAGGGCGCACGGCAATGACCAATGCAACAGTTCGATCTGTATTTGTAATTGGGCCCGATAAAAACATTAAGTTGATGATCACCTATCCGATGACTACAGGGCGTAATTTTGATGAGATTTTACGTGTAATTGATTCGATGCAGCTTACTGCGAAATATAAAGTGGCTACCCCTGTGAATTGGAAGCAAGGTGAAGATGTCATCATTGTGCCAGCAGTCAGTAATGAAGAAGCTGAGAAGATTTATCCCGGAGGCTGGGAAACGGTGAAGCCTTACCTCCGAAAAGTAAAACAACCGCAATAATACATAACCGGCACAAGCAGCGGCGACTGCCTTGCGGTCACTGCTGTTGTCGGAGTTTATAACACTCCCTGTGTCGACTCCTGCCGCCCTGGCAGGCTGGAATCTTTCGTCCACTATTGAGGCGTTGGATCGATGTGGTAGAGCACTGGCAGGAGGCGCGTTAAAGGGGGGGGGGCTGTTAAACGATCTCAATAACCCCCGGGTGATCATCAAACCGCTGTTGGCGCCTCTTGGCGCAGCAACTGTACCTCCGTCGCTACCGGCTAACGCTGGCAGCGTCTATCCTTAAACACAGCTATTATTGTCTTGTTTTCTTCAGGTTTGGGAGATTGTCGATGTCCATAGTATTCCGTCAACTGTTCGATAGTTCTTCGTGCACCTTTAGCTACTTGCTGGCAGATGAGCGTAGCCGCCAGGCGCTGCTGATTGACCCTGTTTTCGAACAGTATAGCCGCGATGAGGCCTTGATCCGGGAGCTGGGTTTGGAGCTGGTACTCAGTCTTGATACCCATTGTCATGCGGACCATGTCAGCGCTGCTTATCTGATGAAGCAGCATATGGGCGCCAAGATCGCAGCCTCTGAGCACAGTGGTATTCAGGGCTTGGATCGCAGTCTCAGTCATGGCGACTGCATTGATATTGGCAACCTGCGGCTTCAGGTACGGGCAACACCAGGGCATACCGAGGGTTGCATCACCCTGGTTTTAGACGATCATTCGCTGGCCTTTACCGGCGACTGTCTGCTGATTCGTGGCTGCGGTCGTACCGACTTTCAGCAGGGTTCGGCGGCGACTCTTTTTCGCTCCATCAGCGAGCAGATATTTACCTTGCCGGACCACTGTTTGATCTACCCGGGTCACGACTATCAAGGGCGCGCCCAGAGCTCGGTCGGAGAAGAGAAACGTTTCAACTCGCGCATCGGAGGAGGTGCCAGCGAAATCGATTTCGTCGGTTATATGGATAATATGCGTCTACCGCACCCAAAGAAAATGGATGAGGCGGTGCCTGCCAACCTCAGAGCCGGGCGCCCACTCGACGGCAAACTGCCTGAGACTCCTGATTGGGCTCCAGTCATCGTCACCTACAGCGGTATTTTAGAAGTGAGCCCAGAGTGGGTCGCGACACACTTAGACCGGGTCTATGTTGTGGACGTACGTAGCGCCGCCGAGCAAGCCGAGGAGCCCGTGCACCTCAGCGGCGTTATCAATATTCCTCTGCATCAGTTGCGCGAACGGCTAACAGAGATTCCACGGGACCGCCCGGTGATGACCCTGTGTCATTCAGGGCGACGCTCGGCAATGGCATTCAGTATCCTGCGTGAAGAGGGCTGGGAGCAGGTTGCCAATGTGCAGGGAGGGCTGCTGCGCTGGCATGACGAAGGGCTGTCCTCGTAGAAGGCGCTACAGGAGTATTGCCTTCGACCCCTTAGCGACTTCATGTAGCTCCCCCCATAGTCACTAATTGCGGAAAGCCTTTACTCGGGTAAACTGATCAACTGAAACTGAATATCCACATCAGGTAGGTTGGAATCCATGGGCTTTAACACAACGCGAATATTATTGCTGACGCTGCTAACCACGCTACCCTGGGGGCAAAGCGCACAAGCCAGTGGCCGCTGGGATATTCTGCAATGGTGTAGTGCCAGCAACCCTGAAGATGCTGCTCGATGTGAGGGTTTTCTTAACGCCGCGATAGATATGCGAACTAGTGACGATTTCCCTGGCCCAAAATCTTGTTTTACGCCAAGCACCCGTCTGCCCCATGTGCGTGAACAGGTGCTGATCTGGCTGAAACAAAATAAGGTAGCGTCGGAACAGAGTGGCTTGGCATTAGTGGCGCGGGCTATCAAAGAGCAGTATCCCTGTCACAAATAAGTACGGGCTTAAACGGGGCGGAGTGTTTCTTGTTCAAAAAACGACTCGGCCCTCTTTAGTTGATCGACTGATCTACCCCCCCCATAGAAGACACTTAACTCAGCAGGTGGCTCAGGTCGCCGGTTAGCTGGCGGGCATTAAACCAGCGCAACATGACAGTTTGATGTTATGGCACCCTATTGTCCTGTTGACTGTGTGCAATAAAACCATTCGTTTGTTTACGGGTCTTCGTGAGGTTTAACTGCAATCAAGAAGACGGACATAGGGCTGTTCTCTGGGACCAAGCTATAGTCGATACGGAACCCTGCAGCTTGCAGACTAGTTTCGAGATCCTTTCGGGAGAACACCTTAACCATCGGAATTAGACGCAGCCATTTGCCGAGAGGGGCGATGAGGCGAAAAAAGCGCATGCCATCACCTATGCAGGCAGTACTACTAACGAAAATACCACCCGGCTTTAGCATTCGATAGACTCGTCGAATGGCGTCGTCAGGGTCATTAAGTAGATGAAGGATACTGTGACCTAATACGGCATCTAAGGAGCTGTCATGGGCGGGGTATTCCTCGAGTGCGGCTTGCTTGAAGGTGAGGTTATCGATGGCGGTCTCTGCCAGCTTGTCCCGAGCGATTGCGATCATATTGGCAGAGACGTCGATGGCTTCGTAATCGTTCACATGAGGCGCGAGAACAAGGGCTGTAGAGCCCGTACCACATCCAAATTCCAGCACTTTCGTGTCTGATTTCAAATAGCTCTGAGTCACCGCCAGCTTCTTTTGGTAGGTTGTTTCATCAGACACCGGCTTTTTGGCGTAGCGCTTGGCGATGCGATCCCAAAAGTTCATCGAGTAATCCATAGTACTGTCCTCAATTAGCAGGCTCTCTTCTTCTCTTGATCCCCTGCAGGGGGCTATAAGGCCTGCCGAATTAGCAGAAGCGCGGACCAGGCGGTGGTGATGATTCGCGGCCCGAAATTTTCCTTTGTTCTGCACCAGGCCGCGAGATGGTAAATATCATACAGATGCACAAAACGATGTAGAATGGCGATAACAGCATCTCAGATAAACAAATATGTATGGATTGGCGATCAGTTAAATTCGATTGGAATCGTGCCCGTGCCTTTCTGGTCACTGCCGAAGAAGGGTCGTTGTCTGCCGCTGCGCGGGCGCTGGGCATGACCCAACCAACGCTGGGGCGACAAGTGGCAGCGTTGGAGCAGGAGCTATCTGTCGCGCTATTCGAACGGGGAGGGCGTGGGCTGGAGTTGACGCCGAGCGGACTTGAACTGGTCGACTATGTGCGGGCAATGGGAGAAGCGGCAAGCCGCCTGTCTCTCGCTGCGACGGGCCATTCGGAGTCTATCGCGGGTCATATCTGTATCACGGCGACTGAGGCGATGGCCGTATACGGACTTCCTCCCCTAATAAAGAAACTCAGGCACCTTGAGCCTGGGATAACCATTGAACTCATTGCCACCAATAGCACGAGTGATCTTAAGCGCAGAGAGGCGGATATCGCGATTCGCGCGTTTCGGCCAACACAACCTGACCTTATCGCCAAAAAATTGTGCGACCAGCCCGCCCATCTTTACGCGACCCCAACCTATCTAGCGGGTCTGGGGCTGCCTGATTGCCCGGAAGACTACAGCGAGGCCGATTTTATCGGCTTCGATGACGAGCATCTGCTCATGAATGCGCTCAACGAGCGTGGCTTTGAGCTGACTCCAGGTAACTTTCCGGTATTGACTGAGAACCATATCCTGCATTGGGAACTGGTCAAGCAGGGAGTGGGGATTGGCATCATGGTAGAAGATGTCGGCGATGCCGAACCGGCTGTCGTTCGTGTTTTACCCGACTTAGGGCCTTATACCGGTTCTTTATGGCTGGTCGCTCACCGCGAACTCAGAACTAACCGGCGGGTGCGGACGGTGTTTGATTTTTTAGCCGATGAATTATCGAGATGAATGACCTGGCTTGAGGACGACATCAAGCCCCTTATTCGTATCGGCCGAAGTGGCTGTTTCCCCTTTGATAGCAACGCTCAGCGTTGGACGATGGGTAAGAGTAAAATTTATGACTTGAAGACATTACCCCTCTGAAATTCGACTCCAACCCACAGGTTTTTGCCAGGGTTTACCGTCGATTTTAGCGTTGCAGCAATCGATACGGTCACTGCGGTATAGTTCAAATCAATGGGTGGTTGGCGTACCCGTATCCTAATCGGTGATTTCGATAACACGCCTTAGATCAGGGAGGTCTGGAGGATAATCACGAAGATCCGCTCCCAATCGTTTTCGTTCCTTAGCTGCCTGGACCTTCGCAAGCTTCGCTCAAACCCTGTCATGCCGGTAGAGTAGCCGACTTCAGCGTTTTCTTTGTGCGTGTCTAAGCCAATAAAAGCTATGCTATCGTTATTCATGCTAGCCTCCGTTGTATTGTTGAACATCACCTTTGTTATGGCGCTGGCTTTGCGCGCGCCCCCCACACACACAGTGCTGAGGCGAGCACCTTGGTGATTCATTATGTCTATGTGGTTCAAAACGGACGGATCTAACCATGAAAATGATGACCTGTAAGCAGCTAGGCGGTGCATGTGATATAGAGTTCCGTGCGAGCACATTCGAAGAAATGGCTGAGCTAAGCAAAAAGCATGGAATGGAAATGCATCAAAAGAAAGATGCTGCGCATTTAGAAGCAATGCAAAAAATGGGTGAGCTGATGAAAGAACCAAAAGAGATGCAAAAGTGGTTTGAGTCAAAACGAGATGAGTTTGAAGCTCTACCAGAATGTTAGTCGTATGAGGCTCGGCAATACCCAGAGTAATCGGGTTAAGGTACGCCCACGGCGGGGGCAGGGAACTCCGGCAGTGGTATAAGGCCATTGCTATTCCATGCCTCTTACCCAACGCGTTATATGACAAGGAGACCGCAAATATGTGCACCAAAGTTTCAGTGAGTGAGCTTATTCAACTTCCTATCAGTTGGGTTCGTGGGGATGATGAAAGACTGAAAACAGTTTTCAGGTCACTCAAGGCGGGTCACAGCATTAATGAACCGATTCGGCTATTGAACTGTGGTTGCGGAAAAACATATATGCTTGAAGACGGCGGCCATCGAATCACGGCCGCTTATAAGCTCTTTAAAAAAACAGGTCATGACGTGATGATCCCTGTACATAAGTTAGTTTCTAAGTTCCAGTAAACATGTCATTTAACCAGGCGTTCAAAAGTGTCAACAAGTTGGCTGGACCTCCACCAACTCAGCTTTTCGGCTCGTTATTTTAAGCGTTGAGGCTCACGCTCTGATTTCGAACCTAAAGGAGAATATGAGATGGAACCTCGAATTAGTATCATTACCTTAGGTGTCAAAAATCTCGCCGAATCCTATGCGTTTTACTCCAAATTAGGGTTTTCTAGCTCTCGAAATCCTGAAGACGGTATTATCTTTTTCAAAACGGGTGGGGTTTGCCTTGCTCTGTATCCATTGGAAGAATTGGCTAAAGATGTATCACCTGAGCTTGGAGTATCTTGTTCAGGCTTTTCTGGTGTCACCTTAGCTCACAATACTCGGTCGAAAATTGAAGTCGATGAAATCCTAAAAGTTGCAGAAAATGCAGGGGGTAAAATTGTAAAGCCCGCTCAAGATGCCTTTTGGGGCGGTTACAGTGGCTACTTTTCAGATCTTGACGGTCATTTGTGGGAAGTCGCTTATGGTGATTGTTGGGCGTTTAATGAGGACGGAAGTCTAGTCATTGAATAAGAGCCCTAGCAAAGCAAAGCAAAGCAGAAAGAACAGGCCTATTGGCGAAACTGATCATTCGTTCATGAAGTCACACTTATTGAATCTTTTCATTACAAGGGAACGACTACATGAATGCATCATTAGTGGGAGTCATTGGGACTTCCAAAAAAGAAGATGAACGACGCTATCCAATCCATCCCGGGCATTTGCTGCGTATTCCTGAAGCACTTCGCCGCCAGCTAGTATTTGAGGAGGGTTATGGCGCACCCTTTGGTGTCGAAGACTCGGAGATTGCTGCTCTGACCGGCGGTATTGCCACACGGCACGAGTTATTGGCCGACATTGGCACGGTGATTATTAACAAGCCTGTCTTAGCTGATTTACAGGAACTTCGTGAAGGAGGGACTCTGTGGGGTTATGTGCATTGTGTGCAGCAACGGGACATCACCCAGACGGCTATTGATCGCAAGCAGACGCTCATTGCCTTTGAGGATATGTTTATTTGGTCTCCTAGCGGGCAGGCTGGTCGTCACACCTTCTATAAGAATAACGAAATGGCCGGCTATTGCGCAGTCATACATGCTTTGCAACTTAAAGGTATTGATGGGCATTACGGTAATCAACGTAAAACAATCATTTTCGGTTTTGGTGCCGTCAGCCGTGGTGCTATATACGCTCTTAAGGCGCATGGTTTTAGAGATATCACCATCTGCATTCAGCGCCCAGATCATGAGGTGCGTGAAGAGGTGCTCGATTGTAACTATGTCAGAATTCGATCAGGCAGCGAGGACGAGGCACGCATGGTGGTCGTCGAACACGATGGAAGTACGCGGCCACTGACTGAGCTGATTAGTGAAGCCGATATCATCATAAACGGAACCTTTCAAGATACTGAAAATCCCACCGACTTTGTTACCAAAGCAGAAAGCGCATGCCTCAAGCACAACGGTCTGATTATTGATGTCAGTTGCGACGAAGGAATGGGGTTCTTTTTTGCCAAACCAACTACATTTAAGAATCCGATATTTAAATATGAAAGCGTTGATTATTACGCTGTGGATCATACTCCCAGCTATCTCTGGGAAAGTGCCACACGATCAATTTCTGCCGCTCTCATCGTTTATTTACCGTCTGTACTGGCGGGCCGTGATAGTTGGCAGAAAGATGAGACGATTCGAAAGGCGATCAATATTGATGGCGGCGTGATTCAGAACTCCTCTATTCTGTCGTTTCAAAAGCGTGACCCGGACTACCCCCACGCGTAATCCAATTCGGCTGTAAATGTTGCCCCGAATAATGGCGCCTAAACAGACTGTTAGGCTCCACGGGGAACGTCGGAATTGCCTATGGTCACCTATCGCTTGGAAATCGCTGTTGGGGTTCATGACACGGCTGAGGCTATTTTTTTGCCGTCGTGATTGTTTTTGTTTTGGCCATATACTTCCATTTCAGGCTGTTCTTGATGGCGCTTTCTCCGTGGTCCCGGTGGGGTAATACCTTAAGTAGTTGCAGCTTGACCTCATCGATACTGCTGGCATTCTTAGCAAATTCTGTCGCCTTTTCATCAAAGAAAAGCAAGTAACTGCGCAGCTCTGCCAGATCCTGTTTGCCTGATAACGGCCCGTGGCCGGGGACGATGGTTGTTGCATCTAGCTGACCGATCACATCCAGAGTTTTGACCCAGCCTCCCACATCCGCTGCACTCATATTGGGGTGATAGTCGTTAAACAGCACATCACCAGCAAAGACGATTTTCTGTTCCGGCAGATACACATATACGCTGCCTTTGGTGTGTGAGTGGGTGCCGAAAATCAATTGCGGTTTGATGCCGCCCAGGTCGATCTCCATTGCGCGTTGAAACGTCAGATCGGGATAGAGGATACGGGTTCCGGCAGACTGCTCCTTGGTTAAGCCTGACCAGCCTTTATCGAGAATCTTCTGGGACCACTTTTTCATATATGCGTCGGCCATCTTGTGGGAGATGACGCTGGCGCCCAGATCTGCGAAGTCGGCGTTGCCGAAGGAGTGGTCAGAATGGAAATGGGTGTTCAGGGCATAGCGGATTGGCTTGTCGGTCACTTTGCGGATCGCTTCAATAAAGCCTTTCGCGCTGTGGGATGAGCCCTGGGTGTCGACGACAAGCACGGCATCTTCACCGATAATAACGCCGGCATTAGCGCCGTAGCTGTTGGCCGGGCTGTAGTCTTCGTTGCCCATATAGGCGTAGACGTTATCGGCGATTTTGGTCAGCTGGTTGGCCGCCAGAGCGCTTTCAACCCCCAGTAATGCCACGCTGATCAGACAAATTAGTTGCGTTATTTTTTTCATTATTGCACTTCCCTTAAAGCTAATTGACGGCTTCAAGTCTTGGGCAAGCGCAGGGTTGGGGCAACAAACTCTCTAGGTGTTTTTAGGTGTGCAGATAATGAATGCAGGGGGGGGGGGCACGTCGGCCGATAGCCGCCGTTTAATAATCGAACCCGCTGATGCAGCGATATTCCTGGACTTGATTGCCATTATCGCTGCTTGATTCCCGCTGCAACTGTTCGGCCTCCTGGCGTAGGCTCTCGCTCACCTGAGCAATGGAAGGGGTCACAAGCCAGGCGGCACAGACACCACTCAGTATTAGCAGTAATAGTTTACGTAGTTTTGGCTTCGGCGTTGGTGTCGGGTTCGTCATTTCTCTACTCTCCTAATCGATCAGCTCGTCGAAGCGATAGATTTTCATCGGTGCTCGGCTCTGGGCATAGTTTGCAGAAACAAACTGGCTCTGGGATACCGCATAAACTCCGCCGCCACTAAACACCGGCACCACCGATGAATGACTATAACCACGGGAGCCGTCCGCGAAGGTGACCGGGGCCACGTAATCCACCCGCGTGACTTCGCCACTGTAGATGCCGATATCACCCACCGGTACCATGTATTGCTGGTAAAAATTGTCGCCGACATGATGGCGCATGAGCGCACCTTTCATCTCACTACGGTCAGCCTGGAAATGCTCGGAACAGCTATCGGATACTTCAATTATTTTGGTGCCAGGGATGGTGATGGTGGCACGTCCGGGGGCCGCACGCACTATGCGGATTGCAGCGTCCAGCGCAGTATCTTCTTTATTTAAGAGCAGGTCGCGCAGGCGCTTTTGAATGGCGATCGAGGGGGTGTCTTTGCCGCATTCCCAGCGTGAAATAGTGGTCTGGTCGACATTCAACAGGTATGCCAGGGCATCTTGCTTGAGCCCGTTATCCCTGCGGTAGGTCTTGATCAAAAATGGCCAATCAGTCACTGGCTGACGTCCCTTCGTGACTATTTCTATGTGTCGATCCTACAGGATTTTTTGGATGGCAAATAATCGTCTTTAGGCGTAGTTGGAAAGTACAGCAATGGAGTCTGCACCCCATTAGTTTTTCTCGACGCGAGACTATAGCTCCTTTTTGTCATTATCCTCTTTTAGCGATTTCCAGCTGGTACTTAATGGCGTCGTCAGCCACTTGACGAGCAATCGAAAGGTGGACAGCTTTTTCTCCGGCTTGTGTTCCTTTGCTTCAGTTTGTTCCGCTCTCGCCTTAGGTTTGGCCTCCTTCGTCGTTTTCGGCTTAGATGGGCGGCGGGGCGGCTCGTGCAGCGGTGTATGCCGGTGGCCGTCGTCCCCTGCAGGAGCATCTGATTGCACGACAATGACTTCAAACTTGTTTGGGATAGTCGCCACGGAAGCGCCGCTATCCAGATGCGCCAGGTTGGCCTCCATCTCCTGCTGAACCAGTAGCAGCTGCTGTTTCATCTTGTCCGAGAAAGTGGGCTTGGCGAGTAGGGAGCGGGTATCTTCGATAATGCCTTTGGCCTCCTCCTTGATCTGGGTGACGCACTGATCTTCCTTCTCCTTTAACGCTTGAACCAGCTCTGAGATCGACTCTTGGGGGAAAGGTAGCTTGAAGGCCTTGAGAACAACGCCTCGTTTTTTCAACAGATAACGCAGCTCCAGGGAAGCCTGAGTGCGCTGCTCGAAGTCGGAAATCAGGTTTTTGAAGGCATCGATGGAGAGCCCTTTGACCTCGTTGTTGCGCAGTTCATGGAGCTTCAGCTGTGCAAACATCGCGACCATTTCGATAACTTTGTGCGTGCCCTGCTCAATCGAATCCAGCCGCTGGATCAGCTTTTCATCCGCCATACCGGCATGCTGTTGTTCAATCTCCTGAACGTTATGGATGCTACTAGCCGGGATTTCTTGAGATGGCCTGGCGATGAGTGACTGGCCTTCGAGCGCTAGCTGTTGACGGTGAATGCCGATAGCGATATCAATCAGGTTCTCCAGCGCAGATCTTTTATCGGTCAGTTCGTCCAACTGACTGAACGCATCTTTCTTGTTGTTAGCTGATGTCATCGTTATTGTCTGCTTCCTATTCCGAACTGATCTCATCCCTTGCAGGCTGCAAGCGCGCTGCAGCGAAGCGCCGTTGCCCCCTGCTTGAGTGCATATGCTGCAGATGTATCTGCTCATTGTTTTTACTGGCAACGCCCATAGTACACCAGCCGGAGGGGGTTGTTTGATCTAGTCGCTAGAATTAATGGCATCAGACCCATGGGTCCTGGCATTGGTTACTCCGGGACA
Organism: Motiliproteus sp.; assembly: GCA_036960175.1. Taxonomy (GTDB): domain Bacteria; phylum Pseudomonadota; class Gammaproteobacteria; order Pseudomonadales; family Balneatricaceae; genus Motiliproteus. Next base: position 4,243 of record JBALWH010000031.1, on the reverse strand, counting down.
AGGGTTGTTTTTTATGCAGACCAGAATTTAACCTTAATAAATTAGGGTTTTTAGTTTTTTGGTGACCCAAATCAGGAACAGAAAATCTAATTATGTGTATTCTGGTTTTGACAAAATCCAAGGGGGTATCTGAAGAGATGAAACACGGAGAATTTGGCCGTAAGCAAAAAAATAAGGAACGTTATGCGTTGCTGATCATCGTTGCGTTAATAGTGCCGATGGGCTGTTTTGCATTTTTCTACACTTATGATTTTGGATCCCCAACAACGGTAAAAATCACCAGTAAAGAATCGATATCAAAAGTAAGCCAGCGGTGCGAGCAAAAACTGTATCAATATATCGAGCAGGGCAACACGGACCTAGAAGGCGCCCTTAAATACGGTGAGCTACAAGGCTGTAATTTCAGTGGTGAGGCCAAGAAGACAGAGGCTGAAAAGTTGCCCCGTAGCTGGCAGATGAACTAGCGGAACCCTCTCTACTTAATAAGCCATCACTGCTTATCAAGTGATGGCATCAGCGTATTCCATCCGCTGGCTGTTTGGATCGTCCCCATCTTAACCTTGTCGCGCTGCTGCTGAAGTCCCTGCATGAAGATGACCACGCTGGCGGCCAGCTCATGCTTAGGGTCAGCCTGGGCTTTGTGGGGACGGTTGATGCTTTGCCCTAGCGGATTCATATCAAATAGCTTGTCTGCACTGGTCATCTCGCCGTTGATTAGAAAGTCACGCCACTGTCCATCCTGCCAAAGGCGGCCCCAGCAGCTGTACTCACCACCATCGATTACCTTTACCTGGGGCTGGCCCCACATCAGGATGAAGCGTTCAGTTTCCATATTTTTGCAGTTGTCCTCCTCCGTTATCGCCATGACTTCTTGGGCCATGCCGTCAGCGTCATTTTCGGGCGTCATGGCCAGGGAGGTTATATACACCGGCACATGTCCCAAATGGGATTCAGCAAAAAAGGAGGGCTCACCGTAGACGTAAGTCTCTTCGAATGAGGACTCATCCAGCGGCCAGCCCAGGCTTTGAAAGATATCAAAGTAGGCTCCCGGATCTACCGGGCCCGCAGTCCGCGCGCGATCGTTAAGGTTGCTGAAGTCGAAATCGTCCCGGACTTCCTCACCCGCAGCGCCCATGGCCTCCTTCAACAGGTTCTCCATCATCCTATCCGCCCCGGCAGGGCTTCCGGTCATGTCAAAAGCTTTGGTGATGACATCAAAATCGGTACCTTGCCCGGTATTGGGGCGAGGGGAGCGACCTCGATCTGTCGAGAAAGACTGGCTCTTGGACTGGGAGGTAGGTTTGAGGTGCTGAACCAGGGTGCGTGTGGCGTCCGGCTCTAGTTGCATGCAGGCACTTAAACGTTCAACCAGGATGGCTTCGCGTGTGGCGGCAACGTCATGACTGACTTCTTCATCCCACATCGACGGAGTGCTCTTTTGCATCGCTTTGCAAAGGCTGTCCCAGCGGGAGTAGCCGTACATCACCGCAACGGCGTTGTTCGCCTCGGCAGTATCAATGTTGAGACTGCGGCCTAATGCCTGACCGAGCAGGCGGGCTTTCTTGTTTTGCTTGGGGATGAATTTCATTGCTGTCAGGTCTCAATCGTCGCGTTGTTAAGAGTCTTGGTGAGTCATTCTGTTGATGGACTCTTTCGTTCGGTTGTCTATATTTGGCGTAACAAGTTGAACGAGTTGCTTTTCCCCATCAAGTCCACTGGTATGCGGTTCGTTACGATGTGGGAGCCGCTGGTATAGGTCGCGCTTAACGTTGGGGTGGAGCAGCTGGATTGCAGATGGTCCTAGCTATCCGAGCTGGGGCGGACAAATAATATCACAGTGGTAAGGAATAGTTTGAAGGGGTGGGTTTGAAGTTTGCCTTTGCGGGCAGTGTATTCTTGATGGTGAGAAAAATGCAGACTGACGTTTGAGCTCTCTATTTAGGTACTTGGAACTTTTGTCGGTACCAAGCAGGCACAAAAAAGGCCTTCATCATTGTTGATGAAAGCCTTTTTAAAGTAGCTTAAATTAAGCTGATTACTTAGTTGCTGCTTTAACAACAGCGTCTTTACCTTCAGTCAGGATAGCCTGAACTTCAGCAAAGTAAGCCTTGGTGCTTTCAACACTAACCTGAGCTTCAGACTTCAGAGTTTCAAGGTTAGCCTTGGCAACTTCAGACTGCTCAGTAACGAAAGAAGTCAAAGCTTCAACGTCTTTGATTTCTGAGATAGCTTTGAAGTTAGCTTGTGCGTCAGCAATTTGCTTCTTTGCAGCAGCTTGCTGAAGCTCGAATGCTTTAGTCATAGTTGCAGTGTTCAGTTCGATCAGTTTCTGAACAGGTGCGCCAAAAGCAGAGAAGTCAGCAGTAGGAAGATTCTTGAACATGTTTATATACCCATATAGGAAAGTAGTTGATGGGTGGATAGTACACACGCTCATGTTGCGGTGCAACAACTGTTTTTCTTTCTAATCGCTATTGATTCATAACTATTTGATGATAAAGAGAATGTATAGATAAATTATTTTTTTGCGGTTGCTTCTTATGTCGTAGATATAGGTTGCGAGCTTGGTTTAATGGGATATTCACTCCGACCCTCGGCGTCCTAAGTTTAAAGCTAGCTATTAGTTGTGCACCCAGCAGTGATAAGTCGAATATCAATTTGGAGTGAGCGGGACTGAAGGAGTTATTAAGCCTTCAGTTTTTCCTGAACGCTAGTCACCTTGTCGGCTATGGTCTGATCACGGTCTGTGCGAGTGCCAAGCTTAATGTGGCTGGTGATACGAACGGCTCCTGCATCCTGTAAATCCTCGTGGCAGCGTTTAACGGCGGCCATCACATCGTCCCACTCACCCTCCACGTTAGTGCCGAAGCCGTGCATGTTGTGAGTGAGCCCCGCTTCTTTAAAAATATTTTGGCACATTGCCACATAAGGGGATACAGAGGTCCCCACGCCGCCGGGCGAAACCATGATATCCATGAGTACGTACATGTTGTCTTCCTTAGTTGAGAGGTTACTAGTTGTGACCATTCCACCGTGCATGAGCTTTTAGTTCAAGGACCAGATCGAGTTTTTCTTTGGCCAGTCTATGCAGGTTCCCTAGAGAGTCGTCGTTTTAGCATCATAGGCAACAGAGTGAGCTAGAGCCTTTCCAATGGTGGGTACGGGTAAATCCAAGTTGGAAAAATGGTTAAAATCAGGTCGAACCTCGCAGCTAGATGACCCCTCTGTCTGCGCTCAGTTTGAACAAGGCGCTGGCCGAAGCATCGATATTATTCATCAAAATTTTGACTATGCTGGTTCGGCATGGCTTACGTAGAAATTGGCATTGGAGATCTCTTCAGCAGAGGGGGTTGCATGGATTTTGTGCTAGTCAGCCTGTTGGGGCATTAGAACCCCATTCCCGCTATTCCATCAGCTACAAACTGGATGGCTAAGGCTGCCAGAATTACTCCGAGAAAACGCCGTAGGATCTCATCGCCGGTTCGGCCGATGATGACCTTCACGTATTTTGAAAGCAGCATCAGCACCAAGGTTGTCAGGGTGATGGTGAGAATTGCCGCCAGCACCGAAAGCTGACTGCTGGTTGAGTCCGCCCTAGAAAACAGCAGGATTACCAGTGTGAGAGAGCCGGGACCGGCGAGCATAGGAATCGACATCGGGAATACTGACACATCCTTGCGCTCTGTGGATTGTGTCTGTTCGATATCTTTGGTGATCATGTTAAAGGCGGTAAAAAACAGCAACAGGCCTCCCGATATTCGCAGCGCTTCAATGCTGATTCCTAAACTGTTTAACAGTTGCTCGCCATAGTTGCCAAAGATAAACAGTAGCAGTGTTGAGATCAGCGTTGCCTTCACCGCCATCACTAACCGGTGACGGTTGTCTCCGACAGGGACCAGCGAGTGAAAGATCAGTGCGGCCCCCACCGGATCAATGATGACAAATAGGGCGGTCACAGCGTTTAGATAGGTGGCAAGATCCATGAGATTCCAATTAGTCTGATTTGTTATTCCAGCCAGTCCACTCGTACGAGATTCGTTACGGTGTGGGAGGCGCTGGTATAGGTGGCGCTTAAAATTTGGGCGGAGCAGGTGGATTAGGGGTGGTCCAAGCTAACCCCGCTAGGGCCAACAAAAAATATCATAGTGGTAAGGGGAAGAGTAACGGGTATTATTCTGAAATCTGCATGGTCGTGGATGGTGGGCCTTACTGGACTTGAACCAGTGACCGATCGATTATGAGT
>JBALWH010000092.1:0-4295 GCA_036960175.1 Motiliproteus sp. | reverse complement strand
CTCGCCGCCCCGATCATGATTTAGGGCCAAAAGATCGACCCCGGATTACCGCCCCAGCAACGTCTGTATAGGTTGTATTTGGCGGGTACTTTATTTCATCAACGACTGTGATCACCTCCGGATGCAAAACGGCTTCTAATCGCAAAACCTGCGACCCTTCCGTCCAAACTTGTTATCTCAGAAAAATGAGCCGCAGCAGAAAATTCGTAGATTGTATAAAAAAACATAGACGAATGTATAACGACGTTAAATAATATACGTGCCCACCTCGAAACAACCAAGATAACCAGCACCAGTTGCGTAATCAGGTGGTTTGATAGATCCTACGACCAACGCGCCTCGAAAGGAAAAACACCTTGGAATCGGAAATGACAAAATGGCTTATCATCGCATTAGCCGCCGCTTCATTAACTACCACGCTTTATCAGTACCTGCGCAGTAAAAAACGAAAAACACCTCTATCGGCCCAAAATGACGTAAAAGCAAGACGCTTATGGCAATGCGATCCACAAGCCTACGAAAGGAAGTTTGGTGCTGCAGACAGAGAGATCGAGGCCAATACCGCAAAGAAGAGCAAGCCTTAAGGCAAAGACCTTTGCTTTGCGACCCCGTCAGGAATCCGGTTCGATATTGATGTAGCGCTCCATACCATCATCCCGATGCCCAGGAATGCTGTATAAAACCTCATATTCGCCTGCTCACAGACACAAGAGCTTACCATTAGGCCGTAACCTTAGATTATGAGGCGTGTTGATAGCAGCGGAATTTTCAGCGGCACGTTGTCGTCAACAACGCAGCTTAAGCCGCTGATTGCCGGATCAGCTCTTGTAATTGCGCCATACGATTCTCCAACGCATCGTCTTTAGCAATTTCACGCAACTCGTCCAGAACATCTTCCAAAATATCCATGGTGGTCAGCGGATTGGCTAATACCACACGAAATACGGTCACCAGTTGTTGATTGTATTTACGCGGAGTAAGACGAGTACGAGAAACAAACGAACGGCCGTGCTCACGCAGGGTTTTTTGAATGTAGCGATTGATCTTATTAAGAATGTCGTTAGCACGCAGACAAAATCCTGCATCGCCCTTTTCCATCAACGTTCTGATCGATATAGGCGCCCAACGATAAGTAAGAATATTCAGTTCCGGCGCCGTTATTAGCTCGAAATCTTCCGATGATTCGATCATCTCGGCAAATCGCTTGGCCTTATCGATACCATGATCGATCAACAACTCATAACCGCGACGGCCAATAATGCTAAGACCCGAGTGCACCAGCATCGCCATACCCGGGCGCGAGCCTTCTAGAGTATTACTACCAAGATCCTTGGAACCTTTACGAATAATATACTGTGCATGATGCTCGATACTGTTCAATGCTGCAGGGTCTTTAAACAACACCAGGCCAGCACCCATAGGCACATAAAGTTGCTTATGAGCATCGATGGTAACGGAGTCTGCGCGCTCAATACCGCGTAGCAGCTTGCCGTAGGTACGGGAGAAAATAGCCGGACCACCCCAGGCACCATCGACATGGAAATGCATACCTTCAGCTTCGGCAATGTCCGCCAAGGTATCTAGAGGATCAATATTGCCGGTCTCAGTTGTTCCTGCAATACCAATCAGTGCGAATGGCTTTATATTTTGAGATTTTAATTCGGCAATTTTGGCAACCAGGGCATCAGGACAGATACGGTTATTGTCGTCCGTATCGACGGCAACAATATTATCTCGGCCAATCCCCAGCACATCGACAGCTTTACTCAACGAATAATGACCACGCTTGGATATCAGTATCGCAGCACCATCTACACCATAATGCTTAAAAGCTTTAAAAATGCCTTCCTGAGCGACACCACGAAAATCACCGTCGGCACCAAAAGCGCGGTTTCTAGCTGCCCAAAGAGCGGTAATATTGGCCACCGTACCACCAGAGCAGAAGGCTCCTAAGTGCTGGTGACTATCATGTAGCCAACGGCCGTAGAAATCCTCCTGACGTTGATATATCAGCCTGTGGAGCATTCCAAGAACTTGACGTTCAAGAGGTGTGAAAGCTTTAGAGGTTTCAGTTTTAACCAAGTTCTGGTTCAGCGCAATCATGATCTTAGACAGCGGGATCATGAAATAAGGTAACGCCGAAGTCATATGACCGATAAAGCTGGGAGATGCGGTATGTACCGACTGAGCAACGACTTTATCAAGCAAAAAATCCGTATGCTCCGAAACGAACTGAGGCTCATCGGGGATACGGGTATCAGAAAAGTCTTTTTCGATTTTTACAAGATCAGTCTCTTTCGCAACGATATGCTGCTGCAAAAATCCAATCATGTTGTTAGAAATAGCTTCATCCAACTGTCGCAAGGTGGAATCTGGCGCTTCCGGTACCGTAAAGATACGAAACAGATTTTCTAGGCTGGCACAGGCGTGCTTGTTACTGTCGGTCATTAAAGCTAACTCCGCTTCAAATGGCATAGCAAAGACATAAAAATATCTTCATTACTGCTGCCGGAACCTTCATTTAAAGAACAAGCTATACCGCTTGAAAAGCTTTTCTTTGGGCACTGGGCGTGTCCCAGGATGAAAGTCGGGGCAGTATTTCAGAGGCTCTACGATTATGCAAATAGTAATAGTCTATTTTCCCGTCCAAACAACAGTATCCGCACGAATAAAGCGGTCTAAAAGCGCATTCTATTCAAGATAAGATGAAGTGTTTTCAGTAGCTTATGTATTATTTACCGTTACAATGCGGCAACTATACTACCTAGGCGTGCAACCAGCGCAGCATTTTCGCCTAATCACTGGTATTACCAACTTGTTAACATAGGATTCTGTACGTGTCCCAACTCATTGATAAAAAACTGGAAACTGAACTCAAACAACGCATCATGATTCTCGATGGTGGCATGGGTACGATGATCCAGCAACAGAAGCTGCAGGAAGCGGATTACCGCGGAACGCGTTTTAGTGACTGGCACATCGATCTTAAAGGCCATAACGACCTGCTGGTACTGACTCAAGCGACAATGATTCAGGAACTCCACGAAAGCTACCTGGAAGCCGGTGCAGACATTCTCGAAACCAACACCTTTAACGCCAATGCCATTGCTCTAGCCGACTATGACATGGTATCCCTGTCCCGCGAGATTAATCTAGAAGCAGCTAAGCTGGCGCGCGCAGCGGCTGATAAATATTCTGCGCTGACGCCGGACAAACCCCGCTATGTGGCAGGCGTCTTAGGCCCAACCAATCGCACCGCCTCTATTTCACCCGATGTAAACGACCCCGCAGCCCGCAACACCTCTTTTGATGCGCTGGTTGCTGCCTACGACGAAGCCACTGAAGCCTTGGTTGAAGGCGGCTCAGACCTGATCTTGATCGAAACTGTATTCGACACCCTCAATGCCAAAGCGGCTATCTATGCGGTGGATTGCTGCCTTGAGCGCCTGGGCAAGCCATTGCCAGTTATGATTTCCGGTACCATTACCGACGCCTCTGGACGCACTTTGTCAGGGCAAACTACCGAAGCCTTCTGGAATGCAGTACGTCACGCTAGGCCTATCTCCATCGGCCTCAACTGTGCCTTAGGCCCAGGTGAACTGCGCCAGTACGTAGAAGAACTTTCAAACATTGCTGACACTCACGTTTCTGCCCACCCTAACGCTGGTCTGCCCAATGCCTTCGGTGAGTACGACGAAACTCCCGAACAGATGGCTGATGAAATAGGTGAATGGGCTGCCAGCGGCTTCCTTAACATCATCGGTGGCTGCTGTGGCACCACACCGGAACATATCCGCGTCATCGCCGAAGCCGTATCCAAACATGCCCCACGGCAGATTCCTGAGATCCCTGTCGCTTGTCGACTGTCGGGACTTGAAGCCTTCAACATCGACTCAGAATCCCTGTTTGTCAATGTTGGAGAACGCGCCAACGTCACCGGCTCTGCCCTGTTCCGCCGTCTAATCAAAGAGCAGGATTACGAAGCCGCCATCGATATCGCCCTGAAACAGGTCGAGAACGGTGCCCAGGTGATCGATATAAACATGGACGAAGGCATGCTCGACTCCCAAGCAGCCATGGTTCGTTTCCTTAACCTGATTGCCGGTGAGCCCGATATTGCCCGCGTGCCAATCATGGTGGACTCATCCAAATGGGAAATTATCGAAGCCGGACTAAAATGCATTCAGGGCAAGGGCATCGTAAACTCCATCAGCCTTAAAGAAGGTGAAGAGAAATTCCTAAGCCAGGCCAATGAAGTCCGCCGTTACGGTGCTGCCGTCGTGGTTATGGCCTTT
>JBALWH010000030.1:0-60383 GCA_036960175.1 Motiliproteus sp. | reverse complement strand
GGCGCTCACGAAAAAGGCATTATGCACACCTTTCTAGGCTCCGTAGCCAAGAGCGTACTGCGCCGGTCACGAATTCCGACGATGATCGTACCTCTACCCGAAAAGGATGAATTAAAACGTCAGAAAGAGGAACGCAATAAACCATCGTCGGTGTAAGCCAGTATTCGACAAGTGTTAACCGGCAATACCGCAAAACCATAACGCGGTTTGCCGGCCGTTCCTGCCTAGGTATCACCCTAAAGACGCACCGCCGTTGACGGTCTCTACCGAACGACTACGGGCAGAAACTTCATCCCATGCGACGTCCACCCAAGCCTCACTTGGTCCCAACCCAAATCATGCCAGCGTAAGCAGTCTTATTTGGATTTCCGAGCACTCTCAGCTCGATCAGCCCCGCCTGGGCAGCAAAGTCGGGACTGACCCGCGTCACATCGTTGACCGCACTGACCATCACCGTCGGGGCTCGTGGTAAACGCTTAGCTTTTACTCTTACCTGGCTATTCAATCGTTATTGTTATGATGTATAGCGTCGTTTAAGCACTGATCAGCGATCGCAACAGACCACCGCCAGAGATCAACATCAGCATCACCAAGGCGATACGACGGAATGATTCTGGTGGGCTACGCAGGAAATGTCGATTGCCCAGAAAAGTCCCTAGCGCAACCGGGATCAAAAACACACCGGCCAGATCCACCACATCCTGAGTTATCATTTCCCCCCCAGCAGCTAGAGTGCAGGTATAGATATCAAGAGTTATAAGAAAAGCAATCAGGGTTCCCCTGGTCGATGCTGCACTTTCAGCCTTAGACAGAAAGAACACCACCAAGGGCAAGCCGCCAACGCCAGCGGCACCGTTCATCAGCCCCGAAGCCAGCCCGGCACTGAATAGAGTTCCCGCCCGGTGACCACTGCGAAGCTGAAATCCCAACCAGATCAATACCGCAGCAACTAAAATCAGCAACGAAATTAAAGTGCGCATGGCCTGGCTCGATAACCCAGCCAACAACGCCAGTCCTATCGGCGTAGCCACTAAAGCCCCGGCACCTATCCAGCGCAGTTGACGCCAATCGATATGGCGCCATATCGACGGCAACATCCCCACCCCTGCAAGAATCTCCACCAACAGGATCACCGGTACAATCTGTGCCGGAGGCAGAATAATCGACAAACTTGCTATGGCCAGCGCTGAAAACCCAAAACCGGAATATCCGCGCACGAGAGAGGCAAAGAACACCACGAATAGACAGACCAACAAACTCGGTAATTCAAGACCCGCAATCATCCAATCCACTCCACATACAGTTGATGAATACTTTTGATCAACGCACTGTTCCCTTAAAGAAACGTCAATGTACTGATCAAAAGCTTGTGATTAAGGCTGAAAACGGTCGCCGCCCAATGCAGAATTCCGACAATCGGTTTAGACCAAGCATCACGGCGGCACGCCAGAAAGAGGCAAAAATATAGATAATTAAGCGGGTGGTAGCGAGACCGTTCTGGGCAATACAAACCCCGTGACGACCGGAAATACGGGCACAGCAAGCCATGCGACCAACGCCCAGCCCGTGGACAAAGGGGATCAAACGGATACCAGCTGAAATAAAGATAGACATCACAGTCGTAAAGGCCGAACCCAGGGTACTAAAGGTGATGAACCGAAGGCGATGGTAACGCCATTGCGGCCATCGTTTAGACAAAGGCTAGACTCTGAATCGTTGGTGCAAGCGTTGTAGCTAGCAGAGTGATAGATGCAAGCGTTGTAACTACCAGAGAGATAGCTCCAAGAGAGATAGTTGTAAGGGTAATAGCTGCCACCATCATAAGTGCCACTATTATCTCCTTCATATTTAAAAGCCGGGCGTTACGCCCGGCTTAATAATCCAAGAACCCTTAGGCGCTCAGTTTATACTCAACAAAGTTTCGACCCAAGGCTTCAGCCACTTCAGGACGAGTGATCTCACCGGCGTGAACGTTTAGACCATTAGCCAGATGAGGGTCACGACGGATCGCTTCTTCCCAGCCCAGATCAGCCAGTGCCACGATGTGCGGCAGGGTGGCATTGTTCAACGCCAGAGTTGAGGTACGGGCTACCGCGCCAGGCATGTTGGCAACACAGTAGTGGACCACGCCATCAACGATGTAAGTAGGATCCTGGTGTGTTGTCGCGTGAGAAGTCTCAAAGCAACCACCTTGGTCGATCGCCACGTCAACGACGGCAGAACCCGGCTTCATCCGGCTGACCATATCAGCGGTGACCAACTTAGGTGCGGCAGCACCAGGGATCAGTACACCACCAATAACCAAGTCAGCGCTAAGCACATGCTCTTCCAACGCCGCTTTGCTGGAATAAACAGTCTGAATGACTGTGCCAAACTCGGAAACCAAACGACGCAGCACATCCACTGAACGGTCCAGAATAACCACCTGAGCACCCATGCCGATCGCCATGCGAGCCGCATTGCTACCAACCACACCACCACCGATGATCACAACTTTGGCGGGCTCAACACCAGGTACACCACCCAGCAACATGCCACGGCCTTCTTTAGACTTTTCCAGACAAGCAGCACCGGCTTGAATCGACATCCGTCCTGCTACTTCAGACATAGGCGCTAGCAGCGGCAAACCACCACGATCGGAAGTAACTGTCTCGTAAGCAATGCAAGTGGCACCACTAGCAATCAGATCATTAGTCTGTTCTGGATCTGGAGCCAAGTGCAAGTAGGTGAACAACAGCTGACCCGGGCGTAACATCTTCCGCTCGATAGCCTGAGGTTCTTTAACTTTTACGATCATCTCGGCTTGGGCAAAGACTTCGGCAGCGGTATCAACAATCGAGGCACCCGCTTCACGGTAATCATCATCGCTAAATCCGATACCATTACCAGCACTGGTTTCAACCACTACTTTATGACCACGACTTGTCAGCTCCTGAACACTAGCAGGCACCATACCAACACGATACTCGTGGTTCTTAATCTCTTGTGGGATTCCGATCAGCATAACAGCACTCCATTTCTAATTTTTATCAGAAGTCGTTGAGGTTTAGTCTAAGTCGAGGACCAGTTGTCCTAACTCAGGGATCTAATTATTGGTTAACCCAGCCTCCAAAATAAGGTGAAGCCGATAAGTGATTAACTTGGTACCTAGATTATTTCTCAGCGCATTTTAGAAATAGAACCAGTTGAGAACGAGCGATGACGCCAGAACCACAGGAAGCAATAACCATTTGATTTATAGATAATTAAAAGAACTAAAAGCGGTAGACTAAATGTATTAAACGAGCGGTTTTCGGTGAAATAAATGTATGACGAGGATCATCAGTTAGAATTATTGCCGAACAAAGTACCATTCAATCGACAACCTCAGCGCTGTTATTTGATCACTGCCTTATAGCCACTATTTTCCGCAAGCCTTCAGGCTTCCTTTTTCATGTCTAAAAAGTCCATTAGAACACTCTGATGGGCGCCAATTCAGCTCAGTAATTTATCTAGGAATGACTCACATATCGCCAACAGCCTGACCCCATTCACTGCTTATTGGGCGCTATATTTTCAAACAACCAGGGGACATATGGGGACATTGAAGCGGAGGCCATGGCACGGCCATTAGGGAGTCTCTGATCAAGCCCACCGGCATTTCTGCTGTTGGATTTAATCAGAGACCCTTAGGAAAAAGACGCCAAAGACCGCGCGCCTCAACCGTCCATCAGCAAGGGCTTAACCACAAAACGCTAGGAGCTTGTCGGGCTTGGCCGGTCGTATCGAGGGGAAGGCGATTTGAGGCAGATTTTTCGATTCCCCGAGGCGAATAGCTAGCTATTTAACGAGGTGAATCGTGAAAATGTGGCCAAAGGCGACTTTTCCGCAGTAGATTAGTGTTAAGTCCGACAGGCTCCTAGACCATATCTTCGATCAATTCGGCCAGTGCCTTAATTCCTGGCGCGATACGTTCAGCCTTGATCGAAGAGTAACCGAGCCGGAAATAATTCAGCGGTGGCTGCTCACTCTGGAAGTGAATATCTCCCGGCTCAATCAAAATACCCCGGTCGGCAGCTTCTTTGCGCAGGATGCGAGCGTCCAGTTCTGGCGGCCCCTTAACCCAGTAACACGAGCCTCCAAAACTGGGCTTTTGGAACGATGCCGGCATATATTCAGACAACGCATTCCCCATCTCATGCCAGCGCTCTTCGTAGGCTCGCATAATCGTCATGATTAATGAATCGTGATAACCGCGCTCTAAAAACAACGCTACCGAGCGCTGATTATTAGCAGCAGGATGACGAACCATCAACCGACGGAGCGCCCTCGCCTCGCGGATAAATTCTACTGGGCCGACCAGATAACCCAGACGCAATCCCGGTGCCAAGGTCTTCGACAGGCTGCCGACATAGAGCACCCTATCGCTCTTATCGAGACTTTTGAGTGCGGGTATCGGATTAGATTTAAAGTTGGTCTCACTCTCGTAGTCATCCTCTATGATGACAAAATCCTGCTCGTTGGCCTTCTTCAATAACTCATAACGTCGTTCGATCGGCATGGTCGCCGTGGTTGGGCAATGATGGCTCGGGGTGGTAAAGACACAATCACACTGATCCAACCGATCGTCGACGATTATGCCGTCATCGTCCACCGGTAACGGAATCACCTGGGACGGGTTTAAGTTGGAAATATTACGAATATCGATATAGCCCGGATCTTCGATCCCCATCACACTATGCTTATCCAGTAACAACCGCGCCAGCATATAAAGAGACTGCTGCGCCCCCACCGTCACCAGAATCTGCTCGGCCGACGCCCAGACCCCACGCCGAGGTAACAGCCGGGTCCTGATCTGCTCGATCAGCAACGGGTCGTCGTTATCAAACCGGTCAGAGGCCCATTCACGAATGGCCGGCACACTGACTGCGTCGCGACAACATTCACGCCAGTTGTTGGTCGGAAACAGTGACGGGTCAAACTGGCCATAGATAAACGGGTACTGATACTTCTGCCAGTCTCGCGGTTTTTTCATGTTGCTCTGACCAGAGGGAAACACCTTGAGTTTTCGGCCCCAGTCCGGCGCAGTTCCTTCCACGGCATCAGAGACATTTTTTTCAAGCTTCACCTTGCCTTGAAGAATGTCCGGATTAACATAATAGCCACTACGCTCACGGGCAATCAGATAGCCGTCATCAAGCAGATGGTCGTAGGCCAACACCACCGTGTTACGGGCGATGCTCAACTGCTTGGCCAGCTTGCGGCTTGAAGGCAAAGGGCTATCGGCAGGGATATTGCCGTTGAGAATAGCGCTGGCAATCTGCTCCCTCAACTGCTGCTGTAAACTGGTATCTTTGTCGGGGGAAAGGTGAAAGAGATGTAACATAAATGCCCCTTGGCCGGTGCGCTGGCGCTATAACCAACGTCCATCGTTACTGTTCTATTATTTGAAATGAGTCAAATAGCCCATCTAGTATCAAATTACTACTATTCAATAACATAAGGCTAGTATGGTATTTACTAAAACCCATAACAAAAAAACCAGTTTGGGGTTAACCGCAGCGATTTCAGGATACCTGCGAGGAACTCTCTTAAGTTTTTGGCTTGCAGCAAGAGTAGAAATAAAGGCCAGGATTCTCGACATCAACGGGTACGTCGAGAACCGTTAATAGCGCACACCAGATTAGCGCTGCTGCAGATACTCCGTAATCAACTGCTGTCGAATACAGAAAGAATTATGTGGGGATGAAAACAAGCCTAAGTCGCGTTCCATATAGCCAACCGCGCGTTCTATTGCTCCCGTTGCCGTTGTTTCAGTCAGTCTGATTTCAGATTGAATTTCAAGACACTCGAGCGCAGACACGATCAGAGCAACATCCTCTTTGGCGGCGACCTGTTCGACTAAATTATGCAGTGATTGAGTTTCCATGGGGACCTCCTCTGTGGCGTTCCTAACAGCCTATAAACGGGCAAGATAAAACAGCCACCCTAGAATACTGAAGGGCAGCTGTTATCCAGACATGCGTTTAGCTGTTGGGGGCCAATCGCGACATCGCATTATCAATCGCATCAACAATGGCATCGATATCGGCCTGGGTGGCGATCAACGCTGGGCTCAGACAGATAGTGTTGTTGTACTCCTTGAACGAACGGTTAGTACGACCAATGATTACCCCCTGCTTCATACAGTCAGCGCCGATAGCGATCGGCAGACTCTCATCGACAGGTTCTTTGGTGACACGGTCTTTAACCAGCTCAAAACCAGCAAACAACCCTTTACCACGTACGTCACCGATCACATCATACTTATCCTTCAAGCCATTCAACCGGCTCAACAGGTGCTCACCCATGTGAGTCACGTTCTCCAACAAGTTTTCACGCTCAATAATCTCCATATTGACCAGTGCCGCAGCAGGTCCCGCGGTACAACCACCAAACGTCGAGATATCGCGAAAGTAACCCATTCGAGCATCGTCATCTTCCTTGAACGCCTCAAACACTGCTTCGGTCGTCACGGTGCAGGAGATCGCCGCATAGCCGGAAGCAACGCCCTTAGCCATCGTTACCATATCGGGCTTAATCCCGTAATGCTGATAGCCAAACCATTTACCAGTACGGCCGAGACCGCAAACTACTTCATCGATGTGCAGCAAAATATCGTACTGCTTGCAGATCTCCTGAACCCGATCCCAGTAACCTTTAGGGGGTTCGATCACACCACCGCCAGCAGTAATCGGCTCAAGGCAGAGCGCACCCACGGTGTCAGCCCCTTCAGCCAGAATCACTTTTTCAATCTCGTTGGCCGCTCGAATGCCGTAGTCGTCGACTTCACCCCACTGTGAGCGATACTCGCAGCAGTGTGGAACTTCGACAAAACCAGGGGTAAACGGACCGTATTGATTTTTGCGCTCATATTGGCCAGTTGCACTCAGTGCGGTAATCGTAGTGCCATGGTAGTCACGCTCGCGGAACAAGATTTTGTGCTTTTTGCCGCCGGATTTCTTCTGCGCAATCTGGCGAACCATTTTGAACACTTTTTCGTTGGCCTCAGAACCAGAGTTGGAATAATACACCCGACTCATGCCCGGCATTTTTTCGATCAGTTTCTCGGCAAACAGTGCCGCAGGTATGTTGCCCGCTGTTTGTGCAAAATAGTTCAGTGTGACCAGCTGATCACGCACGGCATCGGCGATCTCGGTTCGACCATAACCCACGTTAACGGTCCAGACAGCACCCGATACGGCATCAAGATATTCGTTACCCTTGGCGTCCCAGACCCGCATGCCTTCGCCTTTAACGATCACCATCGGATCATTCTCTTCGAACGGCTTGTGCTGAGCAAGATGGTGCCAGACATGTTTCTTATCGCTGGCTACTGCCTGAGCAGCATTAGTATTGTTGGCATCGTAGGTCATATAGTCCTCCTGACAGGAGCTTTTTATTATTCACAAGAAACAGAAGACAGCCTGCTGGCGCTTCCCCGTTGCTATACAAGGTATGCCCGTCAGCACAGAGGAGTTAGAACCAGTTATTTGCCACCGTTGATACCAGATGACTGGACCCCTTCGAGGCCCAACACTGGTTCTTTTCCAATTCCAAAATCAGTACCTAACAGTATAGATACTCATCGAAGCCAAGACCTATGGGATGCTGCTAACCTTACCTATGCGCAGATTCCAGACGCTAAAAGTGAAATTTTTCAGATGCGGATGCCAGGCAACCCCAATAACGCTTAAATCACTCAAAGGCTGATGGACGGTGTGACCAATAGCCCTGAATAACTGGCACCAGATAAACCCGGCACCTGGCCCTAACCAAAAGTACCAGACAACTTACAATCGGCCCAAAATATGGAACCCGCTTGGTCGTCTGACCTACTAGCGTCGTCCCCCGCCAATAAAAATAACTATTCCGTTATCAATGCCCCTAAGGCAACTGATAGCTACCGTGATCTACCCGGTGGCTGACAGTAACTCTATTGTTTCAAATAGACTTTAAAAACAAGCAACTGCAATCGTTACAGATTACAGAAAAACCCAATTTTAAGCTGAGTAAACCGATGTCTGATTACGCTACCCTAGAAGATATGGGGATTCGTTCCTTTGATGATGTAAGCCACTTCACAGTTCGACGGGAACAAAAAGCCGATGTGCTGAAGGTCTACTATTGCCGCACTAAAGGATCACTGCTACCCAAGAGTAAGAAATTTACTTTTGTTCGGCCGCGTTCGGCTGTGCCGTTACAATATCGAGACCAGCAAGGCTGGGAACAATTTAAGGGAAGTAGTCCGAGGCTGCAGCAAGCGGTTAAAGAACTGACACAGCTAACCAAACCTGAAGCTCGTGCCCCGCAGAACCTGAAGGTTAAAGTATTAGACGATCTGCTCCACCTGGAGAAAGTGATGCAAGCCAAAATTGATGAAATCAAACGTCAGGTTGAGGCGCTAAGCTAAGCAAGGTGCGACTAAGTCGCGTCTTTTCGCTGCTTAGGCCCTAGGCTTTTCGACTGCAAATACTTTAGCCTAACTCACTGTTATTAATAACTACTATTCAAGCCTGAATAGCCAATTCACGGTATTCAGGCGTCATTTACCCTGGGTTTTGATTATCTACCCCGCTCTGACGACATTAACCGGGGCAAAAAGCCTTACCTGCTTTGCTATAGTTTTTGATCCAGCTACGGTAACGCACCTTGATAAACCCAAACTAGCATTTGATTGGTCAAAACTACTAGAGAACAATTCTAACCTGGCATAAGTTATCGACCTGATACGGAAACCATCGAAGGGGCCTGTAAAGTGGGCGATAATAATACAGGGGCCTCCACCGTCACCAGTCTGTACGCTATTTTGGCAAACCATTTAAGAACAGAGCCACTGTCATTAACAAGGTGGCTTTGCTTCTGTTGGGCAGCCTGTCGTAAAAGCTCTTGCACGGACTCGTAGCTAGGTTGATAGTCGGACGTAGTATTGGAGTTAGACACAGGTAAATTACCTCAGCTCTTTAATAGTTTGGATCAACGCACGATGCGATAGGCAGGATGAGCAAGAAATGGCAATCGAAGGCTTAACAACTTACCGATGCCATAGAACAATGCTGCAAAACTTGTCACCACCCCTTCAATCAAGAACATTTGCTTCTCAAGCCCCGCATTGTCTTTTAAGACCTGAACAAGCTGAGGATCTGTATATCTCATAAAAACACCATATTATCAATTTACGATACTCTCGGTATCAGTTAATGACTTCATGATATTTATTTGAATAGCTTGCTACAAACGCTTTTTATTCATCGTTAAGGTGAATAAAACTAATGTGACTTACAGAGAAACAGCGCCAAGCGGAAGGATCGAAGAAAACAGCGGAAGAAATTTAAAGAGGGTGTAAAGGGGCTCTGACTATAAAAAGCCATCGTTGATTGCAGTTTCTTTAAATAGCCTTTGATCTGCAAACAAAAAAGGCCTTGAGCGTACGCTCAAGGCCTTGGGGAATTATAGGTATTAGGTTGGCTTAACCAGCGATACCGACAAAGTTATAAGCACTCTCTTTGGGCTTATCACCCGTCATATTCTTATCATCGAGAGACTTGTCACGTAGAGAAGTGCCAGATCTCTCCTGATGGGTTTTTGGCTTCTGGTTGGCGGTAGACTGCTTAGTGTGTGAATGAAAGCCTTTAACGCTCATCTTCTTACCCTCAATTGGTGGTCTTCTCGTCTGTTGAGAAACAATATACCAGCAAATCGATAGAAGTAAATAGAATAGATAACTATACGTCTATTCTATTTGGCTATATACCCATGATAGAGGGGAGCCGGCCTGATCACACAAAGAGATGAGAGTATCGCCTTTATCTTAGGCAGGTTAAATAAACCACCATTAACAGAGCCTTTGATCAAGCCCCCTGGAATGACTGGCAGACAGACTGGACCGAAATTTAGGCGTGGTTTTGCAGTCATGTCAGACCTGCCTGAAAACCACAACACAGAGTGCGGGTCTGTCTGTATGCCCCTTAGGGCAAGGCCTGAAGTTCACAGACTTGTTATTAGACTTAGTCAGAGGCACGCTAACTAAAGCTTTATAGTTTCAAACACTTTTTCTCCGGCCCACTGAACGATCGGATCGGAACTACGCGTAATGACAGCCATATTTGCTCGCTCAGGCACCAGATAGGTCTCACGGACTCGTACCAAATCCTCCCGAGTAACACTCAATATTCTTTCCCTGAGCCCCCGTCTCTGCTCGGTCGTGCGACCATACAGAGCATTGTGAAAAACCTGTTTCGCCTCATTACCCGGTGAAACAGGTTTATCCATGTAACTAATCATCGCAAGGACCGCATCGTCCAACTGCTGCTGCGTCTGCTCTCTGCTGGCAAGCCATTGCGTGACCCAACCGAAATCTTCCAGAGTCTCAACACACCGAGGATCCCTATAGGAGCACATACGGAAAGCGCCTATATTGGAATCCTGACTGCAACCACTACCATAGGCGCCACCGCGCTCACGTACTACCGGATGAAGGTATTCGTGCCTTACAAGCTCTCCCAAAACATGTAGAGCCACTGCATCGGGGTGATCGATCGCTACGGTGGGATAAGCAATAGAACAAAAGTTAACCTGTGTATCTGCGGTCCATATCTCTCTCACTTGGTGAGCCACAGGCTCTAGTTCAAAAGGCCTAAAATCAGTTATTCCCTCGGTATCAGAACCCTGCCAGACCTCAAACAAATCCCGACGCTGCTGCTCGAGTCCTTCTTTATCCCCCACCAGAAGAAACTGCCTGGGAGCAGACAATAGACGGCTATGGATACGACGGAATTTTTCCGCCATCGCTTCAATCAGTTGGTCTGCATCAGAGCCTTC
This sequence comes from Motiliproteus sp., assembly GCA_036960175.1. Lineage (GTDB taxonomy): Bacteria > Pseudomonadota > Gammaproteobacteria > Pseudomonadales > Balneatricaceae > Motiliproteus. The sequence continues at coordinate 49,544 of JBALWH010000030.1, read as the reverse complement.
ACGCAGCCTATCATCCAGTGCCCGCAATGATTGAATCCCCTTCAACCCACTCAGACGGTGAGTCAAAAAAGCCGCCGGACTAAAACCACTGGAAGCTGTGCGCTTAGCCAGAACATGCCCGTTGTCCATCACGTAAGCGTCGGCAGCCAATCTTTTCTGAGTAATGATATTCCGAATCCGCTGATGTTCATCAAATCGAGCGGCGGTGAGGCCTTCATATAGCATGTCGCTTAGGGCTCGGTGATTCTTGGCTAATCCCCGGGTAGCAAAGGTGAAATAGCCTTTAACCTGCTGAACATCCAATAAGGATCCGCGCACATTACTGCTGGCATTGATGCCGCCAGAATGACAAGACTGCCAGGCCTGCTCCTGCAGGTAATCTCGCTGACCACAACCAAGCTCCGTCAGGCAAGCACTGTAATAGGGCAAGACCTGCAGCAGCTCTTCCTCAAGATAGGGCATGTCTATCACTAGCTGCTGATGTATCAGGCCGTTAGTGCCCTGTTCAAAACAGGTGATCGGCATCCCAGCGGGGGATGTAAAGACGTTGCTCACTGGGGCCTTTAAATCCGCTGGAATATCCTTTATCGAAAGCGTGGGAAGAACGCTTACATCTTCCTCCTGATCCTGCCGCGCTTCGAGAGCGTCAGCCTGTTCGATCAGACGTTGATATTGCTGCTTGCTGAAGCTGTCCAGCAGAGCACCTAGCTGCTCCTTTTCTGCCTGTTGTCGACGCTGATTCAGCTCCGCATCAGGTACTAGCGAAAGGCGCACTCGGTGGGGATTATCTAGCAAGCGTTGGCGAACTAACCTTTTAATATATTCAGGATCTTTAATAGCCTCCCTGAGCTGTGCCATCACCGGCTCCAGATCCAGCAACTCCATCGGATCCCTGTCTCCATCCGCACCCAGATGCAATGCCGCCGGTAGTGCCGACAGAATGAGCTGCAATCCATAAGGGTAACTATCGTCACTCATTTCCCGTTGTTCTAGCTCCAATTGGTGAAGCACCGCATCCAGCAGTTCTTTGTCCACCCCCTGATCCGCAATTTTTTGCAACGTTGATAGCACCAGAGATTCAAACCTATCTGCCGATTCTGGATCGCAGCCCTGCAGACCGCAGACAAAGCTGATCTCGAGATTGCCATCCTCCATTCCGCACAGTGGTGAAGGCGCGGTACCGAGCTCCGTGGTTTCCAATGCCTGCAGCAGCGGTGCGGCACTGTCCTGGAACAGCAGACGGCTCAACAGATGTACCTCTAGCAGCTGCCTCAAATCGGTACTCTGGCCCATCAGCCAGGCGAGCAAATGATGTGTCTGTTTATTCTCCAAAGCAGCATTATCCACCGCAGCAACGGCAACGGATTCTTGTCGTTTCACTGGCGTTTGATAGCGCGTTTCAACAGCGCCGAATGTGAGCAGAGGATCCCGTTGATCAAATCGGCATAACACCTGCTGATCGATGCGTTGCTGTAACTCGGCCGCAGGTATATCTCCGAACGTCATAAATACGGCGTTACTCGGGTGATAATGCTTCTGATAAAAATCCAGCAGTTGTTCATGAGTAAGGTTGGGGATTTCTTGGGGATCGCCGCCACTGACGAATCGATAAGGCGTGGTCGGAAACAGGTATTTACACAGGGTTTCCCAATGTACCGATGTCGGTGTATTAAAAACCCCCTTCATCTCATTAAAAACCACCCCCCGGTGCTCCAGTTGCCCGGCATCATTCACCGCCAAGCGATACCCTTCCTGGGCAAAATCCAGAGGATTCAAATTGGCAAAGAAAACCGCGTCCAGATATATATCCAATAGATTGAAATAGTCATTCTGATTTTGGCTGGCGAATGAGTACGCGGTCCAGTCGGCACTGGTAAACGCATTCATGTAGGTAGCTAACGAGCGCTTTCGCATCAGAAAATAAGGATCGCGAACCGGGTATCGTTCGCTACCACAGAGCACACAGTGTTCCAACACATGAGCCGCCCCCCTAGAGTCGGTAGGCGGTGTTCTCAACGCCACCAAAAAAACATTCTCGGGGTTGCCTGGTGCCGCCATATGATAGTGCAGCGCACCTGTTTTAAGGTGGCGAAATTCCTGCACATCTATATTCAAAGCTGCAAGGGGGCGGCTGCGGAGCCGTTGAAATGACGCATGACAACTCATAGCAATCCTTGACTCCAATGCAGACCTGGCGCAGTTACCAAGGCTGTGCAAAGTAAAAACCATTTCCAGTAACTTTGAAGTATAAAGGAAGGGTTTAACAGCGGGTGGATACAGATCTGTAGCCGATTTAGAGCCAAGCAAACATTAAATTAACAGTCTGTGTACATTATCAGGCTATCAGACATCGGCTCCAAACTTGTACTGGTTCTGAATAGCATTTGTTTTTGGCACTAATAAACGATGTTGGATTACAGCACTATAAATGGCCGTAATAGACAACAATAACAACATAAATAGGTGGCCGTTTTATGGCATATCCCGATACATCATTTAGCCAAAGCGCACAGATCGATGAAGCCTCTGTTCAGCCATTTCCAAGTTCGAAAAAGGTCTACGTAGAAGGCAGCAGAAGTGATATCAAAGTGCCAATGCGCGAGATCAGTCTCCGCGATACACCCACTGAATTGGGCGGCGAAAAAAACCAGCCTCTTTACGTATACGACACTTCAGGACCTTACACAGATCCCAGCGCAAAAATCGACATTCGTAAAGGCCTAGCACCGTTACGGGCAGGATGGATTGAGGGGCGTGGCGACACTGAGCTACTGAATTGCCTTAGCTCAAAATATGGCCAGGACCGTGAAAACGATGCAGATCTAGACCACCTGCGCTTTGATTTAAAGCGCAACCCCAGAAAAGCTCAACCCGGTAAAAATGTCAGCCAGCTGCACTATGCTCGCCAGGGAATAGTTACACCCGAGATGGAATATATCGCCATCCGTGAAAACATGAAATTGTCAAAATCCACGGCCGCCAACAATAGTGTTCAGCAACAGCATCCCGGACATTCCTTTGGCGCCAAACTACCTGAAGAAATAACGCCAGAATTTGTTCGCAAAGAGGTTGCTGAGGGCCGGGCTATTATCCCAGCCAATGTCAATCACCCAGAACTAGAACCGATGATCATCGGCCGCAATTTCCTAGTGAAAATCAACGGGAATTTAGGTAACTCTGCCCTATCCTCGTCCATCCAAGAGGAAGTAGACAAGATGACCTGGGGGATTCGCTGGGGTTCCGACACCATCATGGATCTATCCACCGGTAAAAACATCCATGAGACCCGAGAATGGATTCTCCGGAACTCCCCGGTTCCCATAGGTACAGTGCCCATCTACCAAGCGTTGGAGAAAGTAAACGGTGTCGCCGAAGATCTAACTTGGGAGGTATTCCGAGATACGCTGATCGAGCAGGCAGAGCAAGGTGTCGATTACTTTACCATTCACGCAGGGGTACTGCTGCGCTACGTACCCATGACGGCCAAACGTATGACGGGCATCGTCTCACGCGGTGGGTCCATCATGGCAAAATGGTGTCTATCGCACCATAAAGAAAACTTTCTCTACACCCACTTCGAAGAGATTTGTGAGATTTGCAAAGCCTATGACGTATCCTTTTCTCTCGGTGACGGACTTCGCCCAGGCTCAGTATATGACGCCAACGATGAAGCACAATTTGCCGAGCTGGAAACACTGGGTGAGTTGACTAAGGTCGCCTGGAAACATGACGTTCAAGTAATGATTGAAGGTCCCGGTCACGTGCCCATGCACATGATCAAAGAAAATATGGATAAGCAACTGGAAGAATGCCATGAAGCGCCCTTCTATACCCTTGGTCCATTAACCACCGATATAGCACCCGGCTACGACCATATTACATCCGGCATTGGTGCGGCCATGATCGGCTGGTATGGCTGCGCCATGCTCTGTTACGTCACCCCCAAGGAACACCTGGGCCTGCCCAATAAGGATGACGTCAAAACCGGCATTATCACCTATAAGATCGCAGCTCACGCGGCGGACTTAGCCAAAGGCCATCCTGGGGCACAGATTCGTGACAATGCCATGTCTAAGGCCCGTTTTGAATTCCGTTGGGAAGATCAATTCAATATAGGTTTGGATCCAGATACCGCCCGCTCTTTCCACGACGAAACGCTTCCCAAAGACTCGGCCAAAGTGGCACATTTTTGTTCCATGTGCGGACCAAAGTTTTGTTCGATGAAGATCAGCCAAGAGGTTCGCAAGCTGGACCAAAATGAGATCGCAGTTATCAACTTAGAAGCAGAGAAAGGCATGCGGGAAAAATCCCAGGAATTCGCCGCAAGCGGTGCTGATATATATCAAAAAGTGTAACCATCTCCACCTAGAGGGGCTGTACGGGCTTTGAAATTGGCTCCCACAGCAATGGATAACGCAGCCCCTCTAAGACATCAGAAACTCAACGTTTTTGGTGTCTACTTTTGCCACCTTGGCAAACACTATCACGGTACTACCTTGTAGCCTCACCCACAGGAACACACCGTGATAGTGTCTTTTTTTCTCAGTATGAGTTAACTTTTGCGACCAGCACGGCTCTACCCTGGCTAGTGTAGCGACAAGAACACTAAGACAAAGGAGACATCCATCACTGGCCTTGGCTCCTGCCGCCATATCGCTTACCTGTAACTAGGCATCGCGCTTACTCTTGGGGATGGCCCCTCTCATTCGCACAGCACTCTTCTTGTAGGAACTCAATTAAGCCAAACAGCTCATCATATTGAGGGCGACAGTACAGCGTCCGACCTTCTCGATGCTGGACCACAAGTCCCACAGACACCAAGCGCGATATATGGTGTGACAAGGTTGAACCCGGCACATCAAGAGAACTCTGGAGTTCACCCACCGGCACTCCCTGCCGCCCCCCTCTGACCAAATGCCGAAAGATCTCCAGTCGGGTTGAATGACCTAGTTCAGCAAATCGTTTGGCGGCAGATTCAAGCAACATGCTTCTTCCCCTATTTGGAATATATTTCGATATTACTAGAAATATATTGACGGCGCAAAGGTCGTCGCCCAATATACTTCCATGATTCTAGAAATATAGAGAGCAATATTATGTCACCTGAAATGATCTCGATGCTCGAAGATGCTTTGGGCATGTTTGCTTACCTTGGTGTAGAACTTACGGCGCTGTTCCTAGTGGTCAGTTTCATCGTCGGAGTAATTCAAGAGTTCTTGCCTGCCAATAAAATCCAATCCATCCTCAGCTCAAAGAGTGGTCGGGGATACTTTTCTGCGGCTGTTCTCGGCGGGGTAACACCCTTCTGTAGCTGTTCTACCATTCCCATGCTGACGGGGTTACTCAAAGCACGTGCAGGGTTCGGCCCGACCATTACCTTCCTGTTCACTTCACCGTTGTTGAACCCAATAATCATTGGGCTGTTTTTTGCTACTTTTGGCCTGAATGTCACACTGGCCTACGCCTCGATTGCGCTGGTGGTGTCCGTCACAGCGGGCTATTTGTTGGAGAAGATGAACTTCGCACGATTCATCCGACCAGAGGTGTTTGGTGACAATCCCGTTGGCGGATGTGCAAACAGCTGTGCCGATTCAACAGATCCAGCCCCAGTTGTCTCAGCGTTTTGCTGTGAGAGTACCGAAAGCGCCGAAGAGAAAGTCACTGTTAGTGCCTGCTGCGATGGGACCGCCGTCGTGGAAACAGCCCAAAGCAACCGCTGGGCTCGCATCTGGAATGAGACTTGGAAGCAGTTCAAGAGTGTATTGCCTCACCTGCTGGTGGGCATCGCTATTGGTGCCTTCACCTATGGATTTATGCCTGCCGACCTAATCGTGCAGCATGCTGGCCCCGATAATCCACTGGCGATTCCGCTCGCTGCTGTGATTGGCGTTCCTCTCTATATCCGTGCGGAAGCTGTGATTCCACTATCAGCGGCTTTAGCCGCAAAGGGCATGGGCATGGGGGCAGTAATGGCGCTGATTATAGGTAGCGCAGGAGCGAGCCTGACCGAAGTCATCTTGCTAAAGTCTATGTTCAAAAATCAGATGGTAGCGGCCTTCCTGCTAGTGATCTTCGGGATGGCGATACTGGCAGGTTTCTTGTTTAACCTGTTCTTTTAAATCAACTAAGGGGCTGGGTCGGCAGTAACTGGTTCGGTCCCCTTCGTCAACCCATGCGGTTGATGTCTACTTTTCGCCCTACAGACCATCGCGGTGTGACCAGGAGGATTTCGATCACGAATAGTCGCTTGCTGCGACTTTTCGGACATCTCAAGTTGCTCATGTGAGTGGCCCACTCTCGGCTGGAGCGGCCACAGAGGAAGATTATTGCCTAACCGCTCAGTCGGCCCAAAGCAGACAGCTACAGGGTTAACCATTTATTCGCTTATTTATAAGCTCCGGATGCATAGTGCAGTTCGTAGCTATGGCTGTAGATCTCAAGGATATTTCCGAATGGGTCTTCCATGTAAATCATTCGATACGGTTTTTCACCAGGGTAATAATACCGAGGCTTCGCCATTCGTTTTTTACCACCTGCTGCGACAATTTTTTCAGCTAGCCCTTCTACATCGGGATCTTGAACGCAGAAGTGGAATACGCCTGTTTTCCAATATTCAAAATTGTCATCAGGGTTCTGTTGGTTTTTGAATTGAAATAGCTCAACACCGATGCGATCACCCGTGGATAGATGGGCGATTTTAAAGGATTCCCAGTTAGCCCCGAAAACATCGGTACACATCTCTCCGATAGGGCTGTCATCCTCGACAATTTCTGTGGGTTCCATAATCAAATACCATCCCAAAACTTCAGTATAAAATTTCACTGCGGCATCAAGATCTGGAACTGAGATCCCGATATGGGAAAACGTACGGGGGTATGGGTTAACAGGTTTCTCAGGGCGCGAATCAGTCACGGCTTTTGCTCCACGTTGTTAAGTTGTTGAGCAGTGTATAGAGCCATCATGCTAATATTAAATTATCATTTATCATCATTGTGATTACGTATTATTATGATTAATCCAGTATTCCTTCGCACCTTCATGAGCTTGGTGAAAACCAACCACTTCACCCATACCGCTCAAGTGCTCAACATGACTCAGCCAGGCGTCAGTCAGCACATCAAAAAGCTTGAAGCGCAGCTTGGTAAGCCGCTGCTAAATCGTTACGGAAAAAAATTCGAGATTACAAGCGCGGGGGATAGCTTATATCAGTACGGGTTGAAGCAAGCCGAAGCGGAGTCTGAGCTACTCAACACCATCGCTGGGGATGACCTGCATACAGGTGACTGCAGGCTTGCTTGTTCGGGCTCAATGGCAATGCAGCTTTACCCAGCGCTACTTAATCTACAAAAGCGATGTCCAGGCCTAACAGTGAGTGTTGAAGCTGCACCTAACGCGGCCATTATTGAACGGATTAGAACCAACCAATCCGACATAGGTATCGTTACACAGCCCGTTAACGATCCTAAACTGGTACAAGATCAGCTTGGTGAAGACGCACTCTGTTTGGTGGTGCCAGCTCAAGCCGAGTCAACATGGCCAGAGTTATTGCAACTAGGGTTTATCAACCATCCTGACGGGCATCACTATGCAATTCAGCTTTTAGAAGTGAATTTTTCGAAAGAATTTGTTGGCATGGATCGAATACCGCAGTCTGGCTATATCAACCAACTAAGCCAAATATTATTGCCTATATCACTGGGCTTAGGGTTTACGGTTATCCCACAGTCGTCACTGGACGCATTTCCCTATCCTGATCGTATTCGCAGCGCCAAGCTCACGGTGCCAATTAACGAAAAAGCTTACCTAATTACCAAAAAGCACCGCACATTAGCCTCAAGATACCAATTGGTCAGAGAGATCCTGGCAGGCCAATGGATCTAACCGTACGACATGCTTCGTGTCGGCTGCTGCCGTTCAAAGAGGCTCAAATTTAGCAGTCGATGTGACCGTAAAGTAGATGATACCGCCCATGTGGCCGCTTGGTGGCTACAGCAGAGCGCCCAGCTTCTAGATGGGCGCTTACTGCGAAGCATATATTCTCTGGGGCGACCCAGCGGGACTACTATCGACATAATCCAGGCGCTTATCCCCAGAGCAACTAGCTGCCAAGAGGAGCTACTGTAGTTCACTCGGATCGATAACAACCCCCAGGGAGTTTTTATCGATGACCTTGCCATTAGTGGTTTCTTTGTATCGAAAAGTCACTTTTTTCCCTAATTCAATTCCCAGATCCTTGTCAAGCGACTGATAGCGATATCCCTGAGAACCAACAGTTAACTGGTGAATATAGAATTGAGGCATACCAACCCAGTCATTAAAAGGCCCCTCTGTGTCGACTGCTTCCATTATTCCCCGAGCGACCATCTTCGGAATTTTTGCCATACCTACCCCTTTTTCGGTTGTGCGGAAAAATACTGAAGTCTATATGCTAGCACAGGAGCTTCTATCAGGCGGCTTCTGACCGCTTCTAAGCCTCTTTTGTTTGTGTTTTCGTACCGCGTCAGCCCCCTAATTCCGCTATAGGCAGGGACGTTCAGTAACTATCGCTACAGCACCTAAGTTATCAACGTCAGCTTAGTAGATGAACGCGCCCGTGTGAACGCTGGTGACTACTGCTGACCGATCTAGCTCCTTGATGGTCGCTTGCTGCGACAGAGCGTCATTCAGACCATGAGCAGGCTGCCTTCAACAAGGGCAAAACTCGGCCCAAAACAGATACTGGAGCTCAGGAGTCTCTCGCTTGGGATCTACAGCCTTGATATAGGAAAGCGGACGCTGAGCTGGCCGTTCTTAGCCTCAGCTAACGGCAAGACGCGCCCAACTGCGGACTTTAACGCCCCTCTGGCCAGGGCTTTCCCTCATCAATCCAAATCCCAGATAGCGGGCATGCGGCTCTGGCTGGGCTGGGCTGGGCTTTAGCCAGCACGGGAGTCGGGCCAAAACGGCCTAGAAAATGAGATGGACAAAGGTACTTAGCCACTCCTAGTGAAGCCCTTATTTTCTTTGAGCGGTAGCTGGATGAAGAAGGTACGCCAACTATACTTGATATGCGTAGTCGGTTACTCCGTCGGTGACCAGGTGAACCTATTAACCTCAAGCGGAGGACTAAAAATGAAACTATTAACGAAAGTCATTCTGATAAGTGCACTCGCTATTTTCACCACCACCCTCCGAACTTTTCATATGTACCTGAAGACTATATCTCTCGACCGGCAGTGGGTGCCGCGACAGAAAAAACAGAAAACGTGATGTGTTTTTTCAACCTGAATTCGAAACTTTAATTGATAGAACCAGGTTGTTAACAGCAGTTAAGTGGGCTGTGTATGAGCATAATTAGGTACGCATTATTGATGGCAGCAATGCTGGCTTTCCCCGCGTTGACGAGCGCAGACACCCAGCATCTCTTTAATGGTACCGATCTAACCGGGTGGAGGCACGTCGGTTCCGGTCGTTTCATAGTCGAGAATGGCCTTCTACACGCCGAAGGAGGTGTAGGGCTTCTGTGGTTCGACGGAAGGAAGATCGGTGATGCGGTTGTTCGCGTCGTCTACAAGGTGGAATCACATCAGGATAATAGTGGCGTGTTTATTCGAATCCCAGATCCACCGAAAGGCCCCTGGATGCCGGTCAACAACGGTTTGGAGGTTCAGATCAATGATGCGGGGGAGTCTGAGTATTACAGTACTGGTTCGATTTACACTTTTTCCGAAGTCCGGTCGCAACCTAGCAGGGTGGGAGAGTGGAATACGATGGAGATAACTCTGGAGGGGCCGCGTACGGAGGTGCACATTAATGGAGTTTTTGTAACCGAATACACAGAGGGTGATCCGGTTCCGCCGAAGAAGCATGACTGGGACCCGAATCGTGGTCCGCGACCAAGCAGTGGTTACATCGGCGTCCAGAATCACCCACATGGCAAAACAGTTTATTTCAAAGAGATTTCGGTCCAGACCATTGATAAGTAGTAAAAGGCTAACACCTTCGTCAGCCTGACCGCCCAACGTCAGCATTGGTGGGGCAGACATACATATAAAGCAGGAGGTCTTTATGGCCAGCAGACTGCAGCAATATTTCATACTCATCACCCTATTGAGTGTTTTCTCGACTAGCCCCACATTTGCGGAAGAGAACTCCGGCCGCCTGGATGGAATGAGTTTCGTCGGTAAAAACGGGGAAAAAGGTCGAGAACTAGACCCTGACGAGGGCGAAGAAATTATCTTTAAGAATGGGTTGTTTAGATCTGTCTCGTGCGATCCCTATAATTTTGGTAGTAGCGAGTATTCGACGACGGTTGTCGAAAATTCCATTCGTTTCGAAGCGGTAACGGAGAGCCCTACCCATGGCAAAATAGCTTGGCAAGGGGCAGTGGTTGGCGATACGGCTGAGGTTACCTTTGTTTGGGTAAAAGAACGCTGGTATTGGGATACACGTAAAGAATATTGGTTTAGGGGCGTTCTGAAGGAGTGACCGATTTTTTCGAACGAGCGAGTACATCTTACCCTTTGCTGGGGGCAGCATATTGGCCGATGCAAGTCACGGTAGTGCAGAACCAACTAGGATAGCTCGTTATCTTAAAATACTGTCTATTATTGCTTATCCCTATGGATCCTTTAAGTAACTCCGTTGTCAGGTATCAAAACGCTCAATTAAGTGACAAAAAAAAGCCACAATAGCTGTGGCTTAAATGTGTTTAGTAAACACTGAGGAAGGGGGTTGTGCGGGTAAAGCGTCTAAACAGTAATGGGATTAGCCATAGCGTCATTTTTCTGTTCCAACGCTATTTCAGCCATACGTCGAGTGAACAGATCCATCACATCAAGATCATCATCTGGATTGGCACTGGCCTTATCCATTGCATCGACCATCGCCTGGACCGTAGGCAGGGTCTTTTCCACCAACTGGCTAATATAAAATTCAGGGGTTGTGCCTGTGTACTTGTGATATCGATCGAACAGTTCCACTGTTTCCGGCTGTAGTTCAACCTTCACATAAGATTTAGTCGCCATACTAGTCTCCTGAATTCTATTTATATTTTTTAGCTGTGCTGACCTTCGTCTGAACTACTCTCTCACCAAACCAAGGTCACAGCTCAACAACGGGCTGTTGGTGGATTTAATATACGACATCACCACAGACCTAATTAGATCCAGAAATTAATTAAAACTAGATCCAGCCTGGCTATATCGGCGCGAAAAAACTGGACCTACCCAAACCATCAAACAAAAAATAGCATGCATGATGACCAAGGTTTCATCTGATTTTTTATAATAAACAAAACCAACAGGTAGGCCGCGTAATGTCCGAATACAACACGCTTTCGCAAATGGGACTAACCGATACTGGCAGCATCAGTCATTACAATCTGAGTAACGAAGACCGGCAGGAAGTGTTGAAAATTTATTTCAAACGCTCCCGAGGTTCCTCTTTATCCCATAGCAGTAGCTTCTATTTTGACCGCAATAGCATGGTGTCTGCAGATCACGAAGCAATGCGACTAAATCATAAAAATAGCGGCAGTGACCCCGTTCTAGTTGCTGCTATTGACGAATTAAATTCTCTGTCAAAAGCCCAGAATGGAGACAGCAGAAGAAAAGTCTTACTCAATAAACTCGAGCTACTCGAGCAACAAATGGCCGCAACATTACGCGAACTAAGAGAAGATATTTATTAGAAAACAGGCGCTTATAAATACTACTTAGCCAGAAGAAACTATTCTTAGAAGGGATCCCTAACCAACAGCCCGTCTTAGACTGCTGGTCAGGATAACGCTTGATGAGCAGGCTCCTTAGGAAGCCCGGCTCAAGCCCGCGTTATTATTCAATCCAGATTGATTTGCTATTGCAGAATTCGCGAATACCATTAGCGCCCAACTCACGCCCCATTCCTGACGCCTTAGCCCCACCAAATGGCATTCGTATATCACTACGTACCGGGCCATTCAGAAATGCATTGCCAACCTCTATTCGCCGCAACATCATTTCGCCTTTATCCAGGTCTTGGGTCCAAACGCTGGCCCCTAAGCCAAACCGGGTAGCGTTCGCCTGTGTAATGGCGTCTTCTTCATCACGCACGGCAACAATAGCCGCGACTGGGCCAAAGATTTCTTCATCGTAGGCCGTCATTCCCGGCTTAACATCGGTTAACACTGAAGGCGCATAAAAGAACCCAGCCCCAGCCAAGGGTTCACAGCCGATTAACGGCCGTGCACCTTCCGCAATTGAGGCTAACACCTGCTGGTGAACTTTTTCCCGAATATCCAACCTTGCCATCGGTGCAATGGTTGTTTCCGCCATCATTGGATCACCCTGTCGCAGTAACGAAACTCGATCTAACAGCAACGCGGTAAATTCCTCCAGTCGTTCAGGTACGACCAAAAAGCGTTTGGCCGCAATACAGATCTGCCCGGCATTGGAGAAACGAGAAACCATAGCCCCGTTCACCGCTTTATCGATATCCGCATCTGCCAAAATGACAAATGGATCAGACCCTCCCAGCTCCAACACTACTTTCTTCAAATGTTGGCCAGCAATCGCTGCAATCTGACGCCCTGCCCCCTCACTGCCGGTGAATGCTACACCCCTTACTCGCGGATCGGCGATCACTCCTCCAGTCTGCTCAACTGAAACAGTCAGATTAGTAACCAGGCCTTCCGGAGCGCCAGCATCCCGTACAATTTTCTCTATTGCCTTGGCACAGCGGGGAACATTCGGTGCGTGCTTGAGAAGCAAGCCATTACCGGCCATCAGCACAGGCACCAAGCAACGAAACACCTGCCACAATGGAAAATTCCACGGCATAATCGCCAATACGATCCCTATTGGCTCATAGCTAATTAAGCTGCGCTGCGCCGGGGTGTCGACCAGTTCATCACTTAACATCGACTCCGCATGATCGGCATAGTAGTTACACGCCGAAATACACTTATCGACCTCAACTCCGGCCTCAGGGAGTAGCTTTCCCATCTCCAGCGAAATAGTCTCCGCCAATGTAGCCCGCTGCTTTTGCAATTGCAGCGCAACGGCTTTCAACAATGCAGACCGCTTTGAAAATGAACTGTAGCGCCAGGCATCTGCTGCAATATTCGCTACCTCTAAACGATCCTCAAGCTGAGCATCGGTCAGAAAATCATAGTGTTCAAGTAGCTCGCCAGTAACTGGGTTACGTGTCTCAAAATTCATATTAATAATTCTCTATTCACCTTGTTTTACAAACACTAAACCGACTGATCGCCATGATACAGACGCACAACATGGCGAGCTTCTGCAAAGAACAACCAACGCTCAACCAATAATCCAGCGACGGCCAGCAGAGCAGCAATAGCAACCATCGCCGTGCCGGCAGTCAATACCAGAAGAAACGGCACAATAAACGTCAGCACTAGCATCAAACGACGTAATTGCACCAGCTTATTGGCCTCAACGGTGTAACCGAACTCATTATTGGAAAAGCCATTAGCCGTATGCCCCTGATCGAATAACCGCACACTGGCTTGGGTAAACCCAGTGGCCGTATTAATAGTGCTACCTGCGGGCTTGCCAATCCAAAACAAATAGACAACTTTAACCACCGCAGCCAGTACCAATAACACAAGGGCCAACTGTTGCAGCACCGCAGAAATGTTGCCGGATATCAGGGCCTGCACAGCTAACAGTAATAGCGAGCCAGACATTAGCCCGAAAGCGATGTAGCTCACCGGTGTAAGGGAGGAGTTCCATTGCCGAATGGTTTTTAGACTGGCATAGATCATACTGGTGCAAAACAGCGTAACCATGGCCAGGACCGCAGCCAAAATACCAGACAACAGGGTTACCGTGGTTAGCTCTGCGCCAGTAGACCAAACGCTGATCAGATAAGTCAGCACACAGGGGTAAAACAACACTGCAAACACCGCCTCACGGGATAACCATGAGGTTTTGAAACGACTAAATGCGCGCCAGGCATTCTTAGGGTTAGCTAGATGCAAGGTTGATGAGAGTAAACCAAGGGTTATCAACGCTAACGCCAGGATACCCGCTGCCAGCAAGACACTAGGGTTTTGTAACTGAGGCAGACCACCCAGGTGGCCAACCGCTAACAATGTCATGAGGCCGTAGCCCGCACCTGACATCACGGTAAATACTAAAACTGAAAAAGCCGGATGCATATTGAAATCTCCGTAATACCCGTTAGCCATAGCCAATCTGCCAACGGGCCTGTCACGATGTGGACAGCGTTATTATTGTTTTCCCAGGAGCCTTTCGGACTCCTCTGTTAACGGGAAATGACCTTATTGACCCAACCTGACACTGTCTCTTTGAAGGACTTGAGCTGGTATACCTCTGCCGCAGGCTTATTCCGAGGAGGCAGATACGTATTGACGGGGTTATAACCCAGTTCCGGCATCAGTTTCTTACCGCCACGGTCACGAACCAATTGACTGACCTCTGAATCCGGGTCATCAAAATCACCAAAGACCCGTGACTTGGTAGGACAGGTCAACACACATGCAGGCTGACGCTCATCTTCTGGAAGGCTCTGATCGTAAATGCGATCGACGCACAGGGTGCACTTCTTCATCGTACCCTCCTGCGGATCGAGCTCACGGGCACCGTAAGGACAAGCCCAGGAGCAGAGATTGCAGCCCATGCACTTATCCTGATCCACTAGCACAATGCCATCCTCTGTGCGCTTATAAGAAGCCCCCGTGGGACACACTGTCACGCAGGCAGCATCGTCACAGTGCATACATGACATCGGCATGTTTACCGTTTTGCTGTTCGGGGTGTCACCCACCTCATACGTACGGATACGGTTCAGCCACGCGCCATTTGGATCGCGGCCATAAGGATCTTTATCAGACAAGGGACCTATAGTTCCCGAGGTATTCCACTGCTTACAGGCAGTGGCACAACCGTGACATCCAACACAGGTATCCAGATCAACTACCAGACCTAATTTCATATTTTTATTCTCCGTCTGCAGTTACTTGTCGCCACGTGTCAAAATATCTGACATTGAGCGCACCATGTTGACATTTTTATGGGATTTATAGCTCAACATATCGGGTGATGGCTTCGCGTTTGGCTGCGGTTTCAGCGCGCTGAAACTAGGCCAGCTTCCAGATTCTCCGGGGGCTGCCGGGGTTATTTTCACCCGCAGGTCATACCAGGCTGCCTGCCCGGTGATAGGATCTGAGTTAGTGACACGGTCATTCTTGTCGCCCTTTTGTGGCAACAATTCCGAGATCAGGTGATTCATCAAGAAAGCATCGGTAGCCTCATTGGCATCATCTGATAAGCCCCAGGCGCCGCCGCGTTTGGCGATAGCATTCCAGGTCCAGACCGTCTGGGCTTGAGTGCCTTCCATCAACTTAACCTGCGCACGGATCTTGCCGTGATGAGACTCGACCCACACCCAGGAAAGGTCCTTAATACCATCTTTCTCAGCAGCCACCCGATTCATGTACAGATAATTCTGCGACATGATCTGGCGCAACCAGGCATTTTGGCTATCCCAGCTGTGATACATGAACATTGGGCGCTGGTTGACCGCATGATAAGGGTACTCATCACGATCAATCCGCTGTTCTTCCAACGGCATGTAGTAGATTGGCAACGGATCAAAGTATTCGACCAGGCGCTCTTTGTGGTGTTCTTCGGTTGGCATAGGACCGTCATACAAACCCTGCCCGGCAAGACGGAAGGTCTGCAGTTTTTCTGAGTAAAGCTCGATAACGATCTGCTCGGTGGAACCGATCCAGCCCGCCTCCTTCGCCAATTCCAGATAATCGCGGTTAGCATGGCGCATATAGCGCTGGTTCATACCCAGCTCGAACTCAAAGAAACCTTCGTTTTCTTCGTACGCTTCCCACTGCCGTGGATTCGGTTCACCACGCAGGGATTTATCGCCATTCTCACCTCGGTAGCCTGCCAAGAAGCCGACGCCGGGCTCTTTTTCAAAATTGACAATAAAGTCTTTGTAGTCATCGTATCGACGTCCACCGTCACTGTCGGTGAATGCAGGGAAGCCAAGACGACCAGCCATTTCAACCATCACTTCCTGCCAGGAAACGACGTTACGATCCGGCTCGATCACCGGTATACGCACCGCGTCACAGGCAGCATGGGGTTCTGAAATCGGTCGATCGAGCATTGAGATGGTGTCGTAACGCTCGAGATAGGTTGTATCCGGCAGGACCAGATCAGAATAGGCCACCATCTCGGAATTAAAGGCATCAGAACAGACAATAAACGGAATTTTATAGCTGCCGTCATCCTCTTTAGAGCACAACATTTCCAGGGTCTCAGCGGTATTCATACTGGAGTTCCAGGCCATATTGGCCATGAACAGCATCAGCGTATCGATCTTGTAAGGGTCACCTTTGACCGCGTTACTGATCACCATGTGCATCAGACCGTGACAGGATATAGGCGCATCCCAGCTGTAGGCCTTATCGATACGTAGCGGCTTGCCATCGGCATCAATAACCAGATCTTCAGGACAGGTAGGGAAACCTAAAGGGGGGGATTTCAATGGCGTGTTCGGTGCCATCTCTTTTGCCGGTTTAATCCCGGGTGGAATATGTTTCGGGAATGGTGGCTTCGCCAAGTGACCACCTGGGCAATCGATAGTCCCCAGCAGAACTTGCAGCAAATGAATTGCACGACAGGTCTGGAAGCCATTGGAATGCGCCGAAATACCACGCATCGCATGCATAGAAACCGGACGACCGATAAACTTATCCTGCTTACGGCCAGCCCAATCGGTCCACTCTACATCGATGGTAATGGTTTCTTTAAAAGCGACATGAGCCATTTCCAGCGCCAGACGCTCAATATCTTCAGCCGCAACACCGCACTCTTTGGACGCGACTTCTGGCGAGTACTGATCGTCCATGTATTTTTCGAGCATAATCGTCATGGCAGTCCGCAATGGAGTGCCATCAGGCGCCGTGTACTCACCAAATAATGCGGGGTTGATATCCGCAAGGTTGGCATCAAGATATTCTGATCTAACCAGGTCCCACACTTGTGGCTGCCCACTGTCACCGCGATAGAACAGACCATCACCGATTTGACCCGGGGTGTTTACCACCAGCTGTGCAGAGTTGGTGTAACGAATCAGAAACTCTTCATCTACTAGCTTATTCTTCAGCAGCACATGCACCATGGACAGCGCCAAGATCCCATCAGTACCGGGACGGATCGCTACCCATTCATCAGCAATAGCCTGATAACCGGTGCGTACCGGATTGATCGCTACGAACTTAGCGCCACGCTCTTTGATTCTTTTCAGGCCAAGCTTAATCGGGTTAGAGGCGTGATCTTCCGCCACCCCCCACATCATGAAGTACTTGGTATTCTCCCAATCCGGATCACCAAACTCCCAAAATGCGTGTCCCATCGTATACAAACCACCGGCCGCCATATTGACGGAACAGAAGCCGCCGTGTGCCGCCCAGTTGATAGTGCCAAATTGGCTGGCCCACATGCCGGTCAACGCCTGCATCTGATCACGACCGGTAAAATAGGCCAGTTGCTTCGGATCGGTGGCACGGATATGTGCCAACCGCTTCTCCAATATATCAAGAGCCTGTTCCCAGGAAATCTCTTCAAACTCACCGGCACCGCGCTCAGTACCCGGCTTACGCAATAACGGGGAGCTTAGTTTCGCAGGGGAGTATTGCTTCATAATGCCGGCATTACCCTTGGCACATAGAACACCCTTGTTGACGGGGTGGTTGGGGTTGCCCTGAATAAAGCGAACCTTGTTGTCTTCCACCGTTACCTTAATGCCACAGCGACAGGCACACATGTAACAGGTAGTGTATTTAGTCTGCTGATTAGCACGGTTTTCGAACAGCGGTAGTTCCGAACTGATAGGTATTATTTTTTCTTGGCTTGTCATATTTATTATCCACCGGGGCATCGAACAGGTGACGACCAATGCGTCACCCAAAACTAAGTGTAGACTGAAGCAAAGATTGAAAAGACAGCAATCAGAGACACAGCAACACAAATCTGACGTTGCCATTTATGCTATGGGTAAGGGCTGGCCCAGACAACGACCAGACTTAAAGGACCTATAGAGCCAGCACACAAAATTCAGATGATCACTGCGAAAAGCACTCACTACACCAACACGGCGGATGTGGCACAAAATTCTTCCCGCAACTGGTTCTAACTTCAGCAGCCAACTCAGATTACATTTCGGTATATAAGCAGCATTAGCCATTAAAAAATAAGAGATACTTATGCACAAAAACTCTTGCGAAAAGCCTTCAATCTATACGCGACTAATGCCTTTTCTTATTTGGTTCAGGTTGATTACGCCCGCTAAAGCAAAAGATGATCTTTTTGCCGGCCTAACCAATGCGGTGATTGTATTGCCCCAAGGCGTTGCCTATGCCTTGATCGCTGGAATGCCACCGGAATACGGACTTTACGCCGCCATCGTGCCCGCCATTGTGGCAGCCCTGTATGGCTCATCCTGGCACTTAATCTCGGGCCCCACTGCGGCGCTTTCAATTGTGGTATTTACCACCGTCAGCCCTATGGCGTCTCCAGGATCACCTGAATTTATCAACCTGGTACTGGCACTAACCCTTATGGCAGGGTTGTTCCAATTACTACTGGCGTTTTTTCGATTCGGCACTTTGGTTAACTTCGTTTCCCATTCCGTGGTAGTTGGTTTCACCAGTGGTGCCGCCATTGTTATCGCCTCCAGTCAGGTAAAAAACCTGCTCGGAATTGATATAGAAAGCAGTGGTACTTTTCTGTCCTCATGGCAGGGGGTCATCGCATCAGCCCACAATACCAATATGTACGCAGCCTCTGTTGCCGCGATAACGATCATTAGCTGTTTATTGATAAAAAAACTGCTACCTCGCTGGCCCAATATGCTGATCGCTATCGTCATCGGCAGTGCTTACTCCTGGTGGCTAGGGGCGGCTGAAAAAGGCATCAAGCTTGTTGGTGAAATTCCCGGCAGCCTACCTCCCTTTATGTTTCCACAGCTAGACCCATCCACACTTTACGAACTAGCCCCAGGCGCAATCGCCATCGGACTCCTGGGGCTGGTCGAAGCCGTATCTATCGCCCGTTCGGTGGCTACCCGGTCGCGTCAGAGTATCAATGGCAATCAGGAATTTTATGGCCAAGCACTGTCAAACATCGTTGGCTCGGTATTCTCGTCATACGCCTCGTCTGGATCATTTACACGCACAGGAGTGAACTACAGTTCTGGCGCCAAAACCCCACTAGCGGCGATTTTCGCAGCCGTTTCTTTGGCCGTTATCGTGCTGCTATTTTCTGAGCTAACCAGCTACGTTCCTATTCCAAGCATGGCCGGGTTACTACTTATCGTGGCCTGGAATTTGATTGATTTTCATCATATTAAAATCATTTTCAAGGCGGGAAAATCAGAATTTTCAGTACTGACAGTTACGTTCTGCGCCACCCTGATCATGCCGCTGGAATTTGCCATCTATCTAGGGGTTATTCTGTCATTGGTGTTCTATCTAAAGCGAACATCTCAACCTAGTATCGTCGAGGTATTACCGGAGTCTGGCAGCCCGAATCGCATTTTCAATCCCGCTCATAATGACCAGCAACCTCGCTGCCCACAGCTAAAGATAATCCGTATTGAGGGCTCACTATTTTTCGGTGCGGTGAACTATGTCAAAGAATATCTGGAGAGCATTCAGGAACCCAATGTTCTCATCGTTGGTAACGGCATGAACCATATTGATATAGCTGGGGCAGAGATGCTGATGCATGAAGCCCAGCGTCGTCGAGGCTTGGGTCATGCATTATATCTGACCAACCTTAAACGCCAGGTCGATGATTATCTGGCCCGAGGTGAATTTGGTGATGAGATCGGCAAAGAACAAATTTTCTTGTACAAAGGAGAGGCTATTTCAAAAATCTATTGCCGCCTAGATGCCAATGTATGCAAAGGCTGCAGCAGTCGAATCTTTATGGAGTGCAAGCCTGAAATAATAGCCGTCTCGACTGAGACGGTAACCGGTACTCAGACAATCACCAATGTTAAGACAGCCACCGATGATATTATTACTGAATGATTGAACCCGACATATTCATCCCCTTCATCATTATCATAGCCTTTGCCACCTATGTGCAGACGGTTACCGGGTTTGCACTGGCAATGATCGTGATGGGTGCTGTAACCAGCCTAGAGCTGGCGCCCATGGCATTTACCTCGGTCATTATCAGTGCTGTTGCCGTTATAAACGGTCTAACCGCACTGAAAGGAAATTTTAGTTTTCTTGATGTCAGAAGGGTCGCTATAACATGCCTCGGGATACTTCCTGGAGTGGTACTAGGGCTATTTTTATTGAATTACATGAGCGCAGCGTTCAATAGCTGGCTGCAGATATTACTGGGGGGCACAATCATCAGCGCAGGGATGATGATGATGCTTAAACCAGAGCCACTGGATAAGCCATCATCCTCCCTAACATTTGCAGTATGTGGAGCGGCCGGTGGCTTATTAGCGGGGTTATTCAGCATCGCCGGCCCACCATTAGTCTATGTTTTCTATCGCCAACCCTTCGAACTAAAAACCATTCGATTATGCCTGATGAGCTTATTTCTGGTCAGCTCAATTGGCCGCATATCAATCGTCGGCGCACAAGGAGATCTGACCCTAGATATGCTCATTGTATCCTTGGCCTGCACGCCCGCAGTCATGTTTTTCACCTGGCTTGGCAAACATTTTCCTCCACCTTTTAGCCCTAAAACCATGCGCCAATTAGCCTTTTTATTACTCATGATTATCGGCGTCATCCTGATTATAAAAAACATCTAGGAGCTTGACCTAAGACTGGCTGCAATCAAAAACGCGAACTGGCTCACTGCACAGCAGCGCATCTCCTCTACACTGAGGTTCCTAAGCAATAATTGTTATTTACTCGAATCACAGGTAGCGCTATGTCGGACATAAAGATTGATCGGCCTGACAAAATGATCTCAGTACGAGATGTTTTTGGTATTGATACAGATCTAAAAGTAGCGGCCTTCAGCGAACGTGATGACCATGTACCTGAGATAGACACGGCTTATCAGTTTAATCCTGAGGTAACCCTCGCCATATTGGCAGGCTTTAGCCGTGATCGACGGGTGATGGTGCAAGGCTTGCACGGCACCGGTAAATCGACCCATATAGAACAGGTCGCAGCGCGCCTGAACTGGCCCTGTGTCCGTATTAATCTCGACGGACATATCAGCCGTCTTGATCTGGTGGGTAAAGACACCATCGTACTCAAAGATGGCAAACAGATAACCGAATTCCAGGAAGGAATCGTGCCCTGGGCTTTGCGCCGCCCTACTGCGCTGATCTTTGATGAATTCGATGCTGGCCGGCCTGACGTCATGTTTGTTATCCAGCGAATACTGGAACGAGACGGCAAGTTCACACTCTTGGATCAGAATGAAGTGATTGAACCCCACAGTCAGTTCCGTTTGTTTGCCACCGCCAACACCATAGGGTTAGGTAACAGCAACGGTTTGTATCACGGCACTCAGATGATTAACCAGGCGCAGATGGATCGCTGGAATATCGTCACCACGCTGAATTACCTGCCCACCGATGACGAGATAAAAATCATTCAGGCTCGAGTTCCTAGTCTCAATAATGATTCCGGCGCTAAACTGACTCGGTCAATGATTGCCGTTGCTGACATGACCCGTAACAGCTTTGCCGCTGGAGACATCTCGACTCTAATGTCACCACGCACAGTGATTTCCTGGGCTGAGAATATTGAGATTTTTCGAGACCCTGCCATCGCATTTCGCCTTAGCTTCCTGAATAAATGTGATGAAGCCGAACGACCAATCGTTGCAGAGTTTTTCCAGCGCTGCTTCGATGAGGAACTGACCGAATCCTGGGCTCACCAGGCGGCGGGAGTGATGACCAGTGAGCAACCCTGATACGCTAAAGAACCAACAGCAGCCTCGGCAGGAAAAACTGCAACAGCAGGTCGAGGAACTCTGTGGCAGCACTATCAGAGCCTTTTCGGGTGAAGCGAAATTTCAGTTTCGAGGCCGCCGACCGGAGATCAATGGAAAATCCTCTGGCATCCGTGCCCCCCATCTTCAGGCAGATTTGAACAAAGATGATTTTCGCTCCTTTCGCGGTGCCGCCGATGGCATCGCACTGCGCCTGAAACACAGTGATATAGATCTGCATCGGGACCTAATGCCCGATACTGCGGTAGGCCAGTTAATCTTCGAATTACTGGAACAACTACGGGTAGAGTCTCTGGTGGACCCAAGCCACCCTGGCATAAAGAAAAATGTCGATCACCGCTATAAAGCCTGGTGTGCCCAGTTCTGCGCCTCCAATATGACTGAAAACCATGTCGGCCTTTTGGTATATACCATCGCCCAAGTAGTCTGGTCCCGCCTTTCCGGCCAACCGGTTAACGAGTCCACCGAAGGCCTGATTGAGCCCAATCGTATGATGCTGGCTCCCCATATAGGGACCTATTTGGTTGGTATGAAGCGCAATGCCAGTAATCAGCATATTTTTG
This sequence comes from Motiliproteus sp., assembly GCA_036960175.1. Classification (GTDB taxonomy): domain Bacteria; phylum Pseudomonadota; class Gammaproteobacteria; order Pseudomonadales; family Balneatricaceae; genus Motiliproteus. Next base: position 27,013 of record JBALWH010000030.1, on the reverse strand, counting down.
CTGAGAATGCCCTCGGAGTCGTTCAAGTTATTGATGAACTTGTTAACCAACTGGATGACGGCGACGACGATGACGACAAAAAAGCAAGCAAAGCCGAAGAAGTTGTAAGTAGCTTTGGTTTAATTCTCTATCCCGAAGGCGACGCTGAGGGCGAACTCTCCAACAGTTTAGGCCGCACTACTCGCTCAGAATACCGAGAGCTGCTGGCCCAGCTACAAAGCTACAAGGTCTACTCCAAAGACAACGACCGAATCATTGATGCCGAAAAACTAGTCCCCCTGTTTCTTCGTAAAAAACTTCGCGCACAGCTGGATGAGCGCATTCGCGGGCAAGGCGTTAATGTCCATCGTCTAGCGAGGGAATTAGCCATGATTCTGTCAGCGCCAGAACGGGACGGCTGGAATTTCGGTGAAGAAGAAGGCTACCTTGATGCCCGACGCCTTAGCCGCCTAGTGACCTCACCGGATTACCGACAGCTGTTCCAGAAAGAACGCTACCAGCTCAAAAGTAATTGCCTAGTGACTTTCCTGATGGATAACTCGGGTTCCATGAAAGAGCACATCGGCTCCATCGCCACCCTGATCGAGCTAATGACCCGAGCCTTAGAACGAGCTGGCGTCAGCACAGAAATACTAGGATTCACTACACGATGCTGGCAAGGCGGAAAAACCTACAAAGACTGGCGATCGAGAGACCGAAATTCTAACCCCGGGCGCTTAACTGAACTTGAGCATATTATCTACAAGGATGCCGACACGCCGATTAAGAAGGCACGCCAGAATATAGCTGCGATGCTGAAACCAGATCTGTTCCGGGAGGGCATCGATGGCGAAGCCTTGCTCTGGGCTGCCGAGCGTATGGCTGGTCGTACCGAAGAACGACGAATATTAATTGTACTATCTGACGGCTGCCCGATGGAGACAGCCACCAGTCAGAACAACGAACCAGATTTTCTCGACAATCACCTGAGACAAGTCGCATCAATGCTGGAAGCTAGAGGAGATATAGAACTCTATGCCCTAGGATTCGGTTTAGACCTGAGTACCTACTACCGCAACAACCTGGCTTTGGACCTACCGGAAGTACTGGAGAATTCAGTATTCAAAGAAATATTGAATATGTTGAGGAAAGGCCGTTAACAATCTATTCGGCATTCCAACAATAGCTTGAAACGGTTGCGTTTCAACTCCAGATTGCTATCAACACCCTGCTATTCATTAGCATCAGCTCGGCCTGCTACACAGCGTGTTTGGATGATTCCTTAGGGTCACACACAAAAACAGACGTTCATAATAGCCCTTAAATTTAGTAGCATGCTAGGTCAGAAGGCGGTGGTAACAGCTAAGGGATAATTATGAAAATATTTGGGGCAATTGTATCAATTTGCTTGGCTTTGTTCTTATTATTTGAAGCTCATGGTCTGGGTGGAATTAGCCTAGAACGTTTTGGCTATATAGGGGCGGCTGTTATCCTAATTGTCGTTACAATATTCCTTTTCGTACCTGTAAAGACGGACGAGCAAGAATAGCTACAATGGTTGAATAAAGGGTGCTTATATTAAGTCCCTTGTTGGTTAGCTTAATTGTAGAATTCCAGACTCTATCTGGCAGACAGCGTCCTCTGATAAGCGGTTCTTGCCGCCACTTGTTCACAGAACTCTCTAAAGGTCATACCCGCTAAGCCAAGATTAAAGATTCAAAACTTCTGCGTCAGAGCACCCTAACCTTATCCGACAATTTTGGTCAGTCTTTTTGAGCTAGACTACTATTCTAGTAAAGGAGTACGGATATGATGAGGAAAGTCATGGGGTTGCGCATAACGGTCATTCTATTTGCATTTTTCCTTCAGTCCTGTGAACAACAAGAGCAGGCAGAATCAAAACCGCCGGAATCTAAACCGCCCGCAATGGTTATGGGAGATACGCTGAATGAAGTGGATAACTACTTTCTAAACCTACCTAAATGGGAAGACATATCTGCACCCATTGCCGATGACCCCGGAACCGAACAAGGTCATTCTAAAACGTCTGTCGAAGGAAAGTACGAGTGTATTAATCAGGACTATAGCTTGGCGAAAACACCCGCCGCTATCGTTCTTTTTGATAATACAGCAGCAACGCTATGGCCAGGTTCTATTTTACAGAGCCGCCCTTATATAAATGGGCACTTTGCACAACTACCCATTGCCGACCAAGCCCCGATCGCATTGACCATCAATATTTCGATCCCCGAACCTTCAGTCACCGTTGAAAATCCAAGTTATGAAACGATGCAAACTGCTATCTCTACCTTAGTGGCACGGGGTAAAGGTACATCCATTCCCGCAGTCGCATCTTATAATTCTAGAGAGGTCTATTCCCTCGAGCAACTACTGTTAGATTTCAATCTATCTGCAAAATACATGAACCAAAATGCCAAGGCATCTCTAAAAATAAATAGCAAAATAGAAACAAAAACCATATCTGCTTATTTTGTGCAAAATATGTTTACGGTATCAGTTCCTACACCAAGAACGCCGAGTAGCTATTTTAATACTATTTCAATGGACGATATTGAAAACCAAGAAGCACAAGATCGTATCGGAAAAAACAACCCCCCACTCTATGTAGAGAGCGTGAGTTATGGACGAATATTGTTATTTACCATGACATCCACTCACTCTGAGTCAGACATTCAAGCAGCGCTCGATTACGCCTACACAGGCGGCGCCGATGTTGATGCAAAAACAAAAGCTCATTATAAAAACGTTTTATCCACGGCAGAAATCAACGTGGTGCCTTATGGCGGTCGCTGGGAGGATGCTGCACAGCTCATTAAAAGTGCAAATATCAGAGACTACTTCTCAGATAAAGAGCCTCCATTAACTACCGCCGTTCCGATTAGCTATAAGCTGAATACCTTAGCCCGCGGCGAGACTGCCAAAGTGGCAGAAGTGACATCCTACACCCAGCGCGAATGCCATATTAAAGAAACACCTGCGGTAAAAAAGAATGCTAGGTTCACACTGCAATATGTAGGTGGTGGCGATAACCGTTATTTGTCGATTGCTGAGTGGTGGCAGGTCGGTTTGGTGGGGAAATTTCCGTACCCGACCTTACAATTGAAACCGGTTAAATTGCATTTCAAAGGCGGTAACGAAGCGCTAACGAGTGGCACAAATATTCGTTTTGAAACCCTGGAAGGTAAAGCCGGTGGTAAAAAGCTTGGAAAGCTCACTGAGTTAGGCGCATGGAACGCAAAGAAAACTGTTTTTTACGATAAGCCAGATTCTAGTTCCAAGCAAAATTGGGTTTTCACAAAAAAGTGCAGTGGAAACTGTGATAAATATATCCGCTACGGCGATAAAGTAACTATTCGAAACGAGAAAAAATCTAAACAATATCTATGCAATGATAGCGGCAAAAAATCACGCTATTTGGTGACAAAGAAATCTAAATGCACATGGCAAATTGGCCGTTAGGAAAGACCTGGAAAATCTAGAAGTCGGCAAAAGACGGGGGAGCAAGTCGGGGGAAGAACGCATTAGAATTCACGTTTTTAGGCGCGATGTTGATAGCGCCATAAAAGCACTGTTTAAACAGATGGGCTCACCTGTTTTCAACTTCAGATTGCGACCAACGATCGGCTATTCATCAATAGCATTATCAGCGAGTTTTCTATCCGACTCCTGCAGTCTACGCGCCATCTCTCGAGATATGTTCAGTAAAAACACACCAAACTCGTTGGGAAGATCCATATGTAACTCATTAAACAGTGCGGTCGAAACATGCAATACAAAACTCGGTTCGGCAGCGTAGGTGTCACCAACCCTATCATGCAAGCCAATCATGGCGACGAAGCCAACTTCCTGGCCAAAAATGTAGTCTCGTATATGGGTACTACCACCCTCTCGGGGCCGATAGAAGGCAATAGATCCTTGCAGGATAATAAAAAAACCATCAACGGGATCATCACAGGCGAATAACCGATCCTCAGTGCTCAACTGCAACACTTCCCCTTTCTCCAACAGATAGGTAATGGCTTGATCTGATAGAGCGCCGAAGCTAGATCCGCCCTTAAAATAGTCGATTCCCAACTGCTCTAACAACTGACGACCTGGGATTGTTCGCATTACTAGATACCGTACAAAACTGCACATTGAGTCACACTAGTATTACTCAGTATTAAAAAGTAGCTAGTGCCAGAATCAAGTTATCATCTTCAAAACTGGCCCAACTGATAAGGATTTAGTACTTATAGTGCTCCCCGTCACCACTGATTATTTCTGCAAAAAAAAGGCTATATATGAGTTAACTGTTGCGACCAGCACGGCACTAACCTGGCTAGAGTTGAAGAAAAGCGGTCATTGAAGAACCGCTTGCGACAGTCTGAAACATTGGAATTTATACAGTATATTTAGGAAGCCTCTGAATAAGTTATTTTTGCCAGAAAATTAGCTTGTAACTGTTCGAAATATATAAGTGTGAAATTTTCGATCTAGACTTGATCAGACCTTCCCTAACTCAGAAACAGCCTGTTTTTTTACAGTGGCCTGTATTTCTCATGGCTGATTATTCATTGCTACCGAACCTTTCTGCTATAAAACGGGCTCTTATCTTTTTTATCAGTCCCTTTTTTTCCATTTCTTGCAATGCGACTGTTATTTTAGGCATCAGGTGTTTGTTTTTCTTATGTAGGTAATGATAAAGGGGGTAGCTTTCTATGGGAGGCTCCAATGTTCTAATGCCGGGTATTTTTAACTGCCGCAACATATCCAGCCCGTTTACCCGTGTTATAACAATAACGTTAGTTCTTCCCGCATCCAGAATTTTGAAAAGGCTTTCATTGCTGTCGACAATAAGGGGGGTCATTCCTTCGGTACCCTTGCCTGAGAATTTAATACCTCTCCTTATCCCGACTGTATAAGGTTTTAGGCTGTCCCATCCGTTAACCGCAAATTCCGTCTGCTTCGTGATAACCATGGCATCTTGTATGTTTACAGGGACGGGAACCATAATCAAATTTGAATATTTTTCAGTTATGCCTGCTATTCGGAATAATTCGCCGTCCGTCACACCTTTGTTCGAGTAACTGAGCGATCTTTCCCCCGGAAACGGTCTGATAACGGTTTCGATGCCGATTCGCCGATAGGCTTCTGCAACAACTATCCCGCTTATAAGTGAATTAATGGACCCTTCAATTGTTGAAAATGACAGTTTTTCTGCGGCTCGTAAAGGAACAGTGGTCAGAACGAGACTCACTAAAAACAGGATTAATTTCTTCGCTTTAATACCGTCCTCCTTGAATGAATTTGAGACAAACGGTCGTGCAGGAGCACGCCCTGATCTGCCCCCACCATAATGGACACACGCCTAAGTGACAGGTTGTAATTCAAACTCTTTCGGGCTGGGGTAGTCAAGAGCACCGTGCCTTTTGGTTCGGTTATAATCCAGCTAATGTGACCTGAGCCTATGCCGTCTTTGTAGATGAAGCGGCCTACCTTGCCACGGCAGCTTTACGCCTTTTCCTGTCCTTCCATTGCCTGTAATTCAGCATTCAATCCAACACAGCAACAACTAACTCAGGCATATCCAAAAAGGAATCATCCTTGCTCAAATGGATCCTCAGCCATAATTCCATGTATCCAAAAGATTACTCAGTGGAGCTAAGACTCAGTAATGTAGGAACTTGATACAGTATGCTGCTATCGAGATCTATTGTTTGCTGGCTAAGAGCGGCATTCACTGCAGAGACCACGCCGGTTTCCAAATTAACGGACCGCATCTCCGTGCAGTTTTCAGCAAACATCAAACCAATATCCAACGCTTTTAGGTACATGGCCGCCGTAGGCAATACCAGTGCATAAAAACCCGATTCAGTGTTAAAGGTATGTACTTCACCATGGACCTGGCTATAGCTGTTACCTGCTGAAAAGCTTTTCTGTTGATTCAATTCTGCGTACAAATTACGTACCACCTGGCTACCAATTCTTGGGTTATAACGGCGATCAACAACGCCATTCTTGACGAAGTAGCCACGATCATTATCGGCAAAGGTGTCAACGAAGACATCGACATTGGGCTGAATCATCGCCGCAGCAAGCGAGCCGGCGATTCGGTTGGCGTTGGCCTTCTCATCTCATCTACCCATTCACACAGCACAATAGCTAGCACAGATACTGGCCAAGTATGTGTCATGGAATAATGGCTATTTGACACTGGTTTTTCAACCGTAGACCCATAAAAAAGACAGGGATTACCAGTCCCTGCCAAAATGGAGTACTACTTAAAAAGGCATCCCTACCCAAGCGGCTCTCTCAACCGCAATTATCCTAAATCTAGAAAACCATTATCCGTTGATCTCCAGTTTCAACAAAGTCGGTACTCGGTAAAGTACACCATTGTCCAACCCAATAGATTGCGACCCAGAAACTCCAGAAATCGGTTCAACGATGCCGGTTTCCAAATTCGCCTTACGAAGATTTAAACTAGTGTTTTCAAGGGCAGGACTGAGCTTGATACTGCCTAATGGAAAATCTTTGATATACATTGCATCCGTTGGTAAAACCAACGCATATACCCCAGTATCACTACTGAAGGTATGCATTTTCCCCTGTGCCAAACTATAACTGGAGCCGGCTGTTAAGCCTTGCTGCTGGTTCAGTTCAGCATAAAGGTTACGTACCACTTGACTGCCGATTCTTGGATTATAACGGCGGTCAACAACACCATTCTTAACAAAGTAACCTCGGTCATTATCAGCAAATGTATCTACAAAAACATCGACCTGAGGCTGGATCATAGCAGCAACCAAAGAGACCGCTATTCGATTAGCGTTAGCGACATCATCATAATTAGCTTCTGCCGGATTTTCGTCTGCCAGACGAGCATGGACGGAGAAACGAACACCTAGCTTCTGTGCCAAGGCACCAGCATCGTTGATGATCTGCCAAGGCTGATCTACCCACGCCATACGGATAACAAAACCGGCAATCACAGCGCCTAAATCATATTCCGCAATAATGTGCGTCATCAGCTCTTGGTCGCTAAGACTAAAACCGTGATTGATCACATGGTAGTAGCGGCCACCATCTTGCTTGGCATCAGCGTGAGTCCGTAGGCGAGATAGATAAATATCAAAATCAAAGTCACTACAACGTTCATGCAACTGAGCGACAATCGCAGCTAGATCCTGATTGGCATACGCTAACTCCCAGGAATGAACTAGCGACTGATGTTGTTGCAATAACTGCTGTTGGGCGTCCGACAATAAGCCAAAACTAAACACGGTGAACTGCTGGCCATGCTGCTGTAATACCGACATACGATTACGAACATAGGGATTTTCCAGATCCTGCAATGGAACCCGAAGCTTCTTAACCCCCATTTCCCAAACAGCCATCAACGGGTAATCATTGCGTACTGGCTTACGAATAAACTCATCTAAACCACCAGAAGGTGGAATTTCCAGCACCTCTGACCATGTCTGACGCAGATCAAATCCTAGGGGAGCATTTTCGTGTTCGGCTGGATGCACCGCTTCAGAGCGCACTACCGAAGATTCAGGCTCACCATCCCCTGCTAAACGACCGTAGGTACGGATAATGTGACACACATGGCCTTTCTCATAGACGTTTACTTTGAAGTAGCCCAGCTTGGCATCGTCATTACGACCATGCTCCGAATCGTCAGCCGGAGGCACACGATACATCTCACTATAATCCTGACGAACAAAAGCGGTGGAGGGCAATAGATAACAGTCAGTATTGGCATAACGGTTGAACCAGAAATTGTGAACATGACCCGCAAATAACGCTTCCGCCTGATATTTTTCCAGCAAATCTAATATCCAGGTGCGCCCAGGTTCGCCAATATTGTCATAGTGTTCGGGTTCATCTGCATTGGTCAGAAAAGGAGGGTAATGAATATTGATAAAGAAACGCCCTCCCTGGTGCTCTTCCAGGTAGGACTCAAGCCATTCCTGTTGTTTTTTCTCAGCCGCCAGACCGGTGTTTATGATCTGCGCATTAACGACCAAAAAGTGGCAACCCTGCTGCTCAAATCCATAAAAATGATCACCAAAATGCTCTTCCCATAAAGCAAGATATTCATCACAAACAGTGCCTGCAGGTGCCCAATCTATTGGCTTATCACCGACATCATGGTTGCCGGGAACTAGATACTGCTTACAATTTAGCTTGGAGGTTTGCTCTTTGAATTGGGTAACTGCTGCTGAATAGGCATGAGAAACGCCAGGCACTGGGTGGATAAGATCTCCTAAGTTGATAACAAATTCTGGAGCTAAGGCATTAATGTCCTGCACCACATGTTTCATCCGACCATTAGCCAGGCGATTCACCGGGAAGGGAGAATTGGACTCCATATCCTGTTCACTGAGGTGGGTGTCCGCTACGACAACCATCGTAAAAAGCTTTTTTCCCAGTTTATTTTTATTTTCCAGTGCACTCATAACGCAATCACCTTAGTTTTGATCTGTAAAAGGTGGTGGCAAATTGAGCCGCCATCGACCTTGTTTAAATCTGTCCAATCATCTGTTTATTCGGGCCCCTGAAAAATCTTTCCTGCAGCACCTCCATTGATAAAACAGGTAACTGTTATTCAAATCGTTATATCCAAAACCCAACCGCTTAAATCCGCTGAAGGGATCGTACAATTACAAAGATACATTAATTACTTACAGTACGCAATAAATTATATTAGAAGATCTCCTGCTCTCATCTCCCGTTATTCAATGGTTCATTGAGGTCAATTGACTTTAAACAGCCATCCCTACAGACTTAGGTCCCGTCAGAAAATTATTGATTTTCATTGAGTAATTCGTTCATGCCAGACCAGAAACAACGCTCTAGACCCGATCTGGGTCGGGCCAACCGCCGTAGCGTGCTGGCAGAAATTCTGTTTAATGCGCCAATAGCCCGTACTGATATTGCGGAAATTACCGGTTTGACAGGGGCTACCGTGTCACGTATCTGCAGGGATCTTGTTAGTTCTAACCTGATCCATGAAAAGGCCTCCTCCACGCCTTTAAACCGTTCCGGCCGAAGAACCATTGAACTTACGTTAAATCCTGACGGAGCCTACTTTCTAGGTGTGGGTATCAACGCATTTGTTCAGTGGGTCAGCATTTATGGTCTGAACAATAACGTCCTCGCCTATGAAGAATTGAGCATCGACTCACTGGCTGACCCGATAGTCGTACTTGAGCAGGTGGTGAATAAAGCTGAAGAGATGATCCAAGCATCTGCAATCAACCTCGATAAGCTGATAGGTGGAGGAGTCGCCATTGCCGGTGTGGTCGAACCCCATAGTGGTAAACTGCTGTTCTCCCCCACTCTGGATTGGGGTGAACTTGAAGTCTCGTCCATTATGTCGGAACGCCTCGGTTTTCCGGTCTGCGTAGAAACATTCCCAAACACCCTGAACCTAGCCGAAACTCGCTTTGGCATTGCCAAGGGATATAGCAATGTAGTCCTGATCAACGCGTCATTGAGAATGGGGGCCAGCCTGCTGCTGGATAACCAACTTCGGCGAGGAACCAACTATTCAGCAGGCCTGATAGGAGAACTTCCGCTGCAACAAAGCCAGAGTACGGGGGATCAGGAAATGTACCTGGATGATGTTGCCGCCGGTGCCGCCGTCATCAACAAAATCAGAGGCGAACAAGGCGTTACCAGCGGACGCAAAGCGGCCAATCAGTTACAACAGCTGAAACAGGCCTCCATAAAAGGAGACCCCGCTATCTCAGACGCGTTTAAACAGGCGGGAAAAATGCTGAGCTATGCAATCAGCACTGTCACAACGCTACTTCAGCCCGATGTGATTATTATTGCCGGCCCGATGAGCTCTGTGCCCAGTTATATCGAAGGGGTACTGGAAAACATTCATCGTAGCAAGAAAGCCAGAACTGCAGAAATCCCTATTATGGTTAGCGAAATCAGCAGTGAAGAAGCCGTCAGACTATTAACTTATAACGAGTTTCTGGCGCGTAGAGATATTGATCTTATTCGGTTATCCAACACGGCGGTATAGACAGCTGTGACCATCCCCAGCCATTAAACAAGAGATCAATAACGGTGGGAACTTGGCCCCCACCGTTGCGAACAGCTTACTTAACAACCAACACACTGATTTTTGAAATTGACGTCAGTTTTCTAGACATGCTACCAATCAGCATTCCTTCAACCTGCCCTAGCCCACGAGTTCCAACAACAATCAAATCACAGTCCTGCTGAGATGCCGCTTTTGCCACCGCACTAGCAGGATCTCCCATCAGGATATCGGTTTGAGGTTCAGCAACGCCCTGCTCTTGAGCGACGCCAATGGCATGAGCAACAATCTCTTTACCAGCCCCCTCTAAAGCCTCATGACGCATCCGTTCAAGAGAATTATTCTTCACAAACCGTTTGAGCTCGTCGGGTACTTTCATATTACGAATAACATGATAGACAACTAACTCTGCGGACACCTTTAGCGCTAGGTTCGCCGCAGTTTTAACCGCATCGAAAGATGATTCGGAACCATCCACAGCCACACATATTTTTCTATACATTGAGAACTCCTGGGTTTTGGCTCACAGACAACGTGAAATGGAGGAATAAAAATCCCCTCTTATAAAAAAAGGGGAAATTAAAAAAGAAGATTACATTCAGCTGGTTGCTGTTTTTGTTTCCGACTGAGACGCCGGCTTTTTAAAGTAGCTTCGAACCAACATCCCTAGGGTAAGAGCGGTCAGCGCCCAGAACACCATGCAGATCGGACTGCGATAGAAGATGCCGATTTCACCCCCAGAAAGTAACAACGATTGACGGAAATTGTCTTCCAGCAACGGTCCCAGGACAAAGGCAATCAAAAAAGGCGCGGTAGGAATATTAAGCCGCACCATGGCAAAGCCGATGAGCCCCATTAACAGCATCACCAATACATCAAATAGACTGTTGTTGACAGCGTATGCACCGTAAGTACAAAGCACCAACACCACGGGATACAGAATTCGGTTCGGAACATCTGCAATCTTACTGATATATTTTATTGATAGCTTACCGATAATAAATAGATAAGCAGAACTCAACATAATGCCCATAAAAATTGCGTAGATCATATCGATATTGTTCTGAAACATGATCGGGCCTGGAGTCAGACCATGAATCATAAAGGCACCGAGAATAACCGCTGTGATCACATCCCCTGGGACACCAAGTGCCAACAGAGGAATCATGGTTGCCCCGGCAACACCGTTATTACCTGCCTCAGCAGCGGCAACCCCTTCAAGCTCACCTTTACCGAAATTTTGAGGATTCTTTGAAGTACGCTTTGCCTCGCTATAAGACAAGAATGCTGCGGGAGCACCACCTATACCAGGAATAGCTCCCAGAACGACACCTATCACACTGCCACGAAAAATGGATTTAAAGCAGCGCTTGAAGTCAGCAAAAGTCGCTGGTCCTCCATTAAGTGAATTAGCTTCGAGATCATCCGTTTGCGGCCTGGTGAAGTGATTTAGTATCTCCGGGAGCGCAAACAAACCGATCAGCACAGGAATAAAATTCAGCCCTGCCATCAATTCATATTCGTTGAATACAAATCGCTCAGTTCCGTAAATAATATCCAGTCCTACGGTCGCTAATATCAAACCTAAACATGCAGACACCACCCCCATTGCTAAACGATCACCAGAGACTCCGGCAATAATAGTAAGTGCGAAGATGATCAGAGTGAAAAATTCAGGAGGGCCAAACTTCAAAGCAAAACTTGCCAAAAAACCGGCCATGAGTATCAGCGATAAGTTAGACATAAAGTCTGCAAAAACAGACGCATAAAGAGCTATATCTAACGCTTTACGTGCATCACCCTTTTGGGATAACGGAAACCCATCAAGTACTGTACAGGCTGCTGCAGGCGTACCTGGTGCTTTGATTAATATGGCGGTGATTGATCCTCCGTAAAGGCCCCCTTTATAGACACCCAACAACAATAGAATCCCCGTTACAGGGTTCATAGCGAACGTAAATGGCAACACCAGGGCAACACCCATCGGAGTTGTCATACCCGGTATCGCACCCGTAACTGTACCAATCAAAACCCCAGCAAAGACCGCTACAATATTCTCCCAATTAAGGAAGAGTACAAATGCATCTGCAATATTCTCAAACATTTTGAATAACTCCTCTCATTAACTCTCGAATAGACCCAGTGGCAACGGTACATTGGCAACATAGGTGAAAAAATAGAAAAGAAGCACCGGCAGAATCACTGCCACAAGCGACAGCAATATAGGTCGACGCTCACCACCGAGAAGCATCAGAATAATCAGAGTGACAATAGAAGAAAGGACGATACCGACATAATCGATAGCATAGTAGAAACTAAAGAGTACGGTGACCGCAATAATCAGCTTTGCAATGACCACCGGCAACGCCAGAGTCGGCTCACTGATGTCATCATCCTGACAGTCAGTGGCTGAGGGAAAGAAGCCTTGGAAAAGAATAATGCCCCCAGCGATGGCTAATCCGATCAAAACGACCTGTGGCCAAAACGCTGGAGACAAAGCTTCGATTTCAACGGCTCCGGGAGAGACAATACCTGAGGGTATAATCACCAAAATCCCAATCAGCGCCAGCGCTACTACCGAGCCACCAATCAAGACATCCTGTATTCGAATCTCTCTCATAGCGCGCCTCCACAATTTCGTGAGGATTGATAGCTGCGGTCAATAGCGTTATCGCCATTGCCAGCCAACGGGTGGAACTGTCTGGAATACCTACTCGATGCGCTGGAAGTCACCCCCCAATCACCATCCTTAAAGGTCAACAGGCCGTTTTTCAGGCGGGACAAAATCGCCATTAAATGTACCTCTTATTTTTATTTTGCATGAAGTAGTGTTCAATTTATCATCATTACTTACAGTAAGCAACTTATTTGAATAAGTAGATCCCATTCCCCCGTCAACGCACAATTACTAGCCGCCATACCAGTACTTGCCTAATAGTTGAAATTGATATGAAAGCCCAAACGGACTATTGTTATAGCATTACTTTCTGTAAGCAATATAAAATCACTCACTCTTTAGGGGCATTCAATGACAACCGAGACTCAGCGCTCAAGGGCCGACTTGGGAAAGTCCAACAGAAGAAGCGTGTTGTCTGAAATACTCTTTAACGCCCCCATAGCCCGTACCCTCATTGCAGAAAATACAGGCCTGACGGGCGCATCGGTGTCTCGTATAACACGAGACCTGATTAATGCCGGCCTAGTACAGGAGAACACCTCCTCACTCCCGCAAAATCGATCTGGTCGTCGGTTAGTCGAGCTTAGACTTAACCCCAACGGTGGCTATATTATTGGTGTAGGCATCAACGCTTTTTCCCAATGGATTAGCCTTTCTGGACTCGACAACAACATTATCGCCAAGCATGAACTGGGGATTGAATCCTTCAGCGACCCTAGCGCCGTACTTGAGCAAGTTATTGATGCTATAGAAACGATGATTCAAGCATCCGGTGTTAAGCGTTCTCAATTGATTGGAGCGGGTGTTGCCATCGGCGGGGCTGTCGAACCTCACACCGGAAAACTGTTGTTTTCTACCACCATGGATTGGGGCGAAGTAGATGTCAGCAACGTCATGACCGAACGACTAAAAATACCGATTTGTGTAGAAACCGTGCCTAATGCCCTAAACCTGGCCGAAACCCGCTTTGGTATTGCTAAGGGTTGTCAAAATGTTGTCATGATCAATGCCTCTTTAAAAATGGGTGCCAGCCTACTGCTAGACAACCATATTCGTCGGGGCATGAACTACTCTGCTGGTCTGGTTGGAAAGCTACGCTTACACCAAGATCAGCCCACCAATGGCAGTCCTTTAGTGCTAGATGATGTCGCTGCCGGGGTTGCCGTTATCAAAGCGATAACGGGAGATGCATCGCTGGTTAGCGGCCGTAAAGCAGCAGAAAAGCTAATTGAATTGAAACAACGTTCTCTCAATGGAGATAGCCACGTATCTGAAGTATTCCGCAATGCCGGTGCCATGCTCAGTCAGACAATCGATATGATAGTAACCCTCTTACAACCAGAGATGATTATTATCGCAGGCCCGATGGCATCTGTACCGGCCTATGTAGAAGGGGTATTTAGCAGTTTCCAAGAAAGCACCGTCACTGAGCACTACCAGGGCCGCATTCAAGTCAGCCAAATGGTCAGTGAAGAAGGCGGACGTATGCTGGCTTTCAATGAGTTTCTCGCTCGTAGAGACATCGACCTGGATCGCCTTAAAACCGTAGCCGCCTGATGATCAATCGGGATTTACTAACAGGCATAGGTATCATCGCGCTGAGCCTACTTGGCCTACTGGTGGTTATTCCCGCTGGCGTTGTCGTTAGCGATAGTGACGACAATATCGCCCTCTCCCCTGCCTTCTGGCCCAATGTCATTATGATAACCATGTTGCTGGCGGGCATATCGGTTCTGCTCAAGGTGTTATTAGACAAACTCAGACGGTTGCCAGCGGTAATCAGAGATGAGGATGAGCCGTTGCTAAGGACAGAAGATTGGCGATTGGTGCTGGTTATCCCGGCACTGTTTGCCTATTACTATTTGATCAATGAACTAGGTATTCAGCTCAGCTCAGGTCTGCTGCTGGTTGTAATGATGTTATTGGGAGGCGAACGTCGGTTCTGGCTGTTATTGAGTATCGCCATTATATTGCCGACATTCCTAAATTACTTCTTTATCCACATTGCTAATGTGAATCTGCCATTAGGGTGGTTTGATTAATAAAGGCCTGTTTACCACAAACGGACCTTTAATATTTCCTCACTATCACTAGCCTCCACAGCAACGCTTAAACTTGTTACCACTGCCACAAGGACAAAGACTATTGCGTTGAGGGGCTGTTTGCCCTGCAAGCTCCAGACCTTCTCTACGAGCCCTGATTTGAGGATGCTGCATGATATCAGCGGCAGGTCGATGGTGCTTAACCAACTCGGCCATCTGATGAACCCAAGGACCAGCGTGTTCAAAAAAGCGCATATAGGACTTACACAGGTAATTCAGCCCCTTTTCGCCCGATTCTGTTTCCATAAACCGATGTTTAGGGCAGCCGCCATAACAGGCTTTCTGGTAATCACAGCTGCGACATTTTTGTGGCAAGGTATCAAACTTGTCCTCACCGAATTTTTTCTGGGTGGCTGAATAGACCATCTCTTCGATAGGCGTTTCATTGGCGTTACCCAGTTTGTATTCCGGATACACATAATGGTCACAAGAATAAACATCGCCATTGTGTTCCATCACCACACCACCACCGCAGTTTTTGGCATAGATACAGAGACTGGAAGACTGACCCAGCCAAATCCCTAACTGCACATCAAACAATTGAACAGCAACCGTGCCGACGTCTTCTTTAATCCATTCATCAAATACTGCGTTCATGAAATGGCCATAGCCATTTTCAGAAACACTCCATTTGGTAACCTTATGGTATTTCTGCTCCTCGGTAGGAGGAGACGACAGGTGAAGTTCAGGGTCGAATCGCTCCACCAGAGGGATAAACTGCATATTGGTTGAACCCATCGCACGTAATGCCTGATAAACATCGGCACCCAACTGCTGATTATGGCGCCCGACTACGGTCATCGTGTTGAAGTCGACGTTATAGGCCTTTAACCACTCCAGCCCTTTTATGACTTTTTCGAAACTACCGCCCCCTTTCAGGGTTTTACGATACTGGTCATGAACAAACTGAGGTCCATCAATGCTGATTCCGATCAGAAATCCATGCTCAGAGAAAAAATTTGCCCAACGCTCATTGATCAAAATACCGTTGGTTTGAAAGTGATTGTGGATGGTTTTTCCTGGTGGGCAAAACTGTTGCTGTAACTCAACAGCGCGCTCAAAGAACGCAATCCCCCGCATGGTGGGCTCCCCACCTTGCCAAAGAAAGTTTATTTCATTGGCACCCGTGCGGTCCTGGCTTTCAATATACTGACGAACATATTGCTCCATCAGCTCAGTATCCATATTTAGAGAATTACTTTTATTCTCCTGTTCATAGACGTTGTCTTCTTTTTCCTTATAGAAGCAGTATTCACAATCAAGATTGCACTTCGGTCCGGTTGGCTTAACCAACACATGAAATGGGTCGACTGGCTCAGTGTGAAACACCTGACTAGATTGGTGAACTGGCTGAATATCAACTATTTCTTTGGCAACGACATTGGGGGTCATTAGGTGCCCTCTTGTTATTTAGCGATACTGCAAAGACAGCACCGGATTCATTCGAACCCAGCGCTGTACTGATCTCTATTCAGGCTTGAACGGAGTCGGCTCAACATAAGGGAATCGAGCCTTAGCTTTAGTCTGTACTGCTCCAATATGACGTACATAACGTGCATCAGGGTTGTTCTTAACTTCATAAGCCCAACTGGAATCAGACTCATCCGTGGTGTTTTTAATCAACCAGCGTTCTTTCTGAGTGGCGATCGCACGAGTCTTGATATCTTCGGGATCCCAGCCATCCAAACAGATAGCCTTAAGCTCAGTTAAAATTCCGGCGTAATCAGCGTGATCCGCCAAATTAGTTAATTCATGAGGATCGGCTTCAAGATCAAAAAGCTGGTCAGGATACCTATGGGTATACATAAGCTTCATAGACCCTTTCTTCACCATCCGACAAGGTTCATTAACCCCTTCACCGGTATATTCGGAGATCACTACATCACTCCACGTGGAGCTATCCCCTTTCAACAAACCGGTCAACGAATTGCCGTCCATCGGCGAAGCAAACTCCGGCATATCACCACCAGAAGCCAGATCAACCAAGGTTGGCAGTAGGTCCACTAACGATATATTTTCTTTTACCCGACTGGCATCGAAAGATTTCGGATAGCTAACGATGAAAGGAACACGCACTGAGTTTTCAAAGAAGCTCTGCTTGTACCACATACCGCGCTCGCCCAGCATCTCTCCATGGTCAGCCGTCAGAATAACGATAGTGTTCTCGTCCATCCCGGTAGCTTTCAGCGTATTCATGATATTGCCAACTTTATCATCGATATAGCTAGTCATGCCGTAATAGGCATGGCGAGACGTACGGATATTTTCGTCAGCCACATCATGCTTTTCCTGGGCATGAGCGTAGTGCAGCCATTTACTGTGCTGATCCAGATCTTCTACCGGAATAGGATCTACAGTGGGCATTTCTATCTCATCATGATCATAGCGGTCCCAGTACTCTTCAGTGATGATGTAAGGCGAATGAGGATGCGTAAAAGATACCGTCATAAAGAACGGTTTATCATTTTGGAACCGCGCCAGATCGTGGATCTTCTGAACACCAGCGTATTCAACTTCGTCGTCGTAGTCCATTTGCAGGCTGCGAACACACTTACCAGAATCCACCACGGCACTCATATTGATACCGGTCGGACGATACTTCTCGCCTTTTTCCCAATCGGGAACCCAGGAGAAATTAGACGGGTAAATATCGGTGGTAATACGCTCGTTAAAGCCATGCACCTGATCAGGACCGACGAAGTGCATCTTGCCGCACAAAATGGTGTGATAACCAGTACCACGTAGGTAGTGTGCCAAGGTAGGAATCTGCCCAGGCATTTCAGTGGCGTTATCCCAACATTCAATATTGTTGGCCAAACGACCTGCCATCATCGAGGCACGGGAAGGAACACATAACGGAAAATTACAGTAGGCGTTTTCAAACACCACGCCATTATCGGCAAGCGCTTGGATATGGGGAGCCTTTACTGTTTTGTGGCCATAAGCGGGCAACACAGTCGGGGTCAACTGATCAGCCATTATCAGCACTATATTTGGAGCCTTAGATTTTTCGGACGGCATCATTAGTACCTTTCTGAATGCTATCGTATTAGTTTAAAAACTCGATCGGATCAAGTCAGGAGAGGCGTTCAAGGTCCCTGTGCCTGCTCTCTGCAAGCACAGGGTTGTAAGAGTATTACTGCAGTGACTGAGAAATTTCTTACTTGATAGCCAGTCCGAGACGATCTACAACATCTTTAAAATCGGTGTACTGACGCTCCACAAACTGCTTAGTGTCTTTAGCACTGCGAATGTCAGGGATAGAGTTGAGCTTTTCTGTTTGCGCGTTCCAAGTACTGTCGTTCTTAAGCTGGCCTAGCACCTTTGTCCACTTAGCAACAACAGGTTCTGGCAAATCTTTCGGACCATACAGCGCACTCCAACCCACAACAGACTCCAGATCAGGAAGACCCAACTCGGCCACCGTTGGCACGTCTGGTATATCTTTGAAGCGCTGCTCCGAGGTCACCGCTATTGCGCGTAACTGGCCAGACTTAATTCCACCGATCACACCAGACAGGTTTTGAAACATCAAATCTACATGCCCACCAGTAAGCGAAGCTGCTGCTTTACCGCCACCTTTAAACGGAATATGGCGCATCGCATCTGCAGGCTGGCCTAGCTCATCCAACATCATAACTACTGCAATATGGAGCAGCGACCCAACTCCAGCAGACGCGTAGCTAAGCTTCTCTCCGGCCTTAATGGCAGCGACAAGAGATGGAAAGTCCTGATACTTGGACTTAGCGTTTACCACCAATGCAAAGGGGTTCTTTTCAAGTAACCCCAGAAAGGTAAAGTCATCCCATTTATAAGGGATGCGATGATTGATTGCAGGAACCGCCGCTTGTGAACCAACTCGAGCCAACAGCAAGGTATAGCCATTTGGGCGAGATTTGGAAACATAAGTAGATCCTGTTACACCAGCAGCACCAGTGCGGTTAGTAACAATTACCTCGGTACCGAGAAAACCCGGAGCTGTTGCTGCCAAGTTGCGGGCGGCCAAATCTGCGGCGCCACCGGGACCATAAGGGGATACTAAAGTTATTGATTTTTCGGGATATCCAGCGTGCGCCATACCAGCACAAACCAGAAGAGATAATGAAGCTGCATAGAGCTTCAGTTTAGTTTTTAGCGGAAACATCGGTTGATCTCCGTTGTGGTCTACTGAATACCGATCTTATCGAACGGCCGTTTTTATTTTATGACGTGACAGAGTAAAAGTACCATTATTGATTACAGTAAGCAACTAATTGATAAATTAAAACCACCTCGACTCTACCCACAACAGATGAGATTCATTAATCAGGCGGGATATTTGATATAACTAGCTGATAAACAAAATCCAATCGACCAGATTTAACTAATGTTACGGACACAAGATAGCTATGCGAAATTAGACGGAGCAGATTTATAGGGGGAATTAAAGCAAGAATGATTGTGAAGAACAGATAGACACTAACGAAGAGGAAGAAGAACGGTGCCGGCATGGCCGGCACCGAATAACCTTAGAAAGAAAGCATCCAGAGGCTAATAGATGGGAAGATCGCGCAAATAATCCAGGTAGCCAACAACGCATAGAGGTATGGGAGAACCGACTTAACTAGCCTGAGATACGGTATCCCGGTCATACTGCTGGCGACATAGAGATTCAGACCATAAGGAGGTGTGATGAACCCAATCGCATCACCAATTAAGAACAACACCGCAAAATGGATCGGGTCTACACCGATACTCATCGCTATCGGAGCCAGGATAGGTGCCAGGATAATCGTATTCGGTAAGCTTTCCAGAACCGTACCAGCAAGCAATACGATGAACAGACAAGCAAACAGGATCGGATAATATCCGCCAAGCATACCAATGACTTCAGTCAAAAATTCCTTTGCACCCAGCAACGACAAGACCTGCTGCATTACAACCGATACAGCGATCAACGGTGCCAACATGCCGGTAATCTGACCAGAGCGCATCATGATTTTTGGCAGTTCTTTTAGTTTCAATTCACGGGTTACCAACACACCGGCCAACAGGCAGAAACCTGTGGTCATACCCGCTGCTTCCGTCGGTGAAAAAGCACCAGAATAAATGCCCCACAAGACGATACCGATAGCAAGGAAACCGAGCCAAGCACGCATGCCTGCTTTGGCTGCTACTTTCAGTCGAAACGGTGCGATTATCCCGTAACCATGTTTACGAGAGATGTACCAACAAACCAGCTGCATCGCAACGACCATCATCACACCAGGAACTAGCCCCGCCATAAACAGATCGCCAATCGGCAGGTTCATCATAAAACCGTAAACGATGAAAATAATACTCGGAGGGATAATGATCCCGACCGTACCACCGGCCGCTACAGTAGCTGCAGCGAAATTGGCCTCGTATCCACCTTTAGTCATTTCTGGGTGCATGATGCCGCCAATAGTGGCAGTAGTGGCAGAGTTAGAGCCAGAGATCGCAGCAAACATACCGCAAGCGCCCAGTGACGCCATCCCCAAGCCACCTCGTAACCAACTCAGGCAAGAATAGGCGAAATCTGAAAGACGCTTCGCAATACCGGCTGCGTTGATTAAGTCACCCGTTAAAATAAATAAGGGTAAAGCCAACAGGCCGTAAAAGTTAAGTCCCTCGTACAAAGTCACACCAACATTAGCCAGGGTAAAGTCAATAACTACACTGACACCCACGACCCACAGTGAAATAACCAGAAAAATAGGTATACCCAGAATAAACAGCCCCGTTACGCCGAGGCTGATCAGGGTAATAAGTAATCCATCCATATCAGTTCTCCTCAGTCAAACATCGGTGCTTGAGTAGTTAAAGGGTTTCCTGCTCGATAAGCCCGAATATCCTGCCGTAAATTCTGTAACACACGAAACAACAGTAAAGTCCAAGCCAGAGGCGTCGCCATGTAGAACCACCACTGCTGGATGTCATCAGTGCCCTGTACGATCGCAAAATTGTCATAGGCAATATAAACCTGCTCGACGGAGTAGTAGATGACCACTACCCCCATCAAGAACCAACAAAACGTATCGACCAGCAGACATATAAACTGCCCGGTATAGGGAAGACGTTCACGGACTTCGGTGAAACGCAGGTGTGACCGGCGCATAGTATTGTAAGAAGCACCCATCCAGGCCAGCCACAGAAACATGTAGATGGGTATGGTAGTGCTCCAAGGAGCCTGTAGATTAAAGAAGAATCGACGAAGAACTTCGACGAAAATGATACCTGCCATCGAAGCATAAGAAAGCAGAATAATGCTCTTCTCTATATTACGTTCGATAACACTAAACAGAGAGCCAATAGTCATTTATCTAGCCTCCCAGCCGAGCTAGCAATGCTCGACCTGCATATAATTGAAGTGTTTTCACCCAGATTCACGGCGACTCTCCATTTATTATTGTTCAAGTTGACACACTCTTCCCGACAGACTCCGAATTAACTGACTCTGGTATAAGAAACTAATGAAGTTATCTAACAGCGGGAAATCAAACCCCAACCGGATAGCGCACCGGTCAGGGTTGTACTTAAGAGGCCTTAAGCCCCTTTCCACCAACGGCGAGTTTCAACGTTCTCTGCCAGTGTATCGAGAGGGATCTCACGTGCGATCTTATGGATAGAACCATAAGTATCTTGACCACCAGACCACTTATCCAAACGATCACGCCATTTAGTCCAAGGCTCTGGATTAAACTCGGGAGCACAGATACGCGCAGCCTTGGCACGCTCTTCATCAGACAGCATTGCCATACGCACACCATGCTGATCAAACAGAGTCCCTGGTAGCGAAGGTGATGTTGCGCCAACGGTGTTAACCAGTGCAGCCTCTTGAGCCGCTTGGATTTTCACCTGCGTCAGATACGACGATTCCATGACGGCATCTTGGAGATCACCGCTGAAACTATCAAAAACCTTGGCGCTCATCATGGTTGCTTCTGTACCACAGAAGAAACGCAGATCAACAGACTGAGAAACCACCGGTGACATATTCGCGTAACCAACAGCACCCGCCCAAGTCTCAGCACCATCAATCAGACCCTGCTTCAGGCCATCAAGGGTTTCAGACCAAGCAATAGGTACAGGATTAAGCTCAAGTAGCTGCATGGCTATACGACCAAGCTGCGTACCGGTAACACGGTTTTTAGTGCCGCGAAGTTGGTCGATGCTGGTGATAAGAGGCTTGTCCTGCCAGCCCATACCCATCTGCAAACCACGTAGTTCACAATGAGAAAATAGGAACTGTAAACCATGCTTTGTACGCAAAGGATCACGCAATAGCTTTTGGCTGTCAGGGTGGTAGAGGAAGTGATACTGAGACGCCCGGGTTGGGAACATGTAGGCGTAATCGAGGACGTTCAGATAAGGTGCACCACCCGCAGAGTTCTGCGTAGAGGCAGTGAACATATCGACAATACCTTGCTGTGTTTTCTTAACGCAGCTGAGCTGTCCACAGATCTGATTATCACCGACAAACTCGACTCTTATTTCACCATCTGACCGATCTTCAATATCATTCAGAAAATCAAGACAGCCGGCTCGTTCGATGAGCAGGTTCTTTTCATTAAATCCGGAAGCACCGAATGTCAGCGTATGTTTGGCTGCTTTCTTATAGCGGCGTTTCGAGTTCTGGTCAGCTGCATGCGCCAACTGAGGTAGGGAAAAAGTCCCTAACGCAGCAGCAGCCAGCATCGTAGAGCTAAGACCATAAGCGGAGGCAACACGGAAGAAATCACGACGAGAAACAGACTTCTGTTCCCCACCTAAGGAGTTAGTTTTCTTCTCCATTATAAGTACCCTTAATTTATTTTTATGCAGTTAGGGGTTGCTAGACCGTTAATTGACCTGAATCAATTCTCGATCGCATGTTCAGTAAAACACAAGAATACCGATCAAACAAGCACTTTATGATAACGCAGGTCTCGAAAATAAAATTATTAGGCACTTTTTATTGAGAGGTGATTCTTACACAGCCCCTATAATGCCAATAATCCTTACCCTCCTCCTCTGCAGCGCAGATATGACGGCGGTTTCAATAAAAACCCTAGTATTTATAGAACATTAAAAGCCATCTCGAACTTATTATGTGGAAAATAAAAACTTTATAATCAGCCTCAAATTAATTTCACTTATTACCGATGGCAAATAAAATTATCTCGATAATACTTGTTTTTGTTGCTTTTTTGACGTTATAACTATCATCTACAACTATGATTCATCGTAATCACCCAGAATTTCTGGATTTAAAATACAGATGCTTTATCACAAATTAATATATAAATGAGACTTTCAATACCGTAACATAGCAGCATCCAAGCACTGAATAACGAGGAGATAGCAATGTCAGAGTCGCCGGGAAAGGAAAAAAGCTCATCCATCGCGCGAGCGCTCCACATTCTTGAAGTAGTGGCCAACACTCCCGAAGCGGTAACGCCGACAGAGATCAACCGCGTATTGAAGCTACCTAAGCCCTCCATTCATCGACTCTGTAGCCAGCTTGAAGAAGAAGGGTTCCTCGCAACACGCTTAGATGGCCGAGGTCTCATACCCGGCCCCAAGCTAAACAAAATGGCTTTGGGCATATTCAGCAATAATGATTTCCTCCGCTCACATCGGCATATGGTTTTAAAGAAACTGTCAGATAAACTGGGCGAAACCTGTAATATTTCGATTCCCGACGGGAGTGCGATGATCTACTTTGATCGTGTTGAAACCCACTGGCCACTCAGGGTTCAACTGCAAATAAATGACCGCGTACCCCTGCACTGTACCGCCAGCGGCAAACTGTTTCTAAGCGAACTCAGTAGCATCAAACGATCACGTTTACTCAGTAAGATCCCCCTAGACAAACACACAGAAAACACACTAACGACTCCTGAAGAATTAAAACCTGCACTCAAGCAGATCCGTAATACCGGTATCGGCATTGATAATGAAGAATTTCTGCAAGGGATGATCGCAGTCTCTGTGCCGGTCAGGGATAGCGAAGGTCGTCTTTACGCAGGACTGGCAATGCACGCGCCTACTGCCCGCCTATCACTAGAACGAGCCCTGGAGAACGTTCCTTTAATGAGAGAAGCGGCGGATGAACTGGCCTCTCTAATGAATGAACAGACCGAATACACCCCTACCGAATAGACTTAAAAAGCCCGTCTATATGGCTGCACATAGACGGGCAGAAGGATTTAAGATCAAACCGCCAAAGCGATTTCTTCTTTCTTTTCCTTGCTATCTTCCTTCATCATATCTGACGCTTTTTCAGCAATCATAATGGTTGGTGCATTGGTGTTACCGGAAACGATAACCGGCATGATGGATGCGTCCACAACACGGAGCCCCTGTACACCGTGAACGCGCAAACGATCATCTACCACCGCCATATCATCATGACCCATTTTACAGGTACCCGTCGGATGATAGATGGTGGTGGCACGATTACGCGCATATTCAAGCAATTCCTCATCCGTCTGATGCTGAATGCCTGGCTCATGCTCTTCTTTGATCAGCGGAGCCAATGCCGGAGCATTGATAATGCGACGCGTCACTTTGATCGATTCAATCGCCGTCTTCCGATCTTCTTCTGTGGCCAGATAATTGGGATGAATTCCCGGATATTCTTCCGGATTACTACTCTTCAATTCAATATGCCCAGTACTGGTTGGCCGCAACTGACAGACAGACGCGGTAAAGGCAGAGAATGGGTGCGTACCATCTGCGGGTTTATCAGCACTCAATGGCTGTAAATGATACTGAATATCCGGTCGGGCCATGCTCTTATCGGTCTTGGTAAATATGCATACCTGACTGGCCGCCATAGTCAGCGGCCCGGTCCGCAATAGCGCATACTCGATTCCCATCATCACTTTACGAATAGGATTATTGATTTCATCATTCAGGGTTATCGGCTTATTCACCTTGTAGATAGAGCGTATCTGAAGATGGTCCTGAAGATTTTTACCCACGCCAGGCAGTTCTTTTACTAGCGGAATATTGTGCTTGGCAAGCTCATCTTTAGCACCGATTCCCGACAGCATCAAAATCTGAGGTGAGTTAATCGCACCAGCCGACAAGACGATTTCTTTGTTACATCGGATCGTCTGTTTGACACCTTTTATTGAAAAGGTAATACCGACAGCACGAGTACCCTCAAATTCAATCCGGTGCACTAACGCTTTTGTAACAGCATCTAGATTAGGCCGCTTCAAGGCAGGACGCAAAAAACCAACGGCGGTGCTGCAACGAGTACCATTTTGATTAATGGTTAATTGAAAATAACCAACACCTTCCTGAGTTTCACCGTTACTGTCATCATTACGAGGAATGCCAATTTGCTCCGCCGCGGTGATAAATTTGTCACAAATTTCACGCTTAATACGGATATTGGAAACCGCAAGCGGCCCACCTACGCCATGATATTTGTCCGCACCGCGCTCCTGATTTTCTGACTTTTTGAAGTAAGGCAGGATGTCATCATAAGACCAGCCTTTATTCCCCAAGCTCGCCCAGTCATCGTAATCTTCCTTCTGACCGCGAACATACAACAGACCATTTAGTGCACTTGAGCCACCGAGCACCTTGCCTCTTGGCCACTGTAGCTGACGTCCATTGATACCTGGATCAGGATCGGTTAAGTAACACCAATCAAACTTGGGGTTGTGCATGGTTTTAAAATAACCAATGGGGACATGAAGCCAGGGGTTCGTATCTTTACCACCGGCTTCGAGTAGCAGCACGCTACTGTTAGAATCTTCTGACAGGCGATTTGCCATCACACAACCGGCAGATCCAGCACCTATCACGATATAGTCGTAGGCCTTTTCTAAAGACATCACTAATACCATCTCAGTTTATTTTTATTCGGAAACCCAGCCACCTCCTCCATGAACAACGATCCAAAATTACTGAATTACTGCCCCACAGAGAGAGATAACTAGTCAAATGTCAGTCACATCTCCATCAAAATATCTGTTTTAGATATATTTGATACCCCTAGTATCGTTTCACATGAAAAATAAATCAATCATTATTTTGCATAAATGGAATGTTTTGTCTCGAATTATGTGGTTTTTGTGTGTTTTATGCGGTAATATACAGAACATACTCTAGACTAAGACTCTGTATACTTAATAAAAGAGCAGCCGAAAAGAGTATGAAGCCCAACTATGACTGCCCGGTCAAAATAATAATAAGGTGGATAGCATCATGTCAGCACTCTTTCATCTAGATAGAGATCAGAATGCATCAACACTGCAAAAACAGATTCGCGAACAATTAGTCAGCGCTATTCTAGGGGGGTTTTTACCTTTAGATGAACCGCTCCCCTCCAGCCGCAGTCTGGCCAAATCTCTCAACGTCGCCCGCAATACTATTGTCTTGGTATACGATGAACTCTCCGCTGATGGCTACTTAATATCCAAAGAACGAAGTGGCTATTTTGTGGATGCGAACTTTCTGGCTGGCCGGTTGAAACAGGACCAGGAAGTTGAAGAAGACACTGAAGAAGATATTGCCAACAAAGTAAACTGGTCTCAAAAACTTAAAACCAAGGTGGGTAATCAGCTTAACCCGACTAAAGCCCACGCTTGGCAGTCTTACCCCTACCCCTTTGTTTATGGCCAACTAGATACTAAGTTATTTCCCATAGAAAGCTGGCGTAAATGCTGGAGAGATGCGGTCAGCATCCAGGCAATCAGAGACTGGAGTTCGGACCGCTATGATAGTGACGATCCGATGCTAATTGAGCAGATCCAAAAACGAATTTTGCCCAATCGCGGCATACATGCAGACAAGGATGAAATCCTAATTACAATTGGCTCTCAGCATTCTATTTTCCTACTCGGCCAATTATTACTGGATAAGAGCTCTAATTTTGGTATCGAAGATCCTGGTTATGTCAGTGCCGGGCATATCGGCCGCGTCTTTAACGCTAACGTTGTCAGCTTGCCTGTGGACGATGATGGATTAATCATCAGCGAACAACTAGATACCTGTGATGCCCTGTACATTACGCCCAGCTATCAATGTCCGACAACGGTTACCATGCCATTGGAACGCCGTGTTGAACTCTTAGAAAAAGCCAACCAACAGGACATCATCATCATCGAAGATGATTATGAAATGGAGATTAACTACGGTTCGAATCCCACCCCTGCGCTCAAAAGCCTTGATCATAGTGATCGGGTA
>JBALWH010000029.1:0-60663 GCA_036960175.1 Motiliproteus sp. | reverse complement strand
CTGAGTGCTTTCCGTGCGGCGAACAAGGCAGCTTTGGCTGTTTACGAGAATATCCTGGAGAAGGGCGATCAGAAAGGTGTTATCGATCTGATGCAGACGCGGATGGAACTGTACGATTTCTTGAACTATCACGATTTCGAGCAAAAGTTAGACGCCCTATTCGCCGAAGGCAAAAATAAGTAGTAGCTACAGATAATAAGAGGAGATAACAATGGCTGAGAAAAAAATTAGTGGTGCGGGTCTGCGTGGTCAATCCGCGGGTAGCACGGCTCTTTGTACAGTAGGTAAGACCGGCGCCGGTCTGACTTATCGCGGTTACGACATGGTTGAACTGGCTGAGAAAGCTAGTTTCGAAGAAGTTGCCTATATGTTGCTTAAAGGTAAGCTTCCTAATCAAGCGGAACTGGATGCTTATATCACTAAGCTGAAAGGTCTTCGTGGTCTGCCTCAGGCGCTTAAAACCGTACTGGAGCAAATTCCTGCCAGTGCTCATCCGATGGATGTTATGCGTACCGGTTGTTCTATGCTGGGTAACCTGGAAACAGAGATGGACTTCTCTGAGCAGGAAGACGCAGTTGATCGCATGCTGGCGGTATTTCCGTCCATCATCAACTACTGGTATCGCTTTAGTCATGACGGCGTACGCATCGAAACTGAGACTGATGATGACTCTATCGGTGGTCACTTCCTGCACTTGCTGAATGGCGAAAAGCCAAACGAATTGCACGCTAAGGTAATGAACATTTCGCTGATTCTGTACGCAGAGCATGAGTTTAATGCGTCAACCTTCACCGGCCGTGTATGTGCTTCTACTCTGTCCGACATCCACTCCATCATTACGGGTGCTATCGGCACTCTGCGTGGTCCGTTGCACGGTGGTGCCAACGAAGCCGCGATGGATATGATCGAGAACTGGAAGAGCGCTGAAGAAGCCGAGCGTGAAATGCTAGGCAAACTGGAGCGCAAAGAGAAGATCATGGGCTTCGGTCACGCGATCTATCGTGAGTCCGATCCGCGCAACGCCGTGATCAAGAAGTGCTCCGAAGAGCTGGCTAAGGATGTTGGCGACGACGTGCTTTATCCTGTGTCTGTCCGTTGTGAAGCGGTGATGAAACGCGAGAAGAACTTGTTCTGTAACGCGGACTTCTTCCACGCATCTGCGTACCACTTCATGGGCATTCCAACCAAGCTGTTCACGCCGATCTTCGTATGTTCACGTTTGACTGGCTGGGCTGCACACGCTTTCGAACAGCGTGCTGATAACCGTATTATCCGTCCAAGCGCGGATTACACCGGTCCAGAAAGCAGCGAGTGGGTAGCGATCGAAGATCGTGCATAAGCTGCGCTTCTGAAAGTAATAGAAAAGGGACTAGGTACGATAGATTTATTTGTACCTAGTCCGACTCTCCGAACACAACTCGGTGGATTAAGTTATGAACACTGAATACCGTAAATCCCTCTCCGGTACTGAGCTTGACTACTACGACACTCGTGCAGCTGTCGAAGCAATTCAGGCTGGTTCCTACGCGAAATTGCCATACACCTCCCGTGTACTGGCCGAACAACTGGTGCGTCGCTGCGATCCCGCTGCTCTTACCGATTCTTTAAAGCAGCTTATTGAACGTAAGCAAGACCTCGATTTTCCTTGGTATCCGGCTCGTGTAGTTTGTCACGACATCCTAGGTCAGACTGCACTGGTTGATCTTGCAGGTCTGCGTGATGCGATTGCTGATCAGGGCGGTGACCCGTCAAAGGTTAATCCGGTTGTTCCAACTCAGCTGATCGTTGACCACTCGTTAGCTGTAGAAGCGCCAGGTTTTGATCCTGAAGCCTTCGAAAAGAACCGCTCAATAGAAGATCGTCGCAACGAAGATCGTTTCCACTTTATCGAATGGTGTAAGACCGCGTTTGATAACGTCGACGTGATTCCTGCCGGTAACGGCATCATGCACCAGATCAATCTGGAGAAGATGTCTCCGGTGATTCAGACGCGTGACGGTGTTGCTTACCCGGATACCTGTGTTGGTACTGATAGCCACACGCCGCACGTTGATGCACTGGGTGTTATCGCTATCGGTGTCGGTGGTTTGGAAGCTGAAACTGTGATGCTGGGTGCCCCATCGATGATGCGTCTGCCTGAGATCATCGGCGTTAAGCTTGTTGGCAAGCGTCAGCCGGGAATCACCGCCACCGATATGGTGCTGGCGATCACTGAGTTCCTGCGTAACCAGAAAGTCGTTTCCGCGTACCTGGAGTTCTTCGGTGAAGGTGCTAGAGCGCTGACCATCGGCGACCGTGCCACTATCTCCAACATGACTCCCGAGTTCGGCGCGTCTGCCGGTATGTTCTATATCGACGAGCAGACCATCGACTACTTGAAGCTAACTGGTCGTGAGCCTGAGCAAGTTGCATTGGTTGAGCAGTACGCCAAAGAGACTGGCCTGTGGGCTGATGATCTGGTTGAGGCGCAGTACGAGCGAGTGCTGGAGTTTGATTTGTCGACTGTTGTTCGCAACATGGCCGGTCCGTCTAACCCACATCGTCGTCTGCCGACGTCTGATCTGGTATCTCGCGGCATCGCCGGTGATGAGATGCTGGCAGCAGCCAAGGTTGAAGAGGCTGATGGCCTGATGCCTGACGGCGCGGTTATCATCGCAGCGATTACCTCGTGTACCAATACCTCTAACCCACGCAACGTTGTAGCCGCGGCTCTTGTCGCCAAGAAAGCTAACGAGCTGGGTCTAGTGCGTAAGCCTTGGGTTAAGACATCCTTCGCGCCAGGTTCCAAGGTCGCTAAGTTGTACCTGGAAGAAGCCGGTTTGCTGTCTGAGATGGAAAAGCTGGGCTTTGGTATTGTCGGTTATGCCTGTACCACTTGTAACGGCATGAGCGGTGCGTTGGATCCTAAAATCCAACAGGAAATCATCGATCGTGACCTTTATACCACCGCTGTGCTGTCTGGTAACCGTAACTTCGACGGCCGTATCCACCCCCATGCCAAGCAGGCATTCCTGGCGTCACCGCCACTGGTTGTGGCTTATGCGATTGCTGGAACCATGCGTTTCGATATCGAAAAAGATGTGCTGGGCAACGACAAAGATGGAAACCCAGTTACGCTGAAAGATATCTGGCCTAGCGACGAAGAGATCGATGCAATTGTTGCAGTTAGTGTGAAGCCTGAGCAGTTTAAAAAGGTTTACATCCCAATGTTCGATCTAGGAGCAGTAGAAAAGTCTCCGAGCCCGTTGTATGACTGGCGACCAGAGACTACGTATATCCGCCGTCCTCCATACTGGGAAGGTGCGTTAGCGGGTGAGCGTACGATGAAAGGTATGCGTCCTCTAGCCGTGCTAGGTGACAACATTACGACTGATCATTTGTCACCTTCAAACGCTATCCAGGCATCCAGTGCTGCTGGTGAGTACTGCGCTAAGATGGGTCTTCCT
Organism: Motiliproteus sp.; assembly: GCA_036960175.1. GTDB lineage: Bacteria > Pseudomonadota > Gammaproteobacteria > Pseudomonadales > Balneatricaceae > Motiliproteus. The sequence continues at coordinate 57,217 of JBALWH010000029.1, read as the reverse complement.
GAAGAAGACTTTAACTCTTACGCGACGCACCGTGGTGATCATTTGACTGCACAACGTGCGACTTTTGCTAACCCGAAACTGCTGAACGAAATGTGTCGTGATGCAAACGGTGAAGTGAAGCAGGGTTCTCTGGCCCGTATCGAGCCAGAAGGACAAGAGAGCCGTATGTGGGAAGCTATCGAAACCTATATGGAACGTAAGCAGCCGCTGATTATCATCGCCGGTGCCGACTACGGTCAAGGTTCTTCCCGTGACTGGGCCGCTAAAGGTGTACGTCTAGCGGGTGTTGAAACGATCGTTGCTGAAGGTTTCGAACGTATCCATCGTACCAATTTGGTCGGTATGGGCGTATTGCCGCTGGAATTTAAGGCCGGTGATAACCGAAATACTTACGCTATTGACGGTACCGAAAGCTACGACGTGATGGGTGATATTAGCCCACGTGGTGACCTGACTGTGATCATGACGCGTGCCAATGGCGAAACCGTTGAGATTCCAGTTACCTGTCGCCTTGATACTGCCGAAGAAGTACATGTGTACGGAGCCGGTGGTGTTCTGCAGCGTTTCGCTCAGGACTTCCTGGAAGGGAATGTATAAGCGCTGACAATCGGTAGGCGTTGCCATCACTGACTTCTTACAGGCTGCTATTGCAGTCTGTAAGAAGGGTGGCGCCGACCGTATTTCTTAGAGTCGTTATTAAAGAACGTCTTTAATAACGGTTTTAACCAGATGATGTTATTAAGGTTTTTGTGAACGTCGGTGACGATTTCTAAAAGCCGCTCAGATATACAGGATGATGTTTATGGCTCACGTACCTCAGATTAAAATTCCGGCCACTTATATTCGTGGTGGTACCAGTAAAGGTGTGTTTTTCCGTCGCCAAGACTTGCCTCAAGCCGCTCAGGTTCCAGGTGCAGCACGGGATGCCATCCTATTGCGCGTGATCGGCAGCCCCGATCCCTATGGTAAGCAAACCGACGGTATGGGTGGTGCAACTTCAAGCACTAGTAAGACCGTTATTCTGGATAAGAGTAGCCAGCCTGACCATGATGTGGATTACCTGTTCGGGCAGGTAGCTATCGATAAGGCATTTGTCGACTGGAGTGGTAACTGCGGTAACCTCACGGCGGCCGTGGGAGCCTTTGCTATCAGCGGTGGTTTGGTGGATGCCGACCGTATTCCTGAAAACGGTATCTGTGTCGTTCGTATCTGGCAGGCCAATATCAACAAAACCATTATTGCCAATGTGCCTATGACCAATGGTGAGGTCCAGGAGACCGGTGATTTCGAGCTGGATGGTGTGACTTTCCCCGCTGCCGAAGTGCAAGTCGAGTTCATTAGCCCGGTCGATGCCACGGATGCCATGTTCCCCACCGGCAATCTGGTCGACGACCTTGAGGTTCCGGGCATCGGTACCTTTAAGGCGACCATGATCAATGCAGGTATCCCGACTATCTTCTTGAATGCGGATGACATCGGCTACACCGGCACCGAACTGCAGGAAGCGATCAACGGCGACCCAGCCGCGCTGGAACGGTTTGAGACTATCCGTGCCTACGGTGCGGTACGTATGGGGCTGATTGAAAACGTCGAAGAGGCTGCGGGCCGTCAACACACGCCTAAGGTGGCCTTTTGCTCACCTGCTCAGGACTATGTTTCTTCCAGCGGCAAACAGATCAACGTCGCCGACATCGATTTGAACGTACGTGCGTTGTCTATGGGTAAACTGCACCACGCCATGATGGGCACGGCTGCTGTGGCTATCGGTACAGCTGCTGCTATCCCTGGCACTCTGGTTAATCTTGCCGCTGGCGGTGGTGATCGCGAAGCGGTGACCTTTGGTCATCCGTCCGGTACTTTGAAAGTGGGTGCAGAAGCTTGTCAAAATGGTGGCGACTGGAGCGTTAACAAGGTGGTGATGAGCCGCAGTGCCCGAGTGCTGATGGAAGGCTGGGTCCGCGTTCCGGGCGATTCATTCTAAGGACATTCCTAATAACGACCTGGCTAGTTTAAAACTAGGTTGGTCTACGAATTCGTGAATTTGTTTGTTATCTAACTCCTTGTTAGTGGCAGACAAAACCATGAATACCGTGCGCTGTTATCTGGATAACCCCTTCAGCAGTGCACAAACCTTTTGGTTGCGGAAGTAGCTAACGGGTTTCCCTATCAGGACTCGTTAGTGATGCATTGACCCCGGTACTTGTGCCGGGGTCTTTTTTATGGGCGTCATCTTGATCCTGTTTCGATCTGCTCCATCCCATTTTACTAGGCCTTGGCGTCCTTATCAGTCTTCCAAATGACTGCGCTGAGCCTGCAAAAAAGCGTTGCGTAACTGCGAAATTCCCGCGCTGCCCGGGTGTTTTAAATTCATCCTGCCAGGGCGATAAAGGCGGTGATCTGACTGACACAGACTATTGGCAATCAGCGGCGTAAATTCCATTAGGGCCAGTACGTCGCGCTCCATATCAACCCCCGGCGCGATTTCAATCAGTTCGATTCCCTCTGCGGTAAGACGGAATACACAGCGCTCAGTGATGTAGTAGACCTTTTGCCCGCGCTCGATGGCATAAGTGCCGTTGAAGGTGAGGTGATCTATTTTATCGACAAACTTGCGCGTTGAGCCGTTGCAATGAATCTGCAGCTGTTCTGCTTCGATACTGTAGTTTTGCTTACCGCTAGTGAAGGTGCCCATGAAATATAGTTCACGTGCATTTTGACTAATGTTAATAAAGCCACCAGCACCGGCGATACGGGTTCCGAAGCGACTGACATTTACGTCACCACGACTGTTTACCTGAGCCATTCCTAGAAAAGCCTGATCTAGTCCGCCGCCATCATAGAAATCAAACTGAGCAGGCTGGTCGACGACGGCCTGGGGGTTGATAACGGCGCCGAAACTGAGTCCACCCGCAGGTAGGCCGCCAATGCCGCCGGGTTCGATGGTCATGGTGACCTCGTCCAGCATACCTTCTTCTGCCGCTACCGGAGCGATGGCCTCGGGCATACCTATTCCCAAATTGATGATGGCGCCGTTTTTCAGTTCCACCAAGGCGCGCCGGGCAATGAGTTTACGTTCATTCAGCGGTAAGGGTTCCATCGTTGTATCCGCCTGTATCTCGCCGGTATAGGACGGATTATATTGTTCGGCAAAGGTTTGCCAGTGCATATCAGCCGGTGCCACGACAATTTTGTCTACTAAGATCCCAGGTATTTTTATCATGCCGGCAGGGCAGTGATGTTGCTGCGTAATGCGTTCCACCTGGACGATGACCGTGCCGCCGCTATTGTGAACAGCCTGGGCGATTGCCAGAGCCTCCAGGGGCAGGGCTTCGCGTTCCATGGTGATGTTGCCCTGAGGGTCTGAAGTAGTGCCTCTAAGAAACGCCACTTGAATGGGAAAGGCTTTGTAAAACAGGTATTCCTTTTTATTTAACTCTAACAACTCAACAATATCTTCCTGGGTGCTTTCATTGAGTTTACCGCCTTCATGACGAGGATCGACAAAGGTATGCAGGCCGACATGAGTGATATTGCCTGGGCGGCCCGCGGCAATATCCCGAAACAGTTGACAAATAACCCCCTGGGGGAGGTTATAGGCTTCTATTTCATTGCTTCGGGCTAGGTTTCCTAGCCCGGGAACTAACCCCCAATGACCTCCAACTACGCGTTTAACTAAACCTTTATGGGCCAGGTGATTGAGGCCTCGGGTTTTACCGTCACCCTGGCCGGCTGCATAAACCAGAGTCAGGTTTCTGGGGCTGTCAGTGTCTTGGAAACGCTTTTCTAGCTCTGTAGCCAGTAATTCAGGGAAGCCAACGCCGACGAAACCCGCAGTAGCCAAGGTGTCGCCGTTTTCGATCAGCGATACTGCTTCAGCGGCAGAAACAATTTTTGATGCAGCCATGACGCAATCCTCTGGAAATAGTTTTAGCGGACAGTGGTGCAGGGGGCTTTTTCTATGGCTTGTTGTAATTGTGGATACAACTCAAAACGGTTAGCGCCATACCAACGCATTTCTCCGAGATCATTGACGATCAATAGGGATGCATTTTTCATGCGGATGAGATTGTAGGTCTCTTTTGATGTCAGAGAGTCTTCAAAGGCTTCGTTAGTTTTGCAAATAACATTCATATATTTCTCCACGATTTTAGTTAATAGATCAATGTTGACCTGTCTTATTATTCTTTCGTAGATATAGCGATAAATGTGCCAACTATAAACTAACCTTATAAATCAAATGAATAGCTATAAATAAAGGGTACCATTATAAGGCTGTGTCTGGGAATATATACAGATATTGCCGTTAATGTGTCTTAGAATTAAGACATCTGTCTGAATTATCCGACGTTTTGCTTGTTTAGCTTTTCATACAGGTTCGCCCGTGAAATGCCTAATAAACGCGCGGCCCGGGTGCGGTTGTTATTGGTGGCGACTAACGCTTGATCGATAGCGTGTTTTTCCGCTGCTGCAATAGTTTCAGATAACGGCAGGATTTTAACGTCGGTGTTTGTTCCAATATCTCTGGAAACAGGGACCAATCCTCCGAGGATATCGATGCTTACTTCTCCTTGATCGGCAAACAGATTGAGTCGTTCAAGCACGTTACGTAATTCGCGAATATTGCCGGGCCAGTGGTAACTACTGAGCTTTTCCAGCAATGCGTCATTGATAGCAACTTCGGGCTCACCGAGTTCTTCAGAAATGCTCTGATTGAGTTTTTTACAGAGTATAGGAAGGTCTTCAATGCGTTCGCGCAGGGGCGGTAAAGTCAAAGGCAGAACATTCAGCCGATAATATAAATCTGCGCGAAACAATCCATCGGCCACCAGTTTCTCAAGATTTCGACTGGTCGCAGCGATAACCCGAACATCGACTTTGACCACGGTATTGCTGCCCAGAGGTTCTACCTCTCTTTCCTGCAATACCCGCAGCAGTTTTGCCTGCACCGATGCAGGCATCTCTCCGATCTCGTCGAGAAACAGGGTTCCCCCGTGGGCAAGTTCGAACTTGCCTTTACGACCTTTCTTATCGGCGCCGGTGTAGGCTCCAGGTGCTGCACCGAATAGCTCGGCTTCCACCAGTGTTTCCGGAAGAGCCGCAGTATTGACACCAACAAAGCTGGCTGAGGCTCTGGGGGAGGCATTATGTATCGCTTGGGCGACCAGTTCCTTGCCTGTGCCCGTTTCTCCCAGCAATAACACAGTGCTATCCAATTGCGAGGCTCTTAAAGCCTGCTGGCGCAGTAGTAATACGACTGGGCTTTGACCGATCATATCTTCGAAGCTATAACGTGTGCTTCTGGATTTGTCAGTTGTTGGGCGCTGTACTTTAAGGCGCGTAAACTTATCGACCAGCGGGCGTAGGTAATCCAGTTCATCATAGAAGACAAAGCCTATGGCGCCAGCAACCTTACCGTTATCATCTTTCAACGGCAGCCGGGTAACAACAAACCAGCGTTCACCGAAGCGCATAAGATCCAACAGTTGCGGATGGCCACTTTCAACAACCTGCCGCATGGTACTGTTGGGAATGATTTGTTGGATATCGTGGCCAATAATTTCTGTTTTATCCTGCAGCTTTAGTAGCGCCTTATATTTATCGCTGATCCAGACAATGTGGCTGTTTTGGTCTACTACGACAGTCCCTTCACAGGCACTTTCCAGCAATTCAAACAAAGGCAAGCTAGCCGTATCGGAAGGATGACTGTGCGGAGAAAGCGATTTTAATAGGGTTTGGATAGGGTGCATGGCAGCATCTATTTTAGTTGAAGTGAGAAGGGATTATGGCCAACACGGGCGAACAGGTTTCCCGTTTTGATATACAATGCTTTCCTTTTATCTGTGAGTTGTCAAATCGATGAGCAATCGCGTCCGTTTAACCGAGTATAGTCATGGTGCAGGTTGTGGCTGCAAAATAGCCCCGGATGTACTGGAGCAGATTCTTAAGTCTGATCTGGAATTATTCGAGGATCCGAAGTTATTGGTAGGTAACAGTACTAAGGATGATGCAGCGGTTTACGATATTGGCAACGGCCAGGCCGTGATCAGTACTACTGATTTTTTTATGCCAATTGTCGATGATCCCTTCGATTTTGGTCGTATCGCTGCGACTAATGCCATCTCCGATATCTATGCCATGGGTGGCAAGCCAACCATGGCGATAGCCATACTGGGTTGGCCGATAAACAAGCTGTCCGTCGAAGTCGCCCGCCAGGTCGTCGATGGTGGCAGGCAAGCCTGTAAGGATGCGGGTATTCTATTGGCTGGTGGCCACAGCATTGATGCCCCTGAACCCATTTTTGGTTTAGCGGTGACCGGTGTGGTCAGTATTGATGCTATTAAGCGTAACGACACGGCTAAAGCCGGTGCCAAACTTTATCTGACAAAGGCATTGGGAGTGGGTATTTTGACCACAGCCCAGAAACGCAAGTTGCTGAAACCAGAACATGAACATATTGCCCGTGACTCCATGTGCGAGCTAAATGATATTGGCGCGCTGTTGTCTACCTTGGACGGCGTCTGTGCCATGACCGATGTCACCGGCTTTGGTTTGCTGGGGCATCTGACGGAAGTCTGTGAAGGCAGTAAATTACAGGCCGTCATTGAATTTGACGCAGTGCCGAGACTGCCGGCGGTCGATGAATATATGCGACAAGGGTGCAGCCCTGGTGGTACCGACCGCAATTTCGCCAGTTACAGCGATAAGGTCGCTGCGTTGACGGATGAACAGCGTCAGCTACTGTGCGATCCTCAGACCAGTGGTGGTTTGCTGGTGGCAGTCGAAGCGGACTCTGAGCTCAACTTTCTGGCTACGCTGCGAGAGCAGGGAATTGAGCTTGAAAGCATTGGCCAGCTAACAGCCGCTGACAGCGATCATCTTATTCGTGTTGTCTGACGAATTTGATCGTCACCCAAAGCAAAAATAGAACAACTTATTAAATTAGAAGAACCCGATGGCTCAACGACCCAACACAAACGACTACTTATCTCTGTTTCTTAATGATGTGCCGATGATGGATGTTCGGGCGCCAGTTGAATACTTGAAAGGTGCGTTCCCCAATACCGTTACTCTTCCGTTGATGAGTGATGATGAGCGTGAAAAAGTGGGTACTTGTTATAAACAGCGGGGCCAGGATGCAGCCATCGAGTTAGGCCATAAACTGGTCTGCGGGGATCTAAAGACGCAGCGGGTAGCGGCCTGGAAGGCATTCGCACAGGCCAACCCGGAAGGATATCTATATTGTTTTCGCGGTGGGCTACGGTCACGGGTGAGCCAGCAGTGGCTTGCCGAGGCTGGCATCGAGTATCCCTTTATCGAAGGCGGATACAAGGCGATGCGGCGCTTCCTGATCGATCAGATGGAAGCTACAGCCGAGAAACGCAGTTTTGTCATTATCAGTGGGCGTACGGGTACGGGTAAAACTAAAGTCATTGATCAAATTCCGCAATCAGTTGATCTTGAAGGGTTGGCTAACCACCGGGGTTCCAGCTTCGGACGCAGAGTTAGTCCGCAGCCTTCTCAGATTAACTTTGAAAATAATCTTGCTATCCGGTTGTTAAAACTCCAGCAGACGCAGGGCATATTGATGCTGGAAGACGAAAGCATCAACATCGGTTCCGCCCATATTCCTGCGGCATTGTTCGACCGCATGAAAGAATCTCCATTGGTGGTTTTAGATGAGCCCATGGAAGTGCGTGTAGACACCGTGATTGAAGACTATGTTGTAGGACTATCCGGTGAATATCTGCAAGAATTTGGTGACCAGGGATTTGATCGTTATGCCGACTATATGCTGGCTGCGATGGACCGGATTCGAAAACGTTTAGGCGCCGAACGTCATCAGCAGATCAGGGGCGTGTTGGCACAGGCACTAGACATTCAAAAAGACACCGGTGATGTCGAAGCTCATCGCAGCTGGATTCAACTGTTGCTAGAGCAGTATTACGACAGCATGTACGATTATCAACTGTCAAAAAAACTGGATAGGGTGGTGTTTAACGGCAATCGCCAGCAAATTATTGAATGGTTCCAGAGTTATCGTGTTGCCTGACTAGTGATCAGTTCGTCTCCGGCTGGGGGCGGTAGTGATCTGGCCAGAGTCGACGCACTACGTCACCGCTGTCCGCAAGGGCATGGCAAGTATTCAGCATCACCGGTTTGCTGTTGTTACCGCTATTTTCTGCTTCACGACTACGTGCCAGATGGGTGGCTTGAATAGCTGTCGTAGCAATGGGCCCTAATAACTCCATCAAATGAGTGCAGCCTTGAGTGCCACTAAACAGTTGTTTGGTCAAGCGCGTCCATCCCGGAGCGATGCTTTTCCCTTCCAGTTGTTGAAATCGTTGAGCAATGCTCGGGCAAAGGTTAAAGGGGGCGTAGTCGATCACAGCCTCCACTTTATGGATTTTGAATTCCAGATCGATAGTGAGGCGAATGGACATGTCATGAAGGGCCTCACCGGCTGGTATCAGGCCGCCCCGATCAATATTTTTCATGTCGTAGGTTTTTATGTCAGTCATCCGGCCCTCGATATCCCATAAGCCGTCTTTTCGTTCGTAACCCTGACACTGAACTTGACGGGTATGGACATGACTGCGGGGAGCTGGCGATGAAAGGGACATGGTTACTTAATCTCATACAGCAAAAACAACAAAGAGGGGATGATACTGGTTTTCCCTTATCACAGGCAAGGCAATTCGAAATGATGATGGCTACATCTATTTGATGAATTCATGACGGAAAAGATGAGACTAAAGAACAGCTGCAATAAGCTGTTGAAATTACTAAAGTCATTATTGATGGGCTGACTATGCTAGGGTGCCTATATAGGCTTTAGAAGTAAAAGCCGCTTGATACTAATCAAATCAAAAGGATAATTTAGCCTTTCCCCCTGTTTTTTGCCATTTCACGTTGCTTTTTAATCGGCTTTGAATAATAAAGTAGTAACGGAATAGAAACTGTTCTTGGTGGCTTGGTTGATGTAACAGGCTAACCGCAGGATGTTACGGTTTCTAGATAACCAATATAACTATAATAGAAGTAGCCCAATCACATGAGTATCTATAACCAGATAGAAAAGTCATTTTTCTATACGCTGACGCGGAAAATCGTTGGTAACGTTGGATTCATGATGCTGTTGCAAGCAGTTATCCTGTATTTGACTTACCGGTCTCATCAATCCATTAACGATATACTCATTACCTACCCAGCAGAAAGTGAACTGGTACAGAAAGTCAGTGAGATGCACAGCAGTAGTCTGTTAATGATTGCAGTTGTTTGTGTCTTCAGTCTTATCTCCGGGCTCTTTTTGATCTTCTTTATGCGTCATCTGTTTTTACGACCTATTTTAGCCATCACCGAGGTACTGAGCGCCATTAAAGAAAAAGATGGTGACATATCAGGAACCCTCCCGACGTACACTAACGACGAAATTGCTGTGATGGCGCAGAGTTATAACGACTTTTCTTCCAACCTGCGTAATGTTCTGGCAACGGTTCGTAGACGTACAGTGGATGTGGCGGTTGATTCAACGACCTTGAGCAAAGTTATTCAAGAGGCACATGGGCGTATTACTCAACAAGAGGAATTCGCCAATATGGTATTTCAGTCCAGTGGCGAAGCGACCCAGGCTATTGATGAGATCGCGCAGCACACGGCCTCTATATCTCATCAGAATAGCGATAATCTGGAAGAAGCAAAGGCCTCTTCAGCAGAGCTGGTTCAGGTGGTTGATCAGGTAAATGCGGTTGGAAAACTGGTTAATGATTTTAATGACACTGTTGATCAGTTGGGTAGAAATTCTACAAATATCAGTAACATTCTGGGCATGGTTCAGGAATTCTCGGAGCAAACTAACTTGCTGGCACTCAACGCGGCGATTGAAGCTGCTCGTGCGGGTGAGCATGGTCGTGGATTTGCTGTTGTTGCGGATGAGGTTCGTAGTCTGTCACAAAAAGTGAATTCGGCCACCGAGGAAATCGCTAAAAACATTACCGAAATGACCACGCTGGTGGGCAATACCAAAAAAGGCACACTGGAAATACAGGAATATACAGGTAATACCCAATCGGTTATTAACCACACCTCCTCACAGTTTGAAAAGATGGTGCATGACTTCGATCAGGTCAATAGCCAGCTGACTGAGATCAGTGCAGCCATTGAACAGCTGTCAGCAACAAATAAGCAATCGCATCAAAATGTTACCCACATTACCGAGATCAGCCGTACCATTAAGCAGGATATCGATCTGTCCCAGGAACGCTCAGAAAGTCTGGAAGAATCAACGGAAGAAACTCAAGAGTTGTTGTCACGCTTTATCATTGGATATGGTGGTTTTGAAAACATGATTCAGACCGGACGTGGTTGGCATCTTGATATTCAGAACGCGATCCAGAGCCTTGCCGATCAAGGTCTTAATGTATTTGATAACAATTATCAGCCGATATCCAATACTAATCCCGCTAAATATACAGTTAGTTACGGTAGTAAGTTTGAACAGATAGTACAACCGGTGTTCGACCGATTTGTCGCTGAAAAATCAGAATTTATTTATGCCGTAGCCGTGGATAAGAATGGTTACCTTCCCGCTCACCATAAGCACCTCTCTCAACCGATGACCGGTAACTTTGAAAATGATTTGGCTAAAAGCCGTCATCAGAAAATCTATAACAACAACAGAGCAGAAATCAGACGAGCGTCCAATACTGCACCTTTCCTTTTGCAGACTTATGTCCGTGATACCGGTGAAGTGTTGAATGACCTGTCATTCCCTATCTACGTCAATGGCAAGCACTGGGGTGGATTTATTCTTGGCTTTACACCTGAAAACCTATTGAAAGAATAATTTCGTTGTCGCCGCTCCTCATTCGAGGAGCGGTTCACGCATGAGATCCTGATCTAATCCTAGTCTGGCATCCTTACCCGATTTACCATTACAATTGCGCACCTTCTAAAGGGCTCTCTTTACGAGTTTTTAACGGATGTTTTGTAAGAGTATCGAGGTAATTAGGTTTGACGATGTCCAGTGAATTCCAACAGCGTTTTTCTGGTACCGCACGATTGTACGGCGCCGACGGTTTGGAACGACTGTCTAAAGCACATGTCTGTGTGGTTGGTATTGGCGGGGTCGGCAGTTGGGCTGCCGAAGCACTGGCCAGGACAGCCGTGGGAAAGATCACATTGATCGACCTTGATGAGCTCTGCGTCACTAATACTAATCGTCAGGTTCATGCGTTGAATGACAACGTAGGGCAGCCTAAAGTCGAGGTGATGGCTGATCGTATACGTGCGATTAATCCTGACTGCCAGTGCTGGGCTGTAGAAGAGTTTGTCAGTGAAGATAATCTGGATGAACTGTTATTAGGCGGTTTTGATTTTGTTATCGATGCTATTGATAGCGTGCGGCCAAAAGCGGCGATGATCGCTTTTTGCCGACGTCGAAAAATCCCGGTGATCAGCATCGGTGGCGCGGGTGGTCAAACGGATCCAACGCGAATACAGATAGCGGATCTCAGTCGCACATTTCAGGATCCATTGGCCGCTAAGGTGCGTTCTCAACTGCGTCGTTACCATGGATTTTCCAAAAACACCAAACGCCGCTTTGATGTGCCCTGTGTCTTTTCCACGGAGCAGTTGCGCTATCCACAACCTGACGGATCCGTCTGTGCGCAAAAGACTGGTGGGGAAGAGGGGGCGATGAGGCTAGACTGCGACAGTGGTTTTGGAGCCTCAACCTGTGTCACTGCCACCTTCGGTTTTGTTGCAGTAGCACGGGTGGTGGATAAGCTGGTTGCTAAGAAGACCTGAACGTTCTATTTTTGGTGATCGGTGGCTACTTCTCGGATCGCTTCCATAATGGACTTGATGCCGTTGGTTCTAGAAGGGCTCAGGTGTTGAATCAAACCTAGTTTTCGAAAATAATCGTCTATATCAAACTGTATTATTTGCTCGGCGCTTAAACCGTTGACTGCCTCAATAAGTACCGTCCCTAAGCCTCTGATCACTTTAGCGTTACTATCCATCTTGAACCAAAAAGAATCAGCGGCAGGATCATAGTTGTGGCACAGCCAGACCTTGCTAGTACAGCCATGCAGCTGATTAGCTTCTGTTTTGTCGTTGTCTAACATTTCATTATGATGTTTTCCTAACTTCATGATGAAAGTATATCTGGACTGCCAATCGCGACAATTTTCCAATGTTGACTGAATGGAGTTCTGTTGTAATGGGGTTGGTGCGGGTTCAGGTGCAGGCAGATTTCCTGAGGCTTTTATCGATAGTTCTGCTGTTATTGAACTCTGTATCGAGGGGTTTGTAGTAATGAGATACTCAATTGCCTCGACGAGGCGTTGCACATCTGTGTTGGTATTGTAGAGGGCAAAAGAAGCCCGAGCAGTGCCTTCTGATAATTGCATAAATTCCATCAACGGCATCGCGCAATGGTGGCCGGTTCTGATGGCGATACCCTGCTGGTCTAGCAAAGCGCCTATATCATAGGTGTGAAAGCCTTCAATGACGAAGGGAATAAGCGCAGCACGATCCTTTGGTGAAGCTATAACTGACAGTCCTGGTAAAGCACTAAGACAGTCATAGGCGTAGGCTAAAAGTTTCTGCTCGTGCCTCATCACGGCTTGCCGATCCAACCCTGATAGGAACCGAAGGGCAGCGGCAAGGCCTATGGCGCCTGCTATATTTGGCGTTCCAGCTTCGAACTTAAAGGGCAATTTGTTAAAGCGAGTCCCGGAAAAACTAACCGTCTCGATCATTTCTCCGCCGCATTTCCAGGGTGGAAGAGACTTGAGTAATTCTTCTTTACCATAGAGAACACCAATGCCGGTGGGGCCATAAATTTTGTGTCCTGAAAACGCATAGAAATCACAGTCCAGCGATTGTACGTCTACCGGCAGATGAGCAATAGCTTGAGCGCCGTCCACCAATACTTGGGCGCCAACTTCATGAGCTAGATCGATACAGTGCTTGAGAGGCGTCAGGGTTCCCAGAGCGTTGGATAACTGTGTAATAGCAACCATCCGGGTACGCGGGGAGAGTAATCGCTGGTATGCCTCTATATCTAAATCGCCGGTTTGTGTCAGAGGGATCGGATGCAGAATAGCCCCAGTCCTTTCTGCGGCTTGTTGCCAGGGGACGATATTGGAATGGTGCTCCATAACACTCACCAATATCTCGTCACCAGGCTGTAGCCTACTGGCGGCATAACACTGTGCCACTAGGTTAATAGATTCGGTGGTGCCGCTGGTCCAGATGATTTCCCGACTGCTACTGGCATTAATAAAAGCCTTTACGGTCTCTCTGGCCGCTTCATAACGCACGGTGGCTTGCTCACTCAGTTGGTGGCTAGCTCTATGAACATTTGAGTTGTAACTGCGGTAATAATCCTCGATGGCTGAAATAACAACCTGAGGTTTTTGCGTGGTAGCTGCGTTGTCGAGATAGACGTTTGGACTGGCTGCGATAAGCGGGAACTGCTGACGAATTATCTCGGCAACAAAGGGGCTGTCTTTATGTGTATTAGAGTCAGTCATTTAGCAGTAAACGGATAAGTGATGATGGGGTCTATGACAGTGGCTTGATATGGAAACCATACACTGACTTTTGATGGCAACTTCTGAAACTGCTGATGAGCTAGGTGTCTAGTCCATCAGTGAACTTAAGATGATTCTTCACTCAGGGACTGAAGGGCGTGTTGAGACCACTGAATACTTTCTCGATATACCCCTTCATAGAGAGCATCATTAATGGCAAATTCAGGAAGCCTATCCCATTCACCTCTTTCGTAGCACATGGTCGCTTTTAGAACCATACCCATCTGTCCTTCGTGACGACTGATGGCCGCCTTGATGTCATCATGGAGGGGGATTTGCTCCAATAAGTCATCCATATCCATATCCAACAGTGCATTAATCTGTGACATCATCCCCACCATAAAGAAGGCGGAGGAGTTAGTGAAACTCATGCCTTCGGCCAGCATTTCGCACATCCTGCCTCGGGTTAGTAGTACACGGGAAATCTCTTCAGGTTTGTCTTGGCCACTACTCAGGGCGATCAAAGTGGCCCACTTTTTCACTTGTTCAAGACCCAGTATGACAACAGCTTGGTTCAGGGATTCGACCTTGCGTACTAGGTGGTAGGCCGCAGAATTGACGATACGTAATAACTTATAGGTTAAAACCGGATCTTTAACGATCAGTTCCTGAATATGGTTGGCGGTAATATTGGGGTTTTGTAGTTCTTGAACCAGCTGCATCAGAGCGACACTGTTGGAAGATACCTTTTTGCCTTTAACTATTTGGGGTTTACTCAGGAAGTGTCCCTGGAATAATTTAAAACCCAGGTCTACGCAGTGATAGAGTTTTTCTACGGTTTCAATCTTTTCAGCCAGCAGGGTGACTTTAAACTTGGACAGGATTTCGACCTGCTCTATGAGCTGTTCTTCGGATAGCTCCAAGACAGAAACTTTGACGATATCGACGATCTTTAGCAGAGGGATATGGCGTTTGTCGAATATGTAATCATCCAAGGCGATTCTGAAACCGTCTGCTTTTAGTTTTCTGACGGCTTCAATAAGTTCTTCATCGACTTCAATATCTTCCAGTATCTCCAGCACCACCTGCTTTCTGAGTGCTTTTGGGATGCTTTGCTGGATGATTAGCTCTCGAGTTAGATTGATGAATGCTGGAACCCGTTTCACATTGCCTTGGTCACTGATGCTGGTATAGGTATTGAGCAGCACTTCACAGGTAGCTTGGTCAGCATCAAGGAAATCAGCTTCATCTCTGTCATCACTACGGTATAAGAGCTCGTAGGCGATAACTTTCAATTGCTGATCGAAGATAGGCTGGCGTGCTAGAAGCGTTTGGGGTTTATCCAAAACCTGATTCATCAACGGGTATCCTGATAGTCGACTTGGAAAATTCATCATAGCCCATATATGTGAACAAGCCTACGTCAATCAGATTGGTTTTTATGACTGAAGTCTATTGTAATTCAGTCAGGTATAATCATTTTTTATTTGTTGTTGGAGTTTGCTAACCATGGCTATTCACTGGTTTCCGGGACACATGCATAAAGCCCGTAAGGAAATCGCCAAAATCATGCCGGATATTGATTTGGTATTGGAAGTACTTGACGCTCGGTTACCCATCTCCAGTGAAAATCCCCTGGTCAATGAGCTGCGTAATAACAAACCGGTCATTAAATTATTAAACAAGTTTGATCTTGCGGACCCTGATCGGACGTTGGAATGGGCTGCGCATTTGAGTCATGACGACGTGCAGGCGTTGCCATTCAGCAGCGCAAGCAAGTCTGAGGTTCAAAGGCTAGTGCAGCTTTGTAAGAAAATAGCCCCCAATAGGGTTGTAGCTGAACGTCCTGTAAGGGTGATCATTATGGGCATTCCCAATGTTGGAAAGTCGACATTGATTAACGCTCTGCTGGGTCGAAAGATAGCTAAGGTGGGGAACGAACCCGCAGTAACTAAACATCAGAAACGCTTTATTACTAACAATGGCCTAGCTATTTACGATACCCCCGGCATTCTTTGGCCTAAAATTGTTGATCCAGATTCTACATTCCGTCTGGCCTGCAGTGGTGCGATCAAAGATACTGTGATGGAGTATGAAGAGGTCGCGCTCTATGCACTGGCCTTTTTGATGAATGACTATCCAGAGTTGTTATTAACGCGATTTAAATTGAGTTCGATGCCGGAATCGCCCGAAGCGGTTTTAGATGAAGTAGGGCGGCGCAGGGGTTGTCTGCGCAGTGGAGGCATTATTGATCGGCATAGGGCAGCAGAAAAGCTGATAGGCGATATTCGCTCCGGTAAATTGGGGAGGCTAACGTTTGAAACAGTCGCAGAATGGACCCATAAAGCAGAGTTGGCCGAAGCTGCACGTTTATTAGCTTTGGCAGAAGAAGAGGCGGGTGGCAGCGCAGAGTAAGTGTTTAGGTTAGAATATGTACCAGATCAGTTTTGGTCTGGTTTCGATCTGTCGTTATTTTTAAGAAGTGTACCCATGACTCGAGAAAAAAAGAAAGTCCGTTCCGTAGGCGGGCAGAAGTTTGTTGCAGTTAAAAAAGAAAAGCGTGATTCAGCTGCAAAAGAAGATTACAAAGAGCGCAAACAAGTGAACCTGGCAAAGAAGAAGCGCCAGAAGTCCTTGGCTGATAAGCAGCTAGAAGCAGAGCAGAAATCAGCAGCCAACCGCAATAAACAAGCGCCCAAGCGTACTAACCGCCTAAAGCATGACCCTAAAAAGGTTGCGGAACGGTCCGAAGAAATAATGGATCAAGGTGATGCCCAAGCGTCTGAATAGTAAATAAGCATTTCCTCGTATAAATAACTGACGGTTAAAGCCGATTTTTCCGTCAGCGGTTTCTTTTCTGTTGGCTCCAGACTATTTGATTCCCCAAACAGCCAATTCTCTCGTTTCGGTCTTCGTTAATTTTAAAAAATCCCCGCAAAATTAAAGTGTTGTCCTATAATCAAACACAAGTCATTCCGCCTGTTGGTCGCGTTTTCCGTACCAACTGTTGCGATATTTATCCTGTTGGAGACCGTATTCAATGCAAGTACTTTCCCGCAAAGGCTACAGTGAGATTCTAGCGAAACTCGAACAGGAGCTGAGCAAACAGTTACCGGTGGAGCAGGCCTCGAAGATTTTCGATTTTGCGAACCTGCATTATGGTTCCTCATCGCGAGAGGAAATAGCTGAACGGCGCCTAGATGAGCTTTACGGGGCTACGTTGGAATGTTGGTATTTCTTGCAACAAAGGCCGCTTAAACAATCCAAGGTTCGCGTATTTAACCCGGATTTTGAAGAGGATGGTTGGCAATCAACCCATACAGTTATCGTTATCCTGCAGCAAGATATGCCGTTTCTAATTGACTCCATCCGCATGGAAGTGAATCGACGAGAGCTAACTATCCATTCTATTCATAACAGCATCATGGCGGTTACCCGCAATAGAAAAGGGGAGCTACAGGAGATTATCGGTTCTGACGACAAGCAGGAAGGCCAGATAAAAGAATCCATTATTTATCTGGAAATAGATCGCCACACCGATCCAAATCAACTTCAGGAGCTACGCCAGAGTCTGACGGATATTCTCAATGAAGTAAGATTGGTGACGTCTGACTTTGCTGACATGAGAGATAAGGCAGCTTCTCTGGTGACCGTGATTGAAGGCGTTTCAGATAAGCTCACCAAGGTTGATACTCGGGAAATGCTTGATTTTATCAAGTGGCTGGTGGGCGACCATTTTACCTTTTTGGGTTACGAAGCCTATAAGGCCGTCGTTAAAGGTAGGAAAACCCTGCTAGAACCGGTTGCCGGATCTGAACTGGGAATGTTTAAGTGTTGCGACGAAAATTCACTGAATATGCAGATCAGTGATATTCCCAGCGGTCAGCGTAAGCAGATTAAGGTTACTGAACTGTTAAGCTTTACTAAATCTCCCACCAAAGCCCGGGTACATCGTCCTGCCTATTCTGATTACATTGCGATTAAATGCTTTGATGATAATGGTAAGTTAAAGGGCGAACATCGTTTTCTGGGGCTTTATACCTCGTCTGCGTATTATCAAAGCACCACTTTAATACCCGTCGTACGCCGGAAAATAGAGGCGGTACTGACTCGTTCTGGCTTGCATCGTGGCAGTCACGATTGGAAAGAACTACATCAAATTCTGGAAATATATCCTCGCGATGACCTGTTTCAGATCAGTACCGATGAGCTATTGGGAACAGCCATGGGTATTTTGCATATTCATGAACGTAGGCAAACCCGGGTATTTATTCGCCATGACCTTTATGGACGTTACTATTCCTGTTTAGTGTATGCCCCACGGGATATATACAGCACTGATTTTAGAATTAAAGTGCAGGCGATTTTGAGCGAAGAACTGAACACAGACCGGGCTGAATTCAGTACTCACTTTTCCGAATCAATTCTCGCCAGGACTCAATTTGTTTTGCATGTATCAGAGGAAAATATAAAAAACGAAATCGATATCAAAGCGATCGAAAATCGAGTCTTGCAGGCTGCTCGATCTTGGCAAGATGAGCTTTATGAAGCGCTGATTGATTTTCATGGTGAAGAGCAGGGTATTCATCTAGCTAATCGTTTCAAGAGTGGGTTTTCTGCCAGCTATCGTGATGACTTTAGTCCTCGTACGGCAGTGGCAGATATTCAACACTTAAAGGAGCTTAACCAAGCTAATGTAATGGCCATGAGTTTTTACCGGGAGCTGGAACAACCGGTAGAGCAAGTTAATTTCAAGTTGTTCCATTATGGTGATCCAATCCCGCTTTCTGATGTCATTCCGGTCATGGAAAACCTGGGTCTGAAAGTCATGGATGAGCACCCCTATACCGTTAAATCCACAGATCATCGCTTTTGGATGCATGATTTCAGGATGTTGCATCGCTCAGGTGCAGCCATTGATCTGCATTCTGTGAGAGACACCTTTCAAAACGCCTTTTCCCATATCTGGCGGGGAGAAGCTGAAAACGATCAATTCAACCGTCTGGTGCTATGCGCGCAACTGGATTGGCGGGAAGTGGCGATGCTTCGAGCTTATGCAAAATATATCAAACAGTTAAAGTTTGGTATTAGCCAATTAGCGATAGCTGGATGCTTGATTCAACATGTTGATATCACAAGAAAACTAGTGGCGTTGTTCGCCGCTAGATTCCATCCGGAGGCTAAACATCTAGCTCAGCAAAAGAGCCTGACAGAGGCCGTTATTGCCGCGCTGGATGCGGTCCCAAGCCTCACCGACGATCGTATTATTCGGCGTTATCTGGATCTTATACTGGCTACCCTGCGGACCAATTACTTTCAGAAAGATGCCAAAGGCGAGAAAAAATCGTACTTTTCCTTCAAATTTTCGCCACGTGACATTCCGGACATTCCGCAGCCGCGGCCGATGTTCGAGATATTCGTTTATTCGCCCCGCGTACAAGGGGTTCACCTTCGCGGCGGCAAAGTCGCAAGGGGTGGGCTACGCTGGTCGGATCGTCATGAAGACTTTCGTACCGAAGTATTGGGTTTGGTGAAGGCACAGCAGGTCAAAAATGCTGTTATCGTCCCGGTAGGTGCTAAAGGAGGCTTTGTTGCTCGCCGAACTAACGAGGATATGTCTCGTGAAGAATTTATGGCAGAGGGTATCGAGTGTTATAAGCTCTTTATCAGGGGATTGCTGGATATCACGGATAACCTTAAAGAAGATGAAGTCGTGCCGCCTAGGGATGTTATTCGCCACGACGAAGATGATACCTATTTGGTCGTTGCCGCAGACAAGGGGACTGCGACATTTTCGGATATCGCTAATGGCATCGCTAAGGAATACGGTTTCTGGCTAGGGGATGCGTTCGCCTCAGGAGGTAGCCAAGGATACGATCATAAAGGTATGGGCATTACCGCAAAAGGTGCTTGGATCTGCGTTGAACGCCATTTCAGGGAATTTAATCACGATACAGCCACCACGGATTTCAGTGTTATTGGTATTGGCGATATGGCAGGAGACGTGTTCGGTAACGGCATGTTGTTATCAGAACATATCTGTCTGGTTGCAGCCTTTAATCACATGCACATTTTTATCGATCCTAACCCGCAGTCGGCCAATAGTTTCCAGGAACGAAAGCGCTTGTTTGAGTTGCCTCGATCCAGTTGGACAGATTATGACCGTGCCTTGATTTCTGCAGGCGGCGGTATATTTAACCGCTCTGCAAAATCCATTGCTATCAGCGACGAGATGAAATCCCGCTTTAATCTCAGCGTCGATAAGATGCCCCCTAATGAACTGCTCCACGCACTGCTACAGACGCCGGTAGATCTAATTTGGAATGGTGGCATAGGAACTTACGTTAAAAGCAGCCAGGAGACCCATGCTGAGGTTGGCGATAAAGCCAATGATGCTATCCGGGTCGATGCTAACCAACTGCGAAGTAAAGTCATTGGCGAGGGCGGTAATCTTGGCATCACCCAGCGCGCAAGAATGGAGTATTGCCTCAACGGTGGCGCCTGTAATACTGACTTCATCGACAACGCCGGTGGCGTCGATTGTTCAGATCATGAAGTAAATATAAAAATCTTGCTGGATTCCGTGGTTTCTTCCGGTGACCTGACGGAAAAACAACGCAATGAAGTACTTAAGGAAATGACCGCGTCAGTCTCATCTTTAGTATTAAAAAACAACTATAGACAATCTCAAGCCCTAAGTCTGGCTCAAACCCAAACATTGGATAGGATGGGCGAGTTTCGTCGCCTAATTGGTTATCTCGAAGAAAACGCAAAGCTAGATCGTGAGTTAGAATTTATTCCTGATGATGAAACCCTGGTGGAGCGGCGCAACAACGGTAAAGGTCTGACTCGAGCAGAGTTGTCAGTGTTGATTTCCTATTGCAAAGCACAACTAAAAGAAGAACTGGCAGACTCGAATTTGTCTGAAGATGATTACGTTGTTACTGCGCTTGAAACGGCATTTCCCGAATTACTCATGAAACGCTTTAAAACCGAAACTTATCAACATCGACTACGTCGGGAAATTATCGCCACTCAGGTAGCGAACCATATGACTAATCAGATGGGGATATCCTTCGTCCATCGTTTGCAGCTGTCAACGGGTGCCCACCCTCCTGCTATCGCACAGGCGTACATTCTCTGCCGTGACGTGTTTCAGCTAGAGGAATTATGGCAACAGATTGAGGCTTTGGATAATCAGGTAGAATCCGCAGTGCAAGTAAAAATGATGCTGGAGCTGCAACGTTTGGTTCGCCGTGCCAGCCGCTGGTTTTTACGCAACCGTAGAATGGAGATAAATACTCGGCTAGAAGTGGCGCAATTTGGCCCGCAGGTCTCTATGTTAAGGGAAAATATGGGAGCCTGGTTAGAGGGCAGTCCAGGGCAAAGTTGGCGTGACCGGTACTACTATTATCAGCAGGCTGGGGTGCCTGATGGCCTAGCTAAGTCCATTGCCAGCGCAGATAGCCTGTATATGTCTTTAGGTGTGATAGAAGTTTCCAGGGAAACTTCTGCTAAATTGGAATCGGTCGTTAAAGCATACTGTGTACTGGGTGAACGTTTGGATATGTACTGGTTCTCTCGTGAGGTCAACGGCTTAGCGGTAGAGAATCAATGGCAGGCCCTGGCAAGGGAGGCGTTTCGGGACGACTTGGATTGGCAGGTAAGGGCGTTGGCCTCCAGTTTAATCAAGCGCTGGGATGGCAAAGAGCCCATGTCGGATTGTTTTGATCGCTGGATGCAACAATATGACTTGATGGTGACGCGTTGGCTGGATATGCTCTCTGACCTGAAAAGCGCGGATAAATATGACTACTCCATGTTTACTGTCGCGATCCGAGAACTGTTTGATCTGGCAAAAGGAAGTACTCTGACCAAGTGATCCTGAGGCCTGACTATTGAGTAAATGCAGCAAAGTAAATGCAGCAGATCACCGTAAGTCTTAAAATTTCACCGGATGAATATCTGAAACACTACCGGGGAAACGCAAACTTCGTCAATGCCCGCGCCATTGATGGTCGTAGCGTGCGCTTTCCCGCCAAGATACTGAAACCTTTTATAACCCGTGAGGGTGTTTGTGGTGTTTTTGTCATTTGCTTCGATGATGAAGGCAAGTTTCAGTCAATACATCAATTGGCGCGCTCCTGAATATCATCGTTAGTCTTGTTTGCGTATAATCCATCAACCCGCAAGATACCCGGGTTTTCCGAATTTCGCTGATGAGAGCCTTGTGCATGAACTATAGCTACCTACAAACTTTGCTGTTCAAATTTGAACCGGAAACTTCGCATCACCTGTCCATGTACGGGTTAGATCTTTCGGAACATTTGGGGCTAAGTGGTCTGCTGTATGAACAAATACAATCACCGGTTGAAGTGATGGGCATACAGTTTCCCAATGCTGTGGGTCTAGCAGCCGGGCTCGACAAAGACGCCGGTCATATTGATGGTTTGGCGGCTTTAGGTTTTGGATTTATTGAAGTAGGCACCGTAACACCGAGAGCGCAGCTAGGTAATGCTAAGCCGCGCCTGTTTCGAATTCCGGAAAGTCAGGCAATCATTAACCGTATGGGATTCAACAACCGTGGTGTCGATAACCTAGTAAGGCAGGTGGATAAAAGTCGTTTTGATGGCGTCCTGGGCATCAATATAGGCAAGAATTTCGATACCCCCGTAGAAAAAGCAAACCAAGATTATCTCTATTGCCTGCGCCGAGTGTATAGCCGGGCCAGCTACGTCACAGTTAATGTCTCGTCACCCAACACTCCGGGCCTGAGGTCGTTGCAATTCGGCGAATCGCTTAATAGTTTGTTGGACAGTCTTAAGAGTGAGCAGAAAAAATTGGCTGACTATTATGGCCGCTATGTTCCCATCGCTGTGAAGATTGCACCGGATATGGAAATGGAAGAGGTTGATCTGGTGGCCGCCTCATTGAAGGATTATCAAATGGATGCGGTGATCGCTACCAATACGACCTTAGAGCGTGAAGGCGTAGAGCATTCACCTCATGCTAAAGAGGCTGGAGGCTTGAGTGGCGCTCCTGTTAGAGAACGGTCGACAAACGTTGTTAGGAGGCTCTCAGAAAGTCTTAATGGCGCCTTACCGATTATCGGTGTAGGCGGTATTTGTGACGGTGAAAGTGCCGTAGAAAAAATTGCAGCGGGGGCGTCACTGGTGCAGATTTATAGTGGCTTTATTTACAAAGGTCCAGAGTTAATCAGCGAGGCGGCTAGGGCCATTGCAGCCCAGCGACCCAGATAGTAGGGTCACGTAAATAAATAGGCAGATATAAAAAGGGCCCGCAAAGGTGCGAGCCCTGTAACTCCTATTGACAATAATCAGGGTATGTTTGGGGCACAGTGCAGATTTGATAAGCCTTTGAATCCATCCCAGTAATCAGAGCGCCCTTGGCGCCATCCTGTTAACCAGTGTGCTCTAGGATCTCCGTTCTCGGAAGGGCATAATTCTTTAGATTTTCCTGTCACTCCAACTCGGTATCCGCGTTGGAAGGCTCGTGTAGTCAAGTCGCGCTTTTGTCTCTTCATTCAGCTATAGCCTCGTTTCTTCTTCGGGTTCAACTAGGTCTATACATGCGTAAAACATTCTGTGACCTATACCGGTCATTGACGCATGCCTATCCTCAATGGATAGTCCTTTTTTTTTACCGAATCTTGGTGGCCATGTCGACAACTGTTTTTGCTGCGGGTGAAACTTAATTGCTCGTAATTTGACCAGCAAGTAGATTTTAGTCTGTAATTCAATCGGCTAGCGGTGGCTCTATCTTTTTGCAGCGCAACGTGAAAATAATTAATGTTAATCGGGTTTTACCGAAGCCGTGTTCCAGTTTTAGTGTTTAAAGGCTGCTCGTTTGGCGTTATACAGTTTTCTAAAACCTAGGGTTGCAGGGAGGGTTAATGTTATTATTCCCGACCATTTCCAGGTTCCTTTCAAAATAAGGCGATATAGATTGAGCTCAGATAATCCCCCTTTTTCATTATTCTCAACCTGCCCCAAGGGGTTAGAGCTTCTGTTGTTGGAAGAGTTACAGCAGTTGGGGGCTACGGATACCAAATCAACCATCGCTGGAGTCTATTTTTCTGGGACATTGGAAACCGCTTACCGAGTCTGCCTTTGGTCTCGGTTGGCTAACCGCGTGCTATTACCGTTGAATAGTTTTGAGTCTGAAACAGCTGAACAATTGTATGCCGGTGTTCAGGCCATTAACTGGCTGGATCATATGCGTCCCAGTAGCACTATGGCTGTGGATTTCAGCGGTCGTACTGATGGCATCACGAATACCCACTTTGGTGCGCTCAAAATTAAAGATGCGGTGGTTGACCAGATTCGTTTGGCGACTGCGCAACGTCCGAGTATCGATAAGGTTCGCCCTGACCTGAGAATCAATGCTTATTTGAGCAAGGGTGTCTGTCAGATCAGTATCGATCTGTCGGGTGACAGCTTGCACCGTCGCGGTTATCGGACTCAAGGTGGCGAAGCACCGCTGAAGGAAAACCTGGCAGCAGCACTGTTGCTGCGCTGCCAATGGCCGCAACATGCCAAGCAAGGTCAGCCTTTGGTCGATCCCATGTGTGGCTCGGGCACGCTTCTGGTAGAAGCCGCGATGATGGCTGCCGGGCTTGCACCTGGGTTAGGCCGCAGCCATTTTGGCTTTGAAGGCTGGTTAAAGCATGATGCCAAGCTGTGGTTGGAGTTGTTGCGTGAGGCCCGTGCTGATCGCCAACGTTTGACAGAAATAAAATTGCCCGAGATTCATGGCTATGACGCTAGCCCAAAAGCGGTATCTATTGCCAAAGACAATATCCGTCGTGCTGGCCTGGAAAATCATATTAGGGTATCTCAGCGTGAGCTCTCCGACCTGAAACCACTGACACATCGCGCTGAACAGACGCCTGGATTGCTCGTTACCAACCCACCTTATGGCGAAAGACTCAGCGAAATCCCCCTTATTGTTTATCTGTATAGGTATTTGGGCGAGGCACTAAAAAGGGATTTCCACCATTGGCAGGTAGGTGTGTTTACCGGTAATCCGGACCTTGGTAAGGCCATCGGAATTCGAGCCTCTAAACAGTACAAGCTGTATAACGGTGCTATTCCCTGTAAGTTGTTAATGTTTAATATTGAACCAGAGAATTTTCATCGCGAAGCGGCCAAAGATAAGGTAGAGCAGCCGGCTACAACAGACCAGATAGCAGCGGAACCATCGATTCAGCTTGCTCCTGGTACCGAGATGTTTGTTAACCGGTTGAAGAAGAACCTCAAGCAGATTGATAAATGGGCGCGCAAGGCCGGCATTCAATGCTATCGGGTCTATGACGCCGATATGCCTGAATACGCCCTGGCTATAGACCGTTATGACCAATGGGTACATGTTCAGGAATACACAGCGCCATCCTCTGTTGATCAAGTAAAGGCAGTGGAACGTTTGGAGCAGGCTATTGCCGTTATCCCCGACGTTATGGGGGTAGCAGCGGACAAAGTGGTACTGAAGCACCGTCGACGTCAGAGTGGCAAAGAGCAGTATCAGCGGCTAGATGAGCAAAATAATTATTTCACTGTGTCGGAAGGCGGTTGTGACTTTCTGGTTAATCTTCAGGATTATCTGGATACCGGTTTATTTTTAGATCATCGTTTGATTCGGATGAAGATTCAGCAATGGGCACAGGACAAACGGGTTCTTAATCTGTTCTGTTATACCGGTGCTGCAACTATCCATGCAGCTAAGGGCGGTGCACGGTCCACGACCAGTGTTGATATGTCTCGAACCTATCTGGATTGGTTGCGCAAGAACCTAGCCCTCAATGGCTTCAGCGAAAAGCTTAACGAAACTGTACAGGCTGACTGTGTCAAATGGCTGCAAGAACAAACATCTGAAGCTTCCTATGATCTAATATTTATGGATCCGCCGACCTTCTCGAACTCCAAACGCATGAGTGACACCCTTGATATTCAGCGTGATCATGTTGAGCTAATCCAAAACGCGGTGAAATTACTGGCTCCGGGTGGAGTATTGATCTTCTCTAACAACCTGAGACGTTTCAAACTGGATCAAACGGCATTGTCAGCGTTATCCATTGAGGACATTACCCGGCAGACGATTGATAAAGACTTTTCCCGCAACCAGAAAATACACAATTGCTGGCTTATAAAAT
Organism: Motiliproteus sp.; assembly: GCA_036960175.1. Classification (GTDB taxonomy): domain Bacteria; phylum Pseudomonadota; class Gammaproteobacteria; order Pseudomonadales; family Balneatricaceae; genus Motiliproteus. Next base: position 31,510 of record JBALWH010000029.1, on the reverse strand, counting down.
CCCCTGAATAATGAGCGGATAAATCTCTTAACTCAGCTGTTTTTCCCTGTCTATCTGCTAGAGTTTAGATAGATTAATTACCGGGACGCAGCAGATGGCCGGGCAGTCCGAGACAGCACCGTCAAAAATCACCGTTGAACAAATTTTGATGGAGTGGGATTGCGCCGATTTAATGGAGGGTGTTCAGCGCCTGGCCCAACATTATCCCTCCAGTTCCTTAAAGCAATGGCTGGAACTAACGTCTATTGCAGAAGGCTATCGTTTGCACCACAAGGTCAGGACGCCGTCGGCGGATAGTCACTGAGTCAAGTTTGAGTATTGGTTTGCAGCGGTTCTACAACACTTTCTCTACAGTAATAAAAAAGCCTCCGTAGGAGGCTTTTAAGAAAGTCCGCTGTGGTGCGCCTCTAGCCGTTTCGGCGTTTAGGCAAAACATCTTTTAGCCGATCAGCCATTTGACGCAGGCTCTTTTCAGTCGTATCCCAATCGATACAGGCATCAGTGACAGAGACTCCGTATTTAAGATCGCTCAAATTCTCTGGAATAGATTGACTGCCCCATTCAAGATTGCTCTCAACCATCAGACCGACAATGGTTTCGTTGCCTTCAATAATCTGATTGGCGACGTTTTCCATAACCAGTGGCTGTAACGCAGGGTCTTTGTTGGAATTTGCGTGGCTGCAATCCACCATGATGTTGGTACTGATCTTGCCTTTCGCCAGCGCCTGTTCGCACTGCGCCACATTCACAGAATCGTAGTTAGGCTTGCCATTACCGCCACGTAACACAATGTGACCGTACTGATTTCCTTTAGTGTGAATCACGGCCACTTGGCCTTCAGCGTTAATGCCGAGGAAGCGGTGAGGGTGCTCAACAGACTGCAGGGCATTGATAGCGACTGTCAGGCCTCCGTCTGTGCCGTTTTTAAAGCCAACTGCGCAGGATAGGCCGCTGGCCATTTCACGATGGGTCTGAGACTCAGTCGTCCGCGCGCCGATGGCCGACCAGGAGATCAGATCCTGCATGTATTGTGGAGAGATGGGATCAAGCGCTTCTGTCGATAGCGGCAGCCCCATATCAGCCAGATCAATCAGTAGCTGACGCCCAATATGCAGACCCTCTTGGATCTGAAATGAATCATTAAGGCAAGGATCATTGATCAGGCCTTTCCAGCCAACAGTAGTGCGTGGCTTTTCGAAGTAAACGCGCATCACGATATAAAGCGTATCTTTAAGTTCTGCGGCTAGCGTTTTTAACTTCTGCCCATAGTCTTTTGCTGCTTCCACATCATGGATAGAGCAGGGACCGACAACGACGAATAAACGTTTGTCGCTGCCATCCAAAATATTTTTAATTGTCTGCCGACCTTCAAGTACAGACTCCATCGCGGCCTGAGTGAGTGGCATCTCAGTTTTTAATTGATCTGGGGTCACCAGAATGGTTTGGGATTCGACGTTAAGGTCGTCAACACGTATATCGGTCATCGCAACTTCCTAGTGGTTTAAGCCGTGGTATCCGAAATCTGTCCTTGAATACCATCAGGGGGCATATTCTCAATATTCTAGCGCCAATCGCGCTGTTAATCCCCCAAAAATTAAGGCCAATATACCCCCGTGACTCAGGCGATTCAATAATAGCGGGTCGATGTGTGCGGATTTAGGTTAAGCAGACTGTTTTTTCCTCATTGTGGAGGTTTTATGACCGGTGTCATTTTTATTAAATAGGACTAATATACAATTTGTTTATATATATTTTGTGCTAGAAGCGAGGTTCAGGATGAACTGTCGGCAATTGCTTAGAGAACGGCTCAGCACGGAAGACAAAAACCGAATAGTTGCTGACCTGAAAACTGCGGGATTCAACGAAGTTGGGGTTTATGATCAGCTACAGTGCCAGCAATTCAAAATCATGCCGTACTTCAAAGAGCTAGGGAACCCCAAAAGCCAAGTGTTGTGGCGAATAGTTTTTTGCCACCTTTCGCCTCAGGTACTTAATTAACACGCCCTCAGCTTAATATCCCCTTAGAGGCTAGTCCTGGGTATTACCCTTGCTCGAGATCTACTTCTTCAAAGTGACAGCTTTCGGGAAAATACAGAGCTGTTCTCACTGGATTGGTTTCCATGGCGGATATAGCGTTGGCATACAACGCCAACTGTCGGCGATAACGTTCTACTTCCTGAGCAACAAATTCAGCGAAGGGCTGGTCATCGGCAGCCGAAGAGGTCTTGTAATCGATGATCCAACGGCTGCCTTCACTGTCGATAAAGGTCCGGTCTACTATCAGCTGCTGGGATTGGAAGCCATTAAAGTGGCTGATCGCCAGTTCACAGGCGCTTTGCTGATGACTGCCATCAATAACCCATCGACCACGGGTGTCCTGTAAAATATTCCTCAGTAGTTTGTCGATCTGGCTGACTCCGTTTTTACATTCCAGGTAGGGCACGCCGAGCTGCTGAAGTTGCCTGCTCCAGGCTGGATAAAACTGTGGATACAATGAAGGCTCACACATGGCTTTGGGGTTGATCACCATCTGCCGTAACAGGCGATGAACAAGGGTCCCTATGTGTCTCGGGCTGTCGAGCCAGTTTTGTTGCGGCAGGTTGGTGTCGTCATCACTCTTGGTAAAACGGTTGTGGTCTCCTAGCAGGTTCCCATTGCTGAGTTGCGGGAGTTGAAAGCTATCTGGCAGGCGCCTTAGCTGCGTTAGCACCTGGCCTTGTTCGGTATCATCAACGATATCCGAGCGGGTGTGCAGCATGGCATCCTCACTAATGTAAGGCCAGATGGATGCGAGTAGCGATTGTTGTGCCGGGGGGCGGGGATTACAAGTACGGCTATCTGTTTTCAAGTGGGCGACTAAATGTAGATGATCCACTGCACGGGTCGCTCCAACATATAGCAGCCGTGTCCCTTCCATCTGATTTTTAAGGCTTTGTTCCTGTTTAATATACTGGTAGAGCGGATCTTGTTCATCGCCGGTTGCGGCTAGTGGGCCTAGCAGCAAATCTTCGCGACCATCATCGTTCAGGCGCCGTTGCCAAAGTAACAGTTGTTTATCATCGGCGCGGGGCGAGCGATCAAGCCCGGCAAGGATGACAGTATCGAACTCCAAACCTTTCGATTTGTGGATGGTCATAACCTGCAGGCGTGGGTCCCCCTCACTGTCAGGGGCTGCAAATAATTTATCCAGATCCCGTTGAAACTGTTCTTCGTCGGCCAAACGGCAACCCTGATCATGAAGCTCAACAAGAGCAAAAACCTGATTAATATCTTGCAGCTGCGACTCGCTTTCGATGGTCGCAGGCCCCCCGAGAGCGGTCCACAGAGATTCCAGTTCGATACGCAAGGGTTTTCGTGCTCGTTGTGCCCAAACATTGGATACAGCCCCTACCAGTCGGGAAAGCCGGTCGTGACCATCGGTGCTGAGAGCCAGCTGTTGGTACTGCTGCAGACGGCTCCATATATTGGTGTTTTGACCTTCTCCGCCTGCAATTGCCAGCAGGTCTTGATTCGACAGACCACACCAGGGGGCTCTGAGTATTGCCAGCCAAGCGATTCGGTTGGCAGGGTTAAGAATGGCTTTTAGCAGTGAAATCAAATCCACCACCCACATACGCGAGGTTAAAGCGTCGAGATCTGTGGCCTTCCAGCGCAGTCCTGCTTCTCTAAGGCCGGGTAGAATTAGTTTCAAGTGGGAGCGGTTTCGAACCAATATGGCAACACTCTTATCGCTGCTGTCGGCAAGCGCTTGTCGGACCAATTTGGCAACATGATTAGCTTCGGCCTGACGGTCAGAATGATCAACAAAGATATCAACACTGACCGCTTTGCCGTCTAAAGCACCGTTAAAAGCTTCAGATTGCTCATAGCTAACTGCGCCACGGCTGATATCATCTGCGCCGGGAAAAGCCCCCTCGAAGGTTTGGTTGACCCAGGCCACCACCCCTTGCTGAGAACGGAAATTCACCGATAAATCTGCCTTCTTCATTGCGACAGCGCCTATCCCATGTTTGCGCGCATCCAGAAATAGGCCGACGTTGGCATCGCGGAAGCCATAACAAGACTGCATGCCGTCGCCGACGATAAATAATGTGCGACCATCGCCCGGTTCCCAGCCATAGGTTAACTTTTCCAGTAAGCGGATTTGTGGTGTGGCGGTGTCCTGGAACTCATCAACCAAAATGTGACGGATTTGGTAGTCGAGAATCAGCGAAAGGTCCGTAGGGCTATCGTCGTCCCCCAAGGCGGTGAGTGCAGCAGAGGTCATTTGGGGGTAATCCACCGCCCCTTTTTCCATAAAGCAGAGCATCAACTGCGCCACTAGATTGGGTAGCAATATGGTCAGCGATTCTAATAGTTCCCATTGGCGGTCGCTGTAGCGGTCCTCTGGCAGTATACGGACTCGATTCAGGCGCTCTTTAAGGGACGCGTCTTCTCCCAGATGGGCGACTAATTCGGAGAATTGCTCCTTCCATTGTTTGGCTAGGAGTTTTTGCTGTTTATCGACGCCGGCGATAAATCCACAGCGTTTGTCGACTTTAACGCGCCAATCGCCGTCTTTTTTTAATAGCAGCTCTGAAAGTCCACGCCACTGGATTAAACCTGCCGCGGAATTATCAGGAATATCCACCATGCCCAAGCAATGGCGGATCGGTGATAAAGTGTCCTCGGCCTCGAGGTTGCTAGCAGCATAGTCGGCCAAACCCACCAGAGCAGAGGTGTCGGCCGCTAGGGCTGAACCTAATTGGCCCAGTTCTTCTTCCAGCAAGCGATCCAGCCCCTGTTCAAGCAGACCGCGAGCCTGACGGATTGAAGCACCGGTGCCGATAAAGTTAAGCCATTGATCACGCCTTGCAAGCATTGAGATCAGCAGGCTTTCTACCTGATCGATACGGTTATCCAGATGCTTGAGCAAATTACTCAGGGCAATAGCAACGTTATCTTCGGTTTCCAGTTGATCCAGTAAGCGCTGCACCGCCAATTGATAAAGGCTGTGGGGGTCTTTTGCGATCTCGGGTTGGGCGCCGAATTGACTGAGGGCCGGCAGGCTTTTGGTCAGTCGCGCACAAAGACCGTCGATAGTGAGAATACGAAGGCGACTGGGGTTTTCACGCAGATTCCAACCCAGTTGCTGATCCCGTTCAAGAACCGTTCGGGCTAGCTGCCAAGATTGCAGTTTATATTCACTTTCTGGCTGCTGTGGGTCTTCAGCGTCCTTAAGGGACTTTAGAATCCGGTCCAGCATCTCAGCCGCGGCCTTTCGGGTAAAGGTAATGCAGAGAATCTCTTCGGGTTTTTGCACTGCTGCCAAGAGCACCAGGACCCGTTGCGTCAGCAGCTCGGTTTTACCGGAACCGGCAGGGGCGCGAACAGAAAAAGACTGGTCTGCCTGTAGGCATTGTTGGCGCTGTAGGTAGTCTGCGGGGTTAGTCGTCACGGTTTAACGGTTCCTGTTGGCCATAGAGATCAATTTCATAAAAACGGTTTAGCGCTTCAAGGTCTGAATAGGCATAAGCGCTGTTATCCAACGGTGAAACAGGGCAGTGTCCCTGCAGAAACTGGGTGGCCAGCTGTTCCAGGCTTTGTTGCCATTGAGTGATGAGTTCTGGCCATTGCGGTGCAAAGTCCAGCTTGCTTTGCGCGACGGGAAAAATGCCGTCGCATGGAGGTTGTTGTTGGCAAAGTCCTTTAAAACTGGAAGCACTGATGTTGACTTCGGCGAAGCTCAGGGCGCTGACGGTTTTGCGAGTTAAAACCGCATAAAGCGGTAACTGCGGCTCCCTAAGACGTTGACCTGACCAGTTCTTCAATTGGCTTTTAGACGATTTATAGTCAATCAGAAGCATAGACAGGTCTTGCAGCTGATCAATTCGGTCAATGCGAAGTTTCAAGGGCAGTCCGGCCAGTTCGGTATTCAGTTCTTGTTCGGTAGCGATCACCTTGAAATCTGGCCGCTGTTTTTCCAGTTCAAGCCATTGCTGCAGCAGGGCTGATAATCGCTGTGTTTCCAGCTGCCAGAAACGTGTTCCCATCCAGGGCTTTGCCTTGATTCTGAGAGTGTTTAGGGCAAGTTCACAGCTTTCACCAATCCTATCTTCAAGATCTTTCGCTGTTAGTTCTTTAAGCTCACTAAGAGATCGGGTCTTATTCCAGAATTTCTCTAAGGCGAGATGAAGGGCATTACCACGGTCTGCCGGGCTCAGACCGAGCTGTGGCGACTCCAGAGGGCGAGCATTAAGGCGATTGACCGCGAATGCCGAAAACGGACATAACGCTTGGTTTTTTATCAATGAGCTACCTCCGCGGATGTGGGGCAACTCATCAGCATCGACGGCAGGTGCGATGGAACAGTCAATAAACTCCATATCACAACTGCCCATTTGCATTTGTGCGGAGGTTAGTTGCTGAGATTCGCTAACAAAATATTGGCTTGGAGTTATGGGTAGGTGATCGACGTCTCGTTCTTCCACACTGGTTATCAATGCACTGGGGCGAAGTTGCTGATCATCTCGATAGGACGAATGGCTGAATACCACGATTTCGGCGCCATCGATATAACTATTGGTGAGGTCTTTTGCAAAGTTCAGTTCTCGCTCAGGGGTTGCATGAGGCATCTGTAGTTGCCGTTGTAAAGATACCGGTAACAGTGGGTTAGGGCTTGGTGCTGGTGGCCAGCAGTCATCACTGACGCCCATCATCCATAGATGAGAAAACTGCAATCCTGATGCTTCTAAGGGGCCAAGAATCTGCAGGGATGAATCAGCCGTTTTAGGCTGAAATACAGCAGCCTGGGTCTCTTTACGGAGTAACGACAACGCTTCTTGTAAGGTGATTTCACCGACGAATTCGTCGAAACTGGCCTGTTTTTTCAGCAATTCATACCATTGCCCGATCTGCTGATATTCAAGCGTATTAGTGACTCTGTCTCCCGGCCATCCCAACTGTTCAAGTAGGCTAAGACACCAATGTGACCAAAGCCCTGGATGGTTCTTTGATGGGTATCGGCTGCTGTTTAATGTCGTCAGTATCTGCAGTAGTAACGGACAGCCTGATAGTTCTGCTTGCTTGCATAATTCTTCGCTGGTGGTTGTCTCTGGTTCTACTGTCTCAAATAATGATGGCTGGTGTGGCTGGTGTGGCTGGTGTGGCTGGTGTGGCTGGTGTGGCTGGTGTGTTAGGCGCGCGCAATGGTCAATGACCTCCTTTAGTTTGAACTGGCTTTTACCGAGTCGGCGTAATCGATATTCAAGTTGGGTGCGGCCATCGAGTTCAGACGCTAATCCAGGCATAAAGGGGCTGTAAAGCAATCCGCCTAGATCACCAATGTCGATCGTATTAAGCCGGTAGCCAAGTAGTTTTAATGCGAAATGAATAACGGGAGCATCCAGCAACGAAGTGCCTATAGATATATTGAACGGCGGCTCTTTAATCTCGGCTTGAGGGTCAAAGTAACCTAGGTCAAACAGTTGCCGGTAATCGTGCTCGACTTTGGCTCTTAGATTTTGTAGTTCCGGTATGATGATGCCGATAGTGGAGCCCGGCGCCTGTAGCAGCACCTGTCTTGCCCACTGTGCGGATAGCGCTATTTCCTGGTCGTTATCATTGCAGCTAAGGCGGGTCTTTAGCAGATTAAGCGTAACAGGCTGATAATGACTGATGGACTGGCAATAACAATCCAGAAACTGTTGGTGCAGGGGCGGCATTTCCTGGAAGGCTACCAAAATAGCGGCGGACTGTTTTACCGGACAATGACTTATTCGCTGAGAGTCTAGGGTCGATGGTGAGCATGCTGTAATCAAAAGTTCGATTAATTGGGGTTGGATCATCCAGTCATGCTGTTCACAAAGGGTCTCGAAAGTATTTACCCATTGCGCAAACACATCAGCATCAAGGGCATGACTGAGATATTGCTCAGAGTTTACCTGTTGTCGCCAAAGGCAAAGTGTGCGGTAAGCACTTTGTGCTTGCGAAGCTGCGCCAGAAGGCTTTAATAACGGGGAACTTTCCTGATCTTTGGTGATCACTTGCTCCCAGAGCAGTAATTCTTGTCGACTGTCTATTAACCGACGAGGAACTAACAGAGGGTTGATGTCTTGTAGTTCTTCCCAGCAATTGTGTATCCAGGCTTCCAGCGGATACACATTTGGAGTGTTCCAGCTGCGAACACTTTGCTGCGCTTGGTGATTATTGTAAGCATCAAGAATCTTTGCTGCGAGGCGCCGATTTGGAGTCAGTACCAGTTGACCACTGGTTAGCGCCGGTAATATCGGCTGAATATCAAAAAGGTTGTTCAACCGTGGGTCCTTTCAGTTGGCTTTCGGGGTTTGTGGTTTAAGTGAGGCAAAAATTGATGGCCAATAATACCCTAAATAGAGACTCTGAGTTTAACCACTGAGTGCAGCACTGCTATAATCGCGTTTTGTTTTTTTGTCATTTCCAATTTGGGATCGATCTATGCGTAACTTGTTTATTCTGGCTCTGTGTTTTGTCTACTCTGCTGCGGCATATACCGCAGAGCCTTACCACGTCACAGATGAATTGAAAGTATTCATCCACCGTGGTCCAAGTAATCAATTTAAAATCAAAGCCCGTCTTAATGCAGGTACGCCCGTAACGCTTCTTGCGCGTGATAAGGCAACCGGCTACGTCCAGGTTCGCACAGATAAAGGCACCACGGGATGGATGGAAAAGCGTTATTTGAAAGCAGGTGTGAGTATTGCGGAACGTTTGCCCGCAGCAGAGGCATCTCTTAAGAGCAGCCAGCAGAAGCAGGTTGAGCAGGCCACGCAGATTAAAAATATAAGTGCTGAACTAAATAGGGTGAAAAAGAAAAGCAGCACTGAAATGTCCAAGATAAATGAAACGCGGGCTAAAACCACGGCCCAGGTCGCGCAGCTGGAAAATGAAATTGTTCGCATGCAGGCTGAAATAGATGGTATGGATGATACCAATATGATGGGCTGGTTCCTTCGCGGCGGTGCTCTGGCTATTGTAGGTGTGATAATTGGCCTGATCATCCCCAACTTACCCAAACGTCGTCGTCGCAATGATGATTGGTTCTGATTCATCTAATGGATTGTTTGAAACAAAGCAGGCACTTAATAGTCAATCAAGCTGTGTCTAATAAAAACTGGGAGACCTCGTTGAATAGCAGTAGCTTTTATCGAAGCATCAAACTCGTGATCTGGCTGATAGCTTTTATGTTGGGCAGCGCCCAGGTTCAGGCTTCTTTGTTTGACAAAATAGGTGCTAGCGGCGACGGCCCCCTGGATGTTGAAGATGCCTACAAATTTTCAGCGACGGAAACGGCTCCAGGTATTTATACCCTTAGCTGGAATATCGAAGACGACTATTACCTTTATCGAGACAAAATAAAGGTTAAGCCTTCTGACAAAATTGAGGTTGTGGATTCGCGCTATAGTGAATCTAAATCCAAAGAAGACCCTTTATTTGGAAACGTGCAGGTTTATTATCATCAGGCAAGTGTCGACATTCAGCTTAAAAGCCTTAAGTCATTACCTGTAGATGAAACCTTAAAAATTGAATATCAGGGTTGCTGGGATGGTGGCATCTGCTACCCGCCAGTCACCAAAGAACTTAAGGTCAATCAGGTTCCGGTAACAGCGACGCCTTTTTCTTCTATCAGTGCAAATGCTGCTGTGGCATCTACAGAGGCGCTGCAGGGAGTCTCGCTAACCGATCAGCGTCAGTTTATCAATGCTTTGGCCAGTGGCGACTTATTGTTAACGTTGGGATTGTTTTTTGTCGCTGGATTGGCCTTATCTTTAACTCCCTGCGTGTTTCCCATGATACCTATACTGGCAGGGGTGATTGCCGGGCAGAAAGACAGCTCTTCTCGGCGAGCCTTTTTTATGTCGGTTGTTTATGTGCTGTCGATGTCGGTGACCTATACCGTCGCGGGTGTGGTTGCCGGGCTTTTCGGTGAAAACCTGCAGGCTGCCTTTCAGAACCCCTGGATTATCTCGTCTTTCAGCTTGTTGTTTGTGGTGTTCGCTGGGGCAATGTTTGGTTTTTATCATTTGGAAATGCCCCTTGGGTTGCAAAACTCTTTGAATCGGCTAAGCCGTACTCAGCAAGGCGGCGAGGTGGCAGGCGTTGCTATGATGGGTTTTCTCTCGGCACTGATCGTCGGGCCTTGTGTCGCCGCTCCTTTAGCCGGCGCGCTGATTTTTATAGGTCAGACAGGTGATCCGGTATTAGGAGGAGCGGCTCTTTTTGTACTGAGCATCGGTATGGGGTTGCCGTTGATTCTGGTGGGTACTTCCGCCGGTAAACTTTTGCCCAAGGCCGGTGTCTGGATGAACGGCATCAAGGCATCCTTTGGCGTGTTGATGCTGCTTATGGCTGTGTGGATGCTGGATCGGATTGTTCCGACTATAGTGACGATGGTGCTGGCGGGGATTATCTTTGTGGTCTGTGCTATCTACCTTAAGGCGTTAGATGGGTTGCCAGTAACAGCCAGCAACGTTCAGCGTCTTGGTAAAGGCGTGGGGATTCTAATGCTTATATACGGCGGCGCACTGTTGTTAGGCGCGGCCGGAGGTAATCAGAGTGTTATCTATCCATTAAAAGGGTTTGCCGGGAGCTCTTCTGCCGCTCAGCAGCAACTCCCTGTGTTTACCAAAGTCACGTCCTATCCCGCTCTTGCGCCTATGCTTGAGCAATCCAAGAAAACCCAAAAACCAGTGATGCTGGATTTTTATGCAGATTGGTGTGTGTCTTGTAAAGAGCTTGAGTTCTATACCTTTGCCGATGAGGCCGTTCAGCAACAAATGGATCGATTCACTTTGATTAAGGTGGATGTGACGGCAAATGATGCACAATCCAAAGCACTGTATCAGCGCTACAAAATTGTTGGGCCGCCTGCACTCGTTTTTTATGATCGGGAAGGAACTCAGTTAACCGAAAAAATGCTGGTTGGAGTACCTACACCAGAAGAATTTGTTACACATCTGAAGGCAATCGGAAGTTAGCGGTTACGTTTTTTTAGTTGCTAAAAGAAAGGGACGCTTAGCGTCCCTTTTTATATTGATCGAGTACTATTAGCGTAGGTAATCCGAGCTTATTTTCTTGAAGGCATCGGTACCAGACTTCTCCATCCACTCAAAGGCAACCATTTCCCGGCTAACCACATGAATACCGTATTCTCGCATTCGTGTTAATGCCAACTCTTTATCTAGAGGGTTCCTGGAGCCGACCGCATCGGCAACTACATAGACTTCTTTACCACAGTCCTTCAGGCCAAAAGCGGTCTGCATCACGCAAACATGGGCTTCCATGCCGATAATGATAATCTGCTGTCTGTTAACCGACTCTATCTTGGTTAAGCAGTCGCCGTCAGCGGCACAGGAGAAATAGACCTTATCCATCTTTCCCTCTGCTGGCAGTAACTGATCAAGTTCCTCAATAGTTCCGCCCAGACCTTTGGGGTATTGCTCAGACGTGAGGGTGGGAATATCGAGAATGGCAGCTACTTCGATCAGCCATTTAGAATGCGTGATTAACGCCTGATTATCATCAACAGCTGGCACCAGCTTTCCTTGGATATCAACCACGAGCAAGCATGATTGTTCAGCTCTTATTAGCATCTAATGTCTCCTTTGGTACCGTTAGCTGTTTAACTAAGCAGGGCGTGAATCAACCATCAGCGTGGCAGCTCCTTGTGCCACAACTTTACCGGCCACTGAACACGTTGTGTTGAGGACAACACGGCGACGGCGAATGTCTATCTCTTCAATGGTGGCGGTAGCGGTAACCGTGTCACCGAAAAAGACCGGCGCTTTAAATTTTATGCTTTGATCCACATAGATAGCACCAGGCCCAGGAAGCTTGGTTCCCAGAACTGTTGAGATCAGACCGGCGCTAAACATGCCGTGGACAATGCGTTGTTTGAAAGGGGTGGTAGCGGCAAACTCAGCATTAATATGTACTGGGTTGTTATCTCCGGTGATACCAGCAAAAGTATAAACGTCTGATTCAGAAACAGTTTTGGCAAAAGAATCCGTCATACCAACTTCAAGGTCTTCTATGTAGTAGCCGTGCAGGTCGCTCATGATTCACTCCGTGGTGGTGCAAAATTATTGGTGTAGATAAAAGGTCTAAAGGATACCTTAAAATAACGTCATCACCAATCCTAAAATAGGTGATTTCCCTTATATTTGGATCGTTGATGCAGGTCAGTCCAGTTAGGTTCTTCTGGAACCCTGCTTCCGCTATGATGTCCACCACTAGGCTACCTACAGTGAGTAGCAATCTATTAAATTTATCTGGGTTTATGCGGAGATAAGCATTGTTTAAGTTTTTGATCTTTGATTGGGACGGAACCCTGATTGATTCGGCCGATCGTATTATTGCGTCAATGCAGCGTGCTGCTGTCGATTTGGGGCTTGTAGAGCCGGGGGCTGAAGCCGTTAGAAATATAATTGGCTTGGGGCTTCCGGAAGCGTTGCAGGCAATATTTCCAGGTATCGACAAGCAGGGTGTTGAAGGAATGCGCGAGCGTTATTCCCACTATTATTTACGTGCAGATGATACCCCAACGGCTTTATTCCCCGGCGTAGAGCAAGGTTTGGCGCAGTTGGCTGAAAAAGGCTATCAATTGGCGGTTGCTACGGGAAAGAGCCGTCGTGGTTTAGAGCAGGTGTTTGCAGAAACCGGAATCAAAGAGCTTTTTCAGCACAGTCGTTGCGCCGATGAAACTCGTTCTAAACCGCACCCTCTAATGTTGCATGAGCTATTACAAGAAAGCGGCTATCAGGCCAACCAGGCTTTGATGATTGGCGATACCGAGTTTGATCTTGAGATGGCTACTAATGCCCAGGTAAGTTCCATGGGGGTGGCTTATGGGGCGCATTCAGTTCAGCGTTTGCTAACTCATAATCCGGTAACCATTATTGATCAGTTTTCAGAGCTTACTGAATGGCTTGATGCCAATCAGCAAGCAAGCTAGTACAGCTAATATCTATTTTTAAAACACTGAGGAAAGTAGTGTGAGTGATGATCTTTGGACAAAGCCCGAAGCTGACGACAATCGTCCAGCTCAAGGGCAGCAGCCGGCGACGCCAACCGATTCACAACATAAGCAACAAAAGGGTGATAACCGCGAGTGGCGTTTAATCGAAAAACTAATCATGGGGCTCAACACCGAGCAGCGCAAATCTCGTCGCTGGGGGATCTTTTTTAAGTCCCTGACGTTCATCTATCTATTTGCCGCACTGTTCCTGTTTATTCCTGGTGACTGGTTTCCTAAAGAAGTAAGTGGATCTCAGCAGCACACGGCGTTGGTCGAGATCAATGGCGTCATCGCTGCAGACGAAGATGCCAATGCAGACACTATCGTTACCGCTTTGCGGGAAGCCTTTGAAGATAAAGGCACCGCTGGAGTCATCCTGAGGATAAACAGTCCCGGCGGCAGTCCAGTTCAAGCTGGCTATGTCTATGATGAAATTGTGCGTTTGAAACAGCTTCATCCTGACACTAAGTTATATAGTGTCATATCGGATATAGGTGCCTCTGGTGGCTATTATATCGCCGCAGCTGCAGATGAGATATATGCTGACAAAGCCAGCCTGGTCGGCTCTATCGGTGTTATTTCTTCAAGCTTTGGTTTCGTTGATGTGCTGAAAAAGCTTGGCGTCGAACGGCGTGTTCTTACTGCCGGTGAGCACAAAGCTTTCCTTGATCCATTCACACCCTTGAAAGCCTCAGAGAAAACTTTTTGGGAAGGCGTGTTGAATACCACCCATAAGCAATTTATCAGTCAGGTGAAAAAAGGCCGGGGAGAGCGCCTTAAAGAAGACCCTCAATTGTTTAGTGGATTAATCTGGACCGGAGAGCAGGCCTTGGAATTAGGCCTGATTGACGGATTGGGTAGCGCAGGCTACGTTGCTAGGGAAATTATCGGTGAAAAGAATATCGTTGATTTCACTAGAAATATTAGCCCGCTCGAAAAGATGGTTGAACGTTTTAGCACCAGCTTCGCCAGAACTATGTCGGTGGAGCTAGGTTTAAAGGGTCAGCTTCCCCGCTATTAATAGGTAGTCCTTAATAGCACTGTGTAACGAAAGCCGGATTTATGTCCGGTTTTTTTATATGACCTTTACCCCTTCCTGTCCCAGCATTTCTATTAGTCGAATAAGGGGTAGTCCGACCAGAGTGTTGGGATCATCACCTTCAAATCGGGTAAATAGGGAAATCCCCAGTCCTTCTGATTTGAAACTGCCAGCGCAATCATAGGGTCGATCGATCTTGAGATAAGTTTCAATCTGTTGATCTTCAAGGTCTCTAAAATGGACATGAAAGGGCTCTACGCAACTTCTAATAGATCCTGATTCGCAATTAATAACACTCAGTCCAGTTAAGAACGTAATGCGCTGGTTACGGCAGGCTTTGAGCTGCAGTACTGCGTTTTGGTGGGTATGTGGTTTACCTAAAATACGATTATGGAGCACTGCTACTTGGTCAGAGCCAATAACTAATCCTCGGGTATGGCGAGCTGCTACTGCTGTGGCTTTTTCTTCTGCCAGGCGCAGAACCAGTTTTTCGGCCGATTCTCCCTCGCGGGGGTGTTCTTCTATATCGGGGGATTCCATGGTGAAAGGGATGCCTAGTTTCTCAAGAATGCTTTTCCGATAGAGTGAAGTTGACGCAAGAATAAGGTCTGTCATGTTACAATTTCTGCCGTTATCAGTGGATTGATACAGAGACTGCACATAATAACGGTTTTTATGGTTGTTTTGGGCGTCTTGCCCTTTACAGGAGTAGGTTTCACCCCTAGAATTGCGCGCTTATGTTGAAGGCCCCATTACCGAATACAATTGAACCTCGTCGTGCTGCTGAGCAAGGCTTAAGTTTTCAAGGTTCTATACCCTTAAAACGGTTAGAGCGACTTGTGACTTTCTTGGAAGGCGAAGAGGGCACTATTGAAGTCAGTTTATCATTTGGTATTGACGAAGAAAAAATTCGTTACCTAAATGGAAAGGCTGAGGCTTCTGTGCAGATGCTATGTCAGCGCTGCTTGAAGCCGGTAGCAATCGCATTAAAAGCGGAATTGAATTTAGGGCTTGTTCGTGATGATAAGGCAGCAAGTATGTTGCCCGGGCGTTATGACCCGCTTATCTTTACGAAAGAACTCGAAGTCAAAGAAGCTATAGAGGAAGAGTTGATATTGACGCTTCCTTTAATTGCAGTACATCAGGACTGTGCGGTTAAAACCGAATACAGAGACCCAAGTGCGAAATCGGAAGGCGACGACAAGCCGAATCCATTTAGCGTATTAGCCCAACTTAAGGGCAACAAACATTAGTATCAGGAGCTGCTTAAGCCATGGCTGTTCAAAAGAGTAAAGTAACACGTTCACGTCGCGGTCAGCGACGTTCTCACGATGCACTTACCGGTGCAACATTGTCTCAAGATGCAACTACTGGTGAAGTACATCGTCGCCATCATATGACTGCGGATGGTTTTTATCGTGGTCGTCAGGTGATCGCCAAAGACGCTGAATAAGCTTGGCTACCACCAGTTGCACACTTGCAATTGATGCAATGAGTGGGGACTTCGGTCCCCACGTTATTATCCCCTCCGCGCTGGATTTTATTTCTCGCTTCCCTGATTGTCGTTTGCTGTTAGTTGGTGACGAACAGAAAATCAGGAACCATTTAAAGCAAGTCTCCCCGAGTTTTCAAATAGACGTTGTTCATGCTAGCGAAATTGTGGCTATGGATGAAAAGCCCTCTACGGCGTTGAGAAAGCGTAAGGATTCATCACTCTATCGCTCTATATCTCTGGTCGCTGAAGGTCAGGCAGATGCCTGTGTCAGTGCTGGTAATACGGGTGCAATGATGGCAATAGGGCGTTATTTGCTCAGAACCCATCCGGGCATTGATCGGCCGGCGATCGCTTCAGCATTGCCTACCCGAACGGGTCACAGTTATATCCTCGACCTTGGCGCTAACGTTGATTGTAGTGCTGACCATCTATTTCAATTCGCACTAATGGGATCGGTATTGATGGAAACTGTAGATGGCAAAACGGCTCCCAGGGTCGCATTGCTCAATGTCGGTGAGGAAGAAATCAAAGGTAACGAACAAGTTAAGTTAGCCTCTCGGTTAATACAGGAGCATAGCCAGATCAATTACATCGGCTATATCGAAGGCGATGATATATACGCCGGGAAGGCCGATGTTGTGGTTTGTGATGGTTTTGTCGGCAATATTGCTCTTAAAAGTAGTGAGGGCTTGGCTCGCTTATTGGGGCGATCCCTGAAGACAGCTTTTGAGCGCTCTCTATACCGTAAACTAATCGGTTTTTTGGCACGGCCAATACTGGGCGAAATGCAAGAACTGATGGATCCCTCAAGACGCAATGGTGCCAGCTTGTTAGGTCTTCAAGGTATTGTGGTCAAAAGCCACGGTTCAGCGAATCAAGCATGCTTTGGTTTTGCGATTGAGCAGGCGCGCGCAGAGGTCGTTCAGGGTTTGTCAGAAAAACTAAATGAGCGCCTATCTTCGCTTTTTTAGTGGCTGCAGATGCTTCGCTATTGTTGCGGTCGGTCAAGTCTCTGTATTAAGTCATCGTCCTGCGATTATTGCGTTTTAATTCCCCTTAAATCAGGTAATATTAGCCCCTTAGTCTTTAGTACCATATGACACCTTGTCCATAAATCGTTTCGTCTAAGGTGTTATCTTTCTCTTATTCTATGGGGACAGCATGAATCAAACGCTTGCATTTGTATTTCCTGGGCAAGGTTCACAACAGCTCGGTATGCTTTCCGAGCTGGGTGAGCAACACCCAATCATAAAGGAAACCTTCGCAGTCGCTTCTGAAGGTTTGGGTTATGATCTCTGGGACTTAATCCAAAATGGTCCAGATTCGGACCTCAATAGTACTGACAAGACTCAGCCGGCTCTACTAACCTCCGGTGTTGCCTTGTGGCGTTTGTGGCAGCAGCTAGGCGGTGATACTCCTTCCATTCTTGCTGGCCATAGCCTAGGGGAATACACCGCACTGGTCTGTGCTGATGTGATCTCTCTGGAGCAAGGCGTAAAGCTGGTAAAAGCCCGTGGCGAATTTATGCAGCAGGCGGTGCCTGCCGGACAAGGAGCTATGGCCGCTATTCTTGGTCTGGATGACGCTCTGGTCGAAGAAGCCTGCGCAAAGGCTGCCGATGGGGATGTGGTTTCAGCCGTCAATTACAACTCTCCGGGGCAAATAGTTATTGCTGGCTCAGCGGAGGCTGTAAGTCGCGCTATTGCGTTATGTAAGGAAGCTGGAGCCAAGCGCGCTATGTCATTGCCGGTCAGCGTCCCATCTCACTGTGCGCTGATGCAGCCCGCAGCGGAAAAGCTTGCGCAGGTGTTGGATCAGTTGCAAATCAATGAAGCAAAGATTCCAGTGATACAAAACGTAAATGCCGCAGTTTCAGCTAACCTTGCTGAAATTAAGCAAAACTTACTGGCTCAGCTATACAGTCCTGTACGTTGGACTGACACTATTAATGCGATGGCCGAGCAGGGTATTGAAACTATTATCGAGTGCGGCCCAGGTAAGGTATTATCTGGTCTGAATAAACGCATTCAGCGTAGCCTGAACGTCGCTGCTATCAATGATGCAGCGGGCTTTGAAAAAGCGCTGAATAGCTGATCGACGACTTAGAGTGAAGGAAGGGGTTTTCAATGTCTATCGAAGGTAAAGTTGCTCTAGTTACGGGAGCGACCCGAGGTATCGGTAAAGCGATCGCTGAAGAGCTGGGCCGGCAGGGTGCCATTGTTGTCGGTACGGCCACCAGCGGTAACGGCGCAGCAACGATTACCAGTAATCTTGCAAAAGCCGATATCAAAGGCACGGGTATGGTGCTCGATGTTGCAAGTGCGGATTCTGTTAGCGATGTATTAAAGGATATTCAGGATCAGTTCGGCGTTATTGCCATTGTGGTAAATAATGCCGGAATAACTAAGGACAACCTGCTGATGCGTATGAAAGAGGATGAGTGGGATTCAGTACTGAATACCAATCTCAACTCTATCTACCGTGTTGCAAAGGGCTGTTTGCGTGGCATGACTAAAGCTCGCTGGGGTCGGATCATCAACGTTAGCTCTGTGGTCGCCTCCATGGGCAACGCTGGTCAGTCCAACTATGCGGCAGCGAAATCAGGTATCGAAGGTTTTAGCAGAGCCTTGGCGCGGGAAGTTGCGTCCCGCAATGTGACTGTTAATTGCGTAGCACCCGGTTTTATCGAAACTGATATGACTAGCAGTCTGGCTGACAATCATAAAGATGCCCTGCGCGCACAGATCCCAATGAGCCGTTTGGGCGCTCCAGAAGACGTTGCAGCAGTGGTTGGATTCCTCGCTAGTGAAGGCGGTAGTTATGTCACTGGGGAAACGATCCATGTCAATGGTGGCATGTATATGTCTTAATTGAGCTAGGGGAATTGTTTTTTTTGTCAATTTGTTGATAATGTCCCCTTCATAAGCCGCAATATGTAAATGGCGGTTAACTGATCTCTTGAAGTTGTTGCACGACATTGTCAAACAGCTTCAGAAAAATTGTTCATAACAAGTAGGAATAACTATGAGTACTATTGAAGAGCGCGTAAAAAAGATCGTTGCAGAACAGCTGGGTGTCAAAGAAGAAGAAGTAACAAGTGATGCCTCTTTTGTAGAAGATCTGGGCGCAGACTCACTGGACACTGTAGAGCTGGTTATGGCTTTGGAAGAAGAATTTGAAACTGAAATTCCTGACGAAGAAGCTGAAAAGATCACTACTGTTAAGTTGGCTATCACGTACATCGAAGCGAATCAGTAATCTCGCTGAGAACAAGCTGACGAAAAGCCGCTACTATCTCGTATAGAGCGGCTTTTCTTTTGTTTTTTCCTGTTGTTGGAGGATAGGTATGTCTCGTAGAAGAGTTGTTGTCACCGGAATGGGTATGCTTACCCCGCTTGGTAACACCGTCAATGAGACGTGGGGGAACATTCTTAATGGTAAAAGCGGAATCGCTGCCATTGAGCATTTGGATACTACTGCCTACAAAACCCGTTTTGGCGGTTCTATACGTGACTTCGATGTAAGTCATTATATGAGTGTCAAAGAAGCACGTAAGATGGATTTTTTCATACAGTATGGAATGGCCGCAAGCATACAGGCTTTCGAAGATTCCGGGCTGGAAGTGACAGAAGAAAACGCCCATCGTATCGGCGCAGCTATAGGTTCTGGCATTGGTGGTTTACCAATGATCGAAAAGAACCACGATATTGTTAACAAAAGTGGGCCTAGACGTGTTTCCCCATTTTTTGTACCGGGCAGCATTATTAATATGATTGCCGGTAACCTCTCCATTCTTTACGGCCTTAAAGGTCCTAATATTGCGATTACCACTGCCTGTACCACAGGAACTCACAATATTGGTTCTGCGGGACGGATGATCGCCTATGGCGATGCTGACGTCATGTTCGCTGGTGGCGCAGAAATGGCAACAACCCCATTAGGGTTGGGTGGTTTCTCCGCGGCCAGAGCGTTATCCACTCGGAACGACGACCCCCAAGCGGCAAGTCGTCCATGGGATCGTGATCGAGATGGCTTTGTGCTTTCTGATGGTGCTGGCACTGTAGTGCTGGAAGAATATGAGCACGCCAAAAAACGTGGCGCAAAGATCTATGCGGAACTGACAGGTTTTGGTATGAGTGGAGACGCCCATCACATGACTGCACCTCCGGAAGACGGAAGTGGCGCAGCGGCATCTATGGCGAATGCCATCAAAGATGCCCGGCTGAATGTCGAAGATATTCACTATATCAATGCTCATGGTACTTCTACACCAGCTGGCGACATGGCCGAATCCAATGCTGCGAAGCGAGTGTTAGGTAATGCTGCTGGAAACGTCCGTATGAGTTCCACTAAGTCGATGATCGGTCATCTTCTGGGTGCAGCCGGCGCAGTTGAAGCTATCTTTGCTGTATTGGCAATCAGAGACCAAGTTGCGCCACCCACTATAAACCTGGATAACCCATCAGAAGGTTGTGATCTGGATTATGTCGCGCATCAGGCGCAGCAGATTAAGATCGAGTCGGCAGTCTCCAACTCCTTTGGATTTGGCGGAACTAACGGCACTCTGGTATTTACCAAGGTTTCCTGATCATAGGTAGCGGGCCTTAAGGTCCGCTCTGTTATGAGCATCAAAAAAACACTTATCAACGGAATTTGGACCGATCAGGTCAATGCGAATGATCGAGGTCTAAGCTATGGCGACGGTGTATTCGAAACCCTCAAAATACACCAGCAGAATCCGGTATTCTGGACTCAGCATTTAGGCCGACTTCGGCGTGGATGCGACACCTTAGGTATAAATTTCGATACGGAGCAGCAGCTCAAGCTCGAACGGGAATTGCAACTACTGTGTCGGTCAATGGATAGTGGCGAGGGTGTGGTTAAAATTGTCATTACTCGAGGGAGTGGTGGGCGCGGTTATCGCCCCAGCGCGAATATATCTCCTCAGCGAATTCTCAGCTGCTCTGAGCCCCCGTTGTACCCATCAAGCCATTACGGCTCAGGCATTGAGCTTTTTCTGTGTAATACGCGCTTATCTAAGAACCCCACCTTGGCGGGAATTAAGCACCTAAATCGTCTTGAACAGGTGCTAGCGCGGTCAGAATGGCAAGACCAGTGCGAAGAGGGGGTGGTCCGGGACTATGATGGTTTTGTTATCGAAGGCACGATGAGCAATCTGTTTTTGCTCAAAGATGGCGGTTTGATTACATCAACCATTGAACAATCGGGTGTGCAGGGTGTTGTTCGAGATTGGGTCATTAAGCGATCTATACAAGAATCAATACCATTGCAGCAACAACCAATCACCTTAGAACAGCTGTATCGCGCAGACGGGATATTTATGACCAATAGCCTTATTGGAATATGGCCGGTGCGTTGCTTCCAGCAGCGGCAATTTGCTCCGCAGCTTTTAATAAGGAGGCTTCAGCAATGGCTGCGACAGGATGAAATTGCTAGTGCCGCGGACTACGCCGTCAGGTATCAATGCAATGGAAAAGACTCATGACTAAGCGCATTACGGCAATTGTCGCCGCATTAACCCTTATTGGTCTAGTGTCAGCTTTCTGGGGAAAGCAGCATATCAGTTCCTTTTCAGATAGGCCCATCGCACTTGCTGCAGAGACAGTATACGAATTAAAGCCAGGTAGCAGCTTTACCAAGCTAGCTGAGGATCTGGAAAACAACAGTATTGTTGACGACGCGTTTCAGCTGCGAATCTACGCTCGACTCAGTAAAAACGCTCAACGGGTAAAAAGTGGCGAATATCGTATCGTTCCCGGCATCAGTCACAAGCAACTAATTGAGCTATTTGTCAGCGGCAAAGTGCTGCAACGGCAACTTACCTTAGTAGAGGGGCTGCGTGCACAGGATTACTTAAAGGAATTAGCGGCCAACACCGATGTTGTGCAAACCCTAGATGGGCAATCAACAGCGGATATTGCAACGATCCTAGGTATTCCTGGAGCAAAGCTCGAAGGCTGGATCTACCCCGATACTTACAGCTACACTAAAAGCACTCGCGATATTGACCTACTTAAGCGAGCTTACAAGACCATGACCCAAGTACTGCAAGACGAATGGGCAAAGCGCGAACCTAATTTGCCGTTCAAAACCCCTTATGACGCATTAATACTGGCATCTATCGTTGAAAAAGAAACGGCAGCAATTGAAGAGCGAGCTGAGATTGCCGGCGTATTTGTTCGCAGGCTTAATAAAAACATGCGCTTACAGACGGATCCTACCGTTATTTATGGCCTTGGCGCCAGCTACAACGGCAATATCACCCGCGCAGATCTTAAAGCTAAAACCCCCTACAATACCTATCGTATTGTAGGGCTAACACCAACGCCTATTGCCAATCCAGGCAGAGCCGCGATTCATGCAGTCTTACATCCTGCACCCGGCAAAGCGCTCTATTTTGTTGCAAAGGGCAATGGGCGCCACCAGTTTTCTGCCACCTATGCAGAACATGTCAGGGCCGTACAACGGTTTCAACGCTCAAAGCGACGCAAGGATTATCGTTCCGTCCCGCAATCAACGAGTGCCAAGTGAGGCAGCAGTTTAACAATAAGAGTGAGAGTTAATGGCGGTTACTGAAGCTAAATTTGTCACCATTGAAGGCGGTGAGGGTGCTGGCAAAACCACCAACATCAATTTCATCCAGGATTATTTAACCACAGCAGGTATTCCTTTCCTGTTGACCCGCGAGCCTGGCGGTACGCCAATGGCAGAAGAGCTCCGGGAAATGCTATTACGGCATCGTGACGAGGCGGTCAGTGAAAACTGTGAACTATTGCTTATGTTTGCCGCCAGAGCTCAGCATATTCAACAGGTGATCATTCCTGCCTTGAAAAAGGGCACCTGGGTGCTCTGTGATCGATTCACTGATGCAACTTATGCCTATCAGGGCGGTGGCCGTGGAGTGGACGTTAGTAAGATTGCATCGTTGGAAAACCTGGTTCAGGGAGACCTAAGGCCCGATCTTACGTTGCTGTTAGATGTATCGGTGGAAGTTGGTATGGAGCGAGCTAGAGCACGCGGGCAGCTAGATCGTTTTGAGCAGGAAAAAATGGACTTCTTTGAGTTAGTCAGACATGCCTATCTCGAGAGGGCTAAACAAGAGTCCAATCGTTTTAGGGTAATAGACGCAGCCGGGGGTATTGATAACGTGCAACAGAAAATCCGCAATGTATTGGACCGATTTATCCATGAATGCTGAGTTAAATACAGAGGTCTACCAATGGCAACAGCCTGCTTGGACCAAACTGTTGTCGTTGCACCAAAAGCAACGGTTACCTCATGCCATGTTGTTATCAGGCCCTCAGGGGATCGGCAAGGAACATTTCGCACGAGTCTGTGCCTATTATATTTTGTGCCAAAACCCGAAGCAGGAAGCCTGTGGCAGCTGCAAAAGCTGCTTGCTCAACCAGCAGGGAACGCATCCAGACCTGGTGACCATATTTCCTGATGAACCAGGAAAACCAATAAAAATAGATCAAATTCGCGATCTGAACCGATTTATTACGAGTACTCCTCAACAAGGGGGATATCGCGTTGTCATTATCAGCCCTGCCGAAGAGATGAATATTAACGCAGCCAATGCGGTGTTAAAGGGGTTGGAGGAGCCGGGGGACAAAACCTTATTCTTGATGGTCAGTCATGCCTCGGGACGATTAATGGCGACTATACGCAGCCGATGTCAGAGCTATCCACTACCTCTGCCAACAGCTGAGCAAGCTGAAATCTGGCTTGATCAACAAGGAATTGAGAATGCTCAGCTACTGTTGAAACTAGCTGGAGGTGCGCCACTCTCGGCCCAGAAACTTTTTTCTGACGGGGGGGCAGAGAAGCGCACCTTATTAGTGTCTGGTTTGAAGGGAGTTGCTTCTCGGCGCTGTTCTGTTCCAGAAATCGCCGTACAGTGGCAAAAAGAAGATCCATTGCAGATGCTTTCTTGGCTCTACAGTTTAATAACTGACATGATTCGCTACAGATCGTCAGGATCGGCCGATAACTTAACCAATCTGGACGCAAAGACGCTGGTTATCAAGGCTTCTGCTAGAATTCCTGCAGAGAAGTTGTTTGCTTTCGTTGATAAAATACAGGAATATCGACGCCAATTGATGGCGAAGACTAATCCTAATCGCCAACTGATGTTTGAAGATATACTGATATACTGGTTAGGATTAGTAAGTCGTTAGTAAAATTAAGGAAGACTATGTCCGCGAGTCCCAGGGCCAGCCACGGAATTCTATCTTTGACGATTAAGTCGAAAGATGAGCTTTATCGTGCCTTTATGCCCTACATAAAAAATGGCGGTCTTTTCGTCGCCACCCAGCGGAATTACCACATGGGCGAAGAAGTGTTCATGCTGCTGGATATGATGGATGAATCTGACAAGATTCCGGTGACTGGTAAGGTCATATGGGTAACACCCTGTGGTGCCCAAGGCGGCAAACAGGCCGGTATCGGCATCCAGCTCAGCGATGATGACAACACCGTTCTGAATAAAATCGAGACTCATCTGGCAGGAGCTTTGGGCTCAGGCCGATTAACCCACACGATGTAAAGACGGCAGACGAAGCTTAATAACCCGCTCATTTGCTTACACTTACATACCGTTTTCTCTGTTGTATCCTATATGCTAATCGATTCCCACTGTCACCTAGATCGCCTCAACCTGTCTGCTTATGACGGAGATCTTAAAGTACCTTTGCAGCAAGCGCATGAAAATGGCGTCGACAAAATACTTTGTGTCGCAACAGATATGGCACGTTTCCCCGATATGCTGGAGATGATCAACCGCTACGAGAATGTCTATGGATCTGTTGGTGTTCATCCGATGAGTGATGAGATAACAACAATAACCACCGAACAGTTGATCAGCGCGGCACAGTCCGAAAAAATCATTGCCATTGGTGAAACAGGGTTGGACTATTTTTATCAGCCAGACACGATAGATGCGCAAAAACTTTCTTTTATCAAGCATCTGCAGGTTAGCGCTAAGCTTAAAAAGCCGGTTATAGTACATACGCGAGATGCCAAGAAAGATACGCTAGATATTATTTCCCAGCATGGTAATGCTACGGTAGGTGGTGTGTTGCATTGTTTTACTGAAGACTGGGACATGGCAGAACAGGCCATCTTGCATAACTATTGGATCTCGTTTTCTGGCATTATTACCTTTCGAAATGCCGATCCGTTAAGAGACGTGGTCAGGCAAGTACCCCTCGAGCGTATACTGGTAGAGACCGATGCCCCTTATCTGACACCGGCTCCCTTTCGAGGCAAACCCAACGAACCTAAATTTGTAAAACGAGTCGCTGAATGTGTCGCCGAAGTTAAGGGCATCAGTTACGAAGAAGTTGCTCGAGTAACCACTGAAAACTTCTATCGATTGTTCAGCACTGCATAGTTAATTTCAAGGAGTGCATGGCAGATGCATCAACATCCTCTGAGTTACATCGAGCCACTCTATCGACCACCCAGTGAAGCCAATTCCCTAATTCTACAGATCACCAACGGCTGTAGTTGGAATCGCTGTACCTTCTGTGAAATGTATACCGATCCGCAAAAACGTTTTCGTCCCAAAGCTGAATCAGAAGTACTCGAAGAAATAAAAAACGCAGCGTCCACGCTAGGCGATGTGCGCCGTATTTTTCTAGCAGATGGCGATGCTATGGTACTTTCAGCTAGGCGACTGCTAACTATTCTTGAGGCAATTCGTCGTCATTTCCCCACTGTCAACCGGATTTCTGCATACTGCCTTCCGCGAAATCTGAATAACAAAACTGACCAAGAACTTAAGGCGCTTAAGGCGGCTGGTCTGGATATGGTCTACGTAGGTGCCGAATCCGGTGATGACGAAGTGCTGAAGATAGTCAGTAAAGGCGAGACGTTTGCATCGACTGTAACTGCTCTTAATCGTCTTGCTGATGCTGGCATCAAACGCTCAGTGATGATTTTGAACGGGTTGGGTGGACAGCGATTATCGCAACAACATGCAATTGCATCAGCAAAATTGGCGAATGCTACGCAGCCAGAGTATCTGGCTACCCTGGTGGTTAGCTTTCCCGGCGGAGATCAACGCTTCGTAGAAGGATTCGGGGGTAAGTTTGAAGCCTTGGATCAGCAGCAGTTATTTCAGGAAATGGAATGGATGCTTAACACTCTGGAACTGGATAAAACCATTTTTCGAAGTGATCACGCTTCCAATTATTTGGTGTTAAAGGGTGTGCTGGGCAGGGATAAGCAACGTCTGTTGGCACAGGTACAGCAGGCAATTAGTAGCCCCCTCCAAGCCGGATTAAGGCCTGAATGGGCGAGGGGGTTATGACATGAGTGATTTTGGGGCTGCAGACCAACATGGCAAATTAGCAGCACAAGTAAAAAAAGTAAGTGATAAAGGTCTGCCTCCGGTGCACCTATGGAACCCCGAATTTAGCGGCGATATTGATATTCGTATCGCTCGCAACGGTGACTGGTTTTATCAAGAATCTATTTTCACCCGTCTGAAACTCGTACGCCTGTTCTCAACCGTGTTGCGTAAGGATGAGGACGACTACTATCTGGTAACGCCCGTTGAAAAGTGGCGGATTAAAGTGGACGATGCGCCCTTTGTAATCACCCAAATTGATGCAGAGACAATTAATGGCCAAGCCTGCCTGATTGCCGAAACCAACACGGGTGAACGGGTCTCCCTCGACAAGGATCATCCGTTATGGGTGGAAATCAATGACGGAAATGCGGAGCCTTCTCCCTATATTAGAGTCAGGGATCGTCTTGATGGCTTAGTAGCGCGCTCAGTTTATTACCAACTAGTAGAGCACGCTGAGGAAAGGTTGATCGATGGTAAAGTGTGTGTCGGCGTAGAGAGCCTTGGGCAGTTTTTCTCCTTGGGTACTCTAGACGAACCTCTTTAGGAGTGACTATGGTCGAGCAAATAGGTGTCGTCTGTCAGGGGCCGGGGCTGTTTGAGTTCACCCGCTAAGTTGAGACGCTGGCCAACCAGCCTGGTCGATTCAGCCTAGCCAGGAAATCAGTTGCTCAACCTGCAAGGTGAGGCAGCTAAGTTGAGAATAGGACGGATGCACACTCAAGGCAGCGTCTGGTACTTTTCGGCGGCCTCGCATTCCTCTTTCATGGGGTGGCAAAGCAGTCTGCTCAATAGCTTGATTCGTTGTCGGCTGTGATTGGTATGACAGCGAGTCACGATCATTGACCGGGCGCTTCCTCCTTCCAGGTACCAGCTTTCTATCGAGCAATCGTTAGTGACTAAATCGTCCCAGGCCTTTTGGGCGGCAATTAGATTTTCTTCTGGCTTCACCGGTAAGGTGCTTTTGAGCTCTGTGAGCAGCTGATTTAGCGTTGCTGTCGCTTCTTGCATCTCCAGTTTTGCGCAGCGGTTCAACTGTGATTGCGCCATGGCTGAGTCGTAACACGACTGTGAATCGCCTGCAATTGCTGGGTTTAAGGTGATGATCAATAGCAATGCTAAAAGTGATTTCATTGGCTGCTCAATTAACAGTAACGACGGTGATGGTCGCTGCTTTTCTGTTCTAAACTTGTGTTCTTTTTGCCTGTTTTTGATGCGCCAGTGTAGCATTCTAGGTCGACTATGTAGGCTATTCAGCTGATGGTTGCAGATAACTGATCAGCCGTTGATCCAGTGGGACAGGGGCGATCCTCTGAGTAGCATAGTCCTTTGCGCGTTTTCTAATCTCTACTACACGTGACTCTACGCCAGGGTGGGTTTGAAATATCGCTGTCCATGCTGCTTGGTTGCCTTGCTCAAGCAGTTGACTGAAGAACTCGTCGGCCCCTGCCAGATGACCGTAGTTGTTTACCAACACAGCCATGGCTTCCTGGTCGGCTTCTCTTTCCATATCGCGGTTAAAGCTCAGCAGGGTCAATAACCCGGTTTGCCCCAATACACTTTGTATCGCTGCGGTGCCTTGATTACCTAAGACGAGGGTCATTAAAAATTGCACCAGAGCACCACGGCTTATCGCCTGTATTGGGTGGCGATGTTTGATATGCGCCATTTCATGGGCCAGTACCATGGCTAATGCGTTTTCAGATCCAACTTTTCTAAGCAATCCGGTGGTGACAAAGATGTGTCCACCCAAGGTTGCAAAGGCATTGGGTAATGGCTGTTCGATCAGGTGTACATTGAAGACCATGTTTTCAGGTCGATCAATGTTATTACTTAACCTCGCACTGAGTTCTTGCAAAGCCAGTTCAGCATTTATGAAAGCGGGTGAGTCTGGAAGCTTGTCTTTAGGAGGGGATTGCTCGCTAGATTTGTCCTTAGTCTCGGTATTTGAATCCCCATAGGAGCCTTCATACAGGCCGGTGAGGCGTTGCTCCCAGGAGAAGGGTATCAACGGCGCCAGGGACTGAGCGAGCAGGCTTATCAGGGTTACTAAGGCGATCACGGAGAGGGTGATGCCCGCCAGCAGTAACAGAAACTCTTTTAGCGGGTTGTCCGGGGAGGCATTGATGCCTTCGGGGATTTTGGGGTTCTGCCTGAGTCGCACTGATGCTACCGGTTCTGTGGTGGAATCAGGGCGGTGCCATAGGCCAAGACTTCCATGGAACCTATACCTTTTCCGGCATTTCCGGAGATACGGCAGGTTTCAAACTTGGTATTTATCACCACGTCGGCTCCCATTGCATTGGCTTGTTCTTGCATACGTAATATAGCCTCTCTACGAGCTCGGTCTAACAATGATTCATAAGAACGAATTCGCCCGCCAACTAGGGAGCGCAGGCCGGCGGCAACGACCTTAAAGTAGTCCACGGAAATGACCACGTTTCCGCTGACCAGATTAAACTCATGCCTTTCGAATTCGGCTTCTGGTGTTCGCTCTGTGGTGACAACAATATTTCTCAGTTTTTCTTCTCGGGCAAAAATGCTTTTGTAGTGTTTGCTCTCTGCTCGGCGGCCAAAAACAAAGCCTAAAAACAGTAAAAGAACAAAAATCCCTAACTGAATTAGACCTTCCATCACAGATCCTCTAACTGAACTGCGGTACCGTAGGCGAGTATTTCGGAGGCTCCGGCGGCGATGGCCGAAGTGGCAAAGCGAACATTAATTACGGCGTTTGCGCCTATGGCCTGCGCTTGTTCAGTCATGCGTTCGATCGCTTCTGTGCGAGATTCCTGTAACAGCTCGGTATAAGCGCATAGCTCGCCACCAAAGATGTTCTTTAAACCGGCCATGATGTCCTTGCCTGCGTGTTTGGCGCGAACAGTACTTCCCTGAACCAACCCTAAGTGCTGAGTGACGCGTTTACCGGGTACCACTTCTATATTGCTGATTAACATGTATTCGCCTCTGATCCCTGAAGGGGTCTATCCATTTTGATGATGTTTGGATTAATTGGGTATGTGACATACGACAGTCATTTTCCTCCGTTGAAAACGAGCTTGTGGGGATGGATTATTAGCGGCCGCTGGTTTCAGACCGAGTAAAAGCATAACGCTTTGATATTGCATCATCTTGTTGATGGAAGCCAGTGTCGACTGAACTGGGTTTTAACGCGTGGTTATTGAGCCAGGTTTTAGGTATTGAAGCAGGTTTTAGGTATTGGAGGTGGGGTTTCGGCATCGTTGAGATGTTGCAGGACAAATAAAAAACCCTAAGTTCTTACCCAGGAGAACTTAGGGTCTGGTTTTTGAAAACCCTGCCTTATCGGTTACCTGTCTTCAGGTTCATAGCCTAGATTTGGTCCTAACCAGCGCTCCATCTCAAATTGCTCCATGCCTTTACGTTGGGCGTAATCCTCCACCTGATCTTCGGCAATTTTGGCCACTGAGAAATAGCGGCTTTCAGGGTGAGAGAAATACCAGCCGCTGACGGAGGCTGCCGGGGTCATGGCGAAGTGCTCGGTAATGCTGATGCCGGTGTTGTTTTCCGCATCCAGCAACTGCCACATCAATGCCTTCTCGGTATGGTCGGGGCAGGCGGGGTAACCGGCTGCGGGGCGAATTCCGGGGTAAGTTTCTTTGATGAGGTCATCGCTAGACAGGCTTTCATCGCTATTGTAGCCCCAGAACTCTTTGCGTACCCGCTGGTGCATACGTTCGGCTAAGGCTTCGGCTAGTCGATCGGCCAGTACCTTGATCATGATAGCGTTATAGTCGTCGTGGTCGGCTTCGAATTCTGCTACCAGCGTCTCGACACCAAGTCCGGCAGTTACCGCGAAGGCACCGATATAGTCAGCCTTGCCGCTACCTTTGGGGGCTATAAAGTCACTTAGGCAGTTATTAAACTTGCCTTTGGGCTGTTGGGTTTGCTGACGCAAGTGGTGCAGGGTGGTGATGCGGTCACTGCGATTGTCATCGCCATAGAGCGCGATATCGTCATCGTTGACCTGATTGGCCGGGAACAGTCCTATTACCGCATTGGCGCTGATCAGTTTGTTGTCGATAACGTGCTTCAGCATCGATTGAGCATCGGCAAACAGCTTGCGGGCTTCTTCTCCGTATTTTTCGTCATCAAGGACCTGTGGGTAGCGTTTTTTCAGCTCCCAGGCGTGGAAGAAGAAGGTCCAGTCGATATATTCCACCAGTTCGCTGAGATCGTAATCCTCAAACACCTGCACGCCCAGTTTCTTGGGTACAGGAGGCTGGTAGTTGTCCCAGTCCAGTTGTAGTTTGTTGGCTCGGGCCTTGTCCAGATTTACCCGGCGGGCATCTTTGGATTTGCTGTAATGGCGTTCCCGGGCTTCGGCATACTCCTGCCTGACATCGGCAAGGAAGCCGTCCTTCAAGGTATCACTAAGCAATGACGCCGCCACACCGACGCTGCGCGAAGCGTTGTTTACATAGACCGTGGGCGCTGTGTAGTTAGGCTCGATCTTGACTGCGGTATGCATCTTGGAGGTAGTGGCACCACCGATCATCAGTGGAATATTCAAATTCAGCCGTTGCAACTCTTTGGCTACATGGGCCATTTCGTCCAGCGACGGGGTGATAAGGCCAGAGAGCCCTATGATGTCGACATTTTCTTCCTGAGCGATCTTGATGATTTTATCGGAAGGTACCATCACGCCGAGATCGATAATCTCGAAATTATTACATTGCAGCACCACGCCAACGATATTTTTACCGATATCGTGAACATCGCCTTTGACGGTTGCCATGAGAATCTTGCCGTTGCTGAAGGACTCGCCATCGGCTTTTTCTTCCTCGATGTACGGCATTAGATAGGCAACGGCTTTTTTCATTACCCGGGCAGATTTAACCACCTGGGGCAGGAACATCTTACCGGCACCGAACAGGTCGCCGACCACGGACATGCCGCCCATCAGCGGACCTTCGATCACCTGTAGCGGGCGATCAAATTGCTGGCGGGCTTCTTCGGTATCGTGGTCGATAAATTCGGTGATGCCTTTAACTAGGGCATGAGACAGACGCGCGCTGACGTCCTGTTCCCGCCATTCCATATTGCTGCGGTCTTCGGTCTTTTCGCCGCTGCTATTGAAGTCGCTCGCTATGTTCAGCAGGCGTTCGGTGGCATCGGGATCACGGTTGAGTATCACATCTTCGACCGCATCCCGAAGCGCCGTGGGAATATCATCGTAGATGGCCAGCTGACCGGCGTTAACGATACCCATATCCATACCTTCTTTGATGGCGTGGTAGAGGAATACCGCGTGGATCGCTTCGCGCACCGGGTTATTACCGCGGAAGGAGAAAGATACGTTGGAGACGCCGCCGGAAATCATGGCATGGGGCAGGGTCTGTTTGATGGTTTTAGTGGCCTGAATAAAGTCTACGGCGTAGTTGTTGTGCTCATCAATACCCGTCGCTACAGCAAAAATATTGGGGTCGAAGATGATATCTTCGGCTGGGAAGCCAACCGATTCTGTCAGTAGCTTGTAGGAGCGGGAGCAGATTTCGACTTTACGCTTGTAGGTATCTGCCTGACCGTCCT
>JBALWH010000028.1:0-60829 GCA_036960175.1 Motiliproteus sp. | reverse complement strand
GGACTTAACAAATGCCTGAGTACCACCATCTTGCAATGCCCAGTTCCAACCGGTAGAACCAAGGATGCCCTTGATGTTTTCACCAGCACCCTGTGCCATCAGACGAGAGAACAGAGGAACAACGATCTGGAAGTCCTTACCGTTGACCTGCTTGTCCCGCAGCCCAAATTGAATGGCCTGGGTCAGGGAGTTGATCATATCCTTACCGTAATGGTTCAGGATCAGTACGTCAGCGCCGGAGTTCAGAACTGGAGTGATGTACTGGGAGAAGTCACCGGCACCTACAGGTGTCTTGACGGTCTGGACGGTTTCCCATCCCAGAGCTTCGGTGGTGTTCTTGATTGACTCTTCCTGGGTCCAGCCCCAAGTGTAGTCAGCGGTCAGGTGATAAGCTTTACGCTCTTTACCGTATTCTTTCTCTAGTACAGGTCCCAGTGCAACACCGGACATGTGAGCGTTGAAGAAATGACGGAAGCCATAACGACGCTTGTCTTTACCGGTAGTATCGTTCGAGTGGGTCAGGCCACACATGAAGATAATACCCATTTCCTGAGCCAGAGACTGTTGTGCGATAGCCACACCAGAAGAAGAACCACCGGAGTACATGATGACTCGATCTTTCTCGATCATGCGCTTGGCAGATGCGCGAGCGGCGTCAGACTTGGTCTGAGTATCACCTGTTACGTATTCAACTTTTTTGCCTAGGATACCGTTGCCCTTCAACGACAGTGGCTTCATGGTGTTGAGCATGCCGCCATCGCCTTCACCGTTCAGGTGCTTAACAGCGAGTTTGTATGCACGCAGTTCGTCCGCACCTTCGTCAGCATAGGCGCCACTTTGTGGAACGTTAAAACCAAAGGTTACGCTGGAGGCGCTGCCCGGATCGTTACGGAAATCCTTGGCAGCCCAGGCATTCTGGGTATAAAACATCGGCATCGTGCTTGCTGCGGTCAGTGCGGCGCCAGACTTCAGTACCGTACGGCGAGAGCAGGAAGAACCATTTTTGCTATTACTCATTCTTATTTTTCTCCACAAAATCGAAAAAAGGGTTAACCCTGTTTTAAAGTTTTGTTTATCGGATTTCGAGTTTCACCCAAAACATCTTGATAAGGGTGCAGGAAATGGGACTTGCTTAAATGAAAGGAACTTACTGGTTCGATTGGATAGGTCATTCATAGTTACAGTTTCGTAAACGTTATCAATAGCCGTACTGTGCCCTGCCACGAGTATATCCAGGCATAACCAAGTTACAGATTTATCATTATTGTTATCTGCCATGTCTAATCCTCCAAAAGGGGAAAAGCGATAGTTTGTGATATTAGCAAGAGGTCGAAAACGACGGTTCTAGCTAATGTCCTGAAGCCGATTTTTTTTATGTCAGGGATTGGCTTCAGCGTTAGGGTGTTGAACAATCGTTTGAACAATTAGTCAACGCGAACTAACAACGCACTACTACGAAAATCAGTTTCTACTTTATTGTTAGGAAAGTGAACTCGACCAAAGGCGAATGTAAATAGTGTGGATGGCCGTTGATAAAAGTGCTGATAACACCTTGTATAACAAGCTTATCTGTTTTTTTAGAAAGAACATTAATAATACTGCGCCGCAGCATTATGCCGGTAGAAAGTACCTGTTATTGATAACGAAACTGTTGTGATCAATGGGTCGGGTGAGTATCTAAACAGACCCTGGTAGTTGGTTTCCCATATACGTTTTCAAAGGCATGGCCTTGTGTGCCGTATAAGTGCTTTGTTAGGGGAGTGGAGGTGTTTATCAGCCGGTATTTGGGTAAGGACGCAATGCCTAGAGAAGTTTTCTGCTGGGATGGGAATGAGCTTTATAATGATTGTAAAAAATTATGCTGCAGCGCCGTTGTTTGATCTTGTGTTTGGCTGATTTTATGATTGGTCGGTTAGATGTAAAAATAAATTTAAGCGGTTTATGAAAGTGGTTTCGAGGGGTCAGTATCTTCTGGCTTGGTTATTATACTTTGGGCTAAAGAGGAGTCGTGGAGACAAAAAAGCCACCGTTAGGGTGGCTTTTTCAAGCGATCAGATTGATGCCTAGAGTGCAGCGATCTTGTCGTGTTGTTCTTGCAGTTTGTCACGGGAAGATTTGGCGGCGTCGAGTTTTTCGCGCTCTTTGGCGATAACTACTTCCGGCGCGTTGGATACAAATTTCTCATTACTGAGTTTGCCTTCAACGCGACCAACCTCTTTCTGTAGTTTATCCAATTCTTTTTGCAACCGGGCCAGTTCGGCGTCTTTATTGATAAGACCGGCCATCGGTACTAACACTTTCATGCCTCCAATCAGTTGGGTTGCTGACATGGGCGCTTCGTCGCCTGGATTTAGCCAGGTAATGCTGCTGAGGGCTGCTAGCTTGCTTAGGAATGTGTGGTTAGCTGTGAGGCGGGCTTGGTCTTTGTCGCTACCGTTCTGGAGTAGAACTTCCAGTTCTTTGGCGGGTGAGATGCCCATCTCTCCACGAATATTTCGTACTCCAGTAATCATGCCTTTTAGCCATTCGATGTCAGCTTCTGCAGCTGGATCTTGTTTGTCTTTGCTCGCCTCTGGGAAGGGCTGGAGCATGATGGTATCGCCCTCTTTTCCGGTCAGGCCTTTGATCTGCTGCCAGATCTCTTCGGTGATGTAAGGCATGATTGGGTGTGCCAGACGCAGCAGTGTTTCCAGTACCCGCACCAGCGTGCGACGGGTGCCGCGTTTTGCTTCAGCAGAGGCAGCTTCATCCCAGAGAACGGGTTTGGAAAGCTCTAGATACCAGCCGCAGTATTCGTTCCAGATAAAGTCGTACAGGGTTTGGGAAGCCATGTCGAAGCGGTATTCATCGAAGTGTTTTACTACTTCTGCTTCTACTTCCTGCAGTTTGCTGGCAATCCAGCGATCTGCCAGCGATAGTTCGACAGCACCACTTTGTCCGTTGGTTGAGAGTTGGCCGCAGTCTTCACCCTCCGTGTTCATCAGCACGTAACGGGCCGCGTTCCAGATCTTGTTACAGAAGTTTCGGTAACCTTCCAGGCGCTTCATGTCCCAGTTGATGTCGCGGCCGGTTGACGCCAGTGCCGCTAAAGTGAAACGCAGGGCATCGGTACCATGAGCAGAGATTCCTTCTGGGAATTCTTTTTCAGTCCGCTTGCCAATTTTTGCTGCCAGTTGCGGCTGCATCATGTTGCCAGTACGCTTTGCCATTAGATCCGGCAGGCTGATGCCATCGATCATGTCCAAAGGATCAATGACGTTACCCTTGGACTTGGACATCTTGTCGCCGCTTTCGTCTCGGATCAGACCAGTGACGTAAACGGTTTTGAAAGGTACCTGTGGCTTACCATCTTCATCTTTCATAAAGTGCATGGTCATCATGATCATGCGGGCAACCCAGAAGAATATGATGTCGAAGCCGGTAACCAGGACGTCGGTTGGGTGGAATGTCTGCAGGCGCTGGGTGTTTTCAGGCCAGCCCAGGGTGCCGAATGTCCAGAGTGCAGAGCTGAACCAGGTATCCAGTACGTCGTCGTCCTGACGCAGTTCTACTTCCTGATCCAGGCCGTATTTCTGCCGTGCTGCCTCTTTGTCGTTAGCAACGTAAACCTTGCCTTCGTTGTCATAGAATGCGGGGATGCGGTGGCCCCACCACAACTGACGGGAGATACACCAGTCCTGAATGTTGTTCATCCAGGCGTTGTACATGTTTTCGTACTGCTGAGGCACAAATTGGATATCGCCGTTTTTGACAGCTTCAATCGCCGGTTTTGCTAGGGTCTTGGCGTCTGCGAACCATTGGTCGGTGAGCATGGGTTCGATTACCACGCCACCACGGTCGCCGTAGGGAATGGTCATTGCATTCTCTTCGATCTTAACCAACAGGCCGGCGGCTTTCAGGTCGGCAACGATTTCGCGGCGAGCGGCAAAACGCTCCATGCCGCGGTATTTTTCAGGGATAAAGCCGCTGATGTCTTCGTTTACGCTGCCATCGGTGTTGAACGTCTGCGCTTCATCGCGGATATCCGCGTTAAAGGTTAATACGTTAATCATGGGCAAGTTGCAGCGTTTACCTACTTCGTTATCGTTGAAGTCATGGGCAGGGGTGATCTTTACACAACCAGAGCCTTTTTCCATGTCGGCGTGTTCATCACCTACGATTGGAATGCGGCGGCCGACCAGTGGCAGTTCGATAAATTTTCCGATCAGATCTTTGTAGCGATCATCGTCGGGGTTAACCGCAACGCCAGTATCACCTAGCATGGTTTCTGGTCGCGTAGTACCTACGACAATATGGTCTTCACCGGCGGCAGTTTTAACGCCATCGGCTAGTGGGTAACGCAGATACCACATCTTACCTTGGACTTCTTTGTTCTCAACTTCCAGATCGGAAATGGCAGTGTGCAGTTTAGGATCCCAGTTAACCAGGCGTTTACCGCGGTAAACCAGGCCTTCGTCATACAGGCGGATAAATACTTCCTGTACCGCGTGATAGAAACCAGAGTCCATGGTGAAGCGTTCGTTGGCCCAGTCGACAGAGTTACCTAAGCGGCGCATCTGATTAGTGATAGTGCCGCCTGACTCTTCTTTCCATTCCCAGATTTTTTCGATGAAAGCATCACGACCCAAGTCATGGCGAGTCTGCTGGCTCTCGGCTGCCAGTCTTCGTTCAACCACCATCTGCGTTGCGATCCCGGCATGATCAGTACCGACCTGCCACAGCGTGTTATTGCCCTGCATGCGTTTATAACGTGTCAGAGCATCCATGATAGTGTGCTGGAAAGCGTGACCCATAT
The DNA here is from genome assembly GCA_036960175.1 of Motiliproteus sp. Classification (GTDB taxonomy): domain Bacteria; phylum Pseudomonadota; class Gammaproteobacteria; order Pseudomonadales; family Balneatricaceae; genus Motiliproteus. Next base: position 56,034 of record JBALWH010000028.1, on the reverse strand, counting down.
GCAGGCTGCCGGTGACGTTCGGCGGCGGGATCATGATGCAATAGGAACTATCACCACCCTGAGGGGCGAAGTAGCCTTTCTCTTCCCAGGTTTGGTACCAAGAGCTTTCAATTTCGTGTGGCTGGTAGGTCGTTTCCATGAAAATAGAGTCTTAAGCTGGTTGTGATTAAGGAGCCTTAAACGGGTTGTGATAGATGGCGCCGAGCGAGTAGATCTGGCGCTAATCTATCTACAGAACCGGCGATTATACTATAAGACTCCGGTATGACTATCTAAACCCCGCCTTCATTAAAAAAAATTGCTTATTAAGTTGGCTGTTTTGTCCTAATTGGTCTTCTAGACCCCTCTATTAGGTTTGCCTTAGATTGTTTTGAAATGAGTTATATCAATCGCGCCGTTCTGGCGCGCTGCATTGGTGCGGGTGAATATAAGGCGGCCCTGTTGTCGTGCGAAGGCTGTCTCTTCTAATTGTCCATTTAGTTTAGGTTGTTCTTTCTATCCTATTGAAAATAAATGGATTAAATAAAAAATATTGTTTTGGTACAGCTTGTGCTTAGGAAGAGGCATGAGTGTCACTAATTGTGCTTAAACAGTTTTTATTATGTCCATTTTGGGGAGTATCCAATGAAGAAGTTCACTAAAACATTAATTGCCGCCGGTCTTATTTCGGCGTCTGTATCCGCTCACGCCGACCTGTCAGCTAATCTTGGTGGTATGACGGACTATTGGTTCCGTGGTTTGGATCAGGCCACTGCCAGCGGCAGCATTATGGGCGGTCTGGATTACGAACATGAATCTGGTTTTTATGCCGGTACTTGGTTGGCTTCTCTGACTGATGATTATGAATATGACCTCTATGCAGGCTATAACGGTTCAGTTAACGACTTTACCTATGGTGTGGGTGTCACCGGTTATTACTATGACGATTTTGACGGCGACTTCGAGGAACTGAATCTATCCGCGGGTTATGGCCCTGTTAGTCTGGCATACGCCATTGGTGAATACGACGAAGCCGGTACTAAAAAAGATTACACCTTCCTGTCCGTTACCGCAGAATATGAAGGTGCCTATGTGACCTACGGTGACTACGGTGATGAGCTTAGCGGTGATTACTTCGAAGTAGGTTACGGTATGACTTACCAGGATATAGACTTGTCTGTTGCCGCTATCTTCCCTGACGATGATTCCTCTGCGGGTAACTTCGTTGACGATAGTAACCGAGTGTTGTTCACCTTCAGCAAGGCATTCACGTTCTAAAGTAAGATGAACTGAGTTGCCAGGTACCCTCTTCAGCTTGGCATCAACGATCGGACAGACCCCGCTACGGCGGGGTTTGTTTTTTCTATTTAGCTTTCCGTTTTAAAATACCTACTCAGATACAGCCACTAAAGTCATCTTCAGAATAACCTCCTTGCTGAACTGTTGCCTTCTGCATTTTATGGGGGTTTAGCGTCTTCTGAACCTTGATGATTTCGTCGTCTGCTACATCAAATACGGTAAATCCGCAGGACTTTGCAACGTTTATCATGCCTTCGTTGCTCTTCAGTACCACTCCATATATTTGCCCGACATGGGTATCTTTGCAGTAGTTGACGATATGTTGAACGAGCTTTCGACCTAAACCATAGCCTTGCATATCGGTGCGAACAGACACAGAAAACTCTGCTTTGCTCATATCGGCCAAGGCCGCTGCATCAACGACGCCTAGTGGTTTTGCGCCTTCGCCATCATGACTGAGGGCAACGAAAGTCATCTGTCGTGCGTAGTCGATATGCAGGAATTGGGCGATCTGGTCCTGGCTTAGGCTGGGGGTCACCACGCAGTAGCGTAAACGTAAATCTTCCTGGGACATGTTCTGATGCAGCTCCTGGATCAAGGCTTCGTCTTCAGGGCGAATGGGTCTTAGAAAGACCCGGTCGTTATTTTTAATATCAATCCAGGTTTCCAGCTCGCGCGGATAGGGTTTGATTGCCAGGCGCTCGCTCTGATCCGTCTCCGGGGTGGCGATCCATAGCTGTGCATCCAGCGCGATGGCACCGGTCTGGTCCATTAAAATAGGATTGATACTGAGCTGTCTGATTTCGGGTATATCGGCAGCTAAGCGTGAGATCGCCACTAGCATTTCACAGACCGAGTTGGCATTGAACTCGCCACCCAGAGGCTTGTCGACGTGACTGCCGATCTTACTGCGCAATAGCATTTGTTGGGCGAGGCTCATATTCAGGGGTGGCAGCTCCACGGTTTGCTCGCCGTATATTCCGGCCGCTTTTCCTCCGGGACCTAGATGAACCACAGGTCCAAATAACGGATCGGTGGTAATGCCCGCCTCCAGCAGCAGCGATTCTGGTCGTCGTTCCATGGTTTGTACGACAAACTGGGGATCTTCGGCGCCAGGATTAAGGTCATTGTAGGCCGATATCAGACGCTCACTGGCCTGCAGTAACGCATTGCCAGAACACAGATCGAGCAGCATATTACCTACGGATTTCACCTGCTTGCTGTTAGAGGTCGCCAGACGTAGCGCGACCGGATACCCCAGCTGCTCGGCGGCTGCAGTTAATTGCTGGCGGTTGTCGACTACTCGTAATGATGGGATGTTGATGTCATACGCTGAGAGGATCACCGCAGTGTCCTGTTCATTGAGCCGGGTAAGACCATTTTTTAGTGCTGTAGCAATGTGCTCCTTAACGGCTTTAACTCGTTCAGATGTTTGCTTGCCAAGGGAGGTAGAGGCGGGGATTTGCTTTAGCAGTTGCTGGTTACGGTAGTATCGAACCAGATGCAGGAAGCCTCGGGCCGCTTTGTCCGGGGTGATATACATGGGTACTTTAGCTTGTTCGAAGAGACGGTGAACTTCACCCCGACCGACTTCTCCGAGCCAGCAGCCAAGAATAATGCGCTGACTTTTTTCGGCGACCGATGCGGTCAGAGCGGCAACGTCTTCGGGTACAGTCACGGCGGTGGGTGTGTACATCACTAAGACGGCATCGGTTTCGCTATCTTTAAGGAGTATTTGTAAGGCTTTAGAGAATATGAGTGGCGTAGCATCACGGCCTAGATCGACCGGGTTTGAGATAACCCCAGGCACAAGGTCTGAGAGTTTCTTAATGCTGGACTCGCTCAAATGAGCCAGATGTCCGTCGCTGGAAACAAGCGTATCTGCGGCTATTCGTGCCGGTCCGCCACCGTTGCCGAGGATAGCCAGGCGGTCGCCATTGAGGCGTTTGCCATAGGCCAGCGTGGAAACCGCCTCAAATAGTTCGTCGGTATTCTGTGCCCGTAACATGCCTGCGCGACGAAATGCGGCGTCATAGACGGCATCTTGTTTAGGTCTGGTAATGCTGTAATCGTGATCAATCACCACGCCTTCATTGTAGCTTCCAGACTTGATGACGATTACGGGTTTGATGCGTGATAGCGCTCGAGCTGCTGATAAAAAGTGACGAGCGTTTTTTATATCGTTGATGTAAAGCAGTACGGAACGGGTTTTAGGATCGGCAGCGAGATAATCCAGAATTTCATTCAGCTCTATATCGAGAGCTTCACCGGCAGAAATAACCGTAGAAAAGCCGATGCCGTTATTTTTTGCCCAGGCCACAATACCAGAGGCTAGTGATCCGGATTGCGAAACTAAGGCGATTTTTCCGGTTTCCGACGGTACTGAAATCCAGCTTGCGTTAAGTCCTACCCAGGGGTTTTGTATGCCGGTAGAGCGTGGGCCCAAGAGGCGGATTCCCTGTTCTTTGGCAGTGGCGGTGATTTCTTCTAGCAGACCGTCTTTGTTGGCCAGTCTATCTGAGGGTGCTTCCCCCATCAGGATGGCGGCTTTAGTGCCTTGATCACCTAGCTGTTTTAATAGCATTGTGGTGGTTCGTAGAGGGGTGCAGATGACTGCAAGCTCTGGTGTCAGTGGCAAATTGCGCACCGAGTGATAGCAAAATACACCTTGAACGGCTTCGTATTTGCGATTTACCGGGAACACCGGGCCATGGAAGCGACCATCAAGCATATTGCGCATGACCGCCGTGCCTAGGCTGTCGGCTTTCATGGACGCGCCAATCACCACCACCGATTTAGGGTTGAAAAAAGCGTCGAGATTATTCAAATAGCGTCACCCTCTCATGTTGAGCTAAAGCATTGCGGCTATTGTTGAGTCTGGTTGGATTACAACAGCTAACAGGGCTGTGTTGTAATCCAACTATAGACCCATAGGGCCGCTTAAAAGGGGGGGATTAGATCGGCTTGGTATAGCGAATAGGAATAAGGGCTGGTGTTTTGGTTTTAGCCTCGAATAGGGGCTAGGTTTTTGGGCGCATGTCATTCATGTGGATGTCGTAGCCAGCCGTTTTGTAACGCCGGTAATTGTCTCTGGTGGCGGCAAGAATGTCCGGTGTTTGCACCACGATTTCAATGACGCGATCAAATTCCAGCGCCGCGTCGGGAATTGCCAGGTCCAGGTTCAGGTAAACATCCCGGTGTTTGGGCATGCTATCACCGTAGCCGATCTCTACGGGTGAAGCGAGATTCTCAGCAGTTAGGCTGTGGGGGATAAACCCATGAGGGCTGTAATCCCAGAGGCGGTTGTCCAGGGTTGCGGCATGTTGTTCGGAGGCGGTACGAATATATACCTGATGCCCCAGCGCGGTCACTTTTTCCAATAGCTTATAAAGGAATTGTTCCCGTTTATCGAGTTCGGGGGAGGGCAGTACATAAAAATCAGATCGAGGCATAGCGTGGTGATGACTCCCCCGCAGTTATAGCAGGAGAGTCAAATTCTCCTTAACTGGTGCGGTCGATCAGGTATTGAGTCAGCAGTGGTACGCAGCGACCCGTGGCACCTTTTTCTTTGCCGCCGCTATTCCATGCGGTGCCGGCAATATCCAGGTGTGCCCAGCGGAATTTTTTGCTGTAACGGGATAGGAAGCAAGCGGCGGTGATCGTGCCAGCAGGACGTCCACCGATATTGGCCATATCGGCAAAATTGCTGTCCAGCTGCTCCTGATAGTCATCCCATAGTGGCAGCTGCCAGGCGCGGTCGCCGGCGTATTGCCCGGCCGCTAATATTTCGGCGGCTAGTTCGTCATTGTTGCTCAGTAAGCCGGTTGTTTTGTTGCCTAGTGCGACAATGACGGCGCCCGTTAGGGTGGCAATATCAATCACCGACGCGGGCTCGAAGCGTTCTGCATAGGTCAGGGCATCACATAGTACTAAGCGGCCTTCGGCATCTGTATTTAGGATTTCTACCGTTTGTCCGGACATGGTGGTAACGATATCACCAGGTTTGGTGGCATTGCCGTTAGGCATGTTTTCTGAGGCGGCGATAACTGCAACGACATTGATATCCAGGTCCATCTCTGCGATGGCAGACAGGGTACCCATCACGCTCGCGGCACCACACATATCGTATTTCATCTCATCCATGGCAGCGCCGGCCTTGAGGCTGATGCCTCCGCTGTCAAAGGTTATGCCTTTGCCAACCAGAACGTGAGGCTGTTGACCTTTTTCACCACCCTGGTAGTTCACTATAATTAGTTTCGCGGGTTGTTCGCTGCCAGCAGAGACAGAAAGCAGGGCGCCCATGCCCAGTTTCTCCATATCGGCTTCTTCCAAAATCTCGGTGCTCATGTTCGCGAATTCATTGCTGAGTTCTAGGGCCTGGTCGGCCAAGTAGCTGGGGGTGCAGACGTTGCCAGGTAGGTTGCCCAGATCGCGAGTCAGACTCATACCGTTAGCGATAGCGGCCCCTTCTACGACAGCCAGTGACGCTGTTTCATCGTCTGCTTCGCAGGCAAAGACTGAAATGGCTTGCAGTTTAATGGGGTCTGCCTTGGTGCTTTTCAGTTGATCAAAACGATAGAGACCGTGGCTGAACGTTTCTACCAACTTGCGAGTGCGCCAGTAGCAGTCGCGCTGGTTTACAGCATCGTCGTCAAGATAGAAGGCGATATCGGAGCATTGAATAGTTTTGATTGCACTCTGGGACGCCTGAATCAGTTTTACAAACTGAATGTCGTTACGGTCTTCCGCCTTGCCGGTTCCAATCAACAATGTCCGTTTCGCGGATATTCCGGGTATCGCCTGCAGTAACAGCGTTTCATTTTTCTTGCCGGTAATGTCTCCGGCTTCAACGATGCCGCTGAGATAGCCGTTGCTGGCTTCATCTAGGGCTTTAGCTGATGGGCTCAGTACGCCACCGTCACCAATACTGACGACGATACACTCCGTGGAGAGTTGTTCTGGCGCATCGCTTGTGATCTTAAATTCCATGGGTTCTCCGCAAGACATTACTTTGGCTTTCGTGGATAATGCAGCTGTTCTCTAAAGTGCCTCTGATGAAGCTTGTGATGAGTTAATCAGAGACTTTCTAAGGCCTTATTCCACTTCAATTATAGGTCGGTGAATTTGCCCAGAGTGTACGTGAAAATTTCTTCTTTTGCAGAACAAATATAAAGCAGGATTAAGCCCGATTGTGATCGTTTTTCGCTATCTACTCAAGGAAGTGCTGCTAACTATGCTAGCGGTAACTGGCGTGGTGCTGATCATTATTATGAGTGGTCGTTTCATCAGTTACTTGCAAGATGCCGCTGCCGGTGAAATTACTGCGGATGTGCTATTTCAATTGATTGGATACCGCATACCCGGGTTTCTTGAGTTGATACTGCCACTGGGGTTGTTTCTCGGGATTTTACTGGCCTATGGACGGCTCTATCTCGACAATGAAATGACTGTGCTGAATTCCTGTGGTATGGGCCCAGGCACTCTGCAAAAAATCACCATGGGTAGTGCCCTGGTTACGGCCACCGTTGTTGCTGTTTTTAGCTTATGGCTAGCACCTTGGGGGCAAGCGCAGGTTGAGGCTATTCTTAAAGATCAGGGGTCTCTAAATGAGTTTGATACGCTGGTTCCCGGTCGCTTTCAACAGACTGCTAACGGCAGCCGCGTTACCTACGCGGCTCAATTACTTGATAACCGTACTCGTCTGACAGGCATTTTCATCTCCGAGCGCAGTAAGGACCCCAAGGACTCATCTTTGGCAGTGCTGGTGGCAGAAAAGGGCAAGCAGTATGTTGATCCGGACAGCGGCGATCGCTTCTTATTGTTAGAGAATGGATATCGCTATGAAGGCGTACCTGGTCAGGCAGATTATCGTCGTATTCAGTTCGAACAATATGGCGCGCGGATACGGCAATCAACGGCTATTCGGCAAGTTAATAAAATAGAAACCGTTCCCACCTCGGAGTTAATCGGCTCCGACCTTAAAGAGTATCAGGCCCAGCTGCACTGGCGCTTGTCACTCCCGATGCTTTGCATCATCGTCAGTATTCTGGCTGTTCCTCTTAGTAAGGTTAATCCGCGACAAGGCAGATATGCACGACTACTGCCCTGTATTTTGTTGTATCTGGCCTATGTTTCTATTCTGACGTCGATCCGCAGTGGTTTGGAAAAAGGCGACCTAGATTCACCGTTGCTGATCTGGAGTGTCCACCTAGCGTTTCTTTTGATTGCACTGAATCAGCATTTCTTTGCCAATTACTGGGCATCCAAATTCGGCCGGGTGTTCGGCTGGGTATGGCGCATGATGCCGGAGAAAAAAGCATGAATCTGCTAGATCGCTATATTGGTAAGACCATTCTTATGGCTTGTCTGGTGGTGATTCTGCTGATCACAGGTTTAGATACGCTGTTTGCCTTTATTAACGAAATGGATGACGTTAGGGATAGCTATCCACTTTCTACCGCTATTTTTTATGTGCTACTGACGGTGCCGCGTAGGGCTATTGAGTTCGTTCCCATGTCGGTAATGGTCGGTTGTTTGGTAGGGCTGGGAGTGTTGGCGAATAGCTCTGAGCTTACCGTCATGCGAGCCGCTGGAGTTAGCAAATACCGCATTTTGGGATCATCGATGTTACCGATATTGCTGTTGATACTGATTGCCGGTGTTATCAGCGAATTTGTCACGCCCAAGACTCAGCAATTAGCTAACGCGACCCGTGCCGAGGGTTTAGGTTTCAATAAAGCGGTGAGCTCTCGTGACGGTATATGGCATCGCGAAGGAAATTGGTTTTTGCACATTAATGCTATAAAGCCTAATGGAACATTGATTGGCGTCACTGTGTTTGAGTTTGATGAAAACAGGCAGATGCGAAAGGCCGGATTCGCCCGTCGGGTGGAATACGAAAATGACCAGTGGCTATTAAAGCAGTTGCAGATCACACATTTTGAAAATGACAGCACTCGAGTGGAGAAGGTGAATCAGCGGGTATGGCCTTCCACTCTCGACCCTGAGTTGCTGAGTGTGTTGTCGATAGATCCGAATGATATGTCAATGCAGGGGCTCTATCGTTACAGTCGTTATATTGAGCAGCAGGGTATTCGTTCCGCAACCTATATGTTGGCATTTTGGAAAAAACTACTGATGCCTCTGAGTATATTGGGCTTGGTTCTGGTCGCTATTTCTACCATTTTTGGCCCATTACGTTCGGTTACTATGGGGCAGCGAGTGATGGTCGGGATTATGATCGGAATGTTCTTCAGTATTTTGCAGGATGTTCTAGGTCCAGCCAGCACAGTCTACGGTTTCTCACCTTTTACGGCGGCGATAGCGCCTATTCTCATTTGTTTGGCAGCTGGGGGCTGGTTGCTGAGGCGCGCAGGTTAGCGATCTGTGCAGCGTTTGGCCCGATTTATTAGCGTTTAATGGGTTTCGATAGTTCCACGATACACGTCTCTGAATAGCGGTCGTGCCAAGTCAGTCCCTGCTTATCAAACAGCATCCACCAATAGCCGATACCCAGGCACAAAATAGATAACCCCGCAGTAAAAAAACGTAGCAATGCTTGCATCAGGGAAATGGGATAGCCTTGGGGTGTCTGCACCCGCAAGCGCCAGACTTGCATGCCTAAAGTTTGACCGTTTCGACTCCAAAAGCCAGCAAAGAATAAAAAAGCCGAAAGAAACAGGATGCTTTTTATTAAGGGGCCCTGTACTGCTTCGCCCCCGTTCAGAGCGACGGCAATGGCGCCTTCGACCATCCAGATAGCGGCAATAAGCAAGGAGTCGTAGAGCATGGCTGCTAAACGACGGGCCAACGGAGCGGGGCTTAACTGGTCGGGTGTTTCAGGAAATTTTTGCACGTATACGCTCTGATATTCTGTTTTCCCGATAGCGGACCGGGCTTGGAAAAAGTGGCTAGAGGATACTGATATCAATCTAAGTGCTCAAGGTCTGCGAGCTGATTACTGTCGATTATTAAAAAATTCACAGACTGGCTGCTAGTAATGCCCCTCTGGCTTCTCGTTGGCGTCGTGGTCAGCGGTTGTCTTCGAGAATCTCGATCTTATAACCGTCAGGGTCTTCAACAAAGGCCAATACAGTGGTGCCATTTTTCATTGGCCCTGCTTCCCGAATGACTTGGCCTCCTTTGCTTTTGATCAAATCGCAGGTTTGGTAGACATCGTCAACGCCTATGGCGATATGGCCGTAGCCATTACCAAGGTCGTAGGCACTGGTTTCCCAGTTATAAGTCAGCTCTAGGACTGTTTGCTGGGACTCCTCGCCATAGCCAAGAAACGCCAGGGTAAACTGGCCTTCAGAGAATTCTGTGCGCCTTAGTAGTCGCATTCCCAGTAGCTCGGTGTAGAACGATATGGATTTGTCTAGATCTGAAACCCGCAGCATTGTATGAAGAAAACGCATGCCGCCATCCCCCCGTTTAGTTACTTTAAACACAATATATAGCATGAAAAATTGATTTAGGTCCGTATTTATCATCTGTACAGGGCCGTTCACCACAGCTTATAATCGACCTTATATTGCCGTTGATTTATATATTTGCAGATGTAACTAGGGTGGCGCATGTTTCAAGATATGACTAAAAGGTTGAATAACTCCATGGGCCCGATGAAGGCTTTGGTTGAAATTCAGACTAAAATGTTGGAAAAACTGACAAAGTTGCAGATGGATTGCGCAAAAAATTGTGTAGAAGCCACTATGCAGCAAACCAAAGAACTTCCCAGCTGCCATACTCCAGAAGAAATTCTTAGCTTGCAGCAAAGCTACGCTAAAGAATTAGAAGAGACTTTGCGTGATACCAGTTCTAGAAATATGGAGGCGCTAAGTCAGGCCAGAGAAGAGATGGAACGAATTACCCAGGATGCCTTTAGCGCCTTTGTCCCCAAAAACAAATAGCGGTTGGTGGGGCTGTATTCTGGCACTATCGTTTTGAATCGAATAGGGTTGCGTAGCGTCTAGCAGAACGGTTAGAAATCTATCCCACGCTTTGGGCAGCTCTTAGCTGTCGCCCCAGTCATAAAATTATCAACGAGTCTAAGAATTGAAAATAGCGATCTTTTACGGTTCCACAACGGGTAATACCGAAGATATTGCTGAGCAGATACAGCGAATTCTTGGTAGCGACACAGTGGATCTTTTGGATGTGGCAGAAGCGGCTCTTAACGAGTCTGCGGCCTATGAACAGATCATCATGGGCATTCCCACTTGGGATTACGGTGAAATTCAGCCTGAATGGGAAGATATCTGGGACCAGATTGATCAAGTTGATTTCACCGGAAAATCCGTTGCTCTTTATGGTCTGGGTGATCAGATTGGTTATGGTGAGTGGTTTCTGGATGCCATGGGGTTGTTGCATGACAAAATTCAGGCCCAAGGCGGGCGCATGGTAGGCTATTGGTCCACAGAGGGTTACCAGTTTGAAGCCTCCAAAGCGCTGAGCAAAGATGGTAAACAGTTTGTCGGTCTGGCAGTGGACGAGGATTGTCAGCATGAGTTGACTGAGCAACGGTTGCAAAGCTGGTTGCAACAGCTGCAATCAGAGTTTGAGGGCGCTTAGGTGTCTAAACCGGGGCGGGGGGGGGGCGACAGAATCGTTCATGCTGCAGGCTATTCCGCTAAAGGATTGACGGCCTGCTGGCGCCATGAAGCAGCTTTCCGGCAGGAATTGGTGTTGTGCTTGGTGTTGTTGCCACTGAGCTTTTATGTAGGCAATAGCCTGATTGAAACGGCACTGCTGATCGCTACTTTGTTTTTGGTATTAATGATGGAGTTGGTAAACTCTGCCATTGAAGCGGTGGTCGATCGAGTCGGTGAAGAATTTCATGAGCTGTCTGGGCGGGCCAAGGATATTGGTTCGGCAGTGGTATTTATATCACTGTTACTAGTGATTATCGTTTGGGGCCTAGTGATTATTAAGCACTGGGTGTTATAAATTTAGTTACCAATGCAGCACTGATGCAGCATTTGTTGTCAAACAGGGCTATCTCGGATGAGTGGTTTATTCGACTGTAGATTGTATCTATTGTGCCCGTTTATCTAGGTGGATGAATTAATGCGCTTTACCGTTGTTTCTGCTTCATTTCGTTTATTCCTTGCAGCGCTGATCTTAGTTAGCCCATTCGCCAGTGCATCGGTGCCTGAGCCTAAGCAGGTAATTGAAGAGCGCTATCAGTCCTTTATGGATCTGATCGAAAGTAACATCCTGGTGGCAGGCATGCCAGAGGACGAATTACTCGCATTAATGGATCGAGAACTGACCCCCGTCATTGATTTTTCCCGGGTCGCTCGCAAGGTGATGGGGAAGTTTGCCCGCACCGCCAGCGACGATCAGTTGAATCAGTTTACGAGTATTTTCAAACGCACTTTGGTATCAACTTATGCCAAAGGACTGGATCAACTGGATCAATTGGAAGCGGTGGAAATCCACAAGACTGTGCTGGATGCAAAGGGTCGTCGGGCCAAGGTGTCTTCTGAAATTAAGATTAAAGGCGGCCAGCGTTATATAGTGGTGTATTCACTATTCCTGAAAGACAAAAAACAGTGGTTGATCGAGAATATTGTCGTTGAAGGTGTCAATATCGGTATCGTGTTCCGTAATCAGTTTGCTCACTATATGGAGCAACATGGTCAAAATATAGACGAAGTCATTGCCCATTGGGGTAAGTAACAAAGGCGTCGGCTCGCAGGGCCTTTGCTGACCGTTACTTAGCCCGCCAACAGATGACTGCATCGGCGCAATGCCGGACCTGATAAGGTCCGGTTTTTTTTTTGCCTTTCTATTATGCCAACGCCTGCTGCCATGGGTTTTTCAGTGCACGCGGGTAAACCCTTGTTTCTGCATTTAATAAATCTTGTCCTAAGCTATACAGATAGTCCCATCACTTTCTGGTCTGGTTGTTATCACTGTGCTGGGTTACAGCCTCTCTACTGGGAGGTGGCCATTGTCCCGCAGCAGGGAGCCAATCTGATGCATTATCTGTCGACATTTTTTATTCTGTTTGTATTCTGGGTGTTGTTGTCGGGCTACTTCAGCATGCTGTTATTGAGCCTGGGACTAATGTCATCGTTGCTGGTAGTTTGGTTGCTGTGGCGCATGGATCAGGTTGATGGTGAAGTCAGAAACATTGGCCGCATGCCGGCGGTGTTGACCTATGCCGTCTGGTTATTATGGCAAGTGATCAAAGCCAATATCGATGTTGCCAGACGTATCTGGGATCCTGAACTACCCATATATCCAACCTGCAGGCGGCTAGATACAGAGTTAAAATCCGTACTGGAAACTACCATCTATGCCAATTCCATAACCCTTACCCCAGGCACCTTGACTGTTGATGTCAAGGAGGACCATTTTGTCGTTCATTCCCTCAGTGAAGAGGGGTTGCTGGAATTACTAAAGGGCAACATGGAAAGGCGTATTCGTCGCCTGCGGATATAAAGCTGATGAACTATTCTCGTAGCCAATATATCCATTACCCTCACCATAGATGCCATAGATGCCATAGATGCCATAGCATGGTTACCTGATTATGTACTTCGCTGCGGTATTAGCCATTCTTGTCACTATGGCATTAGCACTGATCAGGGCCTTTAAAGGGCCCAGTGTTTATGATCGGATGTTGGCCGCAAATGTGTTTGGAACTAAGACCGTTTTACTGATCGCTATTGGCGGCTATGCCCTTTCCTGGCAGGCTTTTCTTGATGTGGCGCTGCTTTATGCATTGACCAACTTTGTCAGCACTATTGCGGTGATGCGTTTTTTTGAATTTAGTGACAGTGACAGAAGTACCGAGGAGGCGGAATGAGCAACTGGCTGGATCTGCTGAGTTGGTTCTGTTTCTTGGTGGGTGGAATACTTTGCATTACCGGCGGTGTCGGATTGTTGCGCTTCCCTGATTTCTTTACTCGCGTGCATGCGGTCGGGGTTACTGAAACTCTGGCGGCGCCCTTAATGCTTACCGGTCTGATGTTACAACTAGGCTGGACCTTAGCTTTAGTCAAAGTACTGTTGATACTGGCGTTTATCCTGGCGACCAATCCAACCGCTGCTCATGCGATGGCGCGGGCGGCACTGCATGGTGGCTACCGCCCGTTGGTGAAAGGAGTCGGAAAGGAGGAGCCAGCATCGAAGAGCTAATCAATGTGGTGCTGCTGATGTTTTTGGCTTTGGTGGCCATTGCTATCGTCAGGATCAGGGATCTGTTTGCGGTCACTATGCTGTCCGGGATATTCAGTTTTTTGGCCGCTGGGCTCTATATGGTTCTTGATGCCGTTGATGTTTCCTTTACTGAAGCCGCCGTTGGTGCCGGCGTCACTACGGTGTTTTTTCTCGCCACCTTGCGTTGCTCTGTTCGCGTTGAAAAAGCTGAGCATAGCCCGACGCGCAGCAACCGTTGGCTCGCTCTGCTGCCGGTATTAGTGACCGGTGCCGCGTTAATCTACGGTATGTCCGATGCGCCTTTGTTGGGCGACGCTAATGCCCCAGCCCATGGGGAAGTTGCGCAGCGCTATATACAGCAGGGGCCCGTGGAAGTTGGGGTGCCGAATATGGTCACAGCGGTTCTCGCCAGCTATCGGGGCTTTGATACCTTGGGTGAAACCGCTGTTATTTTTACCGCTGGCATGGCGGTGCTGTTAATACTGGGAATCCAGGAAACCCCCCACAATTTGCTTGGACGAACCGCTAATGATCACCATTTGGTGTTAAGAGTGGTGACCAAGACCTTACTGCCTTTTATTCTGATGTTCGCACTGTATGTGCAATTCCATGGTGACTATGGGGCCGGTGGCGGTTTTCAGGCCGGAGTGATCTTTGCTACTGGCTTTATTCTCTATGACCTTGTTTTCGGTGGTGCAGATAGTCGTCAGGTCATTCCTTCCCGAAGTCTGGTTTTCGGCGCGGCTTTTGGCGTCTTTCTGTACGGCGGCGTCGGTGTTTATTCAGTGTTTAAAGGGCGCTCTTTTCTGGATTACTCTGTCTTGGCTAAGGATCCTATAGCCGCGCAGCACCTCGGTATATTACTGATAGAGCTGGGGATTGGAATCACGGTGTTTTCGGTGTTGTTGTTGATTTTCTTTTCGTTGTCAGGGAAACGGTGCCTGCCATGTCTGAAACCTTAGGTCACTTCAATTATTGGTTGGTGGTGGTGTTAATGATGACCGGAATGTACGTCGTCATTGCCCATCACAACCTGATCAAAAAGTTGATTGGCTTGTCTATTTTTCAAACGTCGGTATTCATTTTCTATATCTCTATGGGCAAGGTCGATAATGGTTCGGTGCCCATACTAGTAGAGGGTGTCGAGCTCTATTCTAACCCTTTACCTCACGTGCTGATCCTGACCGCTATTGTCGTCGGTGTTGCGACATCGGCCGTTGGTCTGGCACTGGTGGTACGTATTCGCGAAGCCTATGGCAGCACTGAAGAAGACGAACTCAATGATCAAGATATCAAGCAGCATAGGGAGGAAAGGGGTGGCTGTAGAAAATGACAGCTACGGTCAGTTAACTGAATCATTGAAGGCGGTTTTTTGAGAGGTGGGGATTGAATATTTTCCAGCAGTTGCCGTTGATCGTCGTTATTTTGCCGTTGCTGGCGGCACCGCTTTGTGTCCTGCTCGGCCGAGGTAGTGCGGCCCACGCGGTAGCGGTAGTCGTAACGGGCATAAATGTGCTCGCGGCATTGGCTTTGCTGGAGCAGGTTTCTGCGACTGGTACGGTCCGCTATTTCTTCGGTGGCTGGCCGCCTCCCTGGGGTATTGAATATCGTATTGATCTGCTTGGAGGCTACGTTTTGCTCCTGGTTACCGGGGTTACTGCGATGGTGGTCAGCGCGGCTGGCCGCAGTGTTGCAAAAGAGATTCCTGCCTCCCGTAGCTGCTATTTTTACTCTCTGGTAATGCTGGCGACGGCTGGATTTTGCGGCATTATCGTTGCCGGTGATGCCTTCAATCTGTTTGTATTTTTGGAGATTTCTTCACTCGCATCTTATGCATTGATTAGTATGGGGCAGGACAGGCGGGCTCTGAGGGCGGCATTCCAATACCTCATTATTGGCAGTATCGGTGCCACCTTCATTTTGATCGGTATCGGTTTTCTTTTCATGATGACCGGTACCCTGAATATGCAGGATCTCGCTGATAAGTTGCCCGCGGTGGCACAGAGTCGGGCCGTGCGCACAGGGTTTGCTTTTCTGACGCTAGGCATCGGTCTGAAACTGGCGATTTTCCCTCTGCATATGTGGTTGCCCAACGCATATTGCTACGCGCCTTCGGTGGTCAGTGCACTGTTGTCTGCAACTGCAACCAAGGTATCGGTTTATGTCTTGCTACGCTTCAGTATCGGGGTGTTTGGTATCGACTTTTCGTTGCGGCAGCTGCCGCTGGACCAGCTGTTACTGGTTTTAGGCTGCAGCGGGGTTTTATTCGCTTCCTGGATGGCGGTGTTTGAAAACAATGTTAAGCGCATGCTGGCTTACTCCAGTGTCGCACAGTTGGGGTATATGGTCTTGGCGTTGGGGCTAGCATCTGCTGCCGGTATTACCGCAACCATATTGCATCTGTTTAATCATGGGTTGATGAAAGCAGCGCTCTTTTTGGCCGTGGCGGGGGTGGTATACCGGATAGGGGGAAATGAGTTGCAGGATTTTTCTGGTCTAGGCCGCGCTATGCCATGGACCATGGCTGCGTTTTTGGTGGCTGCATGTAGTCTGATAGGGGTCCCGCTGACGGTGGGGTTTGTCAGCAAATGGTATCTATTATCCAGTGCGTTAGAGCAGGGGCAATGGTTGGTGGTGGTGGTCATTGTGGTGGGGTCGTTGTTGGCCCTGATCTATATGTGGAAAGTGCTGGAGGTTATTTATTTTAGGAAGCCAGAAACGGAACAGGGTCATATTCATGAGGCGCCACTATCTATGCTGCTGCCGCTTTGGGTTCTGGTGCTGGCCAATATCTACTTCGGGATCGATACCCAGCTGACCGTGGGCGTTGCAGAGCAAGCAGCCCAAAGTCTGCTCGGAGGGCGTCCATGAGTCAGGGGTTGCTGCTATGGGCGATTTTACTGATTCCGTTGCTGGGAGGCGCAGCTGTACTTTGTTTGCACAAATATCCGAACTGGCGCGAGGCTGCCAGTATTGCTAGCGGCGTTGTTTTGTTCCTGCTGGTTGCTATTTTGGCCTGTAATTACGACGCCACTAATCCTCCCAGTCAGGTACTGGCAACACCATTCCCGGGATTGAAACTGGAGTTGTCAGCAGAACCTTTAGGTATTTTGTTTGCGTTGCTGGCCAGCTTCCTCTGGCCTATTACCACGCTTTACTCCGTCGGCTATATGAGAGCGGAGAAGGCCCCACACCAGACTCGGTTCTATCTGGTTTTCGCCGTGGCGATCAGCGCCACCATGGGGGTGGCTCTGGCGGGAAACATGCTGACGTTATTCGTATTTTATGAATTGCTGACCCTGGCAACTTATCCTCTGGTGGTTCATGCCGGAAGTCCGCAAGCGAAGGCCGCAGGGCGGGTTTATCTCGGGGTGTTAATGGGGACCTCGATTGCTTTTATGCTGCCAGCAATGATCTGGACTTGGCAGCTATCCGGTACTTTAGACTTTTCCCGGCAGGGTATATTGCCCGCGGGATTAGGGGCTGGGGTGCTCTCCACGCTGTTACTGCTCTATGTATTCGGTACTGGCAAGGCTGCGCTTATGCCGTTTCATCGCTGGTTACCGGCGGCGATGGTAGCGCCGACGCCGGTATCGGCACTGCTGCATGCGGTAGCTGTGGTTAAAGCCGGGGTGTTTACGGTACTGAAAGTGGTTATCTATATTTTTGGCATCGATGTAATTGCTGATCTTTTCGTCGCAGAGCTGCTGGCTTATCTGGCTGGCTTTAGCATTCTGGCGGCGTCTGTGGTGGCTATGTCCAAGGATAATCTTAAGGCGCGGCTGGCTTATTCCACTATCAGCCAGCTGGGTTACATCCTCATGGGGGCCATGTTGGGAGCAAGAGCGGGTGTGGTTGGCGGTGGTATGCATATTGTTATGCATGGGTTTGGCAAGATTACTCTGTTCTTTTGTGCCGGGGCCATACTGGTTGCTGTGCATAAACCCCTGGTTAGCGAGCTCAATGGTCTGGGGCGTCGCATGCCGTTGACCATGGCGGCTTTTCTGCTAGGGGCACTGTCCATTGTGGGGCTGCCACCCATGGGCGGTACCTGGAGTAAATTGCTGCTGGTGCAGGCGACCCTGGATTCTGAGGTTTGGGTGTTGACGATGGTGCTATTGCTGAGTTCGTTACTGAATCTGGCTTATCTGTTAGCCATCCCGATTCGGGCCTTCTTCGCTAAACCCTCACCACCAGCTCCGGATTGGCAAGCAGCTTCTGCCGTTGGCTGGGAGGCGCCGCCTGCCTGTCTGCTAGCGATAGCGGTCACGGCTTTTGGTTGTCTGCTGTTGTTTTTGATGCCTGATCCGCTGTATCAGTTAGCGGCGGGGGTGCTGAAATGAAAACTAAAAATACTAAGTCATACCTTTTTGATGATCCCGCTAAGGTGCGCTTGCTAGTGCGTTCGTTAGTGGTGGTTTGCGTACTGCTGTTCGGTCTGGATTTGCTGTTGCATCGCCATGTCGAACATCCCTGGGAAGCGTTGCCAGGGTTTTATTCGCTCTATGGCTTTGTGGCTTGCGTGGTGTTGGTGCTGCTGGCCAAAGAGCTGCGTAAGCTGGTGATGAGAAAAGCCGATTACTATCAGCAGCGGACTGACTCCATCCTTGATCCTGATCCTGATCCTGATCCTGACATTGCTGAATCGCCAGCAAACCCTGCAGGCCCTGTGGACACGCAAGGGGCTGATGATGATTGAGTTGACTCCGGCACTACCGCTGTTACTCGGCGGGCTGTTAGTCGCGGTCTGTCGCGGGCGGTTACGGGCATTGGTGATGTTGCTTGCGCCTTTGCTTGGTGGCTTGCTGTTAGGGTCGTTAGAGCCAGGTAGCGAGCAGACCATGCAGTTGCTGGGGTTTGAGTTGGTACCGGTGAGGGTGGATCGACTGTCGCTGCTGTTTGGCTATCTGTTTCACCTAGCCGCTTTTATTGGGGTGATTTACGCACTGCATGTTAAGGATCCGCTGCAGGATGTTGCGGCTCTTATTTATGCCGGTAGTGCCGTCGGCGCGGTTTTTGCTGGTGACCTTATTACGCTTTTTGTGTTCTGGGAATTACTGGCGATCAGTTCTTCTTTTTTGATTTTTGCTCGTGGCGGCCAGCTAGCTCTTAGTAGTGGTCTGCGTTATCTGTTTATGCAGGTGGGTTCCGGAGTGCTGCTCTTGGCTGGCGTTATCATTTTTGCCAGGGCTCCGGGCAGCTCTGGATACAGTTTTGATTACATTGGTTTGGATGCTCCCGGCGGTTGGCTGATCTTTCTCGCTTTCGGTATCAAGAGTGCTTTCCCGTTGCTACATACCTGGTTAACGGATGCTTATCCTGAGGCGACTCCCAGCGGCACGGTGTTTCTTTCAGCGTTTACCACCAAGGTTGCTATTTATGCTCTAGCACGAGGTTTTGCAGGGACTGAACTGCTGATCTATATAGGCGCGATCATGGCTTGTTTCCCGATTTTCTATGCCGTAATAGAAAATGATTTGCGCCGGGTGCTGGCCTACAGTCTTATAAACCAGCTCGGGTTTATGGTGGTCGGTATCGGCGTGGGAACGGAACTGGCGGTTAATGGTGCGGTGGCTCACGCCTTCAATGATGTGCTGTTTAAAGGCCTGTTGATGATGAGTATGGGGGCGGTGCTGCAGGTTACCGGTGAGATTCGAGGTTCTGAGCTTGGTGGGCTGTATAAAAAAATGCCCAAGACCGCCATGCTATGCATGGTCGGTGCGGCGTCAATTTCTGCGTTTCCGCTATTTAGCGGCTTTGTCAGCAAATCGATGGTGGTGGCGGCGGTACTGGATGAAGGGTATCAGCTGGTTTGGTTGGCGTTGTTGTTTGCCGCCGCTGGAGTGTTTCACCATGCTGGTATCAAGATTCCTTTCTTCGCATTCTTTCACCATGATTCCCGCTACGTGGCTAGCGCCCATGAGCCGCCGACAAATATGCTGTTGGCCATGGCTCTGGCTGCGCTGTTGTGTATAGGTATTGGCTGTTTTCCGCAATTGTTGTACGGCTTACTGCCATATCCGATGCAGTATTCACCCTATGATATGAGCCATGTGTTGGCGCAGACACAGCTGTTGGCGTTTTCGGCGTTGGCCTTTACCTGGTTGAAGCTGTCAGGCATTTACCCTGATGAGATGAAATCGGTGAATCTGGATGCTGACTGGTTCTATCGAGGCTTTCTATATGAGCGCTGGAACGCATTGGTAGTTGTGGTGCACAAGCGCTCTCAGCTTCTTTGGCAGGGTCTTTGTCAGTTGTTTTCTCTGGTGCTCCGCAAGCTGAAATCCAATAACTATGTACAGGCCGTGTCTGTCAGTTTTTATACCACTGGGACGATGATCCTATGGCTGCTGAGCATGCTTGCTCTTACCCTGATTCTTTACTATTTATGATTTTTCCATTCAGTTCTAGGAGTTCATGAAACTATTTCCTTCTACTGCACCGCAAAACTATTCAAACAGCACTCTCATTCAGTTAAAATTTCAGGTTTGGTTAATCCGGTCCTTAGGCACTCATGATTGAAGTAAATCCTATCCAGTTGCGCATCAAAGATATTCAGGAGCGCACTCAGACTCTGAAGACTTATCTCGACTACGAGCATAAGTGTGAGCTTTTGGTCGAAGTTGAGCGGGAGCTGGAGCAACCTGCGATTTGGGATGATCCTGAGCGTGCTCAGGCCCTGGGTAAAGAGCGTGCTGCATTGGAGAACGTGGTTAAGACCATTGATGACCTCCAAGTCGGTTGTGGGGATGCGCAGGATTTACTGGATCTGGCGGTTGAGGAGCAGGATGAAGATACCGTTGCCGAGGTAGAAGCCGAGCTGGATAGCCTGGGTGCGCGGCTCGATACACTGGAATTTCGTCGTATGTTTTCCGGTGATATGGATCCTAATAATGCCTTCCTGGATATTCAGTCCGGCTCCGGTGGCACTGAGGCTCAGGATTGGGCCAATATGCTACTGCGTATGTACTTGCGCTGGGGTGAGGATAAAGGCTTCAAAGTGGAGCTGCAGGAGGTGAGTGCTGGTGATGTGGCGGGCATCAAGAGCGCAACTATCAGCTTTGAGGGTGAGTATGCCTTCGGCTGGTTGCGCACCGAGACTGGTGTCCACCGTCTGGTACGCAAGTCTCCCTTCGATTCCGGCAGCCGTCGTCACACCTCCTTTTCATCGGTGTTTGTGTCACCGGAGATTGATGACAATGTTGATATCGATATCAATCCCTCCGATGTGCGTACCGATACTTACCGGGCTTCCGGTGCTGGCGGACAGCATGTTAACAAGACTGATTCGGCGGTGCGTCTGACCCACGAGCCCACAGGCATTGTGGTACAGAACCAGAGTCAGCGTTCCCAGCATAAGAACAGGGATCAATGCTGGAAAATGTTGCGAGCCAAACTCTATGAACATGAGATGCTGAAGCGCACAGAAGCCGCGCAAACGGTTGAAGACAACAAGGCGGATATTGGCTGGGGCAGCCAGATTCGCTCCTACGTGCTGGACGACCAGCGTATTAAAGATTTGCGTACCAACGTTCAGACCAGTAACTGTGACAAAGTGCTGGATGGCGATCTTGATCAGTTTATTGTTGCCAGCTTGAAAGCTGGCCTGTAACTCATCAACTAACAGAATTCAGAATTTATAAGGTTCCACTCAATGTCAGACAACAGCCAGCCGCAGGATGAAAACCGACTGATCGCCGAGCGTCGTGAAAAGCTCAATCAGAGGCGTGAACAGGGCAATGCTTTTCCTAATGCTTTTCGCCGCGATAGCTATGCCGCTGATCTGCAGCAAGCCCATGGTGATAAATCCAAGGCAGAGCTCGAAGAAGCAGGCCTGGAAGTCAGCGTTGCCGGTCGGGTGATGTTGAACCGCGGTGCCTTTGCGGTGATTCAGGATATGACCGGTCGCATTCAGCTTTACGTTAACAAGGGTGCACGACCTTTCGCCAAGAGCCTGGATCTGGGTGATATTGTTGGTATCACCGGCCAGCTGCACAAGTCTGGAAAGGGTGATCTCTATGTGGATATGGGGCAGTGCCAGCTGCTGACTAAGAGTCTGCGTCCGCTGCCGGACAAGCACAAAGGCTTGCAGGATACCGAGATTCGTTATCGCCAGCGTTATGTCGACCTAATCACTAATGAAGAGGCCAAGAAGGTCTTTGTGATGCGTTCGAAGATTGTCTCTGGCATACGTAATTACCTGGAAGAGCGTCGTTTTATCGAAGCGGAAACGCCGATGTTGCAGGCCATTCCTGGTGGCGCCACGGCACGTCCGTTTGAAACACATCACAATGCGCTTGATATCGATATGTACCTGCGTATCGCTCCGGAGCTGTATCTGAAACGTTTGGTTGTTGGTGGTTTTGAGCGAGTCTTCGAGATCAACCGTAACTTCCGCAACGAAGGTCTTTCTACCCGTCATAACCCAGAATTTACCATGCTGGAGTTCTACCAGGCTTACGCTGACTATAACGACCTGATGAACCTGACCGAAGACATGCTGCGCACCGTGGCGCAACAGGTGATGGGTACCACCACTTTGGTGAATACCGTTAAAGGTGAAGATGGCGAAGTGCTGGAAAGCTGGGAATATGATCTGTCCAAGCCATTCCGTCGTCTCAGCGTGTTCGATTCAATCCTGCACTTCAATGAGGATATCCACGCCGAAGCGCTGGCCGATAACAATGCTGCTCGTCAGATTGCCGAGCGTCTGGATATTCCGGTCAAAGACAGCTGGGGGCTGGGTAAGGTTCAGATCGAGATCTTCGAAAAGACCGTTGAACACCGTCTGGATCAGCCGACCTTCATCACTAAATATCCCACGGAGGTTTCTCCGCTGGCTCGTCGTAATGATGATGATCCTTTTGTTACCGATCGATTTGAATTTTTTGTCGGTGGTCGCGAGATTGCCAACGGCTTCTCTGAGCTTAATGATGCCGAAGATCAGGCAGAGCGCTTCCTTGCGCAAGTGGCCGAAAAAGATGGCGGCGATAACGAAGCGATGCACTTTGATGCAGACTATATACGTGCGTTGGAGTATGGCTTGCCACCGACTGCCGGTGAAGGTATTGGTATCGACCGCTTGGTGATGTTGTTTACCGACTCTCCATCCATTCGTGATGTAATTCTGTTCCCGGCTATGCGCCCTGAAGCTAAGCGCTAGCGGGTCGCTATACTGATGGCGATGACTGATCAGCTATTTCCTGCGCAAAGCCGAGACTTTGCCGGTAAACGTTGGATTAAAATTGCTCTTCGCACGCTGCATTTAATGGGTCTTGCCGGGATTGGCGGGGCCTATTTCTATACCGTGGAAGCGTCTCTCTGGCTGCCTTTTCTGTGGATAACTATGATCTCCGGACTGCTGATGTTAGCGGTGGAGGTATGGAGTCATGGTATCTGGCTGTTGCAGCTTCGAGGTCTGGCAATCCTGTTTAAGATCGGCTTGCTGAGTATCAGCGCGTTGCTGCCGGCAGCGTTCGACCCGGCCTTGATCATGGTGGTGATTTTGATCTCCAGTGTTATCTCTCATGCTCCGGGGCGGCTACGTTATTATTCCCCTTTCTATCATCGCCGCATAACGCCGGAAACCTGGCAATGGGGCTCTTAAGGGGGTTCTAATGATGGACGGCTTATTTGCAAAAAGCTCGTTGGCGACGCTTGATCCGGGCTGGCGGCAGGTGTTGGAAGATGAATATCAGCAATCCTATATCGTCGATTTGAAGCAGTTTCTCAGCGAACAGACGTCTCTTGGTAAAGAGATCTATCCCGCTGCAAGTGATTGTTTCAATGCCCTTCGTTTTACGCCTCTGGATCACGTCAAAGTTGTGATTCTGGGACAAGATCCTTATCACGGTCCCGGCCAGGCTCATGGTCTGTGTTTTTCAGTGCAGCCTGGAATTAAAATCCCGCCGTCTCTGCGCAATATTTACAAGGAATTACAGGCGGATCTGGGCATTGACCCTGTCCCTCATGGTTATCTTGAATCTTGGGCTCGACAGGGCGTGTTGCTGTTGAATGCAGTGTTAACGGTGGAGATGGCTAAGGCTGGCTCCCATCAGGGGAAGGGCTGGGAGCTGTTTACTGATCGTATTATTCATGCCTTGAATGAGCAACACACAGGCCTAGTGTTTATGTTGTGGGGCAGTTACGCGCAGAGGAAAGGTGCCTTTATAGATCGCAGCCGTCATTGTGTATTAGAAGCGCCGCATCCGTCGCCGTTATCGGCTCATCGAGGGTTTTTAGGCTGTGGGCATTTTTCTCAAGCCAATGACTATTTGCAAGCCCGGCAGAAAACGCCGATTAATTGGCAGCTGCCGAGGCTGGGGAGCGGAGATCTTTTTAGTACACTCTAGTCCCTTTGTAATCCAAAACCTCTCTATTTGACCGATGGTGTCAACTTCCCTGCGCTTTTCAGTTTTTAGGAGCAATAAAGAAAGCGGTCGGTTGAGTTTCAGCTAGGATATTTGTTTCGAGTTTTTGCAACAAAGGGGCGGGCGTTATTTTAGAGTACTTTTCGCTAGGCAGAATGGGGGGAAGAGCTAATTGTTGTGTGAAGCCGTCATTCAGTTGTAAAAAAGCAGGCCATTTTCGAAAAACCGGCCTGCTTAGGTAATGTTGTTACTGCGGTAGTTAGATTTTATTGCGTCGACGGGAAGCGATAAGTCCAACTAAGCCGAGACCCAGTAGAGCTAATGGTGCTGGCTCAGGTACTTGAGTCCCAGAAAGCGTATAGGTCATTGCAGTATTGACGCTATGAGCGGCTTGGTTGACTGAAATGCTAGATCTCGTTCTTAAACCGCTAATAGTTAGGCCGGAGAAGGTAATCGGATTAGCATAAATTGTTGAGAAATTATGCGATCCAGTGATTGCGAATGAATCAATATTAACCCAGCTAGCGGTATTGGTATCAAAAACATCGGTTAGCCAATTGTATGATGTTCCGTGACTGTGGACGTTTCCAGAACCAAAGTTTGCCAGCGTTAGGGTGTCGGCAAATTCAGATGCGAAATTGAATGTCGCACTATCATAGTTTGAAGCGGAGCCAACAAATGTTCCGCCAGATGAACCATGAGTAATTACGATCGCCTGTGCTGTGTTTATAAAAAAGAAACAGCTAGCAACAAATAACAGAATTTTTTTCATTTTAGTTTTTTCCTAAACAACTTATACGAGAGTTTGATAACACTCCATGCATTATTTGTGCCTGTTTTTAATTCGTTGAAAGTAAAGGTTTTTTATTTATGGTTTGGTTGGGTTGTAAAAAATGCTGACACATTGTTCTTCTAATATAATCAACGGTCAGAT
Source organism: Motiliproteus sp. (assembly GCA_036960175.1). Classification (GTDB taxonomy): domain Bacteria; phylum Pseudomonadota; class Gammaproteobacteria; order Pseudomonadales; family Balneatricaceae; genus Motiliproteus. The sequence goes on along the minus strand of JBALWH010000028.1, from coordinate 31,284 downwards.
TGGCTATGATCATTACGTGAGACCTTGTTGTTTTAGCCATTAATATCATCCATCACAACCAATGTCTCCACCGCTTCCACTATCACCGCCGGAATGAGGGCTGCCTGAGCTTTTCAGGTTGCCGGCCTTCCAAGCCCAATAGATTAATACCAGCAGCCAGAACATAAAGGATAGCGGCAGAATGACACCCCAGAATATGGATGAGCTATTCAGGTCGCTGAAGTAGAGGCTTGCGCCGCCGGCGGTGATTATCAGGCAGGGAATCAGGCCTAGTAGATAAAGCACTGAAGCTATAGCGCCAATAGGTAGCAGGAACGATTGAAAGAATAATCCTTCGCCGGGTTCTGCGTAGAGGACGCAACCTAGACCAATGGTGAATACGATCCATCTATCCATATTTTCTTACCTATATTCGATAAGCCATGACGTTAATGTTATTTGGATTTGGCCTTCAAGGGGTCATTTTTTCAATCATCTGTTATTGTTTAATCATAACTCCCTAATTCAATGAGACAAGTTCAAAAGGAGAGGGTCTTGAAAGCAGCTTCTGAAAAAGAGGTTAGCCAAGCACTGGTGATCGCCGAGCGTTACGCGAAGAGTCGTGGTGAGGCGCAGCAGTTAGGGTGTTTGGCATTGAATCTCAATCAACGGCTAGAGTACCTGGAGCATCTGCTGCGTGAGGTAGAGCACTACCTTGAAGCGGGACAGGAGGCAGCGGGGCACGCTCACCTATTGCGCGATATTGCTCATTATCACCAGCAGCTAAAACCTGAAGAGGGTAGTGAGCACCAGACCTTTGGGCTGGAGTAACCTAGAGCCCGTCCTTCGGAGATTTCAGAGAGACCGGATCTCAGTGTTAACGATTCTCGACGTACAACCAGTATGTCTGCAATCGTTGTCTTGATCTCCAATCGCTCTGAAAGCCAGAGGCGCAAGAGACTTGTTCACAGGTTCCTTAGCCCTATTTCGGTCAATTAAGTGAATATCAGATAAGGAAAAAAAGTGGCTCAAGGTACCCGCGTATATAAGACACAACTGGCTATTTCTGACAGCGATCGCCATTGCTATGAACAATTAAATCTATCATTGGCATTACACCCCTCAGAGACTCCGGAGCGATTGGTCGCACGATTGGTTGCCTTTGCCTTGGAATACCAAGAGGGTCTGGAGTTTGGTAAGGGTATTTCAAATGCCGAAGATGCGACGATCTGGCGACGTAGTCTGGATGAGCGGGTGTTGCACTGGATTGAAATTGGTCAGCCGGATGCGGAGCGGATGACGAAGTTCTATCGTCGCAGCGAAAAACTCAGTTTGTTTTGTTATGCGGCCAATTCAGAACGCTGGTGGCAGCAACATAAAGCGAGTTTTAGCAAGCTGAGTCGCATGGAGGTGTTTGTGTTGGATTGGGGTTCCCTGACGCAGTTGGCAGCAGGTTTGGATAAACGCATCGAGTTTCAGTTGGTGAAAAATGAAAACCATCTATATCTGTCTCTTAATGATGTACAGGTTGATTTTGAGTTGCAATCGCTGGATTTGGACCCATGATTAACAGCGCTTTACTGGGCTGTCAGGCAGATGTTAGCTTTATCACTAAAGGCCGATTGTTGTGAAAATAACCGCTGAGAAACGGAATCTAATGGAGTGTCATGAATGTGGCACGGTCCATCAGTTGTTGCCGTTTCTTGCTCAGGGCGCCGTCTGTTGCAGTACCTGTCAACACCGTCTCGATCACTATAAGTCCGGCTGGTTAAGCAAGTCGATGGCCTTTACCCTGACGGGTTTGATCCTTTTTGTACTCAGTAACGTCTTCCCCTTTATGGCGCTCGAATTAGGCGCCTTTAAACAACAGACAACCCTGCTTAGCGGTGTTGGTCTGCTGCTTGAAAATCATCAATATCCCTTAGCCTTACTGGTATTCGGCACCATTTTTCTGTTTCCGTTACTGGAGCTGAGCTGTCTTGCCTATGTGTTGATTCCCTTGGCCATCAAGGTCCGGATGCCCGGCTACCGGCGGGCTTTAGTCTGGCTGTTGAAAGTCTCTAAATGGAACATGATGGAAGTGTTTCTGCTGGCGGTGCTGGTCTCAGCGGTAAAGCTTCAAGATATGGCGGACATTGTGCCAGGGGTTGCTCTCTTTACTTATTTTGCCTTGGTATTGATACTGTTATTGGCGAAATCTCAGTTAAACCATCGGCAGCTCTGGGATTATTACGATCAGCATGATTGTTTTCCAGGGCAAGACAATGAGGTGTTGATTGGTTGCAGTCATTGCCAGGCATTGGTTGCTCAGTCGGTTGTTGATGCTGGCTCGTCCTGTCCTCGCTGTCACCAGCCTGTCGCTCATCGAACTCATCGCAGTCTGCAAAAAACAGCCGCATTATTGCTGGCTGCCGTGGTTCTTTATATCCCGGCCAATACTCTGCCGATCATGATCACTACGACCTTGGGACAAACCCAGAGCGATACTATTATCTCGGGCGTACTTTATCTGCTACATGGGGACACCTGGCCATTGGCGGTGATTGTTTTCGTCGCCAGCGTGCTGGTACCTATTTCTAAAATATCCATATTGGCCTATTTGTGGTGGAGTGTTTTCCGGCAATCAACCCGCAACCCTATGCAACGGATCAAACTGTATCGACTGACCGAGTTGGTAGGGCACTGGTCAATGGTTGATGTTTATGTGGTGATACTGATGGTTGCGCTGGTGCAATTTGGTATTGTTGCCAATGTGGAAGCGGGTAAAGCTGCCTTTGCATTCGGTGGTGTCGTGGTGTTGACGATGTTGTCAGCGGCTAGTTTTGATCCAAGATTAATTTGGGATGCTGTGGATGAGCGGGGACAAGATAGCAACAGCGGTTGAGGATAAACCGTCGGGAATTTCCGTCATTTGGCTTGTTCCCTTGATGGCTCTGCTTGCGGCAGGCTGGTTGGGGTATCGAGCCTGGCAGCAGACTGGCCCGACTATTGATATCGCGTTTGTAGCAGCCTCAGGCATTGCTGTCGGTAAGACAGAAATCCGGTTTAAGGATGTGAAAATAGGCCTAGTCAATGATGTTAGCCTCGATAAGGATCTGCAACAAGTGCGGGTCAGTGCCGAGATGGAACCCATAGCGGCTTCACATATTTCTGAAAATAGTCGGTTCTGGGTGGTTCAGCCGCGGGTTAGCCTCAGTGGTATTTCTGGGCTCAATACCTTGTTATCCGGGGTTTATATTCAGATGGATCCCGGTGCGGCGGGAGCTTCAAAACGCAGTTTTATCGGTCTTGATGAACCACCGGAAGTAAACTCAATCGATAAAGGGTCTGTCTACACTCTTCATGCGGAGGCGCTTGCATCGCTAGATATAGGTTCTCCGGTATATTACCGACAGATTCGAGTGGGGGATGTCACCGGTTATAAGCTAGCCGATGATGGCAACAGCGTTGAAGTGCGAGTGTTTGTTAATGCTCCCCACGACCAGCTGATAAAAACCAATAGCCGTTTTTGGAATATCAGTGGTTTTGGTATGGAGCTGAATGCTCAGGGTTTGAAAGCTAATATGGCTTCGCTGGCCTCATTAATTAGTGGTGGCATTGCCTTTGATACACCCTTGGATACGCGCCAATCCATCGCAGAAATGGGCCATCACTTTAATTTATTTAGTGATGAGAAATCGGTGGAAGAACAAGCGTATACGCTTAAATATAGCTACTTGATGAACTTCACTGGTTCGGTCAGGGGGTTGGCGGCTGGTGCGCCCGTGGAATATCGGGGAATCAAGGTAGGGCAGGTTGAGCAGATTCGGTTTATTCAAAATAACGATCGTATCCAGGTTTTAGTGACCCTGGAACCTCAACGTCTGGATCTGCAAACACTGGTGAGTCGGACGGGGCTAGATGAAGCCTTGCAGCGAATTATTAAAACTGGAATGCGGGCACAGCTTAAAACCGGAAATATGATTACGGGTGCTCTATATGTCGACCTAGTGCAGCAGTCAGTACCGGGGGGCGAGCTGATCATGTCTGCGGAGTATCCTGAAATCCCCACTGTAGAAGGTCAATTCGAGCAACTGGCGCGACAGCTTAACGGTGCCATCAATAAAATCAATCAGTTCCCCCTGGAGGATATCGGACAAGAGCTGCTTGGCAGTCTTAAAAGCTTGCGCATCATGCTGGCTGAGCTGAAAGCGCAGCGAGTGACGGCAAAGGTGGATGGTACTCTGGCTAACTTACAGTCGGCCAGTGGCAAACTGGATGAAACGATAACGCTGGCCAACGAGGCTATCGTACAAGTGGATGTGACGCTCAAATCTCTGGATAAAACTATCGATCCGGATTCCGAATTGCACTATCAAGCGCTGCGCTTAATCGATCAGCTGACCAAGGCGTCCAGTGCCTTTCGGGAGCTGGCCGAAGAGCTGAATCGAAATCCTAACGCACTGTTGTTTGGTAAGGAGAAACGCTAGTGAGTGGCTTCAAATTTAGGCAAACAACGGGATTGCTGATACTGGCAGCATTGCTGGTTGGTTGTACTACCAAACCCTCAGCGCCAAATTACTATACCCTGATCGCCACGCCGCTTGATGCACCGGTTGTCACCGATATTTCCAGTTCGATCGGGTTGTGGCCAGTGGAGTTGCCTGACCTGTTGGACCGCAGCGGTATCGTCTCCTACCAGCAACAGCATCGGGTAAATATCTCCAGCCAGAATATCTGGGCTGGTGACCTGGCTGAAAATATAGCCAGAGTCATTGGTCAGGGTCTGAGTCAGCAGCTGAACCTGAGTCAGTTTTGGTATTATCCCTGGGAAAGCCGTCAGTCCCCAGACTATGAGCTACGGATAAGAATCGATGAAATGGCAGGGTCTCTTGCCGGGACGTTACGCTTTGCCGCCAGAGTAACCCTTAGAGACAATAGCACCTCAGAGTTACGCTTTAACCAGCGTATTACCCTACAGGAACTGGTTAGCAGCCCAGATCACGATGGTTACGTAGAGGCTATAAACAAGGTATTGCATCGCTTCAATGTGGAGCTGGTACGACAAATCAAAGGCTCTGTTTCGAATTCTAATAAGGCTAACTAATCAGTGATATCGGTAGTTTGAGCGGGTGTTTTTTCCTTCCCTCTTTGGTCGTTTCGCTGACTGCTGGGATTACTTCAGTGTTGTACTAATTCAGCAGCATTGACGCAGTTAAGCCCCTCCTAAAAGAATGTTATTCATAAAAACCCTCTCTCTCGTGATTTATATTCTTCTGTACTGTCAGATTTATTTACACTTAATGCTAATTACTTTAGATGGGCTAAATACGTTATACGTCAAGTTTTTGATAATCATCAGGAAAAATAACTTTTGTAAAAATGGCAGGTTTCATGCATATCTATAGTTGGATGTTATAAGGACCTGTTCGAGTGGTTTTTAACTTTGCCTCGTTATTGCTTCAAATAAGGGGTCAGCGGTAGAAAATCATTTGATGCGGATGCCAAGAAAATAAAACTGGTGAAGGAGTATCAACATGAAAAGACTATTAGCGGCGGTGCTTGGTCTTGCTGTAGTGGCAGTCTCCAGTATCGCTTCCGCGCATACCATTGCTATAGGTAGTACCAATGCCGGGGGGCCTGGCAGTGTTACCCTGTGGATGGGAACCTATGATCATGGTACTCCTATATCACAGGGCGCTATAACTCTGACTGCAGGTCCTAGCAACGTCGGAGCTGTGCAGAATTTTACGACGGTGGTGGTGGTTGAGCCTTTGGGGCTAATCCCTGGGGATAACTATTTCTTCGCTGATGCCCACGGGGCGGGAGCATGGGGTAATTTGCCTGCAGATTCATATACTTCTACAACTAACCTTGTGGGTCTAGGTCCTGTGGTTAATTGGCAGGGAGCCACCTTTAATGGCCTGACAGCCGGTCTGTATACTTATCAACTCTCGGGTATGACCAGCGCTAACTGGGAAAATGTCAACTCGTTTACGAATAACTGGACGGGTACGTTATTGATTACCGAGACCTCCACGGGTGATCCTACCGTTCCAGAGCCTGGCACCCTTGCGTTAATGGCTCTTGGCTTGGCGGGTCTTGGCTTTAGAAAGCGTCTAATTCGCTGAAAATATCGATCTGCTCATTTTAGAAGTAGCACAAAAAAGCCCGCTTAATATAGCGGGCTTTTTTGTGCTAGTTGCTCTTTTTTACTGTGGCCTTGATTATGTCGTCTATTTCGGCGCTATTGACGCAGCAAACCCCTCCTAAAAGAATGTTATTCATAAAAACCCTCTCCCTCGGGATTTATATTCTTCTGTAACTGTCAGATTTATTTACACTTGATTATATTCGCTTCAGATGGGTTAAATATCATTATACGTTAAGTTTTTGATAAGAAGCAGGTAAGTTGATTTTTGTAAAAGATGGCGTGCTTTATGCCTATCTATAGCTGGATATTATAAGGCCTGTTCGAGTGATTTTTAACTTTGAGCCGTTATTGCTTCAAATAAGGGGTCAGCGGTAGAAAATTATTTGATGCGGATGCCAGGAAAATAAATCTGGTGAAGGAGTATCAATATGAAAAGACTACTAACGGCGGTATGTGGGGTTGCTCTATTGGCAGTTTCCAGTATCGCTTCTGCACACACTATCGCTGTAGGTACCTTTAATGCTGGGGTTCCAGGTAGTGTTACTGTTTGGCTCGGGAGTTACCATACTAGTGCCGCTTTTGAGGGGTCAATGACCTTGCTTGGAGACACTCAGGCATTTAATACGTTTTCTGTTACTCAGCCAGTGGGGCTCACTCTGGGTACTAATCTTTTTTATGCGATTGGTACCAGTGGAGCAGGAGCAACAGGTCAGTTTGATCAACCAACAGACACTGTTGCTGGTCTACCTATTATTTCCTGGCAAGGTGTTACTTTTGCAGGAATAACTGCGGGTGACCATGCCTATTCAATTACAGGAATGAATTCTGCTAATTGGTCTGATTGGAACTCTAGTACACCAAACTGGACGGGTACATTAAATATTCCCACATCTTCAGTGGGTGATCCTACCGTTCCAGAACCTGGTACTCTTGCCTTATTGGCTTTAGGGCTCGCGGGTATCGGATTTAGAAAGCGTATAGCGCGCTAAGACATTTCTTTAGGTGTTACAAAATCTCGCCAGGTTGGTGGGCTTTTTTTTTGCAAAAAGTAATACAGCTGTTGTTTATGGTTTGCGGTGTTTAGTTGAGGTTGTGGGTCTAGTGATGGTTACCCGTATTGAACTACTGTCCGGGCTAATCGATCAGGGTGCTGCTAACGTCCAAGCGTGTTTGGATAGTTCGAACATAAAAAAAGAGCCTCAAGCGAGGCTCTTTTTTTATTAGACTTTGATTACTTAGTTGCTTTAGGCGCCATTGCCTCCAGTTTTCTGGTGCGCTCGTCGCTGGAGGAGAGGATCTTATCTAGGTCTTCTTTATAGACGTCATACCAGGTACGTGATCCGCGTACCATGCGGGACAGTTCGTACATGCCTTGCTCCAATGAGCGGATAAACTGGCCGTAGTTCTGTTCTTGGTCGGCGAGTATCTGTCTTAGTTTGGCAAAGTTGTTGACATCGGCTTCAGCTAGAAGCTGTTCTGTTTTTGCCTGCAGTAACTGTGATTGCAGATAGAGCTCTCTTCCCTCTCTCTGTATATTTGCCATTCCTGTTACTGTGTTTGACATGGCTTCAAGCTTGGCTTTGTTCTGATCAGGACGGTCATCACCAGAGGTTATCAGCAGGTAACCGACACCTGCTAGCGCAGCCGTAGAAAATACCGATAACAGAATAATTAGGATCAGGCTCAGCTTCTTGGATTTCTCCAGTTTTTCGATTCGCTGTTCCGGAGAAAGAGTTGGTTTTCCTTCTTCCTTTTCTTCATCCCGTTCTCGTTCTGCCATTGGATTCCACCCTTCCTGTTAGTTCCAGCTATGTTGCTGGTTAGCAGTATAGATCGGCTTTGATAGTAATAGCTTTAATCAGTTGTTTAAAATGAATTTTCAATGATCTAAGGTGGCGATAATTGAAATGACTCTGACTTTTTTGATGGGTAGATTATAGAATACATTTTCGGACACACTGGCGAGCTTCGGACCTAGTACAGGCTGCGGCGACAGCGCCTTTTTCCTGTGCCCCGATGATTGTTTTCCGGGTAAGCGACGATTCAGCTCTGCGGCTAAGGCTTCGGCATTGACGCCACCGCTGCAATGTTGCTGAAGATGTTCCTGCACCGGTTTTATAACTCCAATTCAGCAGTGCTTATTTCCCGCATCTTAAATTTCTGTATCTTGCCAGTAACGGTCATGGGAAAACTGTCGGTAAATTTAATATAACGGGGAATCTTAAAGTGGGAGATCTGCCCTTGGCAGAACTTTCGTAGTTCTGCTTCGCTGACTTCGGTATCTGGTTTCAGAATAATCCAGGCCACCAGTTCCTCGCCATATTTAAGGTCAGGTACGCCGGTGATCTGAATATCTGCGATGGCGGGATGGCGATAGAGAAACTCTTCAATTTCTCGGGGGTAAATGTTTTCGCCACCGCGAATCACCATATCTTTGTCCCGACCGACAATAGAAATATAACCCTCTTCATCCATTCTGGCTAAGTCTCCGGTATGCATCCAGCCATTGCCATCGATGGCTTGATTGCTGGCCTCGGGGTTGTTCCAGTAACCCAGCATGACGCTGTAACCTCGGGTGCAGAGCTCACCTATTTGTCCTCTGGGGACAAGTTCACCGTTAGCCGAAATGATTTTATTCTCTAAATGGGGGTGGGTGCGACCCACACTGGATACTCGCTTTTCGATAGGATCATTGGCACAGGTTTGGCTGCTGACAGGGCTGGTTTCGGTCATGCCGTAGGCGATCTGTACTTCATCCATGTGCATTTTTTTAATCACCCGTTTCATGACTTCGATGGGGCAGCTAGCTCCCGCCATAATGCCGGTGCGCAGAGAGCTGAGGTTAAAGCTGGAAAAATCCGGATGTTGGAGCAAGGCGATAAACATAGTCGGGACGCCGTATAGCGCTGTGGCTTGCTCCTGCTCAAGGGCCAGCAGGACCTCAGCGGCGTTAAAGCCTTCCCCCGGATAGATCATAGTGGCACCTTGTGTAAGGCAGCCCAGGTTGCCCATTACCATGCCAAAACAATGGTACAGGGGGACTGGGATAACCAGTTTGTCAGCGCTCGATAGTTTCTGGTTCTCTGCCACAAAGCGACCGTTATTCAGAATGTTGTAATGACTTAACGTTGCACCTTTGGGTGCGCCTGTAGTGCCGCTGGTGTACTGAATATTGATGGCTTCTTTGCAATTCAGGCTGGCTTGCCTGCGCCTTAATTGTTGCTCGCTGACTTCCTCGGCAAGCCCTAATAGTTGTTGCCAGGGCAGCATCCCCTTGGTGGCCGATTCCGCTAAGGTGATAACGGTCTTTAAGGAGGGGATGGTTGCCGATTGCAACGTGCATTTTGACGCTGGCGGGTAGTCGTTTAACTCGGGTAATAACTGTTGCAGCATCATGCTGTAATTAGAATCTTTAAACTTATCTGCGGCGATCAGGTAACTACATTGCGAGTGATTAAGGGCGTACTCGAGTTCGTGCAATCGATAGGCTGGATTGATAGTCACCAAAATGGCGCCTATTTTGGCAGTTGCGAGCTGACTAATGCACCATTGAGCATTGTTAGGTGACCAGATGCCGACCCTATCTCCCTGTTCAATTCCCAGGGAGATCATCGCCTTGGCGCACTGGTTTACTTGTTGTTGTAACTCTCGATAGCTCCAGCGAATATTCTGATGAGGAACGATCAGGGCTGGGTTGTCGGGGTATTGGGCAACGGTCTGGTCGAACATATCACCGATAGTTAGGGTCAGTAAGGCTGTATCGGTGGGGCCTCGGGTATAGCTGTTGAGGGAATCCTTCATGGCAATCAACCATTGATTTGGCTTGTTTGTTGTGAGACCGCCCTAGGGTGGCGTTTCTCAGGGTGTTCAGCGCAGCTTAGTGCTGCTTTATATCTGGGTAAAGTTACGAATTGTAACGGCTGGCCGAGGCTTTGCAGACGTTGGTTAGCTGGCACCCGAGGTCTGGTGGCTTTCTAACGCCAGCAGGCAGCGTTGTTCGGCGGTTTCCAGCTCAAGTTTTACAATGGCAATATCTTTAATTTGTTGTTCCAGCGCTGCGTTTTTATCCTGGATGATGTTCAGCATGCGTTTTAACTGCGCTTCGCTGTTAGTAGGGCTGGCATCGTAGAGATCGAATAGTTCACGGATTTCAGCCAACGAAAATCCTAGTCTTTTACCTCTTAGAATCAGCATCAACCGAACGCGGTCCCTTTTGCTGTAAATTCGGGTTTGCCCACGGCGAGACGGATAGACTAATCCTTGATCCTCATAGAAACGGATGCTGCGGGTGGTGATGTCAAATTCTTTGGCGAGATTGCTGATGGAATAGGTTTTATCGTTCATTACGGATATACATAACTGATGAGTAAGTCTAGGACTCTATACGAGGTTGACGTGAGCGTAAATGGATTATACCTGTTTCCTGGTTTTCCCCTTTTCTCTCGATGTGTTATTTGAGTTTTTTGCTAGGCTGATATAGCGGCTTTCTTTGTAGTCTGCAGTTTTTCGATACAGGAATCAGCATGCTTAGACATAGTATTTTGTTGGAATTTAGGTTGCTAGTGCTGGGCGTTGGTATGCTGCTGGCATTTGGCAGCCTGGCTGCGGAGCAATTTATGCCTTTACCCAGTTATCGCATAGGCCCTTATGCGGCCGGCGGTTCAGGGGTTTTCGGGGGTATGATTGACTATTTCAATCTGATCAATCGGCGCGATGGCGGTATCAATGGTGTCAAGATCAGCTGGGAAGAATGTGAAACCGAATATAAAAATGACCTCGCCTTGCAGTGTTATGAGCAATTAAAGCAGAGCGGCGGTGACGCCACTTCCATGTTTCATTTTCTTAGCACCGGTGCCACTTATAGCGCTTTGGAGCAAACCCGCACTGATCGCATCCCGCTGCTCTCTATCGGCTACGGACGGGCCGATTCCGCAGACGGTCGAGTCTTCCCCTATACCTTTCCCTTGATCACCACGTACTGGAGCCAGAATACGGCAATTATTAAGTTTATTGGCCGTATGGAGGGGGGCATGCAGCAGCTTAAGGGCAAGCGTATTGTAAACCTTTATCACGACTCAGATTATGGTCGGGAAACCTTAGCCATTCTTCAAAAGCAGGCGGGGCTTTATGATTTTCAGGTTGAAAATATTGCCGTTCCCCATCCTGGAGTCAATCAGCAGGCGCAGTGGCGCAAGGTGTTAACGTTTAATCCGGACTGGGTTGTGTTGCGTGGCTGGGGAGTGATGACGGCCGCGGCATTACGTCATGCTCAGCGTGTAGGTTTTCCCCGAGAGCAAATCGTCGGTGTCTGGTGGTCTGCTGCCGAGGAGGATGTTGTTCCTGCCGGTGATGCGGCTGTTGGCTATATAGCTGCGGGTTTTCATCCTGGCGGGACCGATTTCCCGGTACACAGTGATTTGAAAACCTATGTCTACGATCAGGGGCTGGGCAATATGCAGGATGCGAATCGGGTTGGCAGTATTTACCATAACCGAGGCTTGATTACGGCGATGATCTCGGTTGAAGGAATACGGCAGGCACAACGAAAATTCGGCAATCGTACTCTCAGCGGTGAAGAGGTTCGCTGGGGTATCGAAAATTTGCAACTGGATGAAAAAGCGATTTCAGATCTTGGTTTCAGTGGTCTGGCACAACCGCTAAAGGTTAGTTGTCTGGATCACGAAGGGGGAGGGGCAGTAAAGTTTTCCCAGTGGGACGGTAAACGCTGGAACCAGCTGACGGACTGGATATCTTCGGACCAAAAGATCGTTCGGCCGATGGTGGAGGCGTCTGCCGCCCGTTATGCCAATGAGCATGGTATTGAACTCAGGGATTGCAACGTACCCTAGCGAATATGCGGCCTCCAGTTGTTAAGGGACAAGCGCGAAACAGGATTTTATTTCATATCTTCATTTTTACATTGCCTTGGCCGGTATATTTTTATAAAGTTGACGTTAACGTAAACTAGAATATGGCCGTTGAGTCATTAACATAGCTCTAACACCGGTACTGATCCATGAGTAAAAATCACATTGTTATCGTCTCCGCAGCAAGAACCCCCATGGCTGGCCTGCAGGGGGTATTTAAGGATGTTCGCTCTCCAGATTTGGGGGCTGCGGCTATTTCAGCAACACTGGAGCGGGCGGCTGTAAAGGCCGATGAGGTGGATGAAGTACTGATGGGCTGTGTGTTGCCAGCCGGTCTTGGTCAGGCTCCGGCCCGTCAGGCGGCACTGGCGGCGGGTATTTCTATCAGTTGCGGCTGTACCACCATTAACAAAATGTGTGGTTCTGGAATGAAAGCGGTGATGCTGGCCCATGATCAAATTAAGGCCGGTAGTGCAAATATCGTAGTGGCTGGCGGCATGGAGAGTATGAGCCAGTCACCTTATCTACTGCCAAAGGCGCGTGCTGGTATGCGTATGGGGCATGGTCAGGTTATTGATTCGATGTTTTTTGATGGTCTGGAAGATGCCTATGAAGGTGGCCTGATGGGGGCGTTTGCGCAACAGAGTGCAGATGACTATGGGGTTAGCCGCGTAGCCATGGATGATTTCGCCATTGGTTCTCTAAATAAAGCCTTAGCCGCTATTTCTTCGGGTGATTTTAAAGATGAAATCACCGCAGTCGGTGTTAAATCCCGTCAAGGCGAAGTCTCAGTGGATACCGATGAACAGCCGGCTAATGCTCAGGTGGATAAGATTCGCAGTTTACGGCCTGCTTTCAAAAAAGATGGCACAGTCACTGCCGCTAATTCTAGCTCTATCTCCGATGGTGGATCCGCGTTGTTATTGATGACGGAAGAGAATGCTCGTCGCCGAGGCTTGCAGCCATTAGCACGAATCCTGGCCCATGCGACTCATGCACAGAAACCGGCAGAATTTACCATTGCTCCTATTGGCGCGATTAGTAAGGTGCTTGATAAGGCTAGCTGGAGTAAAGGCGATGTAGATCTCTACGAAATAAATGAAGCCTTTGCCGTGGTTGCTATGCTAGCCATCAGTGAAATGAAACTAGATGCTGAGAAGGTTAATGTTAACGGTGGCGCTTGTGCCTTGGGTCATCCGATTGGTTCATCCGGCTCGCGTATCCTGGTAACTCTGCTGTATGCATTGAAGAACAGAGGTCTCAGTAAAGGGGTTGCATCTTTGTGTATCGGTGGTGGTGAAGCAACCGCGGTTGCTGTGGAAATGATCTGATCAGAGGTGTGTTTTGTGGCTTAGTTGCAGCTAGCTATTTGCTCAGGAGAAGCGGAGGTGAATGGCCTCCGCAGTGTTATCGCTATATAGCAATATTGTCTAGGTGTTTGGGTTTTTATGTTGCAGTGCGAGGCCAGAACCCCAGCCTCATTTTACGGTATTCACTGGGGGATAGCCCCATCACCTTTTTAAATATTCTGGAGAAATAGTAGGCGTCATCATAACCGACGTCGTAGCTGATCTGGCTGATGCTTTTTTGGCTGACATCCAGCAGTTGGCAGGCGTGTTCTATCTTTAGGTTTATAAAGTGGTTGATAGCACTGCTGCCCGTGAGTTCTTTGTATTTTTTAGCGAAGTGATACTTCGATAGGTTACAGCTTTGAGCCAGGGTTTCCAGGTCCAGTTGCTCATGAATTCTCTCCTGCATCATGCTGTGAATACGTTGCAGGTCGAACTGTCCGCTTTGGCTTTTTCGGGTCTGTTCCTGGGGGCGTAATAACGCGATAAAGCTAAGTATCTGTCGCAACTGATTAGCCGCATGGATAAAGGGCTTCAGCTGATACCCCGTCTGTCTGATTTGCAGCAGGTTTTCAAAGTCAGCGACGAGTTTAGGTTGCTGCCCAACGGCGATCACTGGCAGGCTTGGATCGAGCTTAATATTGTCAGCAAAAGATTGACCTAAAGGGCCTTCAAAATGTATCCAGTAGATGCTCCAGGGGTTGCTTTCATCGGCGTGGTATTGGTGAGTCATGCCTCTTGGTAGTAGCAGCAGGTCCCCAGCTTGGATGCTTAACGTGCGCTTCTGGGGTAGGGATAGGTGTCCCATGCCTGCTGTGCAGTAGATCATCAGAAAATCATCATGAACCACTCGTTTCATCTGATGCCCTCTAGCTGCGACGTAATGGCCGGCTCCAAACAGGTAGAGATCTCGAGTCAGTAAATGCCGGCGTTGTTGCTCCACCAGAGGCTTGGGTACAACAAAACGGCAGCTATTTGGAGGTAGGGGCCAACCGGAGGGTTTACTCATAATTAGGCCTATCTAATAGGGTTCGTAAGTATTGCTACGACAAAGGTCTATAAATGACAATATAGTCCAGTATTAAGGCAATTTAATCAATCCAGGAAGCTGCTTTTCTATGTTTAAATCGATCATGGATATGCGTTGTTGCAGCGATGGTGTCGGTCGGTCAGGCAATATAATAAATAAAAAGATGGCGACATATGTGGCCGTAAGGCAGAGCTTAAGGTGAACCCATGACCAAGCAAATCCCGCTATTTATTGAAGGTAGCTTTCAACAGAGTCAGTCTACGCAGCTGATCCCCGTTACTAATCCGGCTACCCAGGAAGTTATTGCTCAGGTTCCCTGCAGCACTGATGCGGAAATGGAACGTGCGATCGTCAGTGCCAAGCGCGCTTTTGAAACTTGGAAAGAAACGCCTGTATCGGACCGTGCGCGTTTGATGCTGCGCTATCAGGGTTTGCTGAAAGAGCACCATGATGAGCTTGCTACTATCCTGGCGGAAGAAACCGGTAAGACTTTCGAAGATGCCAAGGGTGACGTCTGGCGCGGCATCGAGGTGGTTGAGCATGCCTGCAATATCCCCAGTCTGGTGATGGGTGAAACGGTCGAAAACGTTGCCCGTAAGATCGACAGCTATAGCTATGTGCAGCCTCTGGGTGTTTGTGTCGGTATTACGCCTTTTAACTTCCCTGCGATGATTCCATTGTGGATGTTCCCGTTGGCTATTGCCTGTGGTAACACGTTTATTCTTAAGCCATCAGAGCAAGACCCTAACACCCCAACTCGTCTTGCTGAGTTATTGGTCGAAGCGGGTCTGCCTGAAGGTGTTCTCCAGGTTGTGCATGGTGGCAAGGAGCAGGTCGATAAACTGTTGACTCATCCTGACACCCAGGCCATCTCTTTTGTGGGTTCGGTGGCTGTTGGTGAGCATATTTACCGTACGGGTACCGCCAATATGAAGCGCGTCCAGGCTTTCGCTGGGGCTAAGAACCATATGGTGATCATGCCTGACGCCCATAAAAATCAATTTATCAATAACATCGTTGGCGCATCGGTAGGGGCCGGTGGTCAGCGCTGCATGGCTATTTCCGTCGCTGTATTCGTTGGCGAAACTAAAACGTGGATTCCCGAAGTGCGTGATGCCTTGGCGAAAGTGCGTCCAGGCAAGTGGGATGATCCAGACGCGGGCTATGGTCCATTGATAAGCCCTCAGGCCAAACAGCGAGTGCTCGACTATATTCAGCAAGGTAAAGAACAGGGCGCCGAGTGCATCCTGGATGGTACTGAATGTGTTGTAGATGGTTGCCCGGATGGCAATTGGGTTGGTCCTACCATGTTCCGTGGTGTTAATACCGATATGTCTATCTACACTGATGAAATTTTTGGCCCGGTACTGATTGCCATCGAGGTAGAGACGCTGGAAGAGGCGATCGAATTGATCAACAACAACCCTTATGGCAATGGTACCTCGCTGTTTACTGCATCCGGTGCTGCTGCACGTAAGTATCAGCACGAAATTAAAGTAGGTCAGGTGGGTATTAATGTACCTATTCCAGTGCCTTTGCCGTTTTTCTCTTTCACCGGTTGGAGGAAGTCTTTCTACGGTGATCAACATGCATACGGTAAGCAGGCAGTACGTTTCTATACCGAAACAAAGACGGTCACAGCGCGCTGGTTTGAAGATGATATTCAGAGCAGTCCCAATATGACCATCCAGCTCAAGTAAAGCAAAACGCGGTGGGCGCTTGCTGGCGTTCGTCGCTTTGTGGCAGGGGATGGTAAGTTTTTTGTAATTGTGATTTTTTGGTAGTTGGTAGTTGGTAGTTGGAAATAAGTAGTGAGTAGCTGCAGTGAGTTGTAAAAATAAATGAACACAACCACTGTTTTTTTAGAGCTTCTTTGCAGTATGAAGTCATAGCGTCAACAAGAAAAACGACAACAGAGCGAGCTTATGAATTTTAATTTAACAGAAGATCAAGTGGCGTTTGCTGACGCTGCCCGTGCTTTTTCTGAGCAGGAACTAGCACCTAATGCTGCCCGATGGGATGCCGAACACATCTTCCCCAAAGATGTCATTAGGAAAGCCGGCGAGATGGGCTTTTGCGCAATTTATACCCCGGAATCCGCTGGTGGTATGGGGCTGTCCCGGTTGGACGCCAGCGTTATTTTCGAGCAGCTGGCAATGGGCTGTACCTCGACCACGGCTTTTATCACCATCCACAATATGGCTACCTGGATGATCGGAGAGTTTGGCAATCAGGAAGTTATCGAACGCTGGTGTCCGACTTTGGTTGGCGGCGAGCAACTGGCCTCCTACTGTTTGACCGAACCTAATGCTGGCTCCGATGCGGCTTCACTAAAAACCACGGCTAAGCGCGATGGTGATGGTTATCTGCTTAATGGCAGCAAAATCTTTATCTCCGGCGCTGGCGACACTGATGTGTTGATAGTGATGGCGCGGACCGGTGGTGAAGGGGCTGCAGGTATCTCGGCCTTTGCCGTGGATGCCACCTATGAAGGTATCAGCTACGGCCGTAAAGAAGAGAAGATGGGCTGGAACAGCCAGCCGACGCGAACGATTACCTTCGAAGACGTTCGAATTCCGGCCTCGGCGCTGTTGGGCAATGAAGGCGATGGTTTCAAGATCGCCATGAAAGGTCTCGATGGTGGTCGCATTAATATTGCTACTTGCTCTATAGGTACTGCGCAGCAGGCACTTAATTCTGCGGTGGCCTATATGCAGGACCGCAAGCAGTTTGGCAAACAACTGGCGCAGTTTCAGGGCCTGCAGTTCAAACTGGCGGATATGGCTACGGAGCTGGTTGCTGCTCGGCAAATGGTGCGCCTGGCGGCATTCAAACTGGATAATCAGGACCCGGATAAAACTACCTATTGTGCGATGGCTAAGCGCTTCGCGACCGATGTCGGTTATCAGGTCTGTGATGCCGCGCTACAGATCCATGGTGGTAATGGCTATATCAAAGAATACCCACTGGAACGTCATTTGCGGGATACCCGAGTTCATCAAATACTCGAGGGAACCAACGAGATCATGCGGGTGATAGTCGCCCGTCGGTTGTTGACCGAAGGCGCCAGTGAAGTGCTTTAAGCAAAGTTCGAGCTAACAGATATTCGACGGCTAACAGCCGCGACAGGAGAAAAATAACGATGAGCGTGCAATCGACAAATGAAAAACTGCGATTAGAAATACAGGGACATGTGGCCCTGGTTACGATGAACAATCCGCCGGCTAACACCTGGACCGAAGAGAGTCTTAAGGCGCTGAAGCAGCTAGTGCAAGATCTTAATGATGATCGCGATATATACAGCCTAGTATTGACCGGTGGAGGTGAAAAATTCTTCTGTGCTGGTGCCGACCTTAATCTGTTTGCCGATGGCGACATGGGCGTGGCGCGCAATATGGCACGCTATTTTGGTGAGGCTTTCGAAACGCTGAGCCAGTTCCGTGGTGTGACCATTGCTGCCATCAATGGCTTTGCCATGGGTGGTGGTCTGGAAGTCGCTTTGGCTTGTGATATTCGCGTGGCGGAAGAACAAACGCTGATGGCGTTGCCGGAAGCAAAGGTTGGTTTGCTGCCCTGTGCTGGGGGTACCCAAAATCTATCTTGGTTGGTGGGCGAAGGCTGGGCCAAACGCATGATCCTCTGTGGCGAGCGTGTTGATGCAGCCAAAGCACTGGAAATCGGCTTGGTAGAAGAGGTTGTCCCTAAAGGTGCTGCCTTGGACAAAGCGATGGAGTTGGCTAACAAGGTTGCTGATCAGAGCCCTACGTCGGTCGCAGCCTGTAAACAGTTGATCCAGATGGGTCGCACCGGGCCTATTGCCCAGGCGCTGTCACCAGAACGTGAATTATTTGCGGATCTTTTTCATAGCGAAGATCAGAAAGAAGGTGTTCAGGCCTTCCTGGAAAAGCGTAAAGCTAATTGGAAGAACTGCTGATTTGAATCGGCAAGTTAGCTAAACGGCAGTCACTTAACACAAAGGGATACGAGTCCATGAGCGCGGTAATTTTTACAGAACACGCTTCCAATAATGGTAAGAAGATCGTTCAGGTCACACTCAATGCAGAGAAGAGCCTGAATGCCCTGACGCTAGAAATGATTGAGATTCTGGCACCGAAAATGAAAGAGTGGCAGGCCGATGATTCCGTTGCCTGTGTACTGCTTGATGGTGCTGGTGATAAGGCTTTTTGTGCCGGCGGTGATATTCGTAATTTGTATAAAGGTATGACCGGAGACGGCAAAGAGGGTTTCTGTGAAAACTTCTTTATCGAGGAGTATCAGCTCGATTACGCCATTCATAGTTTCACTAAGCCGTTCATTTGCTGGGGCAATGGCATCGTTATGGGTGGAGGCCTCGGTTTAATGTCGGGTGCTAACTATCGGGTCGTCACCGAAAGCTCCCGTATCGCTATGCCAGAAGTCAGTATCGGCCTTTATCCTGATGTTGGTGGCACTTGGTTTTTAAACCGCATGCCTGGACGAGTGGGGCTGTTTCTAGGCCTGACCGCGAGCGCACTTAATGCCGCCGATGCCCGCTATGTAGGACTGGGTGATCGCTTCGTCTGTCATGATAAAAAAGCCTTGATGGTTGAACTTCTGAGAGGCTGTGAGTGGGGTTCAGACCTTGGTTCTCTTCATCATGGAGTCAATACCGTGCTGCGTCAGTTAGAGCACGACTCCATTGATGCGCTGCCCGAATCTCAAGTCTTAAACCATTTTGATCAGATCAATGCGCTGATGGATCACTACGAATTGAACGATATAGTCGACAAAATTCTAACCCTGGAGACTGATGACCGTTGGTTGCAAAAAGCTCAGGCGGCGGTGAAAGGCGGTAGCCCTGCGGCCATGGTGATGATCCACCATCAATTGCAGCAGGGCCGACATCTGTCGTTGAAGGAAGTGTTTGCTTCCGAACTGGATCTTTCCGTTAACTGTACCCGTGCCGGTGAGTTCGCAGAGGGTGTCAGAGCTTTGTTGATCGATAAGGACGGCCAGCCCGATTGGCGTTTTAAATCTCTGGCTGAAGTGGATAAAGATTGGATTGAGCAGTTGTTTGTCAGTCCCTGGCAAGGGCAGCAGCATCCGCTGGCGGATCTATAAGTTTTAGCCGCTCATTAAATTTGCAGCAAAAAACCAAAATTAGGTGAACATCATGGCAAAGATTGCTTTCGTAGGTTTAGGAAATATGGGTGGCCCAATGGCCGCTAATCTGGTCAAAGCAGGACATGACGTAGCAGTATTCGATCTCTCTGCGGCGGCTGTGAAGCACGCTGTTGAGGCCGGTGCGCATTCAGCTGGTAGTGCTGTTGAGGTGGTTGAAGGCGCAGACTTTCTGATCACTATGCTACCCGCCGGTGTCCATGTGAGAACAGTGTTGGTGAGCGGTGACGCCCTGCTGGATCGCATCAGCAAAGACTGCCTGGTTATCGATAGCTCTACCATCGATTCAACCACCGCACAGGAAATGGGTAAAGCGGCTGCAGAGCGTGGCATTCGCTTTGTCGATGCACCGGTTTCTGGTGGCGTTGGTGGCGCGGTGGCGGGCACTCTGGCCTTTATGGTGGGCGGTAGTGAAGAAGACTTTGCCCTGGCTAAGCCGATTCTAGACTGCATGGGTAAGAATATTTTCCATGCCGGTGGTAGCGGTGCCGGTCAGGTGGCCAAGGCCTGCAACAACATGTTGCTGTCAGTGTTGATGGCGGGTACTGCTGAAGCACTGAATATGGGCGTTAACAACGGTCTAGACCCTGCAGTTCTCTCTGAAATCATGTCCAAGAGTTCTGGCAATAACTGGGCCTTGCAGGTCTATAACCCAGTACCCGGAGTGATGGAAGGGGTGCCTGCATCCAATGATTATCAGGGCGGCTTTATGGTTGATCTGATGTGTAAGGATCTGGGGCTGGCGATGGAAAACAGTCAGATTACTCGCTCACCGATTCCGATGGGGTCTGCCGCTCGAGGGCTGTTTAATCTGCATCAGGCCAAGGGCAACGGTGGATTGGATTTTTCCAGTGTCTTTCGGCTATTTAACACCAAGACTTAATGTACTTTGCTAGACCTAGGCGCCTGCGGGCGTCTTTGTTCGACGGTGTTTTACGTTTACGTAATCGGTAGCCTCCTTGCTGTAGTGAGCTAATACACGATTAAAATAAAAATTCAGAGGAACGCGTCATGGGATACCAGCAGGAATATCAACAATCTCTGGCTGATAAAGAAGGGTTCTGGAGAAAACAGGCCGATAATATCGCCTGGTTTAAGAAACCCAACAGTATTCTTCAAGAAGCTGATTTTGGCACCCATCGCTGGTTTGCCGATGGTGAGCTCAATACCTGTTATCTGGCCTTAGATCATCAGGTCGAGAGTGGCCGTGGCGAACAGGTTGCTCTGTATTACGATTCACCGGCGACCAACAGCAAAAAGGCTATCAGCTATAACCAATTGTTAAGTGATGTACGCAACTTTGCCGGGGTGCTGCGGGCTCAGGGTATAGAAAAAGGCGACCGGGTGGTTATCTACATGCCGATGATTCCGGAAGCGGCAATAGCGATGTTGGCCTGTGCTCGTCTCGGTGCGATTCATTCGGTGGTATTTGGTGGCTTTGCTCCTAATGAGTTGGCGATTCGAATCGAAGATGCTGAACCCAAATTAGTCATTACCGCTTCCTGCGGTATTGAGATAGATAAAGTGATTGAATACAAGCCGCTGGTGGATCAGGCCTTTGAATTGTCTGCTCATAAGCCGTCTGGTTGTATTGTGTTCCAGCGGCCTATGGTTAAAGCCGAGCTGCAACCGGGGCGCGATCTAGACTGGAACGTAGCGCATGAGGGTGTTGAACCCGCTGATTGTGTACCGGTATTGTCCACGGATCCTCTCTATGTGCTTTATACCTCCGGTACTACCGGCAAGCCCAAGGGCATCGTCCGGGACAATGGCAGTCATGCGGTAGCGCTGATGTATGCGCTGCGTAATGTCTACGGTATGCAGGCCGGAGACGTCTGGTGGGGGGCTTCTGATATCGGTTGGGTAGTCGGACATTCCTTTATCGTATATGGCCCTCTGATGGGTGGCTGTAGTGCTGTTTTCTATGAAGGCAAGCCTGTGCGCAGTCCTGATGCGGGGGCGTTCTGGCGGGTTATCTCCGAATATGGGGTTAACTCGATGTTTGCCGCGCCGACGGCTTTCCGTGCCATTCGTAAGGAAGACCCGGAAGGTTTATTGAGCAAAAACTACGACCTATCCAGCCTGCGTTGGTTGTTTGTAGCGGGTGAAAAATTGGATTCTTCTACCTATAGCTGGCTGGATGGCCTGTTGGGTGTTCCGGTGATTGATCACTGGTGGCAGACCGAGACCGGCTGGCCTATGACTGCGCCACTGATGGGCATTGAGCCGGTTCCAACTCGTCTGGGTTCGACCTGTGTGCCGGTACCGGGTTTTGATATTCAGGTAGTGGATGGTGAAGGCAACGAGCTGGGCAACGATGAGCACGGAAATATTGTTGCTCGCCTGCCATTGCCGCCCGGGGTCACGCAGACGATCTGGAATGATCCGGAACGCTTCAAGCAATCCTACCTGACGGCTTTTCCTGGTTACTACCATACCGGTGATGGTGGCTTTAAGGATTCCGACGGCTACGTCTACATTACCGGTCGTACCGATGATGTGATTAATGTTGCCGGACATCGACTCAGTACCGGTGAGATGGAGGAAGTCATTGCCAAAAATACAGCGGTTGCTGAATGTGCCGTGATTGCGGTGGCTGACTCATTGCGGGGGCACGTGCCAGTGGGCCTGGTAGTGTTAAAGCAAGGCGAAGAAATTGACCCGCTAGAGTTACAGAAACAGCTGGTTAATCTGGTTCGAGCAGAAGTCGGCGCGGTGGCTTGTTTCCGTCAGGCAGTGGTGGTCAGTCGTTTGCCTAAGACTCGTTCGGGTAAGATTCTGCGGGCGATCTTGCGGAAAATTGCCGATCAGGAGGAGTATAAAATGCCCTCTACTATCGACGATGAAAGTATCCTTCCAGAAATCACTGACACCATCGCCAGTGCTGGCATCGGTGGGTATTCATAGCAGAGCAAATAGTATGGAAATAAAAAATAGTGTATTTGCCATCACCGGCGGCGGGCAGGGGCTGGGGCTAGCGATGGCCTGTGACTTGGCCGCCAGCGGTGCAAAATTGGCGTTGATCGATTTAAGCCAGGAAAAGCTAACCGAGGCTGTGGCGCTGTGCCAGCAGCAGGGGGGGGAAGCCAGAGCCTATCAGTGTAATGTCACTGATGAGGCCGCAGTTGAAGCCACCTTTGCGCAGATTAAAGCTGATTTCGGAGAACTTAATGGCCTAATCAACAATGCCGGTTTAATGCGTGATGGCATGCTGATCAAAGTCAAGAATGGTGAGTTGCTGGAAAAGATGTCAAAGCAGCAATGGCAATCAGTCATTGATGTGAATATGACAGGGACCTTTCTTTGTGGACGGGAAGCTGCTGCGATTATGGCAACCCAGCCACAGACCAAAGATAAGGGCGGTGTGATCATCAATATTTCCAGCATCTCTAGGGCTGGCAATATGGGCCAGACCAACTATTCCTCAACCAAGGCCGGGGTTGCCACTATGGTGGTGAGCTGGGCGGGAGAGCTGGCACGTCACGGTATCAGGGTCGGTGGTATTGCTCCTGGAGTGATCGCCACCGATATGACCGCACAGATGAAACCAGAGGCTATTGATCGAATGTTACAGTCAGTGCCTTTACGGCGCCTGGGTACCCAGCAGGAGCTGGCTCACAGTGCTCGTTATATTATCGAGAATGACTTTTTTACCGGGCGTATTATCGAAATGGACGGCGGCCTGAGGATTTAGTTTTCTGCTCTGATTCTGTTTAATAAAAGCCCGCGGTAGCGGGCTTTTTAGTGTCTACAGGAGTAATGGTGCTACAAGCTAAATGGGCATCATCGGTGCTTAGACTGCCTTTATGTCGTCGACAATATCCTTCACGCCCTGTTGCTTTAGATATTCGATCAGATACTGATCGTCGATCTGGTCATGATGTTTAATCCAGGTGCAGATATAGAACATCAGGAATACAAATTTGTTCGGATTGGAAGTTTCAGAAGAACACTGTAGCCGCTCTATCTGTTTGATAAACATGTCGTGTTCGGCAATGTGCATAGCCGCCCCAGGGTAGCTGAACTCTATCATCAACTGTTCTTCTACCCGGAAGTTTTCCTTTGATAGCTGGGTTAATTGTTCGGCGATCTGATTGATCCTAAGCTCTGTTACTTCCGACGCAAAAATCTGGCTGAACTCCTGGCAGATATTTTGACAGGCTTTGATCAATTCATCGTGGAATTGGTCCAGTTGTCTGAAGCCTGATGGGGGGCTTGGGGCGAGATGGTCTGCATACTCCTGAATTAGCTGGTTGATGCTGTTATGAAACAGATCTTGCTTTGACTGATTGTTATAGGCGCCAAAGGCGTCCTCAATATGTTTTTTTAGCTCGCCGTCGTTCCAGGGTTTTAGCAGGTAGCGATAGACGTCACCCTCATTAACGGCCGAGGTAATGCTGTCAATTTCGGCGTAACCGCTGAGCACGATACGAACAGTGTCGGGATAGAGGTGACGCACCCGGATCAGAAATTCCGTACCGGTCATCGCTGGCATGCGCTGGTCGGTTATGACCACGCCGATGCGGTGGTGGGCAAATAGATCCAAGGCTTCAAAAGGATCAGTCGAAGTAATAATGTGATAATTTTCCTGCCTCAGCGCCCGCTTCAGAGAGTTCAGGACAGATTGTTCATCATCGAGGATCAATAAGGTTTGGCGTTTATCCGTTTGCGATTGGGGAAATTCCAGGGGCTGTAGGCGATTATTATGCAGCAAAGTGGCGAACTCATGAGCGGGCACGGGTTTGCTGTAGAAGTAACCTTGAAAACTGTCGCAACCATGATCCCGCAGGTAGGACAATTGAGTTTCAGTTTCGACGCCTTCAGCCACAACCTGACAGTGCAGGGAGTGGCTCATGGATATAATACTCTGGGTAATCAGTGTGTTTTCTGTATCGATGATGAGCTTGTCCACAAAGGCTTTATCGATTTTCACTCGGTTAATAGGAAAACGCCCTAAATAACTGAGGCTGGAGTAGCCCGTACCGAAGTCATCCAGCGCAATAGTAATGCCGAGTTTGGTTAGCCGGCTCAGCTGTTCCAGAGCATTATCAGGGTCATCTATTAAGGCACCTTCGGTGAGTTCCAGCTCCAGGTACTGAGCATCCAATCCAGTTCTCCGCAAACAGTCTGTGACAGAACTGACAAGATCTGCAGCCTTGAACTGACGGGGTGAGAGATTTATAGAGATGGGAAAGTGAAGGCTGCTTTCTCCGTGCCATTGTATTAACTGTTGGCAGGCCTGATTGAGTACCCAGTTGCCGATCTCTATGATCAGTCCCGATTCTTCGGCTATAGGAATAAATCGATCCGGCGGTATCATCCCTTTGGTACTGTGGTGCCAGCGCAGCAAGGCCTCGGCGCCGGACATTTTGCCGCTACTGAAACTGATCTGGGGTTGGTAATAGACTTCCAGTTCGTTCAGTTCCAACGCATGGCGCAGGTCTGACAGTAATTCCATCTCTTCCAGGGTTTCATGGGTCATTGCTTCTTGGTAGAAAATAAAGCGATTACGCCCCTGTTTCTTTGCCTCAAACATGGCAGCGTCGGCATTTTTTATCAGGGTGTCGGGATCTTGTCCATGCTGAGGATAAAGGCTGATGCCGATGCTGCTGCTGATATGAAATGCCATGCCGTCGGTTTCAAAGGGCTGCTGTAACGAATCTAACAGCGAGCGGGCAACGATTTCTGCGGCTTCGGTGGTGGCATTGTCGACCACGACAACAAACTCATCGCCACCATGGTGAGTCAATTTGCAACTGGGCTGCAGATGCTGCAGCAGTCGTTGCGCAACTTGGGACAGCACTTTGTCGCCGCAGGGGTGGCCGTAGCTGTCATTGATGAATTTAAACTGGTCAAGGTCTAAGAACAGCACCGCCACCGACTGACGGTGTTGTTCGGCTAGCTGCAGACCATGTTTAAGATGAGTATCCAGGGACATTCGGTTTGGCAGGCGGGTAAGGGGGTCATGATGGGCGAGGAAAGCAAGCTTATCTGTTGATTCCTTAAGCTGGCTGATATCAGAGAAAGTGGCCACGTAATGGGTAATGTCATCGTGTTTGTCGCGCATCGCAGAAATTGTTAGCCACTCCAGAAACAGTTCGCCGTTTTTGCGACGATTCCAAAGCTCTCCTTGCCAGCGGCCCGTTTGTAATAATGATTTCCACAGGGTTTGGTAGAAGGCTTTGTCCTGACGCCCGGAACTGAGGATATTCGGATTTTTTCCAATCACCTCCTCTTCTGTGTAGCCAGTGATGGCGGTATAGGATCGGTTGACAGCCAATACGCTGGGGCTGGCGTCAGTAATGACAATTCCCTCTGAAGCGTTATCAAATACCTGGGCGGCCTGCAGTAGGCGTTGGTTGGATTGATAGCTGTCGGTGATGTCTTGCACGGTTCCAAGTACGGTGAGGGCAGAGCCGTCTTCGGCGTGATTAATCTTAAGGTTTGAGCGTACCCGGCGAATGCCATGCTCAGGACTCATAACCCGGAACTCTGTTTCCTTTATAGGTTCACCAGCCAGGGCGCTGTCGATGGATTGTTCTAGGATGAAACGATCATCAGGATGAACCCGGTCGAGAAGGGAATCCATATTACCGGCACCCTTGACCCTTTCGACGTTGAACAATCGGTGGGTCTGCTCAGACCAGGTTAGTCGTTGGTTTGACAGATCCAGAATCCAGTAGCCGATACCGGCAATGCGCTCGGATTCCTTCATATACTGTTGTGATTTAATCAGTTCTTCGGTGGCGCGTTTATGTAGGCTGATATCTTCCATCACCGTCATAAAATAAAGCGGATCACCCTGTTTGTTTTTTATCAGGGTAGTACTGAGATTTATCCAGATATCTTCACCCTTGGTCTGATGGAGCTGTTTCTCCAGGCGGATAACACTGACTTTACCTGCCAGCAAATCCGTAAATGCTTTGCCGGTTTCGTCTTTGTCATCAGCAGCGCTGACCGGACTGAAGCCCATCGTTGTAAGGTTTTTATTTTTGCTACTAAGGATGTTGCAAAAGCGCCTGTTGGTGCGGATCCAGTGTCCATCCAGATCAAGGTGGGCAATGCCTATCGCCGCCTGTTCGAAGGTGGACTGGAACAGATGATTACGCTTGCGAATGGCGCTGCGAAAACGAATGGAAATAAAGCCGATGAGACTGAGTAAAACGGCGGATAAGGCTGCGCTTAGGTGTATGGAATTGATGGCGTTGTCACTGCGAGAGTTTGCCTCTTTTACGGAGATTTCAGTCGCCATGCCAAAGCCCAGATTATTGTCCCAAAACCAACTCCCGGTAACCTCTTGGCCCTGGTAATTTTTGTATCGACTTAGGTGCTGAGGGGCGCTAGGTAAGTTGTTGGTGTTTTGATTATTAAATAATGGGTGGCGGAAGGCAGGGTGGCCGGGGGATAACGGAATAAGGGACCGGGTTTCAAAGCGGCCTCGGGAAATCATATTTCCATCGATATTGAAGGCATAAGTGTCCCCGCTTGCACCAGGGCGGCCTTGGCTGAGGATTCGGCTGAAGGTTGTAACGGGGTTAATTCTAAGGGTAAATATGGCGATGATTTGATTGTTTGCCTTGATAGGGGTAGCGACAAACTGAGTCATGTCAGCGCCGTCTCCTGAGCGCAAGGGCACGTCGCTATAGAGTGGGTGGC
Source organism: Motiliproteus sp. (assembly GCA_036960175.1). Classification (GTDB taxonomy): domain Bacteria; phylum Pseudomonadota; class Gammaproteobacteria; order Pseudomonadales; family Balneatricaceae; genus Motiliproteus. Next base: position 4,110 of record JBALWH010000028.1, on the reverse strand, counting down.
TGATGGCAGTCTCACCTGCCCAGATGCGATCCAAAAATGGCGCTTGGGTAGTCAGCAGGTTTTGAGTGGCCAGGTTTTCATCTCTTAGCGATCCACGGCTGACATTATCAGGGTCGATAATGAAAAAGCCTTCATAGCGATCATTATTGACAACAAAATTAAGTTGGTTCCTGAGACGATTTAATGCTGCGGAATGTCTAATCTGATCGCCAGCTAATGATAGTTGCAGTAGTGTTTGGGTGGCGCTGATAACGGTTGGCTGCGCTGCCCAGTTTTTTGCTTGCAGATAGGTTTCTTCTTTCCACTGCTGCAGCGATTGGTGGCTACTACCCAGTACCGTGGATACTAAGCTTTCTACATCGGCTGTATTTTGCCGCACGATGCGTTGTTCCAGCAGGTAAGTACCACCGGCCAGCATGATCAATCCGGCTATTACGGCAGCAATGATCGTACGCTCATTGCTTAGCATAAGGACAGCTCAACGATTATCTGGAGACTGCTGGGGTTTAAAATCACAATAGCACCGACATTTCCTTGTACAATTCAGCTGTTCCTTAAAATAATCTAGAATACCCAGCTTCCTAGATCAACTATAGTTAACGTCTAATATATTTGACATAAAATCGTCGACAAAATACAGGATTCTTTTATAAAAACCTGTAGTTAACTGAAAATAAACGGCTTCTTAGTACGGCTTTTGATCGTTAAATTTATTGGATATCACCTTACTATGAAATTCGTTGGGGCTCATGTTAGTGCTGCCGGCGGCGTCGAAAATGCACCGCTTAATGCGGCGGCTATTGGCGCCAAAGCCTTTGCCTTTTTTACCAAGAATCAGCGACGCTGGCAGAGTAAACCTTTGACTGAGGCTAGCATTGACGCCTTTAGGCGCAATTGTGCAGAGTTGGGTTTTGAATCTCACCAGATCCTTCCCCATGATTCCTACTTGATCAACCTGGGTCACCCTGAACCTGAGGCCTTGGAAAAATCCAGAGCGGCGTTTATCGATGAGCTGGAGCGTTGCCAGCAGTTGGGGTTAAGTCGTTTGAATTTTCATCCCGGTAGCCATCTGCGCCAGATTAGTGAGGATCAGTCCCTCAGGCGGGTCGCTGAATCCATCAATATTGCCCTGGATAAAACGGTCGGTGTGACGGCGGTCATCGAAAACACGGCGGGTCAAGGTTCCAATCTGGGCTATCGATTCGAGCATCTAGCCACCATTATCGATCATGTCGAAGATAAGTCTCGGGTGGGTATTTGCCTGGATACCTGTCACGCATTTGTCGCCGGCTATGATCTTCGGGATCATTCAAGCTGTAGCGCGACTTTTGCGGAGTTTGAGCAGGTCGTTGGTTTCAATTACCTGAAGGGCATGCATCTCAACGATGCCAAGGTGGAGTTTGCTAGTCGCGTGGACCGCCATCAGAGTATTGGCCAGGGCTTTATCGGACTTGAGGCATTTCGTTTTATCATGAATGACAACCGCTTTGATGATATCCCTATGGTGCTTGAGACCATCGATGATTCAATCTGGGCAGAGGAAATTCAATTGCTCTACCAGTTGCAGGACTAGAAATGTCTATCAGTAAAATATGTCACCACGGATAGCGATAATCTTGCGATCTAATATTCTGCTTTCCTACTGACCAAATAGGGTTATTTCTGCCGTACGGTGGAAAGATAGAAAGGGCGGCGCATATGGTTGATTGGCCTCGCCAGATCAACAACCAGCAGAGCTGATAGGCTATGATTAAGTTGACCCTGACTGCTCTTCTATAGCCAGGGAACAGTGTCTCCGATCCGCTCTCCGAAGGCTGTGGTCGGAAGCGCGTACGTTGGTCGCAGTGGTTGGGCATCAAGTTCATCAGCAACCTGTAGCCTCCATACACTAGAATTGACAATAACGCCCTATTGATGAAATCTGCGGTAATTTAGTCCCGCTTGCTGCGATTTGTTTTTCTTTTTAACGTGTTTTATGCAAAACAGATCAATCGGTGCTAAATAATCATCATGTGATATTCAAGTGAGCTTGATTTTTATCAATTTTATTTGCGCTCCTTTCGACGATAGTATGATATTACTGCAGATGGATGGGCATATGTAGCTCGATCCAGAGGTGATAAATGCGGTTAATTAAGTGCGGCAGTAAGGTCAGAATGTTATGACTTCGAGCTTTAACCCTTTAAGAAGACAGCTTTTCCGCGGTGATGTCCGTGTGCAACGCTTGCCATTAAGGCCCCCCTGGAGCGTCTCTGAACAACTGTTCATTCAAGATTGCACTCGTTGTCAGGAGTGCATCAAGGCCTGTCCAGAGAGCATCCTCGAGGTGGGCTCCGGTGGTTTCCCAGAAGTTAATTTCCAGCAAGGCGAATGTTCGTTTTGCGGCGACTGTGCCGCAAGCTGCGAAGCGTCGGTTTTCCGTTCGGTTCAGGAAAATCCCTGGCAACAAAAAGCACGAATTGGCGAGGCCTGCGTCACTCACAAGCAGGTGGTCTGTCGCAGTTGTGGTGAGAACTGCGAGCCAGAGGCTATAGTCTTTAAACTGACCGTGGGTCAGGTGGCTGTACCAGTAATTGATTTAGACAGCTGTAATGGTTGTGGTGCCTGTGTGGCGGTGTGCCCGACCCAGGCTGTAAAAGTGTCTCATAATGAACCCAAGGCGGTAAGTTAATGCAAGATGATGTAGCCGACCAAGAATTGTTCGATATTACTGGGCTGGTCGTTCGTACTCAGCCCGAAAAAGCTCAAACAGTGGCAGATCAACTCGAGTTGTTGAAAGGTGTGGAAGTCCACGCTATCGGCGATAAGGGAAATTTGGTCGTCACCATTGAAGAACTGGACGGCGAAAAATTGGCTGTCGATACTCTAACTCAGATTAATAATATTCCAGGCGTTATTACTTCTTCGTTGATTTATCACCATACCGAAGAAGGATCGCAATCTCAGGAGAAAATGCAATGAAGCTGACTAGACGAGACTTTGTTAAAAGCAATGCAGTCGCAGCGACGGCAGTGGCAGCAGGTGTTGCTATCCCCGCTCATGCGACGAACTTGCTAGCCAAGTCCAGTGATAGCGAAATTCGATGGGATAAAGCCCCTTGTCGATTCTGTGGTACGGGTTGTAGCGTTCTGATCGGTACCCAAAAAGGCCGCGTAGTCGCGACTCAGGGTGATCCGGATGCACCGGTTAACAAAGGCCTGAACTGTATCAAGGGTTACTTCCTGTCGAAGATCATGTACGGCAATGACCGTCTCACCACGCCACTGCTGCGAATGACCGATGGTGCTTACGACAAGGAAGGTGAGTTTACCCCCATCTCCTGGGATAAAGCCTTCGACGTAATGGCGGACAAATTCAAGGAGGCGTTGAAGAAAAACGGCCCTACCTCTATTGGTATGTTTGGTTCCGGTCAGTGGACCGTGTGGGAAGGTTATGCTGCGTCAAAGCTGCTTAAGGCTGGTTTCCGCAGCAACAATATCGACCCTAATGCTCGTCATTGTATGGCGTCAGCGGTGGGTGGCTTTATGCGTACCTTCGGTATCGATGAGCCGATGGGCTGCTATGACGATTTGGAAGCGGCAGATGCCTTTGTGCTCTGGGGTTCCAACATGGCCGAGATGCACCCGATTCTGTGGTCTCGCCTGACTGATCGTCGCCTAAGTGCACCTCACGTTAAAGTCGCGGTGCTATCTACCTTCAAGCATCGTAGTTTCGAACTGGCCGATAACGGCATGGTGTTTACACCGCAGACCGATCTGGCGATTCTTAACTATATCGCCAACTACATTATTGAAAGTGGTTCGGTTAACCAGGACTTTATCGACAAGCACATTAACTTCCGTGAAGGTGTTACCGATATCGGTTATGGCTTGCGCCCGACTCATGAGTTGGAAAAGAAAGCGACCAATCCTGGTAGTGGCAAATCCGTTCCTATTACCTTTGATGCGTTTGCGAAGTTTGTCAGCAGCTATACCGTTGAATATACCTCTGAGTTGTCGGGTGTCCCGGTACAGCAGCTGGAAGAGCTGGCCAAGCTTTATGCCGATCCGAAAATCAAGGTTACCTCCTACTGGACCATGGGCTTTAACCAGCATACTCGTGGGGTTTGGG
>JBALWH010000027.1:0-63579 GCA_036960175.1 Motiliproteus sp. | reverse complement strand
ATTAATTTCACTGGCCTATATTTAGACCTAAAAAAGGCGCCTACAGGCGCCTTTTTTAGGTTATCACACTCATACTAGGAAGCTGTATTAGACGGTATCCTCCGACGCTTCTGCTGGCTCCTTGCGAGAAAAAATTCGCCCAAGAACTATACCTAGCTCATACAGCAACCACATTGGTATGGCCAACAAGGTCTGAGAGATGATATCTGGTGGCGTCAAAAGCATACCAACAACAAAGCATGCAACTATCATGTAGGCGCGCTTTTCCTTGAGGCTCTCGACGGTCGTTGCGCCACTCCATAACAGCAACAGGATTGCGATGGGTATTTCAAAAACGATACCAAAGGCGAAGAACAACTTTAATACAAAATTAAGATAACTAGTGATGTCCGTCATCATCGCAACATTTTCAGGGCCAGCGGTCGTAAAGAACCCAAAAATCAGAGGAAACACCACGTAATAAGCAAAGGCGACGCCACAATAGAAGAGCAACACACTTGAAGCCAGTAGCGGCACCGCTACCTTTTTCTCATGCCTATACAGACCGGGAGAAATAAACCCCCAGACCTGGTGCAAAATAAAGGGGATTCCAGCAAAGATCGCCAACACCAGAGTGAGCTTAAAGGGCGCAAAAAATGGCGACGCCACATCCGTCGCAATCATATTGGTGCCTTCTGGCAGCAGGTCTGTCAACGGCGTAGACAAATAGATATACAGATCGTTAGCGAAATAAAATAGCGGCAAAAACAACAGCGCCACTAAAATCAAACTCCGCAAAAGACGATCACGCAGCTCAATCAGATGAGTGATAAGAGGCTGGACCTTATCTTCACTAACAGTATCGTTCGGTGGTGTTTGGCTCATGATTACTCGGCAACAGATTTGGGATCGGCGGGCTTGCCGGAAGACTGCTCACCTGAAGAGCTTGGATCAACATCCTGTTTTTTAGCAGGAGCATCCGGCATCAGGATCTCTTCGCGCAGGGATTCACTGAACGGCTTTTGAATACCATCAATCTGCTGCTCCAGCTTTTCTTGCTGCTCCTTCGCAGCCTGCCGCATTTCATCAACCCTAAGTTCTTCCGAGATTTCCTTCTGGACATTACCTAAGGTTCGGCGAACGCGTCCAGCCCACAGACCTGCTGTGCGAATGGCTGATGGCAGGCGCTCTGGCCCAACGACAATCAGAGCTACGACTGCGACGATAAGTAGTTCGGTAAAACCGATATCAAACATAGACTGTTCCTAACCGCCAGTTAAAGACTATCAGGACTTATCCGTCGTGCTTTCTTTTTCAGTCTTACTTGCAGTAGTCTCTGTAAAGTCAGCGTCTTCTTCGATCTGCTTGGTTTCATCTTTAGCTGCCTGAGATTCTTCCTCCGACATCGCTTTCTTAAAACCTTTAACAGCACCACCTAAGTCACCGCCAAGATTACGGAACTTCTTGGTTCCAAAGATCAGCACAATAATTACCAAAACAATCAGCAACTGCCAGATACTAATTCCACCAAATCCCATGTTTTTCTCCCATCAAACTTATGTGGTTACGCCATCCATAATGGATGATCAATTTATTGTATTGGACCGCCAACACAGCGAATCCAGAATATATTCTTCGATGGAGAACGCAATCTTTGATATTGCGCAATCCAGAATCTCATTAATAAACCATTCGGGCAACTAAGAACACCTAGCCTTTGGTGTTACGTGACGCTTTTTCTTCCAAACCTGAAAGACCAAAACGACGAGCAAGCTCTTGTAATACCGCCTCCGGCCCCACATTAAGATGGGACAACATAACTAAACTATGAAACCATAAATCGGCAGTTTCACCAACCAACTCTGCAGTTTCACCCGATAATTTGGCGTCTTTGGCTGCGATAATTGTTTCCGTGGCCTCTTCGCCTACTTTTTCCAGGATCTTGTTTAATCCCTTCGCATGCAGACTAGCTACATAGGAACTGTCAGAACCCGCCTGCTTACGCTGTTCCAGCACTTCGGCCAGAGCCATTAAAACATCATTTTTCATTAACTTACCGATATATTGATTTCGGATCTTTAATTACTTCTTCAACCGCAACCCAGCATTCATCTTGCAGCTGTTTATAGAAACAATGCTCCCGCCCAGTATGACAAGCAATATTACCAAGCTGCTCGACCTTTAGCAGAACCACGTCACTGTCACAATCAAGACGTATATCGTAAAGCTTTTGGACATGACCTGACTCCTCCCCCTTACGCCAAAGCTTGCCGCGAGAACGGGACCAGTAAATCGCCCTGCCTTCCTTAACCGTAAGCTTTAACGCCTCAGGGGTCATCCACGCCATCATCAATATTTTGCCTGATTGATGGTCCTGAGCAATGGCCGGAACTAGTCCGTCTTCATTCCACTTAATTTCATCCAGCCACTGACAACTCATACTACTCTCCTGACTCAGACACGCTGGCGCTCGGCACTCAATAACAGCAATGCCAATGCGACCCAAAGCCAGCTGCTAACAGGGAGCTCCAGCACATAATCAGGCAGCAAGTCCGCACTGCAAGCCGCTGCAATTAGCGCCAATACACCGCCAACGCGCCCCCAATGGATTCGCCAACCCACCTTCTTAGACTGACGATTATGCCGCCCAAGCAAACTTGCCTTCTGCCCCTGATCCAATTGTTTTAACTGAGTCAACGCATCATGCAGCAACTGGGGCAGCTGCGGTAGTTGCTCAATCATTTCAGGCGCATGGGTTTTTAGGCCACGGTAAAGACCTCGTACGCCCATACGCTGCTTCATCCAGCTTTCTAAGAAAGGCTTGGCGGTCTGCCAGAGATCCAGGTCCGGATACAACTGCCGCCCCAGCCCTTCGATGTTGAGCAAAGTCTTTTGCAGTAAAACCAATTGCGGCTGTACTTCCATATTGAACCGCCGGGCAGTCTGAAACAACCCTAACAACACCTGTCCAAAGGATATGTCCTTCAACGGCTTTTCGAATACGGGCTCACACACGCTACGAATGGCTGTCTCGAAATCATTGACGTTAGTGTCAGGCGGAACCCAACCTGAATCAATGTGCAGCTGCGCAACCTGTTTGTAATCTCGAGTAAAGAATGCCAGTAAATTGCGAGCCAGATAGTTCTGATCTTCAGGGGTCAGAGAGCCGACAATACCGAAATCTAAGGCAATATACTGAGGATCTTCGGGATGATCATAGGAAACGTAGATATTCCCTGGATGCATGTCCGCATGAAAGAAACTGTCACGAAAAACCTGAGTAAAAAATATCTCAACACCGCGCTCAGCTAACAACTTAAAATTTGTATTCTGTCGCCCTAAAGCATCAATATCTGAAACTGGGACACCGTGAATACGCTCCATCACCAGCACATCCCGATGGGTAAAGTCCCAATAGATTTCAGGCACATAGAGGATGCTCGAATCTTCGAAATTACGCTTCAGCTGAGACGCATTTCCCGCCTCTTTACGAAGATCAAGCTCATCAAAAATCGTTTTTTCATATTCGGCTACTACCTCGACCGGACGCAGCCGACGGCCATCGCTCCACACGCCCTGCACCAGATGCGCAAGCATATAGAGCAAACCCACATCCTGCCTTATAATACGATGAATGCCGGGGCGAATAACCTTGACTACCACTTCTTCACCACTGTGCAATACCGCAGCGTGGACCTGGGCCACGGAAGCAGATGCCAGCGGGTTACTATCAAATTCAGAGAACAGGGTCACCACCGAATCCCGCAGCGCCCGCTCGACGATCCTAGTTGCCTCTTCGCCACAGAAGGGTGGAACTTGATCCTGCAGTTTAGTCAGCTCAGTCGCGATATCGGCAGGCAGCAGGTCTTGCCGGGTGGACAGAACCTGGCCAAACTTCACGAATATCGGGCCCAGCTCCTCCATTGCCAAGCGTAAGCGCTTGCCTCTAGGGTCTGCATTTTTGCATAGGTAGCGCCAAGGCAGCAGCCGCAACCCCAGGCCCACATACCAAGGAAGTAGTACGCCATCAAATAAATCATCGAGCCGATACTTAGCGATGACCCGAACAATAGTGAACAGTCGTAGGATTTTCAGCACCAGGGAACAGCCTTTAACTTCAATATAAAAGGAAGGATTAGGTTCAGGGTTTGATCCCTTTATGAAGAGCAACCACACCGCCGCTCATGTTGTGGTATTGACAGCGGACTAGGCCGGCATTTTCCATCATACCTTTGAGCGTTTCTTGATCCGGGTGCATGCGAATAGACTCCGCTAGATAGCGATAACTCTCGGAATCATTAGCGATCAGCTTCCCCATTATCGGCAACAACGAAAAAGAATAAGTATCGTATACCTTACTCAGCATAGCGTTAGTAGGCTTAGAGAATTCCAGTACCAGCAAACGCCCCCCTGGCTTAAGCACTCGAGCCATTGACGCTAGCGCTTTATCCTTATCGGTAACGTTACGTAAACCAAAGGCGATACTGATACAGTCGAAATAGTTATCCGGGAAAGGCAGCAACTCAGCATTCGCCTGAACGAAGCGCACATTGGCTCCTATCCCCTGATCTTGCAGTTTGTCTCGGCCAACCTTCAACATAGAATCATTGATATCAGCTAGGACCACCTGCCCCTCAGGGCCAACCAGCCGAGAGAATTTGCTAGTGAGATCTCCCGTGCCGCCTGCAATATCCAGCACTCGCTGACCTTTGCGTACGCCGGAATATTCAATCGTGAACGCTTTCCAGAGACGGTGAACACCGAAAGACATCAGGTCGTTCATTATGTCGTACTTGGCTGCAACCGAGTGAAATACCTCAGCAACCCGTTTTTCCTTCTCTTCGACCTGGACCTGCTCATAACCGAAATGCGTGGTGCTTTCGGATTTTTGCTGATGTTTCATGAATATCTCTGACATTTAAGAGGGCACAAAGGCCGGAGGGCCATAGGAATGTGGGGCATTATAGCCCCAATACAGTCTATTCGGCTACGACACAGCAGTTTCGTCCCTGCTCTTTCGCCTGATAAAGGGCTTTATCCGCACGGGAAAAGAGATCGTCCGACTTTTCATGGGGAAGGTTCTCCGCGACGCCAAAGGACATGGTTACCTGAACTGGCTGCCCCTTGAAATTAAATGGGCTCTGCTCCATGACTCGGCGTAGCTTTTCCATGACTTCCAGAGCTTGCTCAACGGTGGTTCCCGGTAAAACCATGACAAATTCTTCACCCCCATAGCGACCAATAAAGTCACTCATACGCAGCCCACCACGAAGGATTTTCGCTACTAACTTCAACACTTTGTCACCTGCCAGATGACCAAAACCGTCATTCACACGCTTAAAATGATCAAGATCACAGATAACCAGCGTTAACGGAGAGTTGTTATTAGCAGCCTTATCACGTTCAGCCTCAACAGCCTCGTCATAGGCAGCGCGATTAGGCAGGCCGGTCAATGGATCAGACATAGCCCGCAATCGCTGCTCCTCCAGATGCCCTTGCACTACCGCAGCCTTTTCTTCCATTAACTCTATCTGTTCTTGCAGCTGCTGCAAGCGACCTTCTGCTGCAGACTCTCGTTGCTGCTGATCATGACGATAGCTATCCACCGCATTAACAATACCACCCAGCTGAGATCTAACAGATTGCTTCAACTGTTCAAGACCCGTGGAACTTGAAAGCGTATCTTCCAATTTGGCAACGTCGCCCCGGACCGACTCATCAAGCTTTCTCCCACTTTCCTGAGCTTCAATCTGATGTTGGCGGCTTTCGCCCAAAAAGGATTGAATGCCATCCAGCTGCACATTAATGCTCTGTAGATAATTCTCAAACTCCTTATGATCAGAATCCGTTGCCTTCACGGCAAAGTCGACAACCCCCTGCAGTAGAGTCTCTATTTCATCCCAGCTGAATTCCGCCTCGATGCGTTCCCGCAAATCTCGGGCTTTAGGCAACAACGCCTTAGGAATGGAAAGCTGGCCCAGCAACTTCAGCAATAACTGCCCAACATGGCGACAAAATTCCTGCGAGTCCTCTGCGCTAGTGCTCTTATTAGCAACCGCCTCCGAACTAACATCCGCTTTCTGAACGACATCTAGGACCATAGCCTGGAATCGCAGCAGTTCATTCAAGAGCCGAGGGTGTTCATACAATTGCTCAACAGACTCAACCACATCATTTTGCAATTGTTCGTACTTGGAAGAAATTTGTGGATCATCAACCAGATCAGCAAGCTGACGAATTAACTTGCTCATTGACTCTTGAGAAAAACGCACACCATCATCACGACGCTGCAACACCTGCAACACGCTGTTTTCTATAGAATGAACCTGGGAGTTAAACTTTGAATTAGGTGGGAACTCCTTAATAGACTCCTGCAAGGGCTGCAGTTGAGCATCAAGATTTTTATCTACGCCCTGAGCAATGGCGCTAAGCCGCTGTGCTAACTTGCACAACTGCTCGCCATCATTCTGGTTATTTTCTTGCTGCTGCTCCAACCGCAAGCAACGTTTTTTCCATTCTTTAATATCAGTATCGCTATTATTGGAGTCCACTGACCTTTAGCCCTTTATAACTTTGGAGGTGCGAGCTTCATCATAGCCCACCAACTAAAGACTAGCCAAGCAGAACGGTTGACCTTAAGCAAGCCCGTCAAGTATTCATCAACCGCTAGAGCAAGCTCTTTTCTTTCTCGATTAAATAATCAACAACTTTGAGCATATTACGCTGACTACCCGCAGTCGCAGCAGTAACCAGATATTTACCATTGACTACCAAGGATGGAACCCCGCTAATCTGATAGGCCTTAGCTTTTTTCTTACCACTACTAAGCTGGGTATTAATAGCAAACGAGTCATAGGCTTTGTTAAAGGCTGCATCATCGACATCATAGTTAGCAAAAAAGGCCGCCAATTCAGCTTTATTATTGATCCACTTCCGCTGCCTGTGGATCAAATTAAACAGTGCTGGATGAGCCTGCTTTTCAACACCTAACGTTTTAGCGACGTAATAAGCCTTTGCGAACTCGACTTGTTTAGCACTAAATACCACCGGAATATGTTTAAAATAGCTTTGCGCATCCATGGTCTTCTTCCAAGGCTGCAGCTGCCGCTCAAAGTTATTGCAGTGTGGACACCAATAGCCGAACAACTCAACCACCTCAACCTTGCTGGGGTCCTCGGTTCTTACCGGGTTAGAGATTCTGGTGTAATGCTCCCCTTCCCGATACTCTTCCGCCTGAAGACTCAAGGAAAGCAATGGTAACAATAATAATACACAGCCGATTTGACGGACAAATTTCAACATAAAGAAGCCTCCAAGCCTCAAAAGAACAAACGTTAGGGGTTTGAATGCCATTTTGGCAAAAAGTTTCAAGGTGGGCCATTGTCTATGGCTTTGATCCACCACTCAAGGAAAAGAAACCTGAGAACAGGCAGCATCAATGGCGGCATTACCATTTAGCGGGCATAAAAAAAGAGCCACTACGGGCTCTTTCATATAATGACGCTTATTGTTGTTATTGCGCCGGGAACCGCATTTGACAGTCTTAAATCATCAACACAGCTCTGCTGCACCTTATTATTGTACTCACACCTCTGTTCTGACAGATTGTTATTTTTATGGTCGCCATAATAGCCCCTTGTATCGAATATCCCATTAACCAATAGTTGTAGTACAAGCGCAGCAAACAGATACAGGACCGCTCTAACTATGATGGAATTACCTGTATTGGAATGGCTGATACCTGCTGATTTAGACATGCTTGCCATCCTTGTTCTGATAATCACCAGCTTTCTATCCGCCCTAGTCACGGCTACGCTGGGTGTCGGTGGAGGGGGGTTTTTGTTGGCAGTGATCGCAACTTTCCTGCCACCAGTAGCCATCATCCCGGTCCATGGACTGGTACAAACCGGCGCCAACAGTAATCGCGCCTTTATGACTCGCAGCCACATCGATAAACCCGCGCTTAGAGACTTTATTATCGGTGCGTGTCTCGGCGCCTTGCTTGCCAGCCTGTTGGTTGTCCAGTTACCTGTGGCGGTAATTCAGCTAACCATCTCCCTGTTTGTGTTCTACCTCACCTGGGGGCCAAAGCTTAAAAATCAGTTTCTAAATGGCTGGCGACTGAAGCTCGCTGCCGCAATCACCACCTTTATATCTATGTTTGTTGGCGCCAGCGGCCCTCTGGTAGCCGCTTTTATAAAACAAGTGTCCGATCAACGCTTTGTTAGGGTGGCCACCTTTTCTGCCTGCATGGCTACACAGCACGGTTTAAAGCTGTTGGTTTTCGGCTGGCTCGGATTTGCGTTCAGCGAATGGCTGGGACTGATTTTGATGATGATCCTGAGCGGATACGCTGGCACTTGGGTTGGCCTGCGTTTGTTATCAAAAATAAGCAACCGTCTCTTCAACTACGGTTTCAAGATTGTACTGACTATTCTAGCCTTCCGGCTGCTGGTTGATGCCATGCTGTCACTGCTGCAATAACCGCTACTGCACTGACTGCGACAACCACGACCTTGCAGCCATCACAGACAAACAGTTACAGCTCGAAGCTCAATGTCTCTCCGGCAAATTCAGCAAAAGTAGCGACAAGAAATGCCGTCAGCGACTGACCGTCACTATCGCGCTGCCAACCAGAATCAGCGCCACTAAAGTCGAAATGAAAACCACCGCTGGGTGCTGCTATCCAAAGCTGCATCGTTGTAATTTGGCGCGTAAAAATAATCTGCGCTCCACCCTCACAACTCACTGTCAACACACCACCCACAGTCATGTAATCAATATCGGTCTCTGCCTCTTCCAGGCAGTCTTCGATTTCCAGCAACGTATCATCTACCAGCGAATTGAAATCACTCTCAGTCATAACACTATCTCAAATATAAGGAGGAAATCGACTTCAGACCCAGATTATCGTAGAGCCTGATGGATAGTATAAGACAGAGAATAGAAGTCACAATGGGCAAGCCGCAGACCAACAGGTATAATCGACGGTTTATTTTGCTAATTGGGCAGGAATACGATGAATCGCTGGCTTGCTCCTCTTATTTTCGGGCTATTACTGCTAACCGGTTGCGGTCAAAAGGGTGATTTATATATCCCGGACCAACCTAAGCACAGCCAATCTTAACAACAGGTTGTATTTGATGGACAGTTTCGAGTACCGCAATGGTCGCCTATTCGCTGAAGAAGTAGCATTAGATAATGTTGTTAACAGCGTCGGCACTCCCGCCTATGTTTACTCCAGAGACATGCTGGAGCGCAGCTACTTGGCTTACGCGGAAGCACTGAAGGGGCGCAAGGGTCTGATCTGCTATGCGGTAAAAGCCAATTCTAATATCGCCGTATTGAACGTGCTGGCCCGTCTCAATGCCGGGTTTGATATCGTATCCCTTGGCGAACTGCAACGGGTATTGAAAGCCGGTGGCGATCCTTCTCGTGTCGTCTTCTCCGGTGTCGCCAAGCAACCTCACGAGATGGCTGAGGCACTAAAAGTCGGTATTCACTGCTTCAACGTAGAGTCAGAAGCCGAACTGCAGCGACTCAATGATGTCGCGGGAGAAATGGGCAAGGTTGCGCCGATATCCCTGCGGGTAAATCCTGATGTCGATGCTAAGACTCACCCCTATATATCCACTGGCCTAAAAGATAACAAATTCGGCATCGCCATCGGTCGCGCCCTAGAAGTTTACCAACATGCAGCGACTTTGCCTCATTTAGAGGTAATCGGTGTCGATTGCCATATTGGATCCCAGCTAACTGAAATAGAACCGTTTTTGGATGCGCTTGAGCGCTTGCTCGTGCTGATCGATGAATTGGAAGCGAGCGGCATTAAACTAAAGCACATGGATCTCGGTGGAGGCCTTGGTGTTTGCTACACCGACGAACAACCGCCAACACCTGAGCAATATATCAGCGCGATCATTGAACGACTCGGTGACCGTGACCTGGAACTAATTTTTGAACCGGGGCGCTCCATCGCCGCCAATGCCGGCGTGTTTCTGACCCGTGTTGAATTTTTGAAGTGCACCGATGACAAGAACTTCGCCATTATCGATGGCGCCATGAACGACCTGATTCGACCGGCACTCTATGGTGCCTATCAGGAGATCATCCCTTTGCGGCTACCGACAGATGATAAATCCGCTAAGATTTGGGATTTAGTGGGCCCAGTCTGCGAGACCGGAGACTTCCTCGGCAAAGACCGCGAACTCAAACTGGCCCCCGGTGATCTGCTTGCTGTCTGTTCCGCTGGTGCCTATGGTTTTACCATGAGTTCCAACTACAACACTCGCAACCGTGCAGCAGAGGTCATGGTCGACGACAATCAATTCCATCTGATCCGCGAGCGTGAGACCATAGCGCATCAAATCAGAGGGGAGCATCTGCTTCCTAGCTGATCTAATTTGCGATTAAAGAGCTAAGTAACAACATGTTAGTACGCTTCACCAAAATGCACGGTCTGGGCAACGATTTCGTTATACTCGACCTGATGACCCAGCGGATTCGCCTTGATGAGGAGACCGTCAGGCGTATTGCTGATCGCCACTTTGGTATTGGCTTCGACCAGCTATTAGTCGTTGAAGCACCAACCGATCCCGAAATGGAGTTCAAGTACCGCATTTTTAATGCCGATGGTGGCGAAGTAGAGCACTGTGGTAATGGTGCCCGCTGTTTCGCCCGCTTTGTCGTCGACAAGCGCTTAACCGGCAACAGCACCATTGCGGTTCAAACCATGAGCGGGCCGATCTATCTCACTCTGCAAGGCAAGAATGAGGTCCGTGTCGATATGGGACAGCCCATACTGGAACCCGCGAAGATTCCTTTTGTGGCGGACATTCAGTCCAGCAGCTATTCCGTGGCAGTATCCACTGAACTCTTGGAAATCAGCGCCGTGTCGATGGGAAACCCTCATGGCGTGTTGGTCGTAGACGACGTCGACAAGGCGCCAGTAGAAACGCTTGGGCCAATACTAGAGAAGCATCAACGCTTCCCGGCCAAAGCCAATATTGGTTTTATGGAAGTCGTTGACAGATCCCATATCCGGCTGCGGGTCTATGAGCGCGGCGCCGGCGAAACACTGGCCTGCGGCACGGGCGCTTGCGCAGCAGTCGTAGCGGGACAAACACGAGGACTACTGGATAGCTCTGTAAAAGTAGAGCTACCTGGAGGCACACTGAGTATTGAATGGCACGGTGTGGGCTCAGACGTCATTATGACCGGGCCTGCAACCACTGTATTTGAAGGTCAGATTCATATCTGATCGACAGCTTAACAATTGAAGAAAAATGCATGAGCGAAAAGACCCCCGATAGCCAAACCAATCAAGACGACATTCTGGAGCAGACGGTAGTCCGCTACCTGCAACAACATCCGGAGTTTTTTAACCACCATCAGATGCTGCTACAAAACCTGCACATACCTCACCAGCAGGCAGGCACTATCTCTCTAGTGGAAAGACAAACCGCTATTCTGAGGCAGCAAAATCGCAGCCTAGAAGCTCAAATGGACGAATTGATCGAAACTGCTCGCCACAATGACCTGCAGTTTGATAAGACCCGCCGCTTAGTCATCAACCTGCTGGAAGCTCACAATTTGGATGAAACTATAATCGCCATCGATGAAGGCCTGTGCCAAGATTTCAATGGCGATGTAGTGCAGTTAATACTGTTTGGTGATCCGCAAAAACTGCGTGCTAATAACCTCAAAGTGGTTAGCAAAGAAAACTCCGAACCTCACCTCAGCGACTTAATCGAAAGTGACTGGGCAATCTGCGGCAGCCTTAATGACAAAGAAAGGGAGTTCCTGTTTGGCGAACGCGCTAACAAAGTGTTATCTGCCGCTGCCGTGCCTCTGGCACAAGGCAATTCCATCGGACTGCTAGCTATCGGTAGCCATGAAGCCAACTATTTTCACAGCAGTATGGGGACCCTGTTCCTCAACTATATTGGTGAAGTACTGAGCCGCGTGCTCTATCGACACGCCAAATTAGGCAAACAAACCTGAAGACCTCTGGATAACCTCCATGGATGCGCTCACCCCTTGGATTGATGACTTTGTCGACCACTTGGATAATGAGCGCCGACTATCCACCCATACCCTGAGCAACTACCGCCGCGATCTGGAGCAACTCGCTGATTTTCTGCAGCAACAGCAAATTGACGGCTGGGCTGACCTCGATATCCGCACCATTCGCAGCTATATCGGCGAGCGTCACCGCCAAGGCTTATCACCCACCAGCCTGCAACGACAACTGTCCAGCCTGCGCTCCTTTTATCGGTTCTTGATTCGCGAGGGCCGCGCTGCCAATAACCCTGCCGTCGGCATCAGCGCGCCCAAAGCGCCCAAAAAACTGCCTAAGCCCATGGATGTGGACCAGCTACAGCAGTTGCTAGAACAGCCCGCATTAACCGTTCTGGACTGCCGTGATCGAGCCATGATCGAGCTGTTCTACTCGTCTGGCTTACGCTTGGCTGAACTGATCAGCCTCAACCTGCACGACATCGATTTCAGAGATGCCAGCCTCAGAGTTACCGGCAAAGGCCGAAAGACCCGCCTGCTGCCCATTGGCAGAATGGCCATTCAGGCGCTGGATCAGTGGCTGGAACAACGGGATCAACTGACGACCCCAGAACAACAGGCATTATTTGTCAGCAAGCTAGGCAAACGAATCAGCCCCCGCAGCGTACAGCTAAGGCTGAAAAAGTGGGCTCTGGAAAGCGGTCAGGGCAATCTTCACCCCCATCGCTTGCGCCACTCATTTGCCAGTCATATGCTTGAATCCAGTGGTGACTTAAGAGCGGTGCAGGAATTATTAGGCCACGCCGACATTGCCACCACGCAAATTTATACCCACCTCGATTTTCAACACCTAGCAGAGGTCTACGATGGCAGCCACCCCAGAGCTAAGAAAAAATAGTCAGGCCAGTTATGATTAAAGTGATCACCTTCGATCTCGACGACACCCTCTGGTCCATTAACCCAGTCATGGTTAAGGCCAATCAGGCGTTATATCAGTGGCTTCAAGATCATGCCCCGGCCTTTGCCGATCGTTATCAGCTGCAGGATTTTTCTAAGCTCAGACAACAAGTGGTCGACCAGCATCCGCAATGGTCCCATAGCGTTACCGCCATTCGACTCGGTGTACTGCGGCATGGATTATCAAGTAGTGGATATCAGGGCGATCAGCTGGAACAGCTAGTAGAACAGGCTTTCGACTGCTTTATCAAAGCCCGTAATCAGGTTGAGTTTTTCCATCACGCACTGACCATGATCCAGCAACTACACAAGCACTACCAGCTGGGAGCCCTAAGCAACGGCAACGCCGATATTGAAATGGTAGGGCTGAGTGACTACTTAGATTTTTGCTTTAACGCCGATACCGTCGGAACCGCTAAACCCGATCCACTGATGTTTCAGCAAATGCTGGAATTTACCGATGCGCAGCCACAGCAGGTCATTCACGTTGGCGACCACCCCATCCATGATGTGCTAGGCGCACAGCATGCCGGTGTTCACAGCCTCTGGGTTAATCTGGATAAGAAAGCCTGGCCCGGCGGTGAAACACCCTCCCTTGAGGTCAACTGCCTGAGCGAAATACCTCAGGTGATCGCTGCTTTCAAGGTGTAAAGGATTTCCCCACAGCCACTAACTCGCTACATAAACTGTTGTAGCAAATCATTAAGAAAGCGCCGGCCCCGTTCGCTCGGCACCAGTGATTCTTGCACGGGTTCCATCAGCCCTAACGACCTAGCCTTGGCCAGCTGCGGCTCCAATTCAGCCATAGAAAGACCGGTTCGGGCGCTGAACAAGCTAGCGTCAACGCCCTTATAGAGGCGCATAGCATTCATCATAAATTCCAGCGGTAATGCCTCCGCCTCAATCCGCTCCTCACCTGACAGATAGACTCCTGCTTCGATCCCTGCCTGCATATAATCCTTGGGCTGACGCTTTTTCCAACGTCGCAACAGCCTCTGATCTTGCAGGTCAGTGATTTTCCCATGGGCACCGGCACCGATGCCGATGTAGTCGCCAAACTGCCAGTAATTAAGATTATGGCGACTTTGCTGGCCCGGCTGACAATAGGCGGAAATTTCATATTGCTGATAGCCAGCGCAGGCTAATAGCGCCTGGCCCTGCTCCTGAATCTGCCATAAAGCTTCATCTTCAGGCAAAACCGGTGGACGGCTGTAAAACTCGGTATTGGGCTCAATAGTGAGCTGATACCAGGAGATATGAGAAGGGCCTAGATCCATGGCCTGCTGCAAATCAGCCATGGCAGCCGCCAAACTCTGCCCCGGAAGACCATGCATCAGGTCGAGATTGATACGCTCAAAACCCAACTGACTGGCAGCTTGTACCGCCTTAATAGACTCATCCGCACAGTGAATACGCCCTAACGCTTTGAGACTTTGATCTGAAAAACTCTGAATACCCAAAGACAGGCGATTAATACCCGCGCGTCTGTAGTCCTCAAAACGCGCCTGCTCGAAGGTACCGGGATTAGCCTCTAGGGTGATCTCGATATTAGCTTCGAAGCCGATCCGCTGTTCGACATCAGCCAATAAGCGTTGATAGAAATCTCCGCTCATCAGGCTCGGTGTGCCGCCACCAATAAAAATCGAGCTAATAAGACGCCCCTGCACCCATTGCAACTCTGACGTCAGGTCGGCTAGCACCGCGCTGAGATAATCCTGCTCCGGCAGCTCACCGTCCTGGTCATGAGAATTAAAATCACAGTAAGGACATTTACGCACGCACCAAGGCACGTGCACATAAAGACTTAAGGGCGGCAACGTCACTATTTTCTGCGAGTCAGAATGCGGTAAAACAGCCATTAGCGTCGCTCTACCAGCCTTTCCACTAACTGAACGACTGCTTGTCCGCGATGGCTGAGACGGTTTTTCTGTTCCGACTCTAACTCAGCAGAACAGCAATCCAGTGCCGGGATATAGAACAGTGGGTCATAGCCAAAGCCATTTTCGCCACGAGGCTCTAACAGGATTCGACCTTCCCAGGTCCCCTGGCAGATCAGAGGGGTGGGATCTTCGGCATGGCGCATGAAAACAAGCAGACATTGAAACCGAGCTGTACGCTGCGACTCTGGGGAATTCCTCAACAGACTGGTTAGCTTGTTGTTATTTTTCGCGTCAGTGGCGCCCTCTCCGGAGAAACGGGCAGAGAATATGCCCGGAGCGCCATCCAGCAGGTCAACCTCGAGTCCAGAATCATCGGCCAGCGCGGGCAAGCCACTGATGCGACTGGCATGGCGAGCTTTAAGAATGGCATTTTCTACAAAACTGAGACCGGTTTCATCGGCATCTGGCACATCAAACCTAGACTGAGGCACAACCTCATAATCCAGGCCCTGAAGCACTTGATTAAACTCTTTCAGCTTCCCAGGGTTACTACTGGCTAAAACGATCTTCTGCATAATATAAGACTGGTTAATCCATTAAATAATGCTGATTAGATCAATCAACATAAAAATGTTGTTTAAAGTTAACGATGTAGGCGGGCGCATTGGGATCAGGCTGCACCTTGATCTCAAAATCCAGCACCTCATCATCGGTAAAGCGGAAGCTGGCGATATAATATATCGACTCACCTTCACGGATTTCAACGAAACTTAGATCCTGGTTCTGACCGATCAGATTGTTGAAGCTGCCGGTTACCACCGCATTTACCGAAGGTTTTTTACCGCCCTCTTTCTTTAGTACGGCAACATTCATCAACGCTCGGTATTTACTACGCTGAAGACCATAGGCGCTGGCGACTTCTGGAGTCACAAAACTACTGTTAAAAGCGTTGTAGTGGACTTCGTACTGGTCAAAAGGTTTAAATTGTTCCGCTTGTGCAAAACCGCTCACTAGTGCCAATAGTAGTGTTATCAATGCTGACGGGCGCATGACCTTCTCCTTAATATATTCCAATCGGTTGACCCCAGGTCTACTTGGTGACTCTGTAAATGGCAATTTCGCCCAGCATATTGGGCCATAGACGAACCCACCAATGATCCCGATGCTGACTGTCTACCACCGTACGTTCCAGAATATGGATATTCTTCTGCCGACATAGTTTTTCGAAATCATTGAAGGTACAGAAGTGTATGTTCGGCGTGTTATACCAAGTATAGGGGAGAAATTTTGACACCGGCATTTTACCTCGGAATGCTAAATACCCCCGGGCTCGCCAATGACCAAAATTAGGGAAAGTAATAATACTTTCCTTGCCAACTCTAAGCATTTCATCCAGCACCATGTCGGGCCGACGTACGGTCTGCAAGGCCTGAGTCATTAGCACTACATCAAAACTATTGTCAGAGAAGTTGGTTAGACCGCTATTCAAATCCTGCTGAATGACATTCACACCTGCCTTGATACAGGCACTAATATCCTCGGAGTTGATTTCCAGGCCATAGCCGCTGATATCTTTATGCTCAGCCAGATAGCTCAGCAATTCTCCCTGGCCACAACCCAGGTCCAGCAAATGGCTCCCGGGGTTAATCCACTGCTTAATTATTTCCAGCTCAGCTCGCATTATCCACCTCCAGAACAGGTATGGTGCTCAGGACCCGGCCCATATACGCGTTGAACACATCCATATAGCGGGGGATAGGGATCAGGAAGGCGTCATGCCCCTGAGGAGCTTCAATTTCGGCATAATCAACGGACTTACGAGCGGCAACCAAAGCATTAACGATCTCGCGTGATCGCTGCGGAGCGAAACGCCAATCCGTGGTAAAGGACACCACCAAAAACTGGCATTTGGCAGGGGACAGCGCCAGAGCTAGGTCATCATCACAATCAGACGCTGGATCATAATAATCCAGCGCTTTGGTCATCAATAGGTAGCTGTTGGCATCGAAACTCTCGGAAAACACTTCCCCCTGATAGCGCAGGTAACTCTCCACTTCAAAATCAGCATCGAAGTCGTAACTGAGCTTACCTTTACGAAGATCACGGCCGAATTTGTCACCCATGGAATCTTCGGAAAGATAGGTGATATGCCCCACCATGCGAGCCAGCATCAAGCCTCGCTTAGGGATCGTACCCTGTTCGCGATAGCGGCCCTGATGAAAGCCGGGATCTTTACTGATCGCCTGCCTGGCGACCTCATTAAAAGCAATATTCTGTGCCGATAGCTTTGACGCCGAGGCGATAGCCAGGCAGTGCTGAAGGCGTTCAGGATAATCGATGGACCACTGTATTGCCTGCATGCCACCCAGACTGCCACCAACGATCGCTGCCCAGCAGTTTATTCCCAGACGGTCAGCTAAGAGCGCCTGGCTCACTACCCAGTCTTTCACCGTCACCATGGGGAAGTCCGGGCCATACAGGTCACCGGTTTCAGGATTGATACTGCTTGGCCCCGTGCTGCCATGACAGCCACCGAGATTGTTTAAGCCGACGACAAAAAAGTGATTCGTATCGATAGGCTTACCCGGGCCGACGGCACTATCCCACCAACCGGGTTTACGATCATCCATGCTGTGATAGCCAGCTACATGATGATGGCCACTGAGGGCATGACAGATGAGAACAGCATTACTGGCATCGGCGTTCAATTCGCCGTAGGTTTCGACAACTAGGTCATAGCAGGGAAGTGTGCGTCCACAGGCTAACGCTAAAGGCTGGTCAAAATGAAGGGTTTGCGGTTCGACCAGTCCGACGGAATCTTCAGGGATTGTAGCAGGCATATCTGTAACCAAAAGAACTCATGAAAAAAACACACTCAAAAATAACGACAGATGGGCATCACATCTCGTAGCGCAGATTGGGATATTCAAGGTTCATTCTGGTGTTCTCAACGTCGTTCACAGATTAAGGATTCGGGGATTTTAGCAGGCTGACAGATTCTAACACGCTTACTTCGTCCCAGCTCTCCGCTGACAATAATGACATCACGCTTGGCAACGCCAAACAACTTAGCCAAAAATTTAATCAGATGAGCATTGGCCCGCCCGTCAACCGGCGGAGCCGTGATGCGTATCTTAACACTATCCCCATGCAACCCAGCAATTTCATCTGCCGAGGCCTTAGGCTGCAGATGACATTGAAGAATCAGATCCTCACCCTGCCATTGGTAGTAGCTGGCCAACGCCCCGCCCTCTAGCGATTAGTGCAGAATCCCTGACAGCTGTAATTGAATAACCTGAATCACCAGAAATATCAGAATGGGGGATAAGTCCAGACCACCGATTGGTGGGATAATCTTTCGGGCCAAGGCAAAAACAGGCTCTGTCAGCTGGGTAATCAGCTGCGGTGCCGGGTGAAAGCTATTAGGTGCTATCCAGCTAATGATTACCGAGGCAATCACGGCATAGAAGTAAATATCCAAGACGGTGCTCAGAGTACTAACAAGGGTGATTACCAATAAACTCAATGGATTGGGAAACTGCCCCGCTACAACGAACAGCAATGAGAAGGTACCAAGCTTGATCAAGATAGCCAGTACCAGGGCGGAAAAGTCCTTACCGGCAACCGCTGGAATCATGCGACGAAGAGGTGCGACCGGCACATTAGTCATTTTGGCAACTGCCTGTGAAATGGGATTATAAAAATCCGCGTGAGACAGCTGCAGCAAAAAACGCAACAGCACTATAAACGCATAAAACTCACCCAGAGTTCTAATTATGAGACCCAACGAACCATCAACCATTGTCGATCTATCTCCCTATGGGCTATTCACCCGTTAAACTGTCGTTAAGTCACCTGCCCGATAATAAGGCCTGACTATTTTCTTTTCCAGCATAAGTCTATGTAGATCAATCTCCGCCCAGCTCTACCGCCAGCGATTTGGATCGCTCCGCGCAGGCAACCATAGCGGTATCAAACAAACCTCGAATGTCTCCCGCTTCAAACGCCTCAACGGCTTTTTCGGTTGTGCCTTTGGGCGAGGTAACCCGGCGCCGCAGCTCAGCCACATCAACATCACTGGCCATCGCCATTTTCGCCGCGCCGATAGCGGTCTGCAGTGTCAGTTGGGTACTGGTCTCAGTATCCAAGCCCAGCTTTTCGCCAGCCGCAATCATCGCCTCCATCACCAGAAAATAATAGGCGGGTCCGCTTCCAGAAACAGCAGTCACCGCATCCAGCAAAGACTCCTGTTCGACCCAAAGCGCGATGCCGACAGCATCAAGGATTTTTTCTGCCTGCTGCTTCTGCTCAGCACTGACCTTAGCATTAGCATAGAGGCCGCTGGCGCCGGACTGCACCAGGGCAGGAGTATTAGGCATGCAGCGCACAATGGCGGTGTTATCCCCAAGCCAACGCTCAAGACTATCCACCATAACCCCCGCAGCGATGGAAACCACCAATGGATTATTGGCACTGACACTCGCTTGCAAGCCCTTAGCAACTTCACCTAATACCTGGGGTTTAACCGCCAATATCAGCACTTCCGCATCAGCGGCCACCTGCTGGTTCTCAGTGCTGGTTTGAATCCCCCATTCCGCTGACATTTGCTGCAGCTTCTCCGATGAGGGGTCCGACGCCCAAATCTTTGCAGCGGGATAGCCCTTGGCAAGCAGGCCGCCAATAATTGCCGAGGCCATATTTCCGGCGCCAATAAAGCCCAAAACCGGATAGCTGTTGTCTGTATTCACCTGATTACCTGCCTGCTTATCTAAATTCTTGTGTTAATTGCTCTGCGACTGTTTACCGCAGCTTAATGTCTAGCGCCAAAAATAGCGGTCCCGATGCGAACGATGGTCGAGCCCTCTGCGATGGCCGAATCCATATCCTGACTCATACCCATGGACAATGTATCCAGTTGCGGATGCGTTACTTTTAGCTGCTCAAACAGCGTTTTCAGCTGCGCAAACGTCTGCCGCTGCTGCTGTTCGTTCATGCCAGCCTTAGGAATAGCCATCAAACCTCGGACACACAACCTATCGAGACCACAAAGCAGCTCCATAAAGTCCGCCACCTCATTTACTGCAACTCCCGATTTGCTGAATTCATTGCTGATATTCACCTGTATACAAAGGTTCAACGGAGCCATATCTGCAGGACGTCGGTCATTCAGCCGGCGGGCAATTTTGATCCGATCGACACTGTGGACCCAATCAAAATATTCAGCGACCTGGCTGGCCTTATTGGACTGTACAGGCCCAATAAAATGCCAACATATATCCAACGCCTGCAGCTTCTCTATTTTATCCAGGGCATCTTGCAGATAATTTTCGCCAAAATGCCGCTGCCCATGCCCAAAGGCTTCTCTAATATCTTCGGCCGGGCGGGTCTTACTCACCGCCATCAGGCACACCGAATTAGACTCGCGCTGAAAACGAGTCTCTGCTTCTCTGATTCGAGTCAAAGTAAGGGCAATATTCTCTGCTATGCTAGTCATCAAAATTCAGTAATAATGTTGGATTAACTCACTTTATTTGATTGTCTTTTCTGGGTCCAGAGGATGCTATGGATATTACCGAACTCTTGACGTTCAGCGTGCAACAAAATGCATCTGACCTTCATATTTCTTCAGAATTGCCTCCGATGATCCGTGTCGACGGCGATATGCGCCGTATAAAAATGCCTGCGCTGGACCACAAGCAGGTGCATTCGCTGATCTACGACATTATGAGCGATAAACAACGCAAGGATTACGAAGAGTTCTTTGAAACCGATTTTTCCTTCGAAGTCCCCGGCCTAGCCCGCTTCCGTGTCAACGCGTTTAACCAAAACCGTGGCGCTGCTGCCGTATTCCGTACCATCCCCACTGATATTCTCA
The DNA here is from genome assembly GCA_036960175.1 of Motiliproteus sp. GTDB lineage: Bacteria > Pseudomonadota > Gammaproteobacteria > Pseudomonadales > Balneatricaceae > Motiliproteus. The sequence goes on along the minus strand of JBALWH010000027.1, from coordinate 42,870 downwards.
ACATGGAACAGCTGGGAATGGGCAAGGTATTCCGCGAGTTGTCTGAACGTCCTCGGGGCTTGGTTCTGGTAACTGGCCCCACCGGTTCAGGCAAGAGTACCACGCTGGCGGCAATGGTCGACTATGTTAATGAAACCCGTAGCGATCACATTCTCACCATTGAAGATCCCATCGAATTTGTTCACACCAGTAAAAAATGCTTGGTTAACCAGCGCGAAGTTCACCGTGACACCCTGGGATTCACCGAAGCGTTGCGTTCGGCGCTGCGTGAAGATCCCGACATTATCCTTGTTGGCGAGATGCGCGACCTGGAAACTATCAGACTGGCACTTACCGCCGCAGAAACCGGCCACCTGGTATTTGGCACCCTGCACACCACCTCGGCCGCAAAAACCATTGACCGTATCATCGACGTATTTCCAGCACAGGAAAAAACGATGGTGCGCTCCATGCTGTCCGAATCCTTGGAAGGAGTTATCTCCCAGACCCTGTTGAAACGCCCCAAAGGGGGTCGGGTGGCGGCTCACGAAATCATGATTGGCACCTCCGCTATCCGCAACCTGATACGTGAAGATAAAGTTGCGCAAATGTACTCGTCTATCCAGACCGGTTCCGCGCACGGTATGCAAACCATGGATCAATGCCTAGCGGAGATGCTCAAGAAAGGTCTTATTTCCAGAGAGGCTGCTCGAGAAAATGCCAAAATGCCACAGAATTTCTAACCCTATTCGTAGCACAACTGCTACATTGTGTAGATATAATTTAAGGATAAAGGTGGGTTCGTGGATTTCACACAGCTACTCAAAGTAATGGTCGAACGGGGCGCGTCCGACCTATTTATTACTGCCGGGGCACACCCCAGCATTAAAGTGGATGGCTCCCTCAAACCACTTACGCGTGATGTGCTTACCGCCCGCCAAGCTCGCGCTCTGACCTATAGCACCATGAATGACGCTCAACAGAGCGAGTTTGAAGCCACTCATGAATGCAACTACGCCATCAGCGCACCCACCATCGGTCGTTTTCGAGTCAGCGCATTTTTCCAGCGGAACTCACCCGGTATGGTATTACGCCGAATTCAGGCAGATATACCGGGAATGGAAGCGCTGGGCCTACCGCCGGTAGTTAAAGATCTGGCCATGTCGAAACGCGGGTTGATTCTATTTGTCGGAGGTACCAGTACCGGTAAATCCACATCGCTGGCATCGATGATCGATTATCGAAACGATAACAGCAAAGGGCATATCATCTGTATCGAAGACCCGATCGAATATATTCACGATCATAAAAACTGCATTATCACGCAGCGAGAAGTGGGCATTGATACCGATAGCTTTGAAATCGCTCTAAAAAACTCCTTACGACAAGCCCCCGATGTGATTTTGATGGGCGAGATCCGTACTCGGGACACTATGGGATACGGCCTTCAGTTTGCTGAAACCGGCCATCTCTGCCTAGCTACTCTGCACGCCAACAACGCCAACCAGGCGCTGGACCGTATTATCAGTTTCTTTGACCCTGAACATCACACCCAGATGTGGATGGATCTCTCCCTCAACCTGAAAGCGATTGTTGCCCAGCAGTTGCTGCCAACCATCGACGGAAAAGGCCGGGTAGCAGCCGTTGAAGTACTGCTGAACTCACCACTGGCCTCCGATCTTATCCGCAAAGGCAGTGTTCATGAGCTAAAAGAGCTGATGAAGAAATCAACCAATATCGGCATGCAAACCTTCGATCAACATCTGTTCAAACTCTTTGAAGCAGAAAAAATAACCTACGAAGATGCTCTTGCCCATGCCGATTCTGCCAACGATCTACGCTTGATGATCAAGCTTTCTGCCGAAGCTAATCCAAAGCTACAGGAACAGATCAATGCCCAAGACGACAGCGACATGTTCTTCCTACAAGAAGATGACGACTACCTAAACGTCTAATAATACAAAGTACTGATCATGAAAAAGGCCGTCTGAAGACGGCCTTTTTCATTGTTTCATATCGCTAACAATATCAATTTTACTGGCTAGAGCTTCTCAAACACCAATTCGCCCGCTTTCAGGGTGTAGCACACCTGTCCTAGCAAGGGCTGTCCGAAGAAGGGCGTATTCCGAGCCAGGGAAAGGCTGCTTTCCTGATTAAGAACCCATTCACTCTGAGGATCAAAAATGCAGATATCAGCATCGGCACCTGACGCCAGCTGACCTTGTGACAAGCCAAGAATCCTCGCTGGTTCTATAGTCAATTTGGCAATCACCTCAGACAATGACAGGACCCCTTCACTAACCAGCTTCAAACTGAGCGGAAGCAAGGTTTGCAGACCGATCATACCCGCTACGGCGGCACCAAAGGGCGCTTCCTTTTCAGCAGCGTCTTGGGGCTGATGATCTGAGCAAATCGCTTGAATGGCTCCGTTTTTCAATTCTTTACCAAGGCCCTGCTGATCCACTGAATCACGCAAGGGCGGTATCACATGATAAGCACTATCAAAATCAGCCAGGTATTCATCATTCAGCAACAGGTATTGGATAGCGGTATCTGCTGACACCTTCACACCGCGCTCCTTGGCAGCACTCACCATCTGCACTGCCCGCACTGTCGTTAATTGACCAAAATGAATCCGCGCACCCGTATGCTCTGCCAGCACCAAATAACGCGCTACATCCAAGGTTTCTGCGGCTGCGGGAATACCAGGAAGCCCCAACTTAGAGGCAGTCCTGCCTTCATGGGCAACACCACCATCCGTCAATGCCTGATCTTGAGATTGAACCACAATCAACAAATCGTAGGTGGCTGCATATTCCATACAGCGCATCAGCGTCAGATTATTCGCGATCGGCTTACGAGCATTGGAAAAAGCGATACAACCGGCCTCTTTGAGAGAGACCATATTACTCAACTGCTCACCTTCCAAACCTTTGGTCAATGCGCCCAGAGGCAGCACTCGTGTAGTTCCAGCCTGTCCTGCCCGATCTTGAATCAACTGCGCCACCGCTGGCGTATCCAGAACAGGCAAGGTGTCAGGCGGACAACAAAGACTAGTCACCCCTCCGGCCGCCGCCGCTGCAGATTCAGTTTTTATCGTTCCTTTCTGAGTAAAACCGGGCTCTCTCAGACTTGCCTGCAAATCAATCAACCCGGGACAAACCACCAAGCCCTCGGCAGCAATGACCTTATCAGCCTGAAAGCCCCCTGATAATTGCCCCAAGGCCAGCACCCGACCGTTATCAATATACAGATCCTGAATCGCATCGATCTGATTTGCCGGATCGATTACCCGGCCTCCACGAATATGAATTTTCATCAATCTCGCTCTATTTTCTGCCAGTAACCGCGCCGTTACTGGTCAACTGAATTCTGTTGGGTCTGACCACTCATCGCCATCGACATAACCGCCATTCGTGTCGCGATCCCATAACCGACCTGCTTCAAAATCAGAGATTGCACACCATCGGCAACCTCGGATTCGATTTCAACACCACGATTGATTGGCCCCGGGTGCATCACAATCGCATCCGGTTTAGCCACTTTCAAGCGCTCACGACTAAGACCATAAAGCTTATAGAACTCGCCTTGGCTGGGTAAAAATGCGCTGGCCATCCGCTCCGTCTGTAAACGCAACGTAACCACCACATCAACATCCTTAAGACCTTGATTCAAATCATAAAACACCTTAACGCCAAACTCTTCTATATACTTTGGCAGCAAGGTTTTCGGGCCGATAATTCTGACTTCTGCAGCCCCCAAGGTGTTAAGCGCATAGATCTGTGATCGCGCTACTCGTGAGTGCAGGATATCACCGACGATGGCCACCTTCAGCGGCGAGAAATCGCCTTTGTGGCGACGAATGGTGAGCATATCCAACATCGCCTGCGTAGGATGGGCATGACGGCCATCACCGGCATTAATAATGGCGACATTAGGGGTAACATGCTGGGCGATAAAGTGTGGCGCGCCGCTATCGGAATGACGCACCACAAACATATCACTGGCCATCGCCTCCAGATTACGCAACGTATCTTTCAGGGTTTCCCCTTTCGAGGTAGCCGAGGTGCTGATATCCAGGTTGAGCACATCTGCAGATAAGCGTTTGGCGGCAAGCTCAAAAGTGCTTCGGGTTCGGGTACTGTTCTCAAAGAACAGGTTGACCACGGTCTTACCCCGCAGCAAGGGGACTTTTTTGACCGCTTGTGCGCTCATGTTGGCAAAGGAATCCGCGGTATTCAGGATCTCTGTTAACAGCGATTTGCTTAAGCCTTCAGTAGTAAGAAAATGACGCAACTTCCCCTCTTTATTGAGTTGCAAATTAACGGCGTCGGCATACTGATTCATCGGTTTGTCATCCGGCTGAAAATTAAAGTTTAGTGACTATCATTATTTATTATTTATTTATGTGCTGAAGCTCCAATTTCAGCGGATCTGGTCCCAGCAACTTCACTTGTTGCCCTGGCTTTAGCAGTAATGTCTGACCGGTAATATCAGGACGGATAGGAAGTTCACGGGCGTTAAGATCTAACAGCGCAACTAAGGTAACCGACGCGGGCCGTCCATAATCAAACAGTTCATTAAGCGCAGCCCTGATAGTACGACCAGTCATTACCACATCATCCACTAGGATCAAATGCTGCCCCTCGGTAGAAAGCGGCACTGAAGATGGCTTAACTTTTGGATTAAGCCCCACCTGAGTAAAATCATCCCGATAAAAACTAATATCCAGCTCACCTAGAGGCTTGTCTAACGCCAAGCGTTTATATAACTGATCGGCTATCCAAACACCACCGGTATGTATACCGATCATCATCGGCTGCTCTATGCCGTGATCATTCAGGTATTGGCGGAGTTGTTGCTCCATGCCGTCTAATAACTGCTCAACATTAATGTTCTGCGGCATTACTGCTCCTTTCTAACGCGCTGAAATTCTTTTGGTATCATAACGGTAGCAACACCCGCCTGAATCACTCGAGCTTATCCTGGCTGTTACGGTGTATAGATTCACGAAACCAGCTTTCCAGTATAAGCTGCGCCGCCAAACCATCGACAGAGTGAGCTTTAAAATCCGCCTTGCCCCCTCTAGCGAGATGAATACCCTTGGCCTCGTGACTGGTCAGCCTCTCATCCACCAGATAGCTAGGACATAAAAACCGGCTGTTTAGCCGATTGGCAAACTTTCTCGCTCGAAACGACATATCGCATAAACTGCCGTCCATATTTAAAGGCAATCCCACGACAAAAGCCTCAGGTTTCCATTCATCAATCAAAGTCGCAATTTTCGGCCAATCAGGAACGCCATCTTTGGCACGAATAGGCGTCAATGGCGATGCCGTCCCGGTAATGGACTGACCCACGGCTATGCCGATACGGGAGGTACCAAAATCAAAAGCTAAGATCAATCTAAGGCCTACTAATCAGCAGCTGAAACTATGCGTGCCCTGGCTCTAAGGGCAGCAAGTCCAGGTTAATTCCGAGTAACGAAGCTGCTGCATCGAGGCGCTTTGATGCAACAGTGGAAAATATTATATCTAAATCCGCCGGGCAACTTAACCAGGCATTGTGACCAATTTCATCTTCCAACTGACCAGCCCCCCACCCCGCATACCCCAGGGCCACAAGATAATGCTCTGGACCACCGCCCGTCGCGATAGATTCAAGAATATCCAAAGAAGTGGAAAGGTGAATTCCCTCATCAACCGGCAAGGTCGAGGCCCAAGCATTCTTCGACGGACTATGAAGCACAAATCCGCGGTCACCCTGAACTGGCCCACCACGATACACCGGCATATCAGGCGCTCGCATATCCTCAGTATCCAGCTCGAGATGGCCCAGAATATCTTTCAGAGATAGATCCAAAGGTCGGTTGATGACGATCCCCATCGCCCCCTGCTCACTATGATCACAAATATAAGTCAACGTATGACTAAAATTCTGATCGTTCATGTGGGGCATGGAAATCAGAAAATGATTGCGCAGATTCATATCATTTGTTCGTTCCGTCATTGCATTAGTATTGAACCCTCCTTCTATTTACACAAGTCTTTATTAAAGTTATCGATGTAGGTCATTTTTAGCTGACCAAGGTACTGTTTAAACTGGTCAGCTTAAAACTCCTCGGTTATGCTGTCGGTTCTAGGAGGATATCAAGCGATTATGGCAAACCTAAAAATTCTTGTAGTAGACGACGCAGCCTTCATCAGGGACATGGTCCGCAAAACCCTGCGCGCTCGTTTTCCCGGTTTTGCCGTAGAGGAAGCAATCAATGGCCGCAAAGCTCAACAACTGCTGGCCAGAGCCGAATTTGACCTAATTCTGTGCGACTGGGAAATGCCAGAGATGTCGGGCATCGAACTACTGGCCTGGCTGCGCAAAGAACAAAAAGCCGCTACCCCCTTTATCATGGTCACTAGCCGCGGTGACAAAGAAAATGTGGTTGAAGCCGTGCAAGCAGGCGTCACCGACTATATCGGCAAGCCCTTCTCTCGCGAAAAGCTATTGGGGACGGTCGTTAAAGTACTCAGTAAGAAACATGATCTCCGTGCTATGGAGTCGACCTCTGCAGCAAGCCAGGGAGCCGCCTCAGGATCTCTCGGTGCCTTAACCTCCAAATCTACAGCTAAACCAACGCCCAAAGCATCAGTCCAAGCTTCACCACTGATACAACCGCCGGCAAAAGCTCCCACCCCTAAAGGCAAAGGCACCGCTCACTTACGCTTTTCTGAAAACATCAACCAATGCGTCATCAAAGGTATTAGCCTAAAGCAGATCTCTTTGATCTGCAGAACACAAGATGGCCTACCCAGCGTGCTCGAACCCGTGGTCGTCGATCTGCAACAAGGGGGTAACGGTGAGGAAATTGCCCGTATCAATGGTTATGTCCACCAGCTACAAGCAGCAGAACCTAACATGAGCAGCACCCTGGTCAACGTCACTGTTAATATCGTTGATCAGGATCCGAACAAACTGACCTACCTGTCCAAAATGATTGCCAAAGGTACCACTGTTGGCTACGTTCCCGGTGCTTGAACGCTCTGGGTTGCATTCATTGCGACTGATCTTCTGGCACGACTTCATCGGCTGAGGAAAAACCTTCTCGGAAGGCCTGCAATCCCTGTTGCACAAGATCATAGGTGAGATCAATATTATCTTTGATCTCACCTTCAAGCACACCAAGCCCATCAAGAATACCCCTGGCTTCAGCAAACCCCTGGTCTATGCCACCGCCAATCAACTCCAGAAATCGGTCCATTTGCTCAGCCGGAGATAATTCCGAACGCTGATCCTGAAAGCGACTAAACATCGCCGTCGTCAAGCTGACAATACGCCCAGCAGTGGCCTCTGGGGATACATCAAGCCCCTGCTGCTGGGTTCGCTCAATGGCATTTTCTCCCATGGCGGGCGCCAGCTCTTTGTTGATTGCATCAATAGCCGCCTGATAAACCAGAGCCAATGGATCATTTCTGACGGACAAACTGACAGAGCGGTTTGCCTCCAGGATCGCCAAATTCTGTGCTTTTCTGGAAGATTCTGCTGAATTCTCCAAAGGGGCCGGGGCCTGGCTTCGGTCGTTACGAGGGGATGAAGACGGAGAAATAGGTGCACTAAGGGGAAAAACGGCCATAGCAGAGGCTCCCAAAAACGGATTACAGGTCCATTAAGTATTGTTCAAGATCGCTATATATGCAGATTCTAGCTACGAATACCTATGCGAGAGCGCTCAAATCGCCAGGTACGAATAATCTCCACCAGATCAGCGCGCTTGCTAATTTCGGGAGGGAAGGCAGCAAAAGGGGCCGACAGGAGGACGATCCGCTTAGCGGCATCATCCAGCACACTGTACCCAGATGACCGCAACACTTCGATCCGATTGATCGCGCCATCGGGCTCAATCACTACCAATAACCGCAAATATCCATACAAACCCCGGCGATGCGCTTCCTCTGGATAATTCAAATTCCCCACCCGCTCCACCTTACGGCGCCAAGCGTCCAGATAGGCTGCATCATAAGATTCACGCGTAGACGCAGAATAAAGGGTGCGAACCCGCGGCCTATTAGCTAACTCTTGATTTTGCAGATCCAGCTTGGCCTCTAGGCTGGCAATTTCCAAGCTCCTGGCCAGCAGCGAAGTCGCCATACCGGATGCCGGCCGGCTCTTGCTGGCCTGTTGCTGCTTCTCCAGTTTAGTGACGACTGCCTTCGCCTTTCGGCTCTCTGTAACCAGTAACTGCTGCTTTTGCTTGGATTGCGCCTTCGGTTTGGGTTTAGGTGCCGGTTCCTTAACTACTCGCTTTGCCTCAGCTGCTGGCACAGGCTCCGAGGTTATGTCAGGCACCGGCAGAGACTGGCTCTGAGCCGCGACTTGCTGTGCCTCATTGGCTTGAAACAATGCCCGCTCGGTGGTTGTGGGGATAGCTTTCTTATCCGATTCGCCACTACCAAGCTGATTTTTCTGAGCAATAAAGTCAGCTTTCTCTGGCGCATTATCACTTTCAAACTGTGCCAGAGTGACTTCAAGGGTATGAGCTATTGCAGACTTTCGCTCTTCCTCAAAGCCAATGCCCAGCAAAATGATGGCATGGACTGCCACCGCGACAAACAGGGTAAATCCCAGTCGATCAACCGACGTGACTTGTACCTCAGATGTTGCAGCCAATGCCATTTATATGCAGCTCCTGACCTGATGCCTTTCAGCTACAGCGTGCTTCAATAACATCCATCAGCTGACCGGCGATATCCAGATCAAACTGATCATTAAGCTCACGAATACAGGTTGGACTAGTGACATTAATCTCCGTCAGATAGTCACCTATCACATCTAGACCGACAAACAGCAGACCTTTTTCCTTTAAAGTCGGTGCAACCTGTTCGCAGATCCATCGATCGCGATCACTGAGAGCACGACCCTCACCTCGCCCCCCTGCCGCTAAATTACCCCGAGTTTCGTTGCCAGTGGGAATACGAGCAAGGCAGTAATCTACAGGCTCCCCATCAATCATCAGAATCCGCTTATCGCCAGTTTTGATCTCTGGAATAAAGCGCTGCGCCATAATTTGCTGGCCACCATGATTCGTTAGAGTTTCCAGAATCACATTGAGATTGGGATCACCTTCTTGCACTCTGAAAATCGATGCCCCACCCATGCCATCCAGGGGTTTAAAGATGACGTCTCCTTGCTCCTGATGGAACGCTTTAAGAAGCGCAGGGCTTCGGCTCACCAATACCGGCGGACAACATTGAGGAAACTGCGTTGCGAACAGTTTCTCATTGCAGTCTCGCAGGCTCTGAGTACGGTTAACAATCAGAGTACCCTCTTGCTCTGCTTGCTCCAACAAGTACGTGCTGTAGATAAATTCATTGTCAAAAGGCGGGTCCTTGCGCATCAGGATCACATCTAGATCAGCCAGCGGACGCGAGTCATATTCACCTCGCTCAAACCACTTTTGTGGATCCCGAGCAACCGTTAGTGGTGCCATCCGTCCCTTCGCAATCCCATCCCTCGAATATAAATCAGCCTGCTCCATATAAAACAGTTCCCAACCCCTACCTTGGGCGGCCCAAAGCATCGCCAAGGTGCTATCTTTTTTGTAGCTGATCGATTCGATAGGGTCCATCACGACCCCGATTTTCAAGCTCATAGGGATTGCATTCCTATTACATTGGGATAACTAAGAAAGTCTATATTACCAGACCACACTGGAATAACAGCTATAGGGTTACTGCCAGTGGACTCAATTCAGATCACCCCAAAGGTATTGCAGCAGCGACAGCGCGGCAACGGGGGCAGTTTCTGTTCTCAGGACGCGCGGGCCAAGGGCAATAGGCATAAAGCCTGCCACTTCGGCAGCATTAACTTCAGCCTCACTAAGGCCTCCTTCTGGACCAATCAACAAAGCGATGCTCGCGGGTGCGTTAAAACTGGTCAACGCCTGGGGTGCCCGAGGATCTAATACCAGCTTTAAGTCGGCCTTGGTTTCGGTAACCCACTGGGCAGCATCTGTAGGCTGATGAATATGAGGGACGCTACAGCGCAGGCTCTGCTCGCTGGCGCTAATAGCAATCTGCTGCCAATGCTGGACTCTTTTTTCCTGACGGTCGGCCTTTAGGCGCACTTCGCAACGCTCACTAAACAGCGGTGACAGCTCGCAGACTCCCAGCTCACAGGCTTTCTGCACTGCATAATCCATACGCTCGCCACGAGACAAACACTGGCCTAGGTGAATTTTCAGGATGGAATCGACAACTGGCTCACGAAAGTCCTGCAGCTGCACAAATACGTGTTTTTTAGTAACGGTGGTCAGCACCGCACCGTACTCACCGCCTTGACCATTAAAAATAGTCAGCGGGTCACCGGCTTTCATTCTCAGCACTCGGCCCAGATGTTGAGCCGCAAAGTCTCCCAGGGATACTTCGTCGCCAACACGCAGCGGCTGATCATCATAAACGCGAGGTATACGCATAATTAGACTAGAGAGATCAGGACAAGGAGTGCCGGATAAACCGGCACTCCTGCAGGGTTAGAGACCAGCAGCATCACGCAACAGCTCAGCTTTATCGGTGCGCTCCCAGGTGAACGCATCATCTTCACGGCCGAAATGACCATAGGCCGCAGTGGCACGGTAGATCGGACGACGCAGGTCCAGCATTTCAATCAGGCCTCCAGGGCGCAGATCAAAGTGCTCACGAATCAATGCTTCGATTTTATCATCGCCAATTTTTCCGGTATCAAAGCTATTCACGGTAATGGACGTAGGCTCTGCCACACCAATGGCATAAGAAATTTGCACCTCGACCCGATCAGCCAGCCCAGCTGCAACAATATTTTTTGCCACATAACGGCCGGCATAAGCAGCGGAGCGATCCACCTTTGATGGGTCCTTGCCAGAGAAAGCACCACCACCGTGACGCGCCATACCACCGTAAGTATCAACGATAATTTTACGACCCGTCAGACCACAGTCACCCATAGGGCCACCGATAATAAACTGACCGGTGGGATTAATATGATAGTTGGTATCCGCATGCAGCCATTCGGCTGGCAGCACGTGATTAATAATCTCTTCACGCACCGCTTCGCGGATGTCTTTCTGGGCGATATCCGGGGCATGCTGCGTAGACAATACCACGGCATCGATAGCCACCGGCTTGCCGTTTTCGTAACGTAGCGTAACCTGAGATTTAGCATCGGGACGCAACCAAGGCAGAATACCTTTTTTACGCAATTGCGCCTGACGCTCAACCAAACGGTGAGCATAGTAGATAGGCGCAGGCATCAACACTTCGGTTTCGTTGGTGGCATAACCAAACATCAAGCCCTGATCGCCAGCCCCAAGATCCTTATCCTCGGCTTCATCAACACCGACAGCAATATCAGCAGACTGTTTACCGATAGCATTCAAAACGGCACAGGAAGCGCCGTCAAAGCCAACATCAGAGCTGTTATAGCCGATATCCAGGATCACATTGCGAACAATATTTTCCAGGTCAACATAGGTCGAGGTACGCACCTCACCGGCAATAATCGCCATACCGGTTTTTACCATGGTTTCGACGGCAACCCGGGAATGGGGATCATCGGCCAGGATCGCATCCAGAATGGCATCAGAGATCTGATCAGCCATTTTGTCTGGATGTCCCTCAGAAACAGATTCGGAGGTGAATAAAGAATAAGCACTCATAGGATTACTTGCCTTAATAATTGAATGTTTAAAAAAAACAGTGACTTAATTACCAAGCGTTTTAGCAGCTGGCGTTGCTCCGCGGCGGAAGCACTCGTTTCAGTGAACGAACAGACCAGGATAAAATGCTATGCCCAAAGCAGAAGCCTAGCATGATATAGACTCTTACTATGACCGGCATGTATTTTTTGTCAGGAATTGACTGAAATTAATCACGATAAAACATGAAATCCATTCAACTTGGCACTTTTTTAGCATTCCTATTTGAAGCCTGGAGTGGAGTACGAGAGAATACGCCTCTGAATTTTTTCGATTTCCTTTTTTGGAACCCCCGGCCATCAGGCTGATGACTACGCTCAGGAGTTATTTTAGATGCCATCCCGTCGAGAACTAGCCAACGCAATACGCGCCCTTAGTATGGATGCCGTACAACGTGCCAAATCTGGGCATCCCGGTGCCCCTATGGGCATGGCGGATATTGCCGAAGTGTTATGGAATGACTACTTGCAGCATAACCCCAGCAACCCTCAGTGGTTTAACCGCGACCGCTTTGTTCTATCAAACGGTCATGGCTCCATGCTGCACTACTCGCTGCTGCACCTGAGTGGTTACGACTTAACTATCGACGATATTAAAAACTTCCGTCAGCTGCATTCCAAAACTGCCGGACACCCAGAGCTCGGCTATGCTCCCGGCATAGAAACGACCACCGGTCCTCTAGGTCAGGGGCTTGCCAACGCCGTCGGCATGGCCGTAGCGGAAAAAGTGCTGGCAGGGCAGTTCAATCGTGAAGGCTATGAACTTGTCGATCACAATACTTATACATTCCTGGGCGATGGCTGCCTGATGGAAGGCATTTCCCACGAAGTCTGCTCCCTGGCAGGAACTCTGGGACTCGGCAAACTGATCGCTTTTTATGATGACAACGGCATCTCTATCGATGGCGAAGTTGAAGGATGGTTTACCGACGACACGGCTAAGCGTTTCGAGTCCTACGGATGGCAGGTCATTCCTGCGGTCGATGGCCACGATGCAGAGGCCTTAGTGGCAGCGATCGAAGCAGCTCACGATAATACCGCACAACCGACGCTGATCTGCTGCAAAACGATCATTGGTTTCGGCTCTCCTAACAAACAAGGTAAAGAAGATTGCCACGGAGCACCACTGGGTGACGACGAAATTGCCCTGACCCGTGAAAGCCTTGGCTGGACGCACGCACCCTTTGAAATCCCTGCTGACATCTATGAAGACTGGGATGCTAAAAGTGCCGGCTGTATCGCTGAGAACAACTGGAACGAAGACTTCGCGGCCTATAATGAAGCTTACCCGGATCTGGCTGCTGAATTCCTGCGTCGCATCGGTGGCGACCTGCCTCACGACTTTTCTGAAAAGGCCGGTGCTTATATCGAGTCTCTGCAAGAGAAAGGCGAGACTGTTGCAAGCCGCAAAGCCTCTCAGAACACCCTAAACACCTTCGGGCCTCTGCTGCCCGAGTTACTGGGCGGTTCTGCTGACCTGGCCGGTTCCAACCTGACCCTATGGGGTGGTTGCAAGGGCGTCAGCAAAGATCAGAGTGGCGGCAACTATATCTACTACGGCGTGCGTGAATTCGGCATGTCTGCGATTATGAATGGTATTGCCCTACACGGTGGATTTATCCCCTACGGCGCGACCTTCCTGGTATTTATGGAATATGCCCGTAATGCAGTCCGCATGGCTGCGCTAATGAAGCAACGGACTATATTTGTTTACACTCACGACTCCATCGGTCTGGGAGAGGACGGCCCAACACATCAGCCTATCGAGCAGATCGCCAACCTCAGAAACACCCCTAATCTGGACCTATGGCGCCCCTGTGATGCCGTTGAATCAGCGGTGGCCTGGAAATCCGCACTGGAAAAAATCGACGGCCCCAGCGCCCTAATTTTCTCCCGCCAGAACCTTCCTCACCAGGATCGCTGCGTTGAACGTCTGAACAACATTCAGCGTGGTGGCTATGTACTGCGCGACAGTCAAGGAGCCCCCGACGCCATCCTCATCGCCACCGGCTCTGAAGTTGGCCTGGCCATGGACGCTGCTGACAAGCTGGCAGAGCAAGGAAGGCAGATTCGCGTCGTTTCCATGCCTTGTGTTGAAGCATTCGAAGCCCAGTCCAATGATTACCGTGAGTCCGTACTGCCTTCAGCTATCACTGCTCGAGTGGCTATCGAAGCCGCCCATAGCGATTTTTGGTACAAGTACGTCGGCCTCAATGGCGCCATTGTTGGCATGACCCGCTTTGGTGAGTCCGCGCCTGCTGGTGAATTATTCAAACTGTTTGGCTTTACCACTGAAAATGTCGTCAACAAGGTCAATGAATTGCTCTAATCCTTTGACTCTGGCTAGCCAACACTATCAAGGTCCCGGTTTTTATGCCGGGACCTGCTTTTTTATTGCAGACCCATTGGGAGTAATGCAGTGAGCTATCGTGTCGCCATTAATGGTTACGGACGCATCGGACAAAGCGTACTCAGAGCTTATTACTCTGATCCACAATTTCGACAGCTGCAGATTGTTGCCATCAATGAACTCACCGACATTGACACCATCACCTACCTGACTCGTTATGACACCACCCACGGTCGCTTTCCTTTACCGGTAGAACACGATGAGCAGCACTTGCTAATCGATGGTGACCGGATCCGCATTCTTAATGAAGTGGACCCCAAGCAACTACCCTGGAAAGAACTGGATATCGATCTGGTACTGGAGTGCTCTGGTACCTTCTGCGATAGAGAATCTGCGCAACAGCATCTCTACAGCGGCGCTAAACGATTGCTGTTTTCCCAACCCGCATCGACCGATATCGACGCCACCATCGTCTACGGTTTCAATCATAAGACCCTGCGGACAGATCATCAGATTGTCTCAAACGCCTCCTGTACCACCAACTGCATAGTCCCGGTTTTGGATCTGCTGGATCGCAGTTTTGGAATCGAAAGTGGCGTCACCACCACGATACATTCGGCCATGAACGATCAACCGGTGATCGACAGCTACCATCATACTAACTTGCGCCTAACTCGTAGCGCGCTGCAATCGATCATTCCCGTGAATACTGGGCTTGATCGAGGTATCGATCGCCTGCTACCCCAGCTGTCTGGGCGTTTTCAGTGCCTGCATTTTCGGGTTCCGACTATTAATGTGTCGCTGATGGATCTGTCCATCCAAGTACAAAAAGAAGTCACCGTCGAAGCAGTTAACGAACTGTTCAGAAAAGCAGCAGCAGAGCCTCCCCTAGCGGGCTTGCTGGGTTATACCGAAGAACCTCACGCTTCGATAGACTTTAACACCGACCCACGATCCGGCATCGTGGACGGAACACAAACAAGAGTCAGCAACCATAAGCTGATCAAAATGGTGTGTTGGTTTGATAACGAGTGGGGCTTCGCCAACCGCATGCTGAACGTAGCAGATGCCTGGTTACAGGGAACGGATTAATTTTTAGTCTTTAAAAACAAGGTGTTCTATGACTGTATTGAAAATGATTGATCTGGATCTGAGCGGCAAACGCGTTCTTATCCGTGAAGATCTCAACGTTCCTGTCAAAGATGGCAAGGTGAGCAGTGATGCTCGTATTCGCGCCGCACTTCCGACCATTGAATTTGCCCTGAAAGCGGGCGCCAAGGTAATGGTGATGTCTCACCTCGGCCGGCCCACCGAAGGTGAGTACGATGAATCCTACTCTCTGGCTCCGGTGGCCCAGCACTTATCCCTACTGCTGAGTCGTGAAGTACCCCTACAGAAAGGCTGGCTCGATGCAGTCCAAGTAGGTGACGGCGAACTGGTACTGCTGGAAAATGTTCGCTTTAACAGCGGCGAAAAAAAGAATAACGATGAGCTGGCGAAAAAAATGGCCGCCCTTTGTGATGTCTTTGTGATGGATGCCTTCGGAACAGCCCACCGCGCTCA
The DNA here is from genome assembly GCA_036960175.1 of Motiliproteus sp. Classification (GTDB taxonomy): domain Bacteria; phylum Pseudomonadota; class Gammaproteobacteria; order Pseudomonadales; family Balneatricaceae; genus Motiliproteus. The sequence goes on along the minus strand of JBALWH010000027.1, from coordinate 27,257 downwards.
AGCCTCCACCCACGGCGTAGCCAAGTACGCTCCCGTTGCCTGCGCCGGCCCACTGCTGGCCAACGAACTGAAGGCCCTGGCGCAAGCTCTAGAAACGCCAGCCAGCCCGATGGCAGCCATTGTTGGTGGCTCTAAAGTTTCAACCAAGCTAACGGTACTGGAAGCCCTTTGCGATAAGGTCGACCAACTGATTGTCGGCGGGGGGATCGCCAATACCTTTCTGGCTGCAGCAGGCCATCCGGTAGGCAAGTCCTTGTATGAAGCAGGCCTGATCGACCAGGCTAAGCGATTGATGGAAAAAACGCATATCCCGCTACCGACGGATGTAGTGGTTGCTACCGAATTCTCTGAATCTGCTGAAGCGACCATAAAAAAAGTAGAAGATGTTGGCGAAAACGATATGATTCTCGATATCGGTCCAGAAACCGCTGCGCGTCTGGCCGAGATGCTAAAAACATCGAAGACCATCATCTGGAATGGCCCGGTGGGAGTCTTCGAAATAGACCAGTTCGGCAACGGCACTAAGGTAATTGCCATGGCCATCGCCGAAAGCGAAGGCTTTTCCATCGCCGGCGGCGGTGATACTTTGGCAGCAGTAGATAAATATGATATTGCCTCTCGGGTCTCCTATATTTCTACCGGCGGCGGCGCCTTCCTGGAGTTTGTAGAAGGCAAGAAGCTACCCGCAGTAGAAATCCTCGAGCAACGGGCACAAGATTAATTTAGGATGTCCGGCGTGCTTGAGTGTAGGCCGGATAGGATCACACCGGGGTTAGCAGTTACCCCGGCAATCACTCATTACAACAAGACGAGAGGCGAATATGGCTCTGATCAGCATGAGACAATTGTTGGACCACGCCGCAGAATACGGCTACGGAATTCCAGCATTTAACGTCAACAACCTGGAACAAATGCGCGCCATTATGGAAGCGGCGAACAAAACCAATAGTCCGGTTATCGTTCAAGCCTCAGCAGGCGCCCGCAAATATGCCGGTTCCAACTTCCTCAGGCATATGATTCTAGCTGCGATCGAAGAATTTCCTCACATACCGGTTTGTATGCACCAGGATCACGGCACCTCTCCGGCGGTTTGCCAACGCTCCATCCAGATGGGTTTTTCCTCAGTGATGATGGACGGATCTCTGCGAGACGATGGTAAAACACCTAGTGATTATGAATACAATGTCGACGTGACCAAGCGTACTGTCGATATGGCCCACGCCTGTGGCGTCTCTGTCGAAGGTGAGCTGGGTTGCCTGGGTTCTCTGGAAACAGGCCAGGCCGGTGAAGAAGACGGCATCGGTGCCGAAGGCATTCTATCTCACGACCAGATGCTAACCGACCCTGATGAAGCGGCTGACTTTGTTGAAAAAACCGGCGTCGATGCCTTGGCAATCGCCTGTGGCACCAGCCATGGCGCCTATAAGTTCACTCGCCCGCCAACCGACGATGTGCTCTCGATCGACACTATCAAGAAGATCCACGCCCGCATTCCTAACACCCATCTAGTTATGCATGGCTCCTCTTCTGTGCCTCAAGACTGGCTGGCGGTGATCAATGAATTCGGAGGCTCCATACCAGAAACCTACGGTGTGCCGGTAGAACAGATCGTTGAAGGCATCAAGCACGGCGTCCGCAAGGTCAACATCGATACCGATCTACGTCTTGCCTCGACCGGAGCAATCCGTCGTTTCCTGGCCGCCAATCCAGCGGAATTCGATCCCCGCAAATATCTGAAAGAAACCATGACGGCGATGTCTGATATCGTTATCGCTCGTTATGAAGCCTTCGGTACCGCCGGCCACGCTGACAAGATCAAAGTTATCTGCCTTGAAGATATGGCTGAAAACTATTGATTCAATAGCCTTTCTGCTAGATTAAAAAGGTGGCCCAGGCCGCCTTTTTTATTGCCTGTTTTATTGCCTGTAGGATAGCGACCCACCGATGAGCTGTTTTGATGCCCGCATCCTGATCAACAATCTACCAACGTTCGAAAGCAACGTGCCCGCCACTGCTGACGTCATCGCTTATCGACGTTTTTACAACATCGACTTCACTGAGCAAGGCTGTAAACAACAGCTGGGAATGATCAGCGGCGCTGGTTTCAACATTGCGACTCAACGCTTTAAACCGGCCGTATCACAAGGGCAGGCACTACTGGTCCACGGTTATCACGATCATCACGCCCTCTACGGCCATCTGATTCGTTATCTATTGGAACGCAACCTAACCGTCACCAGCTTCGACTTACCAGGGCATGGGCTGTCGTCTGGAGGGCGAGGCACCATTGCTGATTTTGACCTGTACCAACAGGTACTAAGCAGCGTCTTAGATACACTTCCAGATCGAGGCCAGCATTGCCACTGGCTGGGGCAGAGCACCGGCGCCGCAATCATCAATCAGTACCTGCTAAGTCAAAAACCAATCATTGATGGCAATATTGTACTGATCGCGCCATTGGTGCGTCCGGCCCAATGGCAACTGGTAAAACTGGCCCATAACCTAGTCAAACCCTGGGTCGACTCCCTCCAGAGAAAATTTACTGACAACAGCCACGACCAAGCATTCCTGTGCTTTCTGAAGGAGCAGGATATGCTGCAAGGTCAAACCATTACCGTGGAATGGGTATCTGCACTAAAACGTTGGATACCCCAATTTCTGGAGTTGCCCGGCAGCACTGACTACAGACCGCTGATCCTCCAGGGGCAGCAGGATGATACCGTTGACTGGCGCTATAACCTCAAGGTTCTGGAACAGAAATTCCCCGGCGCGCAGACATTGCTGTTGCCACAGGGACGCCACCACCTGGCTAATGAAGCTGTAGATATTCGTAACCAGTATCTGCACTGGATCGACCAGAACTGGCTCTAAAAGACCGCAAAGCTCTGAGAATCAAGGCGCGTTCAACTGCGTTCGGATAACAAAGCGAACACCTTCACCAATACCGCTTGCCAGCCGAATACTGCCCCCCAGGCGCTGACTGATCAGGTTATGGATAATCGCCATCCCCAGCCCCGTTCCGCCACGCTCACGATTAGTGGTATAGAAAGGCTCAAAGAGTCGCTGACAGGCTTCCTCAGACAGACCGTCGCCAGAATCCGAATACTCAAGTTGCATATGATTACTGCAGGCAGTAACCAAAATATTAATACGCCCTCCCGGACGCTCATGAAATCCGTGGATCAACGAGTTAACCACCAGGTTCATCAGGATCTGACTGAAATCGCCGGGATAGCTATCCAGCTCGACATCCTCATCACAGCGCCACTCTACCTCACAGCGCCCCCGTTTTAAGCGCGGAGACATGGCAGCAAGGGTATCCTCTATCAGTTCCGCCATCTGAAATTTCCGGCGCTCCTCAAAAGACTGGTCGGCGGCCACTTGTTTAAAGCGTCCCACCAGATCAGCACCACGATTGAGGTTGGTATTCAACAGTTCGAAACCGGTTTTTAACTGCTCCATGTTATGCATAAACTGCTGCTTATTGATCACCCCCGAACTGACGGATTCAAGTACTTCCTCAACAGTATCCTTAAGACTGGAAGCCGCCAGCACACAGTTTCCCAGAGGGGTATTTATTTCGTGGGCAACACCCGCCACCATACTGCCAAGAGCCGCCAGCTTTTCCGCTTGAATCAACTGCTCCTGAGTCTGATGCACCCGCTCAAGGGACTGCTCAAGATCTGCCGTACGCTCTTTAACACGACTTTCCAGAACCTGATTCAGCTGGACGATTTCCTGTTGAGCAGCAACAAGGTCATTGACCTTGCCCTGTAGATCATTGTTGACTCGTTGATAGTCATCAGACTTAGACTTTAGTGAGCGCTCACTTCTTTCTAAATGTCTCTGTAGAATCAGATGATGATCCTCGATTTCCATTGAATGCTCTAACGTAACCAGTAACGGCAGCAATAGTAACGACAGCTCTGGCAGGTAAGTTTCAGGGATCTGTATATGCCACAAACGCTGACTCAACGACGTCACTTTCAGCTCATCAGCGGCATTGATGAAACAGCCGCTAATGCGTTCCAGATAAGGCTGGAATTCCGAAACTATCGGATCTATATGACTACAGAGTAGCGCCACCGGCCCGCCCATCAGCTGTTTTCTGGACAGTTCAACCAACTCAAATCCGGCCGGATGAGGTTGCAGATTAGTGATCAATCTATATTTCATTAGCCCAACAACAAAACGACATAAGTCATATTATGAAACAGATTCTCACTATACCCGGATTCCACTGGAAGGGGCGCGATTTCACCAAACGAGGGAAATCCCGCTAGCGGCAGGTCACTAAAAGAGCCTGTGACTAGCTCCGTGACTTCCATTTTAATCCTTTCACCCAGCAGCCACTTTCTACCAGCACAGCTGACAATCAATATCCCACAAGGGGAAAACGCCTGTTCCCGACATCGACCTGAGAACATTCGAACTTCCGCCAGCAATTGTTCAGGTTCCGCACAACAAACCTGTACTAGCTCGCCCTGTTCAATGCCTCCATACAAACCCACCGAACGTTCAGCCACCGAGAAATTTGGCACAATAGCCCGCAGCCTTCGAACTGAAGAGTCATCCGGATTAAGAATGCTCAACGAGGTAACGCCGGCATCGGATTGCAATACGGGCTTACCGGTTTCACGCTCAATAAAGTCCATTGCCGAAAGCCCATCGATCTCGAAAATATTGGTGCCCTGTGAATGCTCAATGATCCCTGGCTTGCCCACAGCAGCGATAGAATTGCCAACATGGATTGAAAAATCAAAATCGCCGCTGGCGGAGACCAACACCAACGAATCTCGCATGCACCTATCGCCAGCATAGACCGCGCAATCGACCATCTGGTTGTCATCCGCCGCGATCCCTCCTACCACCGGGACTTTGATCTGCTCTCGTAGCACCTTTTCAAACAGACTGGCATCGGTGCGGAAATCCGAGAACATAAATAGCAATCGGGGCTCTTCATCCTGCATGTCCTGCAGCGCCGACCAGGCTTTCAGCAAGCAACCTTCGGGGTCTGCATTAACGCCGCTAACGGTGCTGTAACGCCAACGCACCTTACCGCCGCTGTTCAATCCCATGGCGACACAGCCGACGTCACCGCAATCATCTTGGTGGTAATAACCATCACCGGTATTACCCACCACCACTACATCAGAATCGTCTAAACTGTCTGCTAAGCCTTCTAGCAACTCACTGGAATGACCATAGTGAACAGTGGAAAAAACAAAAATAATCTCTGGTGACAAGGGCGCCAAGCCCTCGCCCAATTCAATTCAATTCCTGCACGATAGGGGTCTGACGCCTGTGAAGATATGGATAATGCCTGCATTGGAAACCCTTGCTACAACGGCCTGTCAGTTAAGCCTAGTGTCGTTTGCCGTACATGCTAGTATCCAGCCCCACAAACCGGCCACTGCACCATGCCCATATGCCTAACCCAAGTATGAACCCAAGTATGAACCCAATTATTGTAACGGCATCAATTAAAGCTGCTGATAGCTATCAAGATACCATCATCCGGAGTTAACTGATTTGTCCCCGCAATCCAAGGAAAGCAACTCGAGTAACCTGACTAATTCAAACAATCGACTGGTACAAATGATGCCATGGCTGTTTGTATGGCTCTGGAGTACCGGATTTATCGGCGCTAAATACGGCCTGCCTTACGCCGAACCTTTTACCTTGCTGCTGTATCGGATGCTGGCTACGTTATTGCTTCTGGCCATTCTGGCATTCTGGTTAAAGCCGAACTGGCCATCTCGAACCTCAGCGTTGCATACCGCCGTCACCGGTTTGCTGGTTCATGGTCTTTATCTGGGGGGCGTGTTCTATGCCATCGCCGGCAATATGCCTGCCGGATTGGTATCGCTGATCGTCGGTCTGCAGCCGCTGGTCACCGCAATTGCGGCGGTTATTGTATTGAAGGAATCTGTGACCCCCCGGCAATGGTTTGGACTCCTGCTGGGGCTGGTCGGCGTGGGACTGGTATTGCTGGAAAAAATGGGAGGGCTAAGCACTGTCAGGGATTTCTCTCTATGGACCCTGGCTTGGTGTCTGGTCGCGCTCGCGGGGATTTCCATCGGCACTGTTTATCAGAAGCGTTACGGCCAAGGCGTGGAGCTGATTCCCGGCACTTTTATCCAATACTGCTCAGCAACGCTGTTTTTTGCCACCGGAGCCCTACTCTTTGAAAGCGGCGAAGTAAGCTGGGATATACAGTTTCTGCTAGCCATGGGCTGGCTGGTGCTAGGGCTTTCTATCGGCGCGATTATGTTATTAATGGCGCTGATTAGGCTGGGGGCCGCTTCTCAGGTCGCCAGTCTGTTCTATCTAGTGCCACCGGTAACGGCGCTAGAAGCCTATATCCTCTTTGATGAACGCTTTGGCCCTCTGGCGATGGCTGGCGGCTTGCTGACCGTTGCCGGCGTTGCGTTAGTGGTGATAAGAAGAAAAGCTGAATAACCAGAGATTCCGAAGCGACCCCATAGAGCCTACAGCCCAGCACCGCTAATTAGGTTCCCTACTTGCTCTTTAATAGATCCTTAAGGTTCGCAAAGGGCTGACTGGTAGCGGCTGCCAATTTATCGCCACCGGCAACAGTCAGACTGTGTTCAGCGGTATCTACATAACGGCTATGCTCGTTATCATGACAATAAAGACACAGAAGCTCCCAGTTACTGCCATCTGGCGGGTTATTGTCGTGATTATGGTCGCGGTGATGGACCGTCAACTCGCTGAGATTGACGCGGGTGAATTCACGGGCACAGCGGCCACAGATCCAAGGGTACATTTTCAGAGACTTTGCACGATAGCCTGATTCACGATCGGCTTGGCTTTGCTGGGCTTGGCCGATGATCTTTTTAAGATTATCGCTGTTCGGCCCGGTACGATTGGTAGACATCCTGATCTCCTGTAATTGGAATTTGGCCAGCGCTTGAGAGTATTTGTGGGCTGAGTGTTATATAGCAGAGAACACACCGAGCTTATTCGCAGGTTCCATAGCTTATTAATGCCTAATATCTTGCCCAGAACACAGTATACCAACCTGAAAAGAGCTAAGGACATCCTGCATTAGAAAAACAATCGCAGACCGGTCATTTATAATAATGACTGGCTCTAGTTCGAAAATCGACAACACCTAGATGAGCTCATTCTAGAGCTCACAGAGAACACACCCAGCGGACCCAAAAGCACTCTAACTCAGACAGCCTTATCACCCCCAACAAAATGGCTATATTACGCGTTACCGGGAAAGGCATCTTCGATCTTCAGCAAGAAATACACGTTGTCTCGGCGACTCTAGGCCACCCCAAGTGCGGTTACCGCTAAATAACCAGGCGGCATCATGCAGGCAACTAATTAAATTTCATGTTTAACGGCCTCTTTAATGCGGCATCGCAGCAATCAATAAACGGGGATTAGTTACCTGAGCAAGGAATGATTAGAGACAATAGATCATAAAACAAACAGCGCACGCTGCTGCTACTTACCTACTGCAGAGGACAAAGTGTTGACAATTATCATCTGACTCATCGTTAACAAATCGAGCTCCCTGCAATTAAAATTCTTATACCACCTCTAAATAGATATTATTCTATTGCCGTTCTGCTTATTTTTATGGTTCTGATCACTAAAAAACTCCCGTCAACAATGAGTTGTTGAGCAATCGATCAAAATAAGTCTGACACTATTCGCCGCCAGCCTAGCAGACCGTAAAGACAGTTTTAGCGCTGCATCGCAACATGCAGATTGTCGACAATATAAGACCAAAGGATAGTTTTAAAAATAACAATCAGCACGCGATACTAGGCCCAATTGTTTACGTTAACGTAAATGATAGCGTCAGTTAAAATAATTATAAATGATAGGGCTCGCGACGCAAAAATAACAACAACAACGCGAGATTTTAGGATCTGAGAGTGAGTTACCGACCGCTGTGTATCGCGGGATTGAGAAGCTGTATGAAGACCTGATAATGCTATACGGTTACCGTGACACGGGGTAAAGGCGTATCTGATATGCCCGCCTGAGCTGTCTGTCGTTAGCCGCTATGATTCAGGATTTTATTTCTGCTGCTACCTCAACCCCATGCTGAGCCTGTAACCCGTTCAACGACTCCCTGAATTTCCAAAGTATTTGGAGGAGCCATGACTGATGTATCGGTCGTCCGGTCAGAGGTAAAAAGTCTCAGCATTGATACTTTTCCGTTACTGCTGGAAGAACACGCTAGGACCAGAGGCGACAGCCCAGCTTATCGAGAGAAACACTCTGGTATCTGGAAGGAGCACAGCTGGTCCAACGTCGCATCCCAGGTAAAGCTATTTGCCCTGGGAATGGCGTCACTGGGATTCAAACGCGGCGACAATCTGATGATTGTCGGTGACAACCGCCCAGAACTCTACTGGGCAATGGCAGCCGCCCAAGCCCTCGGTGGCGTTCCAATTCCGATTTATCCCGATTCTGACCACGATGAAGTGCTGCAACTGCTGGAGCGCAGTGAAGCTCCATTTGTCGTCGCCGAGGATCAAGAACAAGTTGATAAAATGCTGGCAGCGCGCCCGCAAAGCGGTTTCCTTGAGCAGGTCATCTACAAAAACCCACGAGGCCTGCGCAAATACACCGATGAAAACCTGCATGCCTGGACCGAGGTTCAGGCATTGGGCGAGACCTTCGGTCAGAGCAACCCCGATTACTACAGCGATCAATTGACCACCAACAGCGGCGATGATGCGGCCGTCATTCTCTATACCAGCGGCTCTACCGGTGAGGCCAAGGGCGTAGTTCACAACCATCGAGGCCTGATTCAGACCGCGTTGAATGCCGCTCTTAGTGAACGCTACCGCACGGATGAAAAAGGCTTCGCCTACCTACCTCCTGCCTGGGTGGGAGACTTCATGCTCTCCTACGCGGTACCCATGGTCGTTGGCTACTGTGTCCATATCCCGGAAGATTCAGCCACCATGCTGACGGATATGCGCGAGGTAGCCCCAACCGTTTACCTAGCGCCACCCTTTGTTTATGAGGTACTGCTGTCACGAGCTAGCATCAAGATGTTGGACGCAGGCAAACGCAACCGCGCTATCTATCACTATTTTATGGATCTTGCCGAGCGTGTCGGCCCCCGTATCGCCAATGGAACACCCGTCGCTTTAACTGACCGACTGATGTATGCCCTGGGCAATATCCTGGTCTACGGCCCCGTCAAAAACGTGCTGGGATTATCCGACCTCAGGACCGCCTACACCGCCGGTGAATCCATGTCACCACGAGCCTTCAATTTCTACCGTGCCATGGGCGTCAATATCAAACAGCTCTACGGCCAGACTGAATCGGCACTCTATGTTTGCGCTCATGGCCACCAAGAAGCCCATCCTGCCTGGGTCGGCAGACCGGTGGAAGGCGTCGAAGTGCGTATTCAGGAAGATGGTGAAATTCTCTACCGTAGCCCCGGAGTTTTCAGGGAGTATTACAAGGACCCGCAGACCACCAGCCAGGTGAAAACCGACGACGGCTGGGTGCATTCCGGCGACTATGGCACCAGCAATGCTGCCGGTGATATCCGCATTATCGACCGCATGACAAATCTGGAGTCCTTCCAGAACGGAAAACAGTTTGCCCCGCGCTACCTCGAAGGCCGTATCAAGGAATCTTTCTATATCCGCGAGGCAATCACCTTTGCCGCTGAAGGCGGTGGAACCATCGCTATCATCAATGTTGATCCAGAATCGATTGGCGACTGGGCAGAGCGTAAATCGCTGACTTATACCGGCTATCAAGAGCTGGCCGGCCACAGCGAGGTTTACGACCTGTTGCAGGCAGAAATAGAACGTCTCAACATCGAGCTGGCCAGGGAAAATCCTGATCTTCAAATTCGCCGCTTTGTGGTGCTGCACAAACTGATGACCTCCCGCGGCGGAGAGATAACCCGTACTAGCAAGCTACGACGCCACTTTATAAGAGATCACTACGATGCACTGGTGGAAGCGCTAAACAGCACGGCTACCAACTTTGTGCATGACGAAGGCCATCAGTCCTTTGTTCTTAAATTACGCGAGGTCGCGTGGGTATGAGCGACGGGAGCATGAGAATGTCAGCAATAGAAGAGCTGAATCGCGCAGACACCAATGCGGAAGCCATGGACGCGGTGGATAGCAAAGGTTGCCTGGCGGGCCAAACAAAAGTCATCGGCGATGTGTTGATGAGCGCCGATGACATAAGCCTGTCTTTCGGCGGGGTCAAGGCATTAACCAACATCAGCATCAATGTCCGTGAGCATGAAATCCTCGGCATTATCGGCCCTAACGGTGCCGGCAAGAGCTCGATGCTTAACGTACTGAACGGAATCTACCATCCTCAGGAGGGCGTTATCAGCTTCCGCGGCGAGAAACGCCGACAGATGAAAGCTCATCAGGCGGCCCGTCAAGGTATCGCCCGAACGTTCCAGAACATCGCCCTGTTTAAGGGAATGAGTGTTCTCGACAACATCATGACCGGTCGCGATCTGTTTATGAAAGCAGGCTTCTGGTCCCAGGCACTGTACTGGGGCAAAGGCCAGCGGGACGAGATCGAGCATCGAGAGAAGGTCGAAGCGGTCATCAACTTCCTCGAACTGCAGTCCATCCGCAAAACCCCGGTGGGCCGTCTTCCCTACGGCATGCAGAAACTGGTTGAGCTGGGCCGGGCGCTAGCCGCCGAACCCTCATTGCTGCTACTCGACGAACCCATGGCCGGTATGAACGTCGAGGAGAAGGAGGATATGTGCCGTTACATCCTCGACGTCAACGATGAGTTCGGCACCACCATCGTGCTAATCGAACACGATATGGGCGTGGTCATGGATATCTGCGACCGGGTTGCCGTACTCGACTACGGCAAGAAGATCGGTGACGGCCTGCCGGAAGAGATTAGTTCCAATCAGGCCGTGATAGACGCCTATCTGGGTGTTGCTCACTAACTGTATTTCAGATTGTGCTGATTAGCTTTTTTGCGTTAGAGGACTAACGATGGATTTCTTTCTTGAAGTATTAATTGCCGGGCTGCTGTCCGGTGTTATGTATTCGCTGGTAGCGCTTGGGTTTGTGCTGATCTTCAAAGCCTCCGGTGTGTTTAATTTTGCCCAGGGCACCATGGTGCTATTCGCCGCCCTGGCATTTGTCAGCCTTCTCGAGTCCGGGATAAATTTCTGGATTTCCATGCTGCTGACCTTCGGCATCATGGTATTACTCGGGCTGGCTATCGAACGGGTGGTACTACGTCCGCTGATTAACCAGTCGCCTATCACCCTGCTGATGGTCACCATCGGCCTCAGTTTCTTCCTGGAAGGACTGGCGCAGGCGCTGTTCGGCAACCAGGTACACGCACTGGACCTCGGCATCTCTGATGATCCCATTTTCCTCGCTGATTACTGGGAAAACGCACCGGATATCCTGATTAGCTCCTTTGATATATTCGCCGCGCTCACCGCTGGCCTACTGGTGGCAGTGCTGGCGCTATTCTTTAACAAGACCAAGCACGGACGTGCGCTGCGAGCGGTCTCCGATGATCCGGCGGCGGCGCAGTCGGTGGGTATTCCGCTGCAGCATGTCACCGCACTGGTGTGGGCGGTAGCAGGTTTTGTCGCCCTGGTGGCGGGTCTGCTCTGGGGCTCTCGGCTCGGCGTTCAGTTCGCGCTCTCTGTCATCGCCCTAAAGGCTCTGCCAGTACTGATCATCGGCGGCTTCACCTCGATCACCGGCGCCATAGTTGGCGGATTGTTGATCGGAGCCTCAGAGAAACTGGCCGAGCTCTATGTCGGCGAATGGTTCGGTATCGGCGGTATCGAAAACTGGTTCCCCTATGTGCTGGCACTGGTGTTCCTGCTATTCAGGCCCAACGGGCTCTTTGGCGAATCACGAATTAATAGGGTGTAGGGAGCAACTGTCATGATTTATCGCGAAGCGGGACAATTTAAAACCACCTATGCAGACGATGCCAGCATGCTCCCCCTGCGGGAAGACCGCTGGTTTATCTGGGGGCTGCTAGCAGTCGCCTTTATCGGCGTACCGCTACTGGCAAATGACTACTGGATCGGCGCGATTCTTACGCCCTTCCTGATATATTCACTGGCCAGCATCGGTCTTAATATCATTACCGGAGTGGCGGGACAGCTAAATCTGGGCGCTGCGGCCTTTATGGCAGTAGGGGCTTTCTCAGCCTATAACTTCCAGTTGCGGATACCGGAACTGCCACTGATTATCAATTTTCTATTCTCAGGCTTTATCGCCGCTGGCGTTGGTGTGATCTTCGGGTTACCCAGTCTGCGCATCAAAGGCCTGTATCTGGCAGTCACTTCATTAGCGGCGCAGTTCTTGTTCGAGTGGTTGTTCACCAATGTTGAATGGTTCTACAACTATGTCTCTTCAGGTTCAGTGACCCCGGCACCGATGGATGTCTTTGGCATTGCTATCGATACACCAATAAGCAAATACCTGTTAACCCTCAGTATTGTGGCGGTGTTGACGTTAGTCGCGCGCAACCTGTTGCGCTCACGCATCGGCCGACAGTGGCGTGCTATCCATGACATGGAAGTATCTGCCGAGGTCATCGGCATCAAGATGGCGCAGACCAAACTGCTGGCCTTTGCCGTGAGTTCATTCTTTCTGGGTGTTGCCGGCGCGCTTTACGGCTTCACTTATCTGGGCAGCATCGAGGCCGCGGCTTTCGACCTGCACCAGTCCTTTATCATTCTGTTCATGATTATTATCGGAGGCATGGGCTCTCTGGTCGGTTCCTTTATCGGCGCCGCCTTTATCCTGCTGTTCCCGATATTCATGAGTCAGGTGATGCACGCCACTCTCAGTGGTGTGGTCGATCAGGGCATGTTGGGGAATTTGGAGCTGCTGATATTCGGCGCTCTGATCATCTTCTTCCTGATCGTCGAACCGGCAGGCCTCGCCAGGCTCTGGCAGGTGGTCAAAAATAAACTACGAATGTGGCCATTCCCACACTAAGCGGCTGGCGGTTTTTCGCGCTGGATTTGTATTGAATCCAGCGGCCTCTTCGTAGCCGATTAACGACTAACGCAGTACCCGTAGAAAGTATCAGAAGCATATTTATAAAAATAACAAAACAGCCTCAATTCTTATCCGGAACGGGGCGCACCCTCAGGGTGTAATAACAGGAGAAACCTTCATGAGTGCGAAGAAAGTATTTACCTCAATAATCTCAGCAGCAGTTCTTGCCGGCGCCGTAGCCAGCACGCCAGCGGTTGCAGATGAGCAATTTATGCCGGTCACCAGCTACCGCATTGGACCTTATGCAGCCGGTGGTACCGGACTGTTCGGGGGCATGATCGACTATTTCAACCTGATCAACGAGCGCGATGGCGGTATTAACGGCGTCAAGCTTAGCTGGGAGGAGTGTGAGACCGAATATAAAACTCCCCGGGCGATAGAATGTTATGAGCGACTGAAAAACAAAGGCGAGAAAGGCGCCTCCATGTTCCAGTTTATCAGTACCGGTGCTACCTACGCGGTGCTTGAGCGCTCACAGGCCGATAAGATTCCATTGCTGTCCATGGGTTACGGTCGTACCGACGCAGCCGACGGACGCGTATTCCCATACACCTTCCCGCTGATCACCACTTACTGGAGCCAGAATACGGCCAAGATTAAGTATATCGGCCAACGCGAAGGCGGCATGGATAAGCTTAAGGGCAAGACCATTGTCAACCTGCACCACGGATCCGGTTACGGCCGTGAGACCATCCCTGTATTGGACAAACAGGCTGAGATGTATGGCTTCAAGGTCGTCCATATCGAAGTCCCTCATCCCGGTGCTGACCAGCAGTCACAATGGCTCAAAATCCGTAGGTTGAAGCCTGACTGGGTTATCCTCCGTGGCTGGGGTGTAATGAACCCTACCGCTCTGAAGACCGCCAAGAAGATGGGCTTCCCTCGTACTAAAATGCTCGGAGTCTGGTGGTCAGGCGCTGAGGAAGACGTAATACCTGCAGGTGATGCAGCCAAAGGCTTTGTCGCTGCTGGCTTCCATCCCGCTGGCACCGACTTCCTGGTACACGAAGACCTGCAGAAATATGTCTACGGCAAAGGTAACGGCAATATGTCTGATCCTAAGCGTGTCGGCAGCATCTACCATAACCGCGGCCTGATCACAGCGATGATCTCCGTTGAAGGTATCCGTAAAGCTCAGGAGAAGTTCGGCAACCGGACCCTGAGTGGAGAGGAGCTTCGCTGGGGAATCGAGAACATCGACCTGGATAAATCAGCGATCGCCAAACTCGGATTCCGCGGATTGGCGCAACCTCTGCACGTTTCCTGTGCTGACCACGAAGGCGGCGGTGCGGTTAAGTTCTCTGAGTGGAATGGCAAGAAGTGGGTAGAGCTGACTGACTGGGTACAGTCCGATCAATCCATTGTGCGTCCAATGATCGAAGAATCTGCGGCTAAATACGCTAAAGAAAAGGGTATCACCCCACGCGACTGCAGCAAAGAAGCCTCATAAGGAAGCCTGAAAATGCTCCGGTTCAATACCGGGGCTACCTCGCTAGCCTGTAACAACGCCGTTCCCCTGTAGCCCATAGGGAACGGCACCCGAAGGAACAATGACAATGACCGAACTTAAGCCAACCCTGCTCTCCGTTAACAATATAGAGGTGATCTACGATCACGTTATTCTGGTGCTCAAGGGGGTTTCCCTGAAAGTTCCCGAGGGCAGTATAGTATCTCTACTTGGAGCCAACGGTGCTGGCAAGAGCACGGTGATCAAATCAATTTCCACACTGCTGGCCTCCGAGCGCGGCATCGTCACCAAAGGAACCATCAATTTTAAGGATAAGCGCATCGATAATCTCACCCCTAATGCGCTGATCAAGCAATATGGTTTAATCCACGTCATGGAGGGGCGCCACTGTTTCTCTCAACTGACTGTCGAAGAAAATCTGCTGACAGGCGCATACACCCGTACCGCCCAAGAAGCCAAAGACGGACTTGAAATGGTCTACGAGCGCTTTCCTCGCCTGAAAACTCGGCGCAGCAGTAAGGCCGGATATACCTCCGGTGGTGAACAACAGATGGTAGCAATCGGCCGGGCGCTGATGGCTCAACCGAAAGTGATTCTGCTGGATGAACCCTCCATGGGCCTAGCCCCGCTGCTGGTGGAAGAGATCTTTGAAACAGTTAATACACTCAACAAAAATGATGGCGTCAGCTTCCTTATCGCCGAACAGAATACCAACGTAGCCCTTAAATATTCCGACTATGCCTACATCATGGAAAATGGCCGGGTAATGATGGAAGGTTTAGCCGCCGACCTGCGTGAAGATGAACAGGTCAAGGACATGTATCTTGGTCAATCAGGCGGCGAACGCAAGTCCTTCAGGGACACCAAACATTACCGTCGCCGCAAGAGCTGGTAAGCACTTAAGTCCAGCATAATAGGGCTAGCGGCACACCGGCAATGAGTATTGAAACGCTGGGGGTGTGATATTCCTGGACACCCTGGGCGCTGGAGAACGCCGTTGGATGTGGATAGGAAGCCAATATCTTGGCTGATGAATGCATTGCAACTTTGACCATGATTGACGGCCGGTTAAAGCCTAACAGGGACCCCGCTAGTGGCCATAAAAAGAAGAGTCGAATAGCGAATCCTCAGTTCAAGTTACCCGGAGGGTTGGCTATTGTTTGGTGTAAACCAAGGCAAATAGAGTGATGCCAACAAAGAGACCTAGGATGGGTAATAAAATGTAATCCAGATAACCGACTAGAGCTGACAGTCCGAGCGCCCCCAACAAAATAACCAGCACTGGCGTGAAGCAGCAGAGTACCGCAATGATAGTGCCGATAATGCCTGCCTTCAGTAGCCTTGAATTTTTCTTCATGGTTTTCCGTCAATCACTTCTTATTAACCCGCTGGGTTATTAACCCCACAGCAGCCCTTATCAACCTGAACCGGCGGACAAGGTACGGAACCGTAGGAGCAGAACACACAGCAATCGCCCGCCAGTGGTTTCAGTAAACAGCCACAGCCCTGGCACTCATAAAACCACTGACAGGCGTCTGTAGGCATGATCTCGGTTTTTGTGTGACCACAGGTTGGACAGGTCAGTACCGATTCAAGCACTACTTTTTTGTTCATAGTAATGACTCAGGCATTGATTCTTAACGCGAAGCTGCTGCGCTGCTAATACCGGCCAGGGCTTTCGATACTTTTTCAAAAACCGGCTCACAGCCGGATACAGCGTGCCGCTGCTGCAAGTAACTGGGATCATTGTAAGAAATCCAGACTTTCCCTTCAGCGTCCTGCCAGACCAATGCCTTCTGAGGCAGATCGATGGCGATGCTCTGCTGGCACTTCATTAATGGACTGCCAACTTTTGGATTACCGAACAGCACTAACTCAGTACCCCGCAGTTCAACGCCAATCTTGGCTGCGGCTTCAGAGTGCTTAATTCGGTTGAATACCGTCATACCTTTATTATGAAGGATCGTTTCCAAGCGGTTAGAGGTTTCTTCTACATTAAAATCGCTGGCTACATTTATCATCCCTTCGGCGCTAACCGCCGAAGACGCCGCTGTTAATAGCAGCGCCCCACAGAGTCCTATCTGTTTCATGTTCGTTTCCTTTATCTCTTGGAAATATCGCAGAGTTCCCTAAGGGAAGCGCCAGCTATGCGTGTCTGGCGCTAGCAGTAGACGCATAAAAAACCGGCTTGTTTCATCCGCTTTCAAATTTAATGGATAATTATTGTTAATCGTCAATCAGCCATGATCAACCTTCGCCTTCAGACACAGTAATTTTAGGGCCTTTGCGTCGCGCCGAACAGCGCCACAGAGGTTGTTCCAGGGATAGGAAAATCAGCGAGCAAAGGCTCCGAAGGCAACCTTCCTCACCCTTATATACGGCCTCAATGGTTCAAAAGTGAATAAAAAAACACCACCCAGGCCAAGGGCCGGAGTGGTGAAAAGACTATGAGGAATAGCCCAGAAATATTAGCCTTCGCCCTCCGTAACAGCAGACTCCGGTCCAGCACGCTTTACTTTACTCAACAGGCTACTCAACAATGGCAGCGCCAGTATCAGCAGCGCGATCACGACGATGCTAAGGGTCAGAGGACGCTCCCATAGGAACGAATAACTACCATCACTCAGCACTAAGGATCGGCTCAAGTTTTGCTCCATAATCCCGCCGAGGATATAGCCCAGCAGCATCGGCGCCATTGGAAACTCCAGCAGTTTAAGGAAGATCGCCGCCACGGTGATAAACACCATCATCTGAATATCGAAGGTATTGAAGCTGACCAGATAAACCCCAGTAATCGAGAAGAATAGAATTAACGGAATCAGTATCGGCCGAGGGATCGCCAGCAATCTTGAGATATAAGGGATCAACGGCAGGTTAAGGATCAGCAGCACCACGTTGCCAACATACATCGAGATAATCACCGACCAGAACACTTCAGGATTATCGACGAACAATCGTGGACCTGGCTGAACGCCCGCAGCGATCAAAGCACCGAGCATGATAGCCGTGGTACCTGAGCCGGGAATGCCCAAAGTCAGCAGCGGCACGAAGGAGCCGGTAGAGGCCGCATTATTAGCAGATTCCGGCGCTGCCAAGCCGCGCAGCGCACCGGAACCAAATTTCAGTTTCTCCTTAGCTGAGGCCAAGTTACGCTCCAGACCATAGGCCAGAAACGAAGCGATGGTCGCCCCGGCGCCCGGCAGTACGCCCACAAGAAAGCCAAACAACGATGACCGCACCACTGTAGGAGCCACCTCTTTAACCTCTTCGCGGCTCAACTTCATGCTGCCTAGAGCAGTCATATCGATCTCTGGTTCTTCCTCCAAGTGCTGTCTTTTAAGCACCGTCATCACCACCTCGGTCAGGGCAAAAGTAGCCATGGCCAGCAGCAGAAAACTAACCCCATCGATCAGATCCACACTGCCGAACGTAAAGCGTGGCGCACCGGTCATGGTATCGGTACCGACCGTGGCGATCATCAATCCGAATACCGTCATGATCATCGCCTTGATGACTTGGCCCTTGCCAGAGAAAGCGGCCACTGCGGTCAGACCCAGAATCATCAAAGCAAAGTAATCACTCGACTGAAAACTCAGCGACACCGACGCTAGCGCCGGAGCCGCAAACAGCAAGATGATGGCACCCACGGTACCGCCGGTAAACGATGAATAAGCAGCCAGCGCCAGCGCTTTACCCGCCTGACCTTTTTGTGCCAACGGGTAACCATCGAAAGCGGTAACCACGGTGCTGGCACAGCCAGGAGCGTTAATAAGGATCGACGATGTAGAGCCGCCAAACACCGCGCCGTAATAAACTCCAGCCATCAAAATGATGCCCGAAGAAGGGTCGATGCCGTAGGTAATAGGGATCATCAGCGCTACCGCTGAGATGGGACCAAGGCCCGGCAACATTCCGATAAAGGTGCCGGCAAAACAGCCCACCACCACCATCATCAGATTAAAAGGCATCATCGCCGTGCCTAGTCCGGTGAAAATTCCGTCTAACATGGGATCAACCTCCGAATAGCGTTGTAATTAAGCGCCCAGGGGCCAGATAGATATCCAACAACTGCGACAGCGCGAACCAGATAAAAACAGCAAATGGCACAGAAGCAATCAGCAGGGTCTTGATCCGGCGCTCTCCCAGCAACCAATAACCACCGATCAGAAACAGCACCGTCGATGGTAAAAATCCTATCCATTCCAAGGCAATAGCGAACAGCATTACCAAGACCAATAACATCCCCACCAGCACAAAATCATAGCCACTCAGGCGCAGACGTTTATTGGGATCCATCCGTGAAGTCAGCAGTAGCGCCAGCGATAATACAGCCCCCATGGCCGCCAAGGCGCTAGGCACGGTCTGAGCATTGAAGGGTTCGAATTCATCGCCGGGCAACATCGGAATTTGACCGGCGTAGTAGCCATAGGCTACGGAGAGGCAGAGAAACACCAAACCACCGATGTGGTCCTTGGTAATGATCATGGGACTATCCTCTGACGGGCGGGATGCCTGTCCTTAAGACGCAATCGTGGAGAAGAGATCCGGTGAGGCCTCCCTCACCAGATCAAAGTGTCAGAGCTATTTTAAGAAACCCAGCTCACGCATCAGATCGCCAACTACTTTTTCTTGATCTTCCAGGAAAGCAACGAACTCAGCACGGGGCTTGAAAATTTCGGTCCAGCCATTACGGTCGCGGACAGTCTTCCACTCGTCCGTGGCGTACATCTTCTCCAGCGTAGCGGCGAACTCGGCAGCCTCTGTGTCAGACAGACCAGGAACACCGAAGAACCCACGCCAGTTAACGAAAGTCGCGTCGTAACCCAGCTCTTTCAGAGTTGGAACCTCGGGGGCAGCAGAAGAACGCTCAGCGCCGGTCATCACCAGAATACGTACTTCACCGGCGGCGGCCAGGGTAAGGGCCTCACTGAAACCGGTGGAAAGCACCTGAGCCTCACCGGAAAGAATACCCGCCATTGCCTTACCGCCGGCATCGTAGGCTACGTATTTCACTCGTCGTGGGTCGCCACCGGCAGCTTTAAAGGCCATTGCTGCGACCAGGTGATCCATGCTGCCACGGGCGGAGCCGCCGGCAATGGAAACCGAACGAGGGTCCTTGTTGTAATCGGCCACCACCTCTTTAAATGACTTGTATTTGGAGTTGGCTGACACTACAAAAGCCCCAAAATCTCCGATAGTAGCGGCGATGGGGGTCAAATCACGGAATGATTGCGGGAACACCTTGGTTAAGGAGCGGATAACGATGGGAGTGGAGTTAACCATCAGAACTTCATGCTTGTGATCAGCGACCTCTATCAGATGAGCAATAGCTTTACCGCCACCGCCACCGGACATATTTTCGTAGGATATGCTATTCACCAGGCCCGCTTTGGACAAGGCTTCGCCAGTTCCGCGAGCGGTACCGTCCCAGCCACCACCGGCACCACCGGGAATCAGAAAGTGAATTTCTTCCACCGCAGAGACATTAAAAGACGCTCCTGCTGCTAAACAGGTTGATAGCGCAGCGGCCATCAGGCTTTTACGGGTATTGGAGTTACCAAACATGGGGGTTTCCTCATTGATGTTATATTTGTTATTACGATGTCCTCAAGGTAATACCCGCTGCAGTATTTAAGAAGTTTCTGTATTTAAAGGTTTTTTAAAACTTAAAAATCGTTTAGTTCATATTGTTCACGGGTATTTTACAGCGCCATTGGCTAAGATCTAAGCGAGACCCTCAGGTAGGCCACCGATGAATTTACTGCGCCGATTCAAGCTGAAAAGTCGGATGATCCTGATTCTGGGGTTGATGGCGTTGTTTCAAACCGGTCTGATAGGCCTATTTGCAGTGCACTACCTGCATCAATCGCTGGAAGAGCAGATCGGCCAGCGCGCCCTGCATGTGGCCAAAACCATTGCCGCCATACCGCAAATAATTACCGCCATAGCCAACCGCAATACCCCTTTTCTACAGCCGGTAAGCCTACAGCTGGCAGAAAAAACCCAGGCTCGCTTTGTCGTCATCGGCGATCACCAAGGTATTCGCCTAGCTCACCCCAATCCTGCAAAAATCGGCCTATCCATGGCCGATGATGACGGTGATGAAGCCTCACAGGCGCTGGTTTTAGGCCAGGGTTATATCTCCAAAGACCGGGGTAGCCTGGGTTGGTCTATGCGCGGCAAAGCACCGGTCATCGATAAGGATCAACAAATCATTGGCATTGTTTCCGTTGGCTATCATCTGGACCGGGTGGAACAGATTATCGGCAGCTACCGCCTCACCCTACTAACGGTAATCTCGCTCTCACTGCTGCTAAGCGCCTTTATCGCTATCTGGTTCGCCAATCACTTCAAGAAAGCTATTTTTGGCCTCGAGCCGGAGCAAATTGCCCGTCTATTTGATGAGCAAAAAGCCACCTTGGAATCGGTACGCGAAGGCATTATCGCCGTCAACAACGAAGGGGAAATCACCACTTTTAATCGCACCGCCATCAAAACGCTGGGGTTGTCGGAAGATACCCAGCTCACCGGCAGACTGATTAACGAAGTGCTACCCGACACGTCTATGCTGGAAGTCCTGCAATCAGGCGAGCCACAATTTGACCGCGAAGTATGGCTCGATAACAACAATCTGATTGTTAACCGCCTGCCCCTAAAGCAGGGCGATAAAATCACCGGCGTCGTTTCCAGTTTTCGGCGTAAAGATGAATTGGATCTGGTCAGCCAAAAACTCACTCGCATCCAGCAATATGCCGATAGCCTGCGCAGCCAGGCCCACGAATACTCCAATAAACTACATACCATCGCCGGCTTGATTCAGATCGGAGCTCATGACGAAGCCATGGCATTGATTGGACAGGAAGCCAAAGGCCATCAAACCCTGATTCGCTTGTTGGTGGATGCAGTCCCCGACCCTATTTTAGCCGGCTGCCTGCTAGGAAAATACAACCGTGCCCGAGAGCTGGGGTTGATGCTTAACATCGATCCAGAAAGTCATATGAAGCAACTACCGGAGCGCCTGCCCCGGGAGCAATTAGTGAGTATTATTGGTAACCTCATCGATAACGCTCTGGAAGCCACCCTCTCTCACAAAGGGGCTGGCGGTGAAGTAAAACTATCCATGACCGACCTCGGGGACGATCTAATCTTTGAGATAGAGGACCAGGGCGCCGGTATTCATGAGAACCAGCAGCAACGTATATTTGAGAAAGGCATCACCAGCAAAACCGGAGCCGGGCATGGCATAGGTCTACACTTGGTTAAGGGACTGC
Source organism: Motiliproteus sp. (assembly GCA_036960175.1). GTDB lineage: Bacteria > Pseudomonadota > Gammaproteobacteria > Pseudomonadales > Balneatricaceae > Motiliproteus. Next base: position 5,466 of record JBALWH010000027.1, on the reverse strand, counting down.
TGAACAATCTAGGGGGCACCATCACCCTGGAACCGGGTGATAACCAAGGCAGCCGCTTTATCGTCTATATCCCGAAAAAAGAATAACTATATGAGCACTATTCGCGTCGTTATCGCTGAAGATGATCCGCAGATTGCAGAAATACAAAAACGCTTTCTGGAACGCATCGAAGGCTTTGAACTGGTCGGCCTGGCCCATGGCCTGCAAGAAGCGGAAGACCTGCTCGATGTGCTGCAGCCAGAGTTGTTGCTACTGGACATTCAGTTCCCCACCGGCACCGGTCTTGATCTGTTGCGCAAGCTGCGAGCCGGCAACAGCCGCGTCGATGTCATTCTAATTACCGCCGCCAAAGAGGTGGATACCTTACGCGAAGCCCTGCGCGGTGGCGTCTTCGACTACATTCTCAAACCCCTGGTGTTCGAGCGTCTGCAGGAAACCTTGCACAACTATCAACAACACCTGAAGAAGCTGCAAACGATGGAATCCCTGGCACAACAGGATGTCGACATAATGCTACCCCGGGGCGGAACTCCTGCAACCAGCAAAGCAGCAGAGGAGAGACTCCCTAAAGGAGTGGCCCCCCTGACTCTGGATAAAATAAGAGAGGTATTCAGTGGCAAATCCCAGCCCCTGAGTGCCGAAGAAGTTGGCGAACATATCGGCGCCAGCCGCACCACTGCCCGCCGCTATCTGGAATACTTGGTCAGTAGCCATGAGCTAGTAGCCGAAGTCAGCTATGGCAGTGTAGGAAGGCCGGAGCGCAAGTACCGGCAGCAGTGATAGCGCTATGGCGAGTGTTAATCTAGCTCTGATGTTCAGCACAATAGGCTTTCCACATATTCCGATAGGCAGCTTCTATTTCCCGACAAATTCGCGGTTCATCCAGCAGCGAACTAGCACGCATCCGCTCACGCATGGTGGCACGCAATTGCTGCTGCCGATCGATATCTTCTGCCAGCATAGTGGCGATTCGCAGATAATCAGCTTCATCTCTGGCAATTAGTTCCTCAAGACCCACCTGATGCAGCAGGCTACTGCCGACCCGTGAAGCATGCCGCCCCCCCACCATAGTAACCACCGGCACCCCCATCCACAGAGTTTCACAGGTAGTTGTGGCGCCATTATATGGCATCGGATCCAGGGCGATATCGACCTCATGGTAGAGTTCAAGATGAGAGTTAAGGTTCTCAATGAGCCCCACAACCTGCAAACGCTCCACCGCGATCCCCAACTTTCCGCAGTGCTCGACAAAGCTCCGTCTTACCTCCGGATCGGAGAAACATCGAGACTTCAGCAGTAACCGGCTATCAGGCACGGCATTAAGAATCCCGGCCCACAGCTGCAAGGTCTGAACAGATAGTTTCTCGATGGCATTGAACGAGCCGAAGGTAATATAACCCTTGCTAACCGAGGGAGGAGGTTCCACTTGCGGAGCACTCGCATCGGGTTGATAGCAAAGAAAACCACCGGGCAGGCGCAGCAACGACTGCTGCTCATCAGCCGTTTCTTCACTTTGAGGATCGGCGTATTCATCGGTAATACGATAGGGGATGGTCGGCAATGCCAGACTATTGGGATAGCCCAGGTAACTGACCTGAACAGGAGCCGCAATCGAGGCCATCAGCCCCAGTCGGTTATGGCCAGTATGGCCCGCCAGTTCGACCAGCACATCAACCTTATCGCGGGCTATTTGCCTCCGCAGGCCATGGTGACTAATGCCAGCAACATCGTACCACTGGTCAGCCAAACCTCTAAGGCGCTGGTTAACGGCATCTGAAGTGAGGGAATCGGAGTAAACGATCACCTTTACTTGCCTGCGATCATGTCCGCGCAGCAGCGGCTCAAGAAAATAGCTCACTGAATGACGGTGCAAGTCCGGTGACAGATAAGCAATGGTCAGTGGACGCTGGGAGTCAAGTTCACCCATCGGTGTAAAGGGGCGACAGAACACCCGGCGCATCAATACGCTCGCTGCATTCTGGTGCTGCTGGTCTACCCTTGCCTGCTGGTCTTGCTCCAGGTAGTTACTGGCGAAGGCATAGTCATCATGAAAAATAATATTGTCAGGCGCTATTCTCAACGCCTCTTCAAAATGCTTCGCTGCTTCATTCATCTGACCTTCGTGAGTCAACAGCCTGGCCCACACCCAATGCCCTGAAGCGTTTGCAGGCTGCTTAGCGACAAAAGACTGGATAAGGGACAAAGCCTCACTGAGACGGTCTTTTACCAACAGTAGACATAATCCCACTGTCGCCTCTTGATGCAACGGAACCGCTGCCAGCACTTCTCGGAACAGCGTTTCGCCCTCAGCATTGGACCCAATGTCAATCAGGTATTTTGCACAGGCCGCTTTCAACTCCGAATCCTCTGGAGCTAAGCGCAGCTGCTCGCTATAGAGCGCCAAGCCAGCCTCCGCTTCACCACGACTACGCATGATGGTCGCTAAATTATTCAGACTAACCGGTTCCGATGGATAGCGATCTAAGGTCTGTCGATAGAGTTCCTCAGCCTTATCAGTTTGCAGCAGGTCGAGATAGCATTTGGCCAAATTATTCACCAGCATGATTTCCTGTGGTGCCAGCGCCAGGGCATGAATAAAGCAATCTGCCGCCAGTGAAATCTCACCATACTGATAAAAAAAGGTACCTATCTCGTTGTAGACCGGCACCGATAAGGGCTTTTTCAATGCTAGGCGATAGTTTTGCAACGCCTCTTCGGGCTGCCCCCGCTTTTTTTCAACCCGCGCCAGCTCACAATGAAAGTGCGGATTACCAGGCGCGGCCTGCGCCGCCTTTAACATCAGATCAGCAGCAGCATCCAGCTTCATCTGTTGAAAATTAATAACGCCAAGGAGATGAAGAACATCTGCATTATTTGGATATTTTCGCAGCAGCTTGGCACACAGAACACTGGCAGGCTCCATATTTTTTGACTGCACCATGGCGATAGCCTGCTGCAATTTCTGCTGGTCATTGTATTTGAGTTTAAGGCTATTTTTCTTGAGGTTGCGGACCATGAATAGGCTCATCGATAAAAATCCGAAGCATACATCATAGTCAGATAACGCCATAAAACAAAACCAATAACCGCCTTCTGAGCACTACAAAATTAAAACCATTGAAATCCCGCGATAAGCGTTCAAATAACTGGCCGTTGCTGTGAGCTGAAAACAAAATTTCGTTAACGCAGTGTAGAAAGACTTAAGCACACAAATCTCCAACAAAGTTCTCGCTGATATTCATTAATCGAGTAGATTGATAAATACGGCCCCTGGAAAATCAAGGACATAGGCAACACTTTTGGACAGGGAGGTGGATTACACCTTTTTGGACCAGCAGTCTCTACTAGATTTCTCTGGCAGGATTTTTATATCAAGACGACCGAGGTGATAGATTACGCCGGACGTACCAACTCTATGTACATCAAAGTAGCCTGGATACTCGGTGGGCTTCGTTACTGCGGCGTAGCCAGCAAGGGAAAAAACTTGCGATCAGCACCCAACATATGGCGTGCCACGACATCGTGTGCCAAGAACTGGAATAGTTCGCCAATGCCAAGCTGCCCATCATGAAAGCGGCGGACCATTTCGCCAGCTCTTTCCACAAGCTGGCGATGGGTGGCGGCGTGTTCCGCCGAATCAGGGAACCCTGCGCTGGTGATGATGGCTTCCTCATCCCGGAAGTGCTGGACGACATCAGTAACCAGGGCATCAAGCCGGGCGCCTACATCGTCAGCTGATTTTCCGCTGAGCACTGCAGACAAAAGATTATTGATCTGGGCGAAGAGAGCACGATGCTGCTCGTCAATGACCCTATTTCCGCTTTCGTAGGCCGAATGCCACGACAGCTGCACAAAGCTGTCCAAGGCATGTTCTCCAAGACCATCTTGCGAATGAAGCTCTGGAGCCACCTGAACCTGATTGCGGCCGTTCTGCTTAGCCTGATAGAGCGCTTTATCAGCCGACCGCAGAAAACTATCGACATCCTTGTAGGTGTCATTGGCCAATACAGCAATCCCGGCACTGACCGTAACGACGCACAAAGACGACTTCTCGTGCGGTATTTCAAGCGCCGCAATGGAAGCGCACACTCGCTCAGCTAACTGTTGCCCCGTAACAGCATCGGTATCCGGCAGGATTAGCAAGAACTCTTCGCCACCATAGCGGGCGGCCAGTTCACCGGCCCGCTGCGCGTGCCCCTGCAGGGCGCGAGCTACGCCTTTCAGGCATTCATCACCGGCCTGATGGCCATAATAGTCGTTGTATTTCTTGAAAAAATCGACATCCAGCATGATCAGCGCCAGCGGATTTCCGTGACGCTTGGCTCTTGCCCATTCCTTACTCAGGGTTTCATCTATGCTGCGCCGATTAGCCAGGCCGGTCAGTTGGTCCTGTACCGCCAGGAGCTGATTCCTGCCTTCCGAACGCTCCTTGCTCATAACCAACATCCCGATGACGACGAACATGGTCGAGACAATCGAGACCAGGAAACTCACGGCCTGGACTTGATTCGATGCCAACATCAGCACCTTCTCTGCCTGCCCCGTTGCTGCCAGAAAGCCACGAAAGGCGAATGCCGGAATGACCGGCAGCAGCCCAAGTGCAATAAAATATTGACCGCGGCCAACCGTCGATCGCCGCCCCTGGTGCAGCACGATCAAGATCAAAGAGGCTTGAGCGCAATAGATAACACTGCTGATGATAATTCGTGCCGAGATATTATCCCGAAAAAGGAAAAACGCAGTCAAAATAAGGACCACTGGAAGCCAGATTAATCCGCGTGGTGGCTGCCGTTGCTGAAACTGGAACAATCCCTCTGCAAACATGGCCCATGACGCAGAAAGCATGGTGGCAGCGACAATAATCAAGGTGACATCGTTGATTTCACCACGCAGACGGAAAAGCCCAAAGGCCAAGGTATGCAGAACCATCGCGACAGCCCAAAGAAAGACGCCATCTCGGTTAGCGCGTGATCCAGCTGCCGCCAATGAAATGGCCAGCGTTACGTTGACAGCGACAATCACCAGGAAAATCGTTGGAGCATGCGGTTCCATCATGAAGAGATACTGTCCCTAGTTATCTTAACGTCGCTTTTGATCGTACCTTCGACCATTCGAGAGCTGATCATTAGTTGGCCAATGATTGACCTTGGGTAGCCATTTACCAAGACAGCGTTAACACACATCCCGTATAGAGTGTTTCACTCAGGATCATTAACCGATCGCGCTGAAGGACCATAATAACAGAAATTGTGCGGCGCACCATAATCTCAAAAAACACCTCCCCTATTGGCCAGAAGATGACTTCTTTGCGCTGTGGGTTCAACTAAGCAGACGCTCACAGCTCAATAACCTGAGCGGCCTCAGTCGGCCCAAAGGAGTCGTTCAGGAGAGGGTGCGAGGCGGCCGCTTCATCGTGTGGTCTCAACTGGTCAACGCAACACACTATCCTTTATTGAAAGATGGAGT
>JBALWH010000091.1:4705-4982 GCA_036960175.1 Motiliproteus sp. | reverse complement strand
TCAGTGATATGCATTTTTCGCGTGGTGCGCTGTACCAACTGCACACCTAAGTTGGATTCCAGCTCTTTTAAACGACGGCTCACTGCCGAGATCGCAATATCCATTTTTTCGGCGGCCTTACTGATGGAGCGGCTCTCCACTAGCGCAACAAAGGTCTTGATCTGGCTAAATTCATTCATGATTGCATTATATTTCTCCAAACCGCAAAAGTATATTGATTAATCTACTGTTTTTAACACTAAAAGCAATAGTTATAGTAGCTGCATGTTTTGAAGAC
>JBALWH010000091.1:0-4652 GCA_036960175.1 Motiliproteus sp. | reverse complement strand
TAAACAAGCACTGGTATTAGGCGGCAGCAGAGGCATAGGCGCAGCCGTGGTGACCCGCTTGCGACAAGAAGGCGCCAACACAACCTTTACCTACGCGAACGCTGATCAAGCGGCTGCGGAAATTACAGCTAACACGGGTGCCCACGCGGTAAAAGTAGATAGCAGCAATAGAGAAGCCTTGGCTTCGGTCATTCGAGACCAAGGGGCTCTGGATATTCTGGTGATCGCTGCCGGCGTACTCATCATGGGTGATCCCCTAGAATTAAACCCGGATGACATAGACCACATGCTGGATGTCAATGTACGCAGCCCTTATCACGCTAGCATTGAAGCGGCCAAGAATATGAATGAAGGCGGCAGAATCGTTATCATTGGTTCGGCCAATGCCGATCGCATGCCCATGGCTGGCGGTGCAGCCTATGCCCTAAGCAAATCAGCGATGCAGGGATTTGTCCGCGGTCTGGCGCGTGATCTTGGGCATAAAAATATCACCGTCAATAATATTCAACCGGGTCCCGTGGATACCGAAATGAACCCAGAAGATGGCCCAATGAAAGACACCATGCATTCTTTTATGGCAATCAAGCGTCACGCCAGGGCAGAAGAAATTGCCGGCATGGTCGCATATTTGACAGGCCCTGAGGCAGGTATTGTTACCGGTGCTCAACATACCATCGATGGCGGCTTTAGCGCTTAACCCCTCTATTGATTATTCATTAATACGGCTGTAACCCTGTTGCAGCCTTCAACAACGAACCCTATTGAGAAGAACATGACACAGCAAACATTAAGAATTGATGCCAGTATACGAAAAAACGGCTCCTACAGCCGCGCACTCAACGATAGATTAATCGCACAGCTAAAGAGTCAAGCCCCATCAACTGTAAAAGTACGGGATCTGGCCGATGGCATCCCCACTATCAATGAAGCCTGGATAGAGGCAAATTCTACCGATATTGCCGAACGCACCGCAGAGCAGCGATCGGTACTATCCTTTTCCGACGCTTTGATCAGTGAATTAAAAAGTGCAGACACACTGGTGGTAGGCCTACCCATTTACAATTTCAATGTTCCGGCTGCCTTCAAAGCATGGATTGATCAAGTCGCCAGAGCCAAGGTTACGTTCCGCTACGGCGACAATGGACCCGAAGGTCTGCTGGAAGATATAAAGGCCTATGTGATAGTAAGCTCCGGCGGCACACAGCTAGGCAGCGATATCGATTATGTCTCCGATTACATCCATCACATTCTGGGCTTTATCGGCATAAAGGATGTAACCATCATCAATAGCAGCGGGTTAGGCCGAAACGAAACGAAAGTTATCGCCGATGCCCATGCAGCGATCGACATTATTTGAAGGCAACATAATCGTTTTTCTACAGGCTCATAAGAGCACTTTGCCCCTTGGAGTAGTAATGAATTTTAAAAACACCGTTGAGAACTACGGTTCAATAGCAAAATGCTTACATTGGGGGACCGCAGTTCTTTTTTTGGGCTCTTATGTCACTGTTTATTTTCGACATTGGTTTACAGAAGAGAAAACGCCTGAGAGCTGGACCGCGCTTCAGCTTCATTTATCTATTGGCGTTACCATAGCCCTTGTTGTTGCGCTTCGAATTCTCTGGCGTATAGCTAACCGCGTGCCAGACTTGGAGCCAGGCACGAAACTGGAACACCTAGCAGCGCATGCAGGACATTATGCGCTATATGCCATCATGATAATCATGCCTATCACCGGGTATGTGGGTACGGGAGTAAATACAGAGTATTTCTTCATATTTGATATACCCAAATTTGAAGACACGCCGTTATTCGAGTCTTTAATCACTAACGGGCTAGGTTTAACGTTCCAAGAGTTTGAAGAGCCGATAGACTTTATCCATAAAGAAATACTAGGAGCATGGCTGGTCTGGATTTTAATATTGGGACACGTTTCAGCGGCTTTGTATCATCATTTCGTTAAAGAAGATAAAACACTGCACAAAATGAAAATTAGTAGAGAGTAAAAAAATACCCCTACAAATAATTGCATCGAACAAACCGCCGAATGCGGCTTTAAGTATAACCAGCAATCAAATGAGCAATCCAAATGTCCCATGAAATGCTAGTTGGTTTAAATGTCCTTGATGATCAAATGTATCAGGAGTATCGGGATGCAATGAAGCCCATACTCACCGCCTATGGCGGTGGTTTCAGTTACGACTTTAAAGTATCTGAGGTATTACTGTCAGAGGACAGCAGCGACATTAACCGTGTCTTTACAATTAATTTTCCAAATAATGAAAAAATGGAAGGTTTCTTTTCAAACTCTGAATACATCAAGGTAAAGGAAACTTACTTCGAAGGTTCCGTTGGCAGTACAAAAATAATATCGAGCTATGAGAAAAACACTTAGCAAGCATGTCAAGAATCGCGCTTAGGGCTGGACTTGATACCTCGCGCTGGCGATTGCGGCGTTATGATACAAGTCAGCTGCTTTTATTCCAGTACATGCCACAGCTCTTGATTTCAAAGCTGTTGGAATCAAACAAGGGCAGTACTTTTACTATAGATAAATCTAGCCAAATAATAGGTGAAATATAAAATGAGAAAAGTAATATTGAAAAGTTTAATGGGTACCGTGATCTTACTGCTGTACGTTCACTCTGCCGCTTCGCGGGATCTCGGTGAAGAGGCCTATAACATCCTTTTATCGTCTTACAACTATGATGTAACCTATCCGCTCAATGCGAGAACAGCGGGTACGTTCAAAAGCAACGGCATTGAATTTGAAAGAATTGTTTTCGACAGCTTCCACGATGGCAGCGTTCCCGGTTTGCTCTCAGTGCCGACGACTGGCAAGAAACCCTATCCTGTGGTCTTGTTATTGCATGGACTTACCAGTAGCAAATCAGCCTGGTTGGAGAATGGGTTCAGCTACGGCAGCCTCCTGACGGCGGACTTGTTGAAAAATGGCTATGCAGTTCTGGCACTTGATGCGTAGTATCATGGTGATCGAGCGGTTTATAACGATTTTATCAATCCAGAAGAAATGGTCTTCCAACGGAACTGGGAGGTTCGATATTCAAACATGGTCACTCAGACAATAGTCGATTATCGACGAGCTATCGATTACCTCGCGACGCGTGGTGATATCGATACAGACCGAGTAGGGCTCATCGGTTATAGTATGGGTGGTCATATGACTTTTATTCTTGGAGCCAGTGAACCGCGAATAAAAACAATTGTCGGTTGTGTTGTGCCTGAAATGGCTGGTGTGTTGAGTGCGGCGTCAACATTCACCCGAAGTCTGGGTGATAAGCCTTTGTTGATGATGATGGCTCAAAAGGATAAATGGTATACGGTGGAAGCTGCACGGCAATTATTTAAATCTATACCGGGTTACATAACAAGAAATGCAAGCGGACGGCAAGTCGCCGCTTCTTTTAGCGTTAAACCTCTAGGAGAACTGAGTGAAAGATTCAATATTCGGGCAGTGCCACTGTGGTTCAATACAATGGACGGCATCCCTCCCACATACAGTGGCTCTTAATTGCCATTGCAATATGTGTCGTTCTTTAAGTGGCGCTGACTATAGTTCATGGTTAATTCTACCATCTGTGCAGTTTAGTTTGATCTCTGGAAAGGAAAATATATCTAAACACGAAGCCTCTGAAAACTTTTCAAAATCCTTCTGCTCGAAATGTGGCTCAACGGTAAGCTGTATCAATGATGACAAGTTTCCTGGCAATATTTATGTAGCAAAAGGAAACATTACGTCTGACTTTAAGATACTTGCAGAGATCCAAGTATTTACTGAGTATAAGGCCGACTGGGTCACTATCGATGAAAGTATTCCAGTTATCAACTAGTCAAATTTTTAACAAGGCAAACAACCCGACGCCGTAGGCGCAAGTTATTTTGGCGTTAACGAGGATCTGCTTTAGGAAAAATGACTTTATCTGCTCCAACCTGTGCCTCCTGTAAATGTAATCGTGTTGAAACCCTTGACTATTTTCCATACGGGATTGAGGATGGCAGACATGCCATTTTTATTCTACATAGCCGATTTTTTTCATTCTTTATGTGTTCATCGTGCTTAGCCATGACCGTAGGCGAGTAGTTCACTTCAACGCGACGGAGCATCCCACCGCACAATGGACAGCCCAGCAGTTGGTGGAAGCATTTCCATTCGATTCCGCTCCGCGCTATTTACTGCGGGATCGGGATGCGATTTATGGTGATCTCGTTCAGAGACGAATTAGGAGCCTGGGTATTGACGATGTTATAACGGCGCCGCGTTCGCCCTGGCAAAATCCATTTTGTGAACGTGTTATCGGAGCTATCCGCCGAGACTGTCTTGACCATGTCATCGTTCTTAACGAGCGACATCTACGCAGAATCCTTCGCGAGTACTTCAGTCATTATCATACCTGTAGAACACACATATCTTTGAACAAAGATCCGCCTGAAACCCGAATTGTTGAACCGCTGGAATTGGGCAATATTGTTGCATTTCCTCGTGTTGGGGGATTACACCATCGTTATGTGAGAATGGCGGCATGACGGGAGCAAAGAATGACTAGAAAAAGGACACGATTGAATTTTCAGGAGGGACAACCCCACAATGGAGCCTACACGGCAGAGCAATTTTTCGACCAGTTGAAGCTATT
>JBALWH010000026.1:0-64096 GCA_036960175.1 Motiliproteus sp. | reverse complement strand
CACCTCGTGAACGTCCTCTGTTGGGCGGTATTCGCCGGTTACCGGCCTATCTTCAACTTCTCCACGTGTGTCAGGCCACTAAAGGACTTTTTATATGCCTACAGGTGCTTTGATGCCGCAAACATCAGGGCTGAGGTTCCCCATTTTTACGTATCAGTCCAACAGCGACGGTTTCCGCGTCAGAGGCGTTGGAAGTAACCACTGATCAGTGGTTACTTTTTGGTAACACCGATGCCAGCAATTGTTATTACTTAGGTTACCAGCAGGTAACCTAAATCGATCTTGAAAGGCCTCTGTTATTGGTAACTGTTTGTAACTATTAGGATAAACATAGTTGGATTGAATGTTGCAGATATCCTTGTAATCCGTTGGCCGTGTACCACCGCCAATCACACCGAAGAGCGACGAGGGTAAGAGCATGAGTAACGATTCAGGTCCAAAGATGAACCGCAGAGGGCTGCTGAAAAGTATCGGTGCCGGATCTGCGCTGGTGACTGTGGCCGCGGCTGCTCCCACCGTCGTGCAGGCGGCTAAGAAAGAGGTGCGCTATGCCATGGTGATTGATGTGCGCCGCTGTTCGGGATGCCAAGCCTGCAGCATTGCCTGCAAGACGGAATTTGATGTCCCCATTGGCGGCGTGCGCTCTTGGGTTGAGCACCATGAGGCAGGGGTCTTTCCAAATGTCGAACGGCGGATGTTGCCGCGGCTGTGCAACCACTGTTCAAAGCCTCCCTGCGTCGAAGTCTGTCCGGAAGATATCAAAGCCACCTACAAGCGTGACGACGGCATTGTGGTCGTGGATGAGACTAAATGTATTGGCTGTGCCAAGTGTGTTGAGGCCTGTCCTTACGATGCCCGCTTTATGAATCCTTTTAAGGGCGACCCCGAGTTGACCAAGGGTAACGGTGTGGCGGACAAGTGCGATTTTTGCCTGCATCGTATCACCCAGGGGGTCGCCCCTTCCTGCGTCAATACCTGTCCGGGCAAGGCCCGCATTTTTGGTGATCTGAACGATCCAAGCAGCGAAGTGGCGAAGCTGGTGGATGAGTTCGATACCACCGTGTTGAAACGGGGAGAGAAGACCAAGCCCAGTGTCTTCTACATCGGTGCTGATTGGATCGAAGCCAAACGAGACAAGAAAGCCGAACAATATAGCCGCGTTGACACGCATCGTAATGAGCGTTCAACCCATCGCTTTTCCTAACCGGGGAGATCTGGAACATGTTTAATCGACGCAATTTTTTGAAGCTGGGCGCGGCCTCAGCAACCACCGTTCTGACTCCCAGCCTTGCGCTTAATGTGCATGCGGCCACGGACTTGCCAATTCGAGGTAATCGTGACTTTTCTCCGGTAACCGGCAAAGAACGTAAGATGATCCCCAGTGCCTGCTGGCAGTGCGTTACACGCTGCTCCAACGTGGGTTACGTTGAGGACGGCCGCCTGGTGAAGATCGAACCCAATATAAACTCGATCCGCACTGAGGGTACTCTCTGCGCCAAGGGCCAGGCAGCAATAAACCACACTTACGATCCGGACCGGATTCTTTACCCAATGCGTCGCGTAGGCGAACGAGGTGAGGGTAAGTGGAAGCGCATCACCTGGGATGAGGCGCTGGATGAGGTCGCTACCCGCATGAAAAAGAATCGGGATGCTGGGACGCCGGAGAAGGTGGTCTATCACTATGGCCGCGCCAAAGCCAGCCACTCCAAGACCATCGGTGGGTTTTTTAAAGCCTACGGCACCGGCAGTATCGGAAACCACACCAGCATCTGTGAGGGCGGTAAGTGGTCTGCCCAAGAACTGACCTGGGGTGGTCACTACGACAACTGGGATTTTGACAATACCAAGTTTGTACTCAATTTCGGCAGTAATTTCCTGGAGACTCATACCAATCATATTCCGGTAGCTCACCGCATGCTCTGGGCTATGGCCGAGCGTGGCGTAGAGATGGTCACCTTTGATGTGCGTCACACCAATACCGCAGCGAAGTCTCGGGAATGGGTGCCGGTAACACCGGGTACGGATCTGGCGGTGATTCTGGCCATGATTAACGTGGTAATGAATGAGGGGCTGTATAAGGGAGATGGGGAGGAGTTCCTCCAGTACACGAGGGTTACTGAAGATGTCGGTGCTTCTGTCCCCGAGAAAGTGGCAGCAATCAAGTTGCACATGAAAGGCTATACCCCTGCCTGGGCGGAGAAAATAAGTGGTGTACCGGCCAAGCAGATCACCGCCTTGGCCCGTGAATTCGCCACCAAGAAGCCGGCGGTACTGGTGTCCTATCGAGGTCTAATCGCCCACTACAACGGGAACGAGGGCGAACGGGCGGCGCAACTGCTATGTGCTGTGACCGGACAGATGGATAAGCCCGGAACACGCATGAAAGCTGTTGGTGCTGGCTGGACATTCCCCAAAGTTCCGACAGCCAAAAAGCATCCTAAACTGGATATTTTTGATGGCTTTCCCGGGCAGGCTGCCTTCCCAACACACCATGTCAGCCACCAGGTATTGAAGATGATCAAAGACGGCCGTAATGGTCGGCCGGATATGTATATCACCTATTGCTATACCCCGGCTTATGCCAATGGTGATGTGCAGGAAAATATCGATATCCTCAAGGATGAGACGCTGATTCCATTTTATGTATCGGTAGATCCGTTCTACGGTGATTCCACCATGTATGCGGATCTTATCCTGCCTGATACGCCCTTTACCGAGCGTTGGACGGCCGAAGATATGGTATCGCCTTCACAGGTGGCAGAGTTCTATATCCGTCAGCCCTTTACCAAGCCAATGGGCGAGTCGCGGGACTTCTCCGATGTGGTGTTTGATTTGGCTAAGCGTCTGGATATTGATATGGGCGAAGCCACATCTCATGAAGATTTTGTGCGTATGACTTGTGACCGTACGCCCGGCGTCAAGGAGGCTGGTGGTTTTGAGTACATGAAAAAAGTGGGCGTCTGGCACGACGAAAATGCCAAGCCACAACAGCAGGTCTACAACCGTCCGGTGCCTGAATCCGTTTATAAGGCTGAAGGCGTAGTGCTGGACAAAGCATCCGGTGTTTACTGGAAGCCCAAGAAAGCGGCGGACGCGAAGAAGGGCTATGTGGCCACAAAGAAAGCCTATAAGGGCTACGTGGCGCAGCAGATGCCCCACGGAGTGTTCTCTGGGTTTGCCCCGGATGCGGTTAATAAGTCCGGTTTTCTGGAACTATGGTCACCCTTGTTGAAGGCCAAGGGTTTTGATCCCATGCCGACCTGGATGGCTATTCCAGAGCATCAGGAGATGGCCAAGGATGATCTGTACCTGACTACTTACAAGTACGCCACCCACTCCCATTCGCGCACGATGAACTGCAAGTTTCTGGCGGAGCTTTATCACACTAATCCGGCTTGGATTAACCCCGCTACAGCTAAAGAACGGGGTATCTACGACGGCGACCGTATCAAGGTTAAGTCGGCTACCGGAGAGTTCGTTACTAAGGCGCAACTGACAGAAGCGATCATGCCGGGAGTGGTAGCGGTATCACACCATTGTGGTCACTGGGCTTATGGGCGTTACGCTTCCGACCGTCGTGCTCCCAATACGGGCAGTGACAACCGTGGAGATCGTGACTACAAGCTCAAGTGGTGGACCGATAACGGTGTCCATCCCAATTGGGCGATCGCAAACTCGCCGGACCCCATCAATGGTCAGCAACGCTGGATGGATACGGTAGTAAAAGTCACGCGGGTTTAATCTGCGCGGTAATAGCGGTAATAGAGGAAGTGATCAATGTTTGAATTTGCCAGTGACGCGCAACCCACCGATACGCAAAGCAGTGCCTGTGCGCAGTTATCAGGGACAGCCATGCAGGTGAGTTATCTCTATGCCTTCTTGGCCGGCCTCTATCGCGCAGAGCTATCGCAATCGCAGTTGCGGGCTTTACGTGCACCTGAAATGCGAGTCATTTTGACGGCGGCTGGCATAAGTCTGGATTCTGACTTCTGGACTAAGCCAGAATCGCAGATTTTGGAAGACTTGGCGGTAGAGTACACGGCGCTTTTCCTTGGACCCGGGGGGCATATCTCGCCCCATGAGTCCGTGCAGATTGAGCAACAAGGAAGCTACTGGGGTGACGCCACGACTGCGGTGCGAGCTTTCATAACTGCAACGGGTATTGAGTATAGTGCTAGCTATCAGGGTATTCCTGATCATATCAGTGTTGAGTTGGAATTCCTGGCGGAGCTGTCCAAGATCGAGGGCATAGCCTGGCAACGAGGGGACTCCGGTTCGGCGGCTAACAGCCTGGAGTATCAGGGCGATTTTATTGATGAACATTTAGGTCAATGGCTAGAAAAATTCTGCGCTCAGGTGGTGGAGACCGCGGAATTGTCCTTTTATCGGGATTTGGCGCAAGTAACGACTGAGTTTGTTACGTCCGAGATCGAGGCGATTAAGGATCGTTTGAAGGTCGCCAAAACCTTGTCAGATCGGATTGCACCCGATCGGAACGCCACCGATTGTGTTGCTCAAGATCGAATTGCGTAAGATCAAATGGAGTCAGTAACGATCAAGGAAGAGGCTGGTTAGATAGGTTTATGAAAGTGATAAAGTTAGAGGGGCCTAGCCCCTCTTTTTTATGGCTCCAGAGCGAAGAAACTGAAACGCCCTGGAGCTTGCCCCGATCAGGCCGACTGCAATCAGCGGCGGTTAATCGTCAGGTAGTCTCGCGGTGCGGGCCCTTGGTAGAGCTGGCGAGGGCGACCAATCACCAAGTCCGGGTCGATCATCATTTCCTTCCACTGGGCGATCCAGCCCACACAGCGGGCCAGGGCAAACATCACCGTAAACATGTTGGTGGGGATGCCCATCGCGCTCTCGATAATGCCGGAGTAGAAGTCCACATTGGGGTAGAGCTTCTTGCTGACGAAGTAGTCGTCCTCAAGGGCGATCCGTTCTAACTCAAGGGCGAGCTTGAAGCGGGGGTCATCCCGTCGACCCAGCGCATCCAACACCTTTACTGCCTCTTCGCGCAACACTCTGGCCCGAGGGTCATGATTGCGGTAAACCCTGTGCCCGAATCCCATCAACCGGAAGGGGTCGTCGGAATCTTTCGCTCTATTAATAAATTTAGGTACCTGGCTGATGTCGCCGATCTCATCGAGCATATTGAGCACTGCCTCGTTGGCCCCGCCGTGAAGGGGTCCCCACAGCGCTCCGATTCCGGCGGAGATTGCCGCATAGGGATTGGCCCCGGTGGAACCAGCCAGACGCACTGTCGAGGTTGATGCGTTCTGCTCGTGGTCGGCGTGGAGGATGAGGATCTTATCCAAGGCGCTGGCCACTATCGGATTCACCTCGTAGTCTTTACCGGGAACAGCGAAAAGCATTTTCAGCAGGTTGCTGGAATAGTCGAGTTCGTTGTCGGGGTAAATAAAGGGCTGGCCGATGGCGTGTTTGTAGGAAGCGGCGGCGATGGTGGGAATCTTCGCCAGCAGCCGAATCGCCGAGATCTCCCGGTGCTGCGGGTTATGGATGTCCAGGGCATCGTGGTAAAAGGCTGATAGCGCACCCACCACTCCGACCATGATCGCCATGGGATGAGCGTCGCGTCGGAAACCATGGTAGAAGTTGAGCAGTTGCTCGTGGACCATGGTGTGATTTCTGATCAGCGCCTCGAATTCATCCAGTTCGGTGCGGTTGGGCAGCTCCCCCTTCATCAGCAGGTAAGCGGTTTCGGTATAGCTGCTCTGCTCAGCCAACTGCTCGATAGGATAGCCGCGATAGAGCAGAATTCCTTTCTCGCCATCGATAAAAGTGATCTGGCTGGTGCAGGAGGCGGTGGATTTGTAACCCGGGTCTAGGGTGAAAATCCCTAGCTCACCGTAGAGACCGCGAATATCCACGACCGGGGGGCCCGCGACGCCCTGAATGATCGGTAACTCCAGCGCTTTGCCGGTACGATTGTCGCGAATCGTGATTGTATTCTTTGTCATGGTCTGACTCCTTGTACCCCTGTAAAAGCGTTCCCCACAGTGAGGATAGACCAGGTCCGGCACTGTCGCCTTGTCAGGCATGAAGAGCAACCAATCCAGTGGAAATATCTTTGCTAATGTAGCGGCTGCATGCATTGTGGTTTGTGTCAGCTGTAGCCGAGAATAGGCACGGAAGCGCCCGGTTTGTGGTGTCTATGGCAAACCGATCAGGGATTTCAGCGCTATAGTGAATATGTGCATTAGGTTACATACGCGTAATGTGTTTTTTGGCTCTAGGTTGATACTAGTGATGAATCAAAAGCCCTCAGTCAGTCTGGTCGTTGTTGTCTTGTTTTCTCTGTTCTTTATCGCGATCAGCACCTCGGGCAAGCTGGCGTTGGATCGGATCGAACAACAAACCCGGGCGCAGACCAGAAATTCACTGCAGACCATTTTGAATAGCACCCATGAGGGGCTGCATATCTGGTTCAAATATCGCCGTTTTCTGTTTGAAGATATAATGCAATCCGCTGATGTGGTGGGTTTGACCCAGGCGCAATTGCTGGTTGCTCGTGACACTGACAGTTTACTTAAAAGCCCTTACCTGCAGCAGCTCAGAGAGCTGTTTAACCCCGGTTTGAGCCGGCTCGGAGATCTTGGGGTTTTCATTATTGCGCCTGACTATATCAGTATCGCCTCAATGCGCGATCAGAATGTCGGTAGCCGCAACCTTATCGCCCAACAGCGCAGAGATGTACTGGATTCGGTCTTTGATGGCGAAATCCGCCTTATCCCGACCATCTTTTCTGATGTTGCTTTGCCTTCAAGTTCCGGAAAGCTCGTAAAAAACAGTCCTACAATGTTTATCGCCGGGCCAGTCACCGATAAGCAAGGATCAGTAATAGCCGCACTAGCGATCCGGATTGATCCCGGGAAAGACTTCAGTCGAATCGCTCAGATGGGGGAGATAGGTGTTAGCGGCGAGACTTACGCCTTTGACCGGGATGGTGTGCTTATTTCTCAGAGTCGCTTTGATGCACAACTACTAAAGCAGGGGCTGCTGCAACCGAATCAGGGTTCGACATTGGAGATTAGGGCAATAATTCCAGAATCAGTCCAGAGGCAGGGCGATACCATTACTGGCGCATCAGCGCTAACCCTGATGGCTGCCAGCGCCACTGCTGGTAATAGTGGCTCTAATCTCGATGGTTACAAAGATTACCGCGGCATCGATGTGGTTGGCGCCTGGCTGTGGGATGAGGGATTGGAATTCGGGTTAACGACTGAGATGGATTTGGATGAGGCATTTGCACCTTTCTATGGCACGCGTCTAGTTATCGTGTCGTTGCTGATAGTGACGACATTGCTGGCACTGCTTCTTATTAGCATGTTGTTCATTATGCAACGCCGAAACGAACACAATATTCAACAGGCTTACGGTCAGTTGGAAACGAAGGTTAGCGAGAGAACCAAGGATCTTGAAGCCGCCAGAAAGGAGCTCTCAATCGCCAATGCGGAACTGGAAAATCTAGCCACCACCGATGCCTTAACTGGGCTGGCTAACCGACGCAGTTTTGACCACTTCTTTACGCAATCCTGGGCGCAATGCGTTCGTGATAGCCGCAGCCTGACGGTGGTGATGATAGACCTGGATTCCTTCAAAAACCTTAACGATAGCTATGGTCACCAGGCTGGTGACCAATGTTTAATCACCATCGCGTCTATCCTATCGAGCGAGCGTTTCTTCTCACGGCCTGGTGACCTGGTTGCCCGTTATGGTGGCGAGGAGTTTGTGCTGGTGTTGAGAGACACCGCGCAGGCAGGTGTGCTTGGTATTCTTGAGAAACTGGTAGCAGCAGTTGCAGACGAAAAAATACCGAATACAAACACCTTGGTGGATAACTGTGACTATCTAACCTGTAGTGTTGGGGTGGCGACGATCATCCCGCAGCCCGGAGGTTATTCTCATGAGTTGATTCGTTATGCGGATGAGGCGTTATACAGGGCAAAATCCAACGGCAGAAACCGCATCGAAACTTATCCAGAACATACTGAGTAGTAGGGGTTTAAAGCGATTTTAAGGGGGATGAGTTATTTGTAACCCTGTTTAGGGGTTGCCTAAGGAACCTACGAACAAGTCTCTTGCGACTCTGGCTTTCAGAGAGATTGGAGATCAAGGCAACGATTGCAGACATACTGGTTGTACGTCGAGAATCGTTAACACCGAGATTCGGTCTCTCTGAAAGCTCCGAAGGACGGGCTCTAGAATGGCCTCCTGCTTTGTCAGACCGTTTGAAAAGGTCTAGACATTTCACAGCACGGTCTTTCGCACATCTGGCCATTCTAGAGCCCGCAGAGAACACACTAGACTTATTCGCAGGTTCCCTAAGTATGAGGGACCTTCACTTGTATCTTTTGTACATAGGCCTTACATTGCCAACCCCTGTTCTCTGACAAGACTGATGCACCATGAACCGACGCAAAAAGATCACACAGATTCTCACCAAAAAAGACAAAAAGGCGAACGCTAAGAAATGTCAGGCTAGTAAGCCGCGTTATATTTCTAAGGCGGCGCGTGAAGCGGATCTTTGCAGTGATCCGGTGACCCCGGACGTTGCTTAGGGCGCAATGCAACCCGCACAGGAGAGGGATGAGTCTGTGACTGGAAGTCGTTAAGGGATTCCAAATCAATGGAGTCTGGCCCCATTGATTTACGATTGGAAAGCAGTTCTATCTGAGCTTTTCGATGATATTCAGGCTTCTGGTTCAGGCTTTGCCACACGATGCCCAGGCTTTGCCAAAATTTCTAAATAAAACGAAGTCAACTGCAGCTTTTCAGCCTCATCGATGCATTTGTTTATTTCTGACAGGTGAATGACTTTGGCCTCTTCTTTGGTATGACCATATTTACAATCAAAATCCAGATAGTCGGCACCTTCGGGTAGGGTCTTGTTGCGCTCTCTTTTTACGTATTTCTTAACATCATGTTTCGCCGCGTCAATCAGTCTGGCGTATTTGATTTTCTCATGAGTTAGTTCGAATGTCTTTTTCATAGTTGTCCTAAAGATTAACCTGCATATATGCAGTCAAAATAGTTCTAATCTGTTCTGTAGTTCTACGTTAATGCAAAGCCGAGATGTTGTAATTGTTTAACATTCAAGGCTGGTTTGGTTAGCCGCAGCACTTCTTGTATTTCTTACCACTGCCGCAAGAACAAGGGTCATTTCTGCTAGGCGTTTTCTCAACAACCGCTGTTTTTGGAGTATTAAGTACGCCATCTAATTCAGCGATACTTTCTTCCACATCACTGTTGATTTCTACGTTCGCGAAAAGTGAATGTTGTTCCAGAATGGCTTCAATTTCGGTTTTACGCGTATCCGATTTAACGGTAAGAGACAGGGGGTTGTTTTCTGTGCCCAGCTTGCTTGTACGCTTAGTGGTATAGCCAGAGCTTCCATATTTTTCTCGTGCATCTATACGACCTTTAAAGAAAAACTTAGACATAAATGGATCCTTAGTGTGCACAAAACTGGCGTTGAATCTAATGACCGGCAATTCTAGCAGAATTAGAGCCTGCTAACTCCATCGTATGAGAGGTTAAAATCGTCTTTCACCTTATAAATTCAGAAAACTTAAGGCTCGTGGCTAGTTGCTCGTTGCTAATGCGGCTTTGTGACTGACTGCGAGTGTTAGAACTAACCTGGCGAAAGCGTTAAAGTTCAATATTGAGGATAATAGTGATGCCGAGAAAAGGGCAAAGAGCAGGGTAGACGTACAGCTGTTGGCAGCACCTATTCCATTTTCACGGGCGCTTTTTATGCTTGAATGTTTTGTGTTTTCCTAACCACTCTAAACATGAGTTAACATCATCTTTTTAAATCCAAGAGGCTCTGTTTTGACGGATCAACGATTAGCCACATTATCGGATATCGCTACTGAGGCCCATGCTCGAATTCAACAGGACTTTATGCATATTGACCCTGTCATTGGTGTCAGTCGGAATATGCGAGCAAATGGTATTCCTGCGGACGTGATGACAGTTGATTGTTTGAAGTCTGGCAAGCGCATCATCTTGATATTGCATGATGAACAGACGGGCATCATTAGTTATCAATTTTCCTTTAGGGATAAAGACCCCGATGGGAAATTCCAGACTATTCAATTTGATGAACTAACTGCACAGAAAATGTATGAGTGGGTAAGTAGCTATTTTTCGAGTGAGCCCGGTTAACAGGCCCACTCATAGACACAGGGTTAACCTTGTCACTAAAACCTTAACAGCATGCCGCACTTTAGGTCGATGCTGAGGACAAACTGCAGTGCTGTTCGCTTCAGGTCTCTGGTGTTTCACTGACGAAAGCGGATAATGGCGTGCTTTGTTCATTCTCATAATGTTGTCTGCAATGCGCCTTGATAAATTCATCTGTAAAAGTACCGAACTTACCCGCGCCGAAGCGATGGCGCTGGTGAACGCTGGAGAGGTACTAGTTAATGCTGAAGTTGTGATCAACGAAGCTACTCAAGTGCATGAAAATAATACAGTTACCATAGATGGCCAAGAACTTACCGCCCGTGCCTCGCGTTACATAATGATGCATAAACCGTTAGACACCGTCTGCTCAAATATTGATGAGGTTTATCCCTCAGTATTCAATTATATTGATGTCGACAATGCCTGTGATCTTCATATTGCTGGGCGCTTAGATGCTGATACGACGGGTTTGGTATTGGCCTCTGACGACGGGCGTTGGTCGTACAATATTATTACTCCCAAAAAACAGTGTGAAAAAATTTACCAGGTTGAGTTACGCGACCCTATCGCTGCTGATGTGGTTTCGATATTCGAACAGGGCGTACAATTACAAGGCGAAAAATCACTGACGTTGCCGGCTAAGTTAGATATTGTCAGCCCCCAAAAAGTACTTTTGACGATCACTGAAGGAAAGCACCACCAGGTTAAGCGTATGTTTGCTGCCGTCGGTAACCGAGTTGTCGCGTTACATCGGCAAAAAATTGGTGGAGTCAGCCTGGATATAGGGTTAGGACAATGGCGCTATTTAACGGCTGACGAGATAGGGTCTTTTTGATTAATAATTTGGGCGTGTTGCATTAGCGGTTTTAAGTCTGGTCAGTATTCTGCTCAGCGCTTGGATTAAGCTGCTCGTCACACACGCCTTACTCTAGGGAACACGATGAATAGAGACTCATATTTAGCTGAAGTTAAAAAGAAGCTGGAACAAATTTTTTCTGCCTCTAGAGATAGTTATAAAATCCCTCCGGTACAGCGTCATAGGCTGGAAGGTTTTATGCAAGCAGGCGTATTTCTGGGTTTGGCTTCAAATAAAGAGTTATCAGACATGATGGAGGACATTCATCTCCGCATTCACGGAAAATCAATTCAAGAAAGGAAAGATGAAAAGCCATCTCTATGGCAGGAACAATCCATCGATTATAGTGAATATGAACAACCCACTTATGAGCGTAAAAAAAGATAGTATGGCCACTAGTCACACCAATTGATTCTGACCGAGATGTTCCATGCAACCGCAAGCTGATCCTTTTATTGTGCCGCTCTGTCATGAACAAATAGAGATTATCTATCAGGATGAGCACCTGTTACTCATCAATAAGCCGACAGCTTTGCTGAGCTTGTCTGGTAAACATCCGTTGAATAAAGACTCCGTACACTTTCGCTTGGTGCAAGATTTTCCCACGGCGACCATGCTTCACCGATTGGACTTTGGGACTTCTGGCCTGCTTATTATCGCGCTGAATAAGCCGGTTAACGCTCATATCACCAAGCAGTTTCAAGACCGTACCGTTGCTAAAACCTATACCGCGTTATTGCATGGACACTTGGCGGATGACTGCGGATCTATTGACCTGCCCATTGCCAAAGACAAACCTAACTTTCCCTTGCAAAAGATCTGCTACGAAACGGGCAAGAATGCGCTGACGAACTTTCGCGTTATTGAGCGCTTACAAGACACTTTTGCGACGCGTGTGTTATTTAAGCCGGTATCTGGTCGTACCCATCAATTACGTATTCACAGCCGTGAAATCGGCCACCCGATTTTGGGCTGCGATCTCTACGCCTCCGATGAGGCCTTTCATATGGCGAAGCGCCTGATGCTGCATGCCAGCAGTATTGAATTTGTTCATCCTGTTAGCGGCGAAAGAATGGAGGCTCTGTGTCCTTGTCCGTTTTAATAAGGCATTAGATTTGTTTGCTAACAAGCTACTATTACAGAGGCTGAATCAGGTTGTTGCTAAGGGTTTTCCAATCATGGTTTATGCTACCCTGATTCTTATTGATAGGGCCCAACAATGTGTCTGACGCTGAACACCAGTGGAAGGCTATAAGCTGATGGGCTCTGCTAACTTAACAACCGTTTTATTCAGGATCTATTTGTGACCAATAACGATGTTTTGCGCCGTATCCGTTTCATCTTCGATATGAGTGATTCGAAGATGATTGCTGTCTTCGGGCTAGCTGATGTTACCGTGACTCGGGAACAAATCAGCCAGTGGCTAAAAAAAGACGATGACGCCGATTATCAGAAGTGTAACGACAAGCAACTGGCGACTTTTCTCAATGGTTTGATTAGCGAGAAGCGCGGCAAACAGGAAGGCGAACAGCCGAAGCCTGAGAAAACGCTAACCAATAATATTATTTTCAGAAAACTCAAAATTGCCTTAAATCTGAAAGATACCGATATGCTGGATATTTTGGAGTTGGCTGATTTTAGTATCAGTAAACATGAATTGAGTGCCTTCTTCCGCAAAGCTAATCATCAGCATTACCGTGGGTGCAAAGATCAGGTTCTGCGTCGATTTCTGCAGGGATTGCAGTATAAAAACAGGCCTGATACCAAGACGGACAACAACTCGGATGACGAACCCGATAATAAGCCTGGCAACGCCTTTGTATGGACTGATCTTTAACGCCCCGATGCGCCTAAAGCCCCTGCTGTCATAGACACAGTGACAGCAGCGCTGTCTTCGGA
This sequence comes from Motiliproteus sp., assembly GCA_036960175.1. Classification (GTDB taxonomy): domain Bacteria; phylum Pseudomonadota; class Gammaproteobacteria; order Pseudomonadales; family Balneatricaceae; genus Motiliproteus. Next base: position 51,129 of record JBALWH010000026.1, on the reverse strand, counting down.
TTGTTTGACAGCAGTTAAAATTAAACGCAACAGATGAGTGATCATTAGATTGGGTTCAGCTCATCTTTTATCGACAATAAAGACGAGTACAACCTATGAGCGAGATCTCTGAATTCGATAGCGCCGTTATCGACGCCAGTGTCGATCACCATCACGCGCGCCCCGGTGCTTTGCTGCCGATACTGCATGAGATTCAATCAAGCCTAGGTTATATCCCCGCAGAAGCCGTTGCCATTATTGCCAAGGCGCTGCAACAGACACCCGCTGAAATTACCGGTGTCATTAGCTTTTATCACCATTTTCGACGTTCTCCCCCCGGCCGCAACCTACTGCAGATATGTCGTGCCGAAGCCTGTCAGGCCCGGGGCTCCAGAGAGCTGGAGCAGCATGTTCAAACGCGGTTGAACATTGGCTACCACCAGACCACCCAGGATCACGAATACAGTCTTGAGCCGGTATATTGTTTGGGTAACTGTGCCTGTGGACCTTCCCTGCGTATTAACGACGAGGTGGTCGGCCGGGTAACCCCTGACCAATTTGATCAGCTACTGGATGAATTGGGCACTCAGCCACTGGAGGTGTGCTGATGTCCGTTCGCGTCTTTATCCCTCAAGATACTACTGCGTTGGCCCTGGGGGCTGATCGTCTGGTGATGCAATTGCAAGCGCTAACCCAAGGCATGGACGAGGCGCCGCATATCGTCCGCAACGGTTCCCGTGGCCTGTTCTGGTTGGAGCCGCTACTGGAAGTAGAAACGACAGCAGGCCGGGTCGCCTATGGTCCCGTTAGGGCTCAGGATGTTGAGTCACTTTTGGCGGCGGGAATGCTGGACGGTGATCAAACCCATCCGCTGTGTCAGGGGTTAACAGAAGAAATTCCCTATTTAAAAAACCAACAACGCCTGACCTTTGCCCGTGCGGGTATTGCCGATCCTTTATCCATCGAAGATTACTCTAATCAGGGTGGCTTTAAGGGCTTGCAGAAAGCGTTGACGCTCAGTCCTCAAGGGATTGTTGATGAAGTTAAGCGCTCAGGCCTAAGAGGGCGGGGCGGTGCGGCTTTCCCGACCGGTATTAAGTGGCAGACGGTGTTGGATGCTGAAGGCGCAGATAGCAATCCTCAGAAGTATATTGTCTGCAATGCCGATGAAGGGGATTCCGGTACCTTTGCCGATCGACTGGTGATGGAAGCCGACCCCTATATGCTGATTGAAGGCATGATTATCGCGGGCCTCGCGGTAGGCGCAAGCCAAGGTTATATCTATCTGCGCTCAGAATATCCACAGGCGCAGGTTATGCTGGAGCAGGCCATCGCTAAGGCTGAGAGTGCCGGCTATCTCGGAGATGCTATCAGTGGTAGCGATCACTGCTTCCGATTGGAGGTGCGTCTTGGGGCAGGGGCTTATATCTGCGGTGAGGAGACCTCTCTGTTAGAAAGCCTTGAAGGTAAGCGCGGTCTGGTGCGAGCGAAACCACCCTTACCCGCGCTGGTCGGTCTGTTCGGTCAACCCACCGTGGTTAACAACGTACTCTCGCTGGCTGCTATCCCTTATATTCTGGCCGAGGGTGCGCAGTCTTATGCCGATTTCGGTATGGGGCGTTCACGGGGTACCTTGGCTTTCCAGCTGGCGGGCAATATTGAGCGCGGTGGTTTGGTGGAGCTGGCCTTCGGCGCCACGCTAAAACAACTGCTGCAAGATTACGGTAACGGCAGCGCCAGTGGGCGGCCCATCCATGCGGTTCAGGTAGGCGGTCCCCTGGGGGCTTATCTGCCTGAGAGTCAGTGGCATACACCGCTGGATTACGAAGCATTTGCTGAGATAGGTGCGGTGCTTGGCCATGGCGGTATCGTGGTGTTTGACGATAGCGTCGATATGGCGCAGCAGGCGCGTTTTGCTATGGAGTTTTGCGTGGCAGAGTCTTGCGGTAAATGCACACCCTGTCGAATTGGGTCTACCCGAGGTGTCGAGGTGATTGATCGCCTGATCCAAGGGCACAACCCGGAAGCTGACTTGGAGCTACTGGAGGATCTGTGTGACACCATGGAAGATGGCTCTCTCTGCGCCATGGGGGGGATGACACCGAACCCTGTACGCAGCGCTGTAAATCTGTTCCCAGAGCATTTTTCCGCGCTAGCTGAGACGGTAAGCACAGCCGAGAAAGCGTCTAGTGGAGGCAATGACCATGCTTGATTTTTTTGATCCCAATAAGGATCTAGGCACTCCGGCGGTTAAGTCTGAAACGCAGATCAACCTACAGATCGATGGCATTCATGTGCAAGTCCCGGAAGGGACCTCGGTGCTGCGGGCCGCGACTCTGGCGGGTATCAATATTCCCAAACTTTGTGCCAGCGATAATCTTGAAGCGTTTGGCTCTTGTCGCCTCTGCGCCGTGCAGGTCGAAGGGCGGCGGGGATATCCTGCGTCTTGCACCACGCCGGTAGAGCCTGACATGAAGGTAAGTACCCAGACTGAAAAGCTGGGGCGGCTGCGCCGTAATATCATGGAGTTGTATATCTCCGATCATCCGCTGGACTGTCTGACCTGTCCTGCAAATGGTGACTGTGAATTGCAGGATATGGCCGGTGCCGTGGGTCTCAGAGAGGTACGTTACGGTTTTAGTGGTGAAAACCATCTGCAGGACAAGGCCGATCATTCCAACCCCTATTTCAGCTTTGACCCCAGTAAATGTATTGTCTGTTCCCGCTGTGTGCGTGCCTGTGAAGAAGTGCAGGGCAGTTTTGCTCTGACCATCGAGGGGCGCGGCTTTGACTCCAGAGTCAGCACCGGGGCGGACAATTTCATGGCCTCCGACTGCGTTTCTTGTGGTGCCTGTGTGCAGAGCTGTCCCACCGCCACCCTGTCAGAAAAGAGTCTGATTGAACAGGGACAGCCCGAACACAGTATCGTTACCACCTGTGCCTATTGTGGTGTTGGTTGTTCCTTCAAGGCAGAAATGAAGGGTGATCAGCTGGTACGAATGGTGCCTTACAAAGGCGGTGGGGCTAACTGCGGTCATGCCTGTGTTAAAGGCCGTTTCGCCTTTGGTTATGCGACCCACAAAGACCGTATTACTACTCCCATGATTCGCGACAGCATCGATCAGCCTTGGCAGGAGGTTAGCTGGCAGCAGGCGATCGACCATACCGCCAAACGCTTTAAAGCGATTCAGGCCAAACATGGTCGCACCAGTATTGGTGGTATCACCTCCTCGCGTTGTACTAACGAAGAAACTTATCTGATGCAGAAGCTGATTCGCACGGCTTTTGGCAATAACAATACTGATACCTGCGCTCGGGTCTGCCATAGCCCCACCGGCTACGGCCTGCGACAGACGTTGGGCGAATCTGCCGGCACCCAGACCTTCGAATCAGTGCAGGATTGCGATGTCATGCTGGTCATCGGCGCCAACCCCACCGATGCCCATCCGGTGTTTGCTTCCCAGATGCGTAAAAGATTACGCCAGGGTGCAAAACTGATCGTCGCAGATCCCCGTTGGATCGACCTGTTGGGTACGCCTCATTTAAAACATGCCCAGCATCTGCCGTTGCTGCCCGGTACGAATGTGGCGTTGATTAATGGCCTGGCCCATGTAGTGATAACAGAAGGCCTGGAAGATTGTGATTTTATCAAACGCCGCTGTGCCGATGAGACCTTTGATCAGTGGCGTGAGTTTATCTGCTTGCCGGAAAACAGCCCGGAGCATGTGGCCAACATTACCGGCCTCAGCGCGGAAGCGATTCGCCAGGCTGCTCGAACTTATGCCCTGGCCGATAACGCCGGCATCTTCTATGGCTTGGGAGTGACTGAGCACAGTCAGGGCTCCACCATGGTGATGGGTATTGCTAACCTGGCGATGGCCACCGGCAATATCGGTCGTTCCGGTGGCGGGGTCAATCCGCTGCGGGGGCAGAACAATGTCCAAGGATCCTGCGATATGGGCTCCTTTCCCCACGAGTTCCCCGGTTATCAGTCGGTAGCTGACGACAGTGTCCGTGCCCGTTTTGAAGAGGCTTGGGGTGTGACCCTAGACCCTGAGCCGGGGCTACGCATTCCCAATATGTTTAACGCGGCGATTAATGGTGATTACAAAGGCATGTATGTGCAGGGCGAAGATGTGGCTCAATCTGATCCCAATACCCAGCATGTGGAGGCCGCCTTACGATCGCTGGAGTTGCTGGTGGTGCAGGATATCTTCCTTAACGAGACGGCGAAGTTTGCCCATGTGTTGCTGCCGGGTTCTACCTTTCTGGAGAAAGACGGTACTTTTACCAACGCCGAGCGCCGTATCAATCGGGTGCGCAAAGTGATGGCACCCTTGGCCGGGAAGGCTGACTGGGAGGTTACCATGGACCTTTCCAATGCCCTGGGTTACCCCATGAACTACAGTCATCCCACTGAAATAATGGATGAGATCGCAACCCTGACGCCGACCTTTACCGGGGTCAGCTATGAAAAGCTGGAACGCCTGGGCAGTATTCAATGGCCTTGTAATGATGAGTATCCAGAGGGGATGCCGATCATGCACGAGACCAGTTTTCCGATCGGTAAAGGTCGTTTTGTTACTACCGAGTTTGTACCGACCACTGAGCGCGTTAACCGACGTTTTCCGTTAATACTCACCACCGGTCGAGTGCTGTCCCAATACAATGTTGGTGCTCAGACCCGACGTACTGACAACCAGCAGTGGCATAACGAAGATCGGTTAGATATTCATCCCCATGATGCCGAAGACAGGGGCATCCAAGATGGTGATTGGCTAGGTATTTCCAGTCGTGCCGGGCAGACGGTGATGCGCGCTCGTATTAGCGAACGCATGCAGCCGGGAGTGGTGTACACCACCTTCCATCATCCTGAGAGTGGGGCCAACGTGGTAACCACAGATAACTCCGACTGGGCCACCAATTGCCCGGAATATAAGGTGACGGCGGTACAGGTTGAAAAAGCCATGGAGCCTTCGGTGTGGCAACAATCATTTCGACAATTTAGAGGCCAGCAGCGGGAATTGCAGGGCAAGCGGCCCAGCTCTAAATCTAAGTCCAAAATTAAATCTAAAACTACACAGAGCAGTAATTAATGGTGGCTGTGGACAAAAGCAGTGGCGGACCGTCTGTGGCTACTAAGCAACCTGTGTCGGTGACTCGTTGGCGAGCGGATGGGATTGAAGTCACTGCCGATCAGTTGGCAGTAGAGACCCCGGTAGCCCTTTGCTATAACGGTATTTGCCACCTAGTGATGATGCTTTCTCCTCAGGATCTGGATGACTTTGCCCTGGGATTCAGCATAACTGAAGGCATTATCGAATCTCCGCAAGAGCTCCATCAATTAGATTTCAATAGCAGTGCAGAGGGTATCGAAATTAACCTGAGCATTGCTGCCCGGCGCGAGCGGGGGCTAAAGCAACGCAAACGTAACCTGACTGGACGCACCGGCTGTGGTCTCTGTGGTACTGATTCACTGCAGCAGGCGATCAGACCTGTAAACCCTGTGATTAGCACTGAATCCCCCAGTGATGTCGCCGTGCAACAGGCGGTGGCACAGCTGGATAGACACCAGCCGCTGCAACAGCTAACGGGTGCGGTACACGGTGCTGCCTGGTGCAACTTGGAGGGCGAGATTCTGTGTATAAGAGAAGATGTCGGGCGTCATAATGCCCTGGATAAACTAATAGGGGCATTGCTTTGCGCTGAGGTTGATTTGTCTGAAGGCTTTGTGCTGATTTCCAGCCGAGCCAGCTACGAGATGGTACACAAGGTAGCCGCCGTGGGTATCGCCAATCTGGTGGCGGTGTCAGCGCCGACCGCCTTAGCGATCAAACTAGCTAAGGAGGCGGGTGTGAATGTGATTGCTTTTGCTCGGGAAGGTAGCCACGTTCGTTATACTTAGGACCATCTTTTAATGCTAATGGCCAAGGATTCTTTAAGCCTATTTTGCTCCCTGTTTTGTTCCCTATTGTAGTGGCGTATTTTCAATACCATTGTAATCCCCCAATGCCGGTGATTGGCATTGGGGAACCTATGGTGCGCTTATGGACTAATCCAACCCCCCTTAGGCCTCAGCATGTTTGTAGAGCCTGCCTTCTCCAACCATCACTGCTTCGCCGCCAACCCGTAGAGTAATAGCCGCGTGCTTTTTCTTATCGATCTCCATATGCAACAGGCTCTTGCGGGTGCTGTCGCTGCCGCGTTCTACCGTCAGAATATGGGTGCCATGCCGGATGTGTTCATGGGCACAGAGATAGCCAGCGAAGGCGGGTAGAGCAGGGCCTACGGGAGGGTCTACATCAGGAGCTATCTGCGGCCCGAGCAGGCGCGCATGGAAATTCGCGGCGGGGGTTTCGGTCTGGTCACTGACCAGCAGGATTTCCTGAACTATGGTAGAGGGCGCGGTGGAGCTGGACCAGGCGCGGTAACCAAAGCGGGCCTTATTTAAGGCCTGTAGATTGTTCACCGGCACTATCAGGTAGGGCGATTGTTGGGCAACCAGTAACGGCTGATAGGCGCTGACCTGTAGATCCTCCTGGGACAAGGACAGCATCGCAGCTAGGTCTTGGGGTAAGGGTACAAAGCGATCAATGGTGGGCGTAATCTGCTGGCTGTATTGCATCAGTGTTGGCACGCCATGCCGGTGGGATATATCGATTTCTATGGTTTCGTCCTGGTTTTTCAGCAGTGCGGTAGCCTGTTCCCCTTTTAGCGGGATTTTTCCTCTGACGGCCAATACGTAGGAAGCAGCCACCAGCGTATGAGCTCCGGCATGGACCTCTCGGGTGGGTGAGAAAATGCGCAGTTGGAAATGGGTATTTTCGCCCTCTACACAATGCACGAAAACCGATTCACTGAGGTTCAGCTCGGTGGCCAATGTTTGCATCTCATCCGTTGCCAATCCTAGGGCATCGGAAAAGACTGCGATCTGGGCACCACTGTAGGGTCGGGCTGTAAACGCATTGGCAAGGTAATACTGATAATCCATGATTCGTTCCTTGTTCAATTTGGCGTAAATACTAAGTTTAGCCAGTGAATCTGCGATTGCCCTGTTTTATGTGCACTACCGTGCGATACGTATTTTTACCGAGTTGGCCTACGTAAACTGCGTACGACCTAGTGCTTAGGGCGGCTGCGTATAAGTCCTCAGTCGATTGCGCAGTTTTACGAATTTTAAGATAGGCCGCTAATTGCGATCATTTCCCCTGCAACATTATTTTCGGATTGACCGAATAACAATAATCACAAGCAGAGGAAAGTATGATGAAGTTTTCTTTATCGGCGCTTAAGCCTAGTAAGCTGATTGCTGCGGCGGCCTGTATGGCGGTGCTAGCTTCTCCAGCCATGGCTGAAGAAAAAGTCTACAAGCTGAAACTGGCTGAAACCTGGGGTGCCAACTTCCCGATTTTTGGTGATGCGACCAAGAATATGGCGAAGATGGCGGACACTATGTCCAACGGTCGTCTGAAGATCAGCATTGATTCTTCCAACAAGCATAAGTCTCCCTTTGGTATCTTCGATATGGTGCGTGCCGGTCAATATGATATTGGCCATTCCGCTTCCTATTATTGGAAGGGTAAAGTACCAAACACCCTGTTCTTTACCACGATGCCCTTCGGTATGATCGCTCCCGAGCAATACGCCTGGTTCTACCACGGTGGTGGTATGGAGCTAATGCAGAAGGTTTACTCTAAGTTTAATCTGCTGTCTTTCCCTGGTGGTAATACCGGTAATCAGATGGGTGGTTGGTTCCAGTACGAAGTTAAGTCTCTGGAGCACCTTAAAGGCCTGAAAATGCGTATCCCTGGATTTGCCGGTGAAGTCATGGCGAAGCTGGGCGTTAAGCCAACAAACATCCCACCGGGAGAACTCTATACCGCCTTGGAACGCCGCACTATCGACGCTCTTGAGTGGGTGGGTCCTTCGTTGGATCTACGAATGGGTTTCCACAAAATCGCGCCTTTCTACTATACCGGTTGGCATGAGCCTTCAACGGAATTGCAGTTCTTGGTAAACCAGAAGACCTGGGATAAGTTACCCGCCGATCTGCAAGAAATTCTGCGTATTTCAATGCGTACTGCCGCCTACGATATGTATATTCAATCGACTCATGCCAGTGCTGAAAACTGGGCGACGATGAAGAGTGAATTCCCTGATATCAAAGTTAAGACCTTCCCGAAAGAAGTGATGGATGCCCTGCATAAAGCCAATGATGATTTGTTGATCGAAAAAGCGGCTGAAGATCCCCTCGCTAAGGAAATCATCAAGTCTCAGTCTGACTATATGAAGAAAGCTCGGGTATGGACTGAAATCTCCGATAAGGCCTATCTGGATAGCCTCTCCGCTAACTAATGTTGTCGCACCCGGCCAGGCTTCTAATTGGCTCGCCGGGTGCATCCTTCCGGGAGGTTGTTTTATGTCTATGCTTGTTTCTCTGGAAAACGGTATTAACCGTTGCTCCGAATGGCTGGGTAAACTGGCCGCATTTTTATTCATTGTCATGCTGTTTAACGTCTTTTATGACGTCATTGCCCGCTACTTGCTGAACGATGTTTCCATCGGACTGCAGGAGCTGGAGTGGCACCTGCACGCCACTATCTTTCTGATTGGTGTTCCTTTTGCGCTGCGAAGCGGTGGCCATGTTCGGGTCGATGTGATCTATGAACGTCTTACGTCAAAATCCAAAGCAATCATCGATTTGCTGGGTACGATGTTGTTGCTGTTTCCTTTTTGTGGGCTGGTGGTCTGGTATGGCTGGGATTTCGCCAGAGAAGCCTATGAATTGGGTGAAATCAGTGGTGACCCTGGTGGTCTTTCGTATCGCTGGATTATCAAGGGCATGATTCCCGTGTCTTTCACACTGATGTTGATGAGTGGCCTAGGGCTGCTGTTGACCTCGATTAATTCTCTTTTGGGTGTTCACGAACAACCCGAGTATCACTCTGAACTGTAGGTGACGTTATGATCGGTCTAGTCATGTTTGTAGTGGCTCTGGGGATGCTGTTGTTTGGTTTCCCGGTGGCCTTTACCTTTGGTGGAGTGGCACTAATTTTTGGTGTGTTGGCAGAAGGTCCTGATCTCTTCGCCTTTATGCCATATCGTATTCAAAGCATCATGGAAAACACGGTGTTGATGGCCGTGCCGTTGTTTATCTTTATGGGTATCGTGCTGCAGCGTACCAAGTTGGCAGAACAGCTGCTGGAGTCCATGGCCAAGCTGTTTGGCGGTGTGCGTGGCGGTTTGGCAATTTCAACTATTTTGGTGGGTTCCTTGTTAGCCGCATCGACCGGTGTGGTGGGTGCCAGCGTGGTAGCCATGGGGTTGATATCGTTGCCGGTAATGCTGAAATACCGTTACGACAAATCCCTCGCCTGCGGCACTATCTGTGCTGCCGGAACCCTGGGGCAGATTGTTCCTCCGTCCATTATTTTGATTATTCTGGGTGATGTGCTGGGTATACCGGTGGGGGATCTTTTCAAAGCCGCCGTGGGCCCAGGTGTAGTGCTGATAGGCGCCTATATCATATTCATCCTGGTTTACACCTGGGCGCGTCCATCCTTAGCGCCGGCACTGCCTTTCGACCCCGCAGATGGCAGCAAGGGTAAGCAAGTTTTCACTGCTCTTAAGGCGATTATCCCACCCTTGGCGCTGATGATTGTGGTGCTCGGATCGATCTTCGCGGGTATCGCCACACCAACGGAATCCTCTGCGCTAGGTGGCGTTGGTGCCTTGGCACTGGCCGTCATTTACGGTCAGTTCTCCTGGAAAATGGTGCTCAAGAGCGCTGAAGAAACGGTGAAAGTGACGGCGATGGTGTTTGCCATTTTGTTGGGGGCTACAGCCTTCTCCATGGCCTTTACCTATACTGGTGGTGACACCCTTATTGAAGAATTGTTACTGGACCTTCCTGGCGATAAGTGGGGCTTCCTGATCCTATCGATGTTGGTCATCATGGTGCTGGGATTCTTTATCGATTTCGTCGAGATCTCCTTTATCATCGTACCTATTCTGGCTCCGGTGGCTGAAGCCATGGGTATCAGTATGGCCTGGTTTGCCATCTTGATTGCGATGAATTTGCAGACTTCTTTCCTGACTCCTCCCTTTGGATTTAGCTTGTTTTACCTTAAAGGGGTTTCGCCTCCAGAGATACGAACGGTGGATATTTATAAAGGTGTGATGCCCTATATTCTAATCCAGGCTCTGGTGTTGCTCTCCATTCTGGCGTTGCCAGCTTGGTATGGATTCAATTAACCCTATACGAGGTTTCTGTTGAGGTAGCATCTTGCTTAGACTGGCGAGATAGGGACATCTAGGTTTATTGCGGTTGCTATCCTCGGCACAGAGGGTAGCTCAATGAATGATTATCGAAATACGTCTTTTCTGCGTTTACTGCTAATTACTGCATTATGTGCATTGTCTTTGCCTGCTGCGGTTTCTGCTGAGCAAGAGCCAAAACAAGAGGTCGTAATGGGTTATGGCGAACCGGCACACAGTTATCAAGGACGATGGCTGCAGATGGTCTACCGTGAGGCCTTCAGTCGTATTGGCATCCATATGAAATATCAATACCTTCCTTATAATCGTCTCAGTGTCTCTGTGGATAGCGGGGGCGTTGATGGTGAACTCAGTCGTCCCTATGACTACGGTTTTTATCATCCCAATCTGGTGCGAATTGAGCCCGCCCATGCGGTGGATATGCTCTGTGGGATCAGTATCGATTCGGGCCTGAAAATTGAAGGTTGGCAAAGCCTGAATGGCCCTGGCTACCGTATCGATTTTCTGAGCGGAGATGAAAAATCCCACACCCGTCTGCTGGGGATCATTGACCCCGATCGCCTCACTAATGTGCCCCATGTCAGCAGTGCAATGAGTCGGCTTTTACATGATCGCAGTGATTTGTTTATCGTCAATAAACAAGCGGTGCTGCATATATTGCAACAACGGCGCTATCAGGATGTTCAGGTCTATAACGCAGGTAATATGGAATCCGTATCCTCTCATGCCTATCTACATCAGCGTCATCGGCACTTGGTTCCTCGCTTGCAACAAACCCTAATGGCGATGAAGGAGGAAGGTTTGTTGGAGCAATACCAGCGCATGGCGCTCGGGCAGGTGATCGGTTTGGTTAACAATCCAGAATAGGCGAACCAGCCGTTATAGCCGTTATAGCCGTTATAGCTAGAGATAGAGTTATGATGACCGGGACTCCCGTAAAATACGTATTTTTATCCGCAATAGTACGTAGAAGCGGCCGCTTAACACTAGACATGCTGGGTATATTCAGGCACTTATGGAGGAATGCTGTTTCAGTACGTTAATCAATCTGCTGCAGCAGGTCGCTGGGGTTTGGTTTTGGTCAGGGTTATCGCTTTAAAGATGAATATATCGCTGAAAACAAAAGTACTGATGTTGGCGCTGCTGCCTCTGGTGTTGGTGGCGGCCTCTATCATGCTGATCGAACTTCGCCAAGCCCGGCAGTTGGGTGAGCAGGAAATCAAAATTTTCGAAAGCAATCTGCTAGCGTCCAAAGAAACGGAGTTGAAACATTATGTGAGCCTGGCCCTTACTTCAATTTCCCATGTCTATAACAATCCTGATTTAGATAAGATCACTGCCCAGCGTGAAGTGAAGTCGATATTGCACAACCTGACCTACGGAGATGATGGCTATTTTTTCGTCTATGACGATGAGGGCGTGAACCTGGTGCATCCGCAGCAACCAGAACTGGTGGGCAGAAACCTTAGTGAATTTCAGGACAGTAACGGCGATTTTATCCTTCGTAGCTTGCTGGCCAGAGCCCGTGAAGGTGGAGGATTCCACCGTTACCGGTGGCGCAAACCCTCATTAGATTCCGTGGAAGATAAGCTTAGTTATGTGGTGCAGTTACCCAATTGGAACTGGATGTTGGGCACCGGGCTTTATGTCGACGACATCGCCCGTGAAGTCACTAAAATCCGGGCAGAAGTGGATAGCAATATCCGCAACACCTTTTTTACAGTTCTGGTCATTACCTCGGTGGTGGTGGTCTTAGTGACCCTGGTTGGAATCGCCTTTAATCTGCATGAACACCGCATGGCAGATGCCAGACTACGTGACCTAGCCCACCGCTATATGCAGTTTCAGGTGTCGGAGCGCAGACGTTTTTCACGGGAACTTCACGACGGAATCAATCAGCTGATGGTGTCGGTTAAATTTAGAATAGAGCTAGCCATGGAGCGCTTAAATAAAGAGGATGCAGAGGCACTGGATCATCTGGAAAGAGGACGTTCGGTGCTTAACGATGCCATTCAGGAAGTCCGCCGTATCTCTCATGATCTTCGCCCTAGCGTGTTGGACGATCTTGGCTTGAAGCCGGCACTGAACAGTTTGTTGGATGAGTTCTCAGAACGCACCGGTATTCGGATCCAACAACAAATACAGCTGGATCCCCAGCGTCTACCTGAGCAGATAGAAATTACCCTTTACCGAGTCGTTCAGGAGTCCCTGACCAATATAGAAAAACATGCTGATGCCAGTGTGATTAACCTTAATATTTATTGTTTGAATAAAACCGTTAGGCTTGAAATTAGTGATAACGGCAGCGGCTTTCGTTCGGCGCAGGGCAACTGCATACAGGGCATTGGTCTGCGTACCATGCGTGAGCGTGTAGAATTACTAGGAGGGTCTTTTAAATTGGATTCTGAACTCGGTAATGGCACAAGAATCGCTGCGGAGTTGGAGTTGGAGTTGGAGTTGGAGTTGGAAAAGTAGTTGCCGATAACCTTTCAGTTGGCATTTGGCCCTTCTAAAAATAATGACGGTTAAATGAGCTATGACAGAACAACAAACAATTCGCGTGCTGTTGGTCGATGACCACCCGTTGGTGCTGGATGGTATTAGAGCAAGGCTGGAAAATGTTGATGGCATTGATGTTGTCGGCGAGGCCAATAACGGCTTGGAAGCTTTGGACAGGGCGCGGGAACTAAATCCTGCCGTGGTACTGATGGATGTCAGTATGCCAGTAATGAATGGTTTGGAGGCGACTCTTAAATTTCAGCAAGATTTTCCAGCAGTGAAAGTGCTGATTCTGAGTATGCATGACAATAAAGAATATATTTTGCAACTGATGCAGTCCGGTGCCAGTGGCTACATTCTTAAGGATGTTTCCTCCGATGAGCTTATTAAGGCTATAGAGACGGTTTTTCAGGGTAATACCTATTTCAGTCAAGGCGCGTCGCAAACACTGTTCAACAGCTTTGAAGGTGCAAAACAGCAGACTCAGAATCTGACTAACAGAGAAGAAACAGTGCTGCGTCTGCTGGCACAGGGTAACAGCAATAAGGGCATCGCCAATGAGCTTAAGATTAGTGTTCGTACGGTTGAAACTCATCGCCAGAACATTAAGAACAAACTGGATATTCAAACCGCTGCAGGACTAGCCAAATACGCTATCGAGCATAATCTGGTGCAATTGTCCTGAATATACAATGCTTGCTAGAGAGGTAAGTGGGGCTCGTTAATAGCAGCGTGGTAAGGTTATATCACCGCTTTAGAAAAGCTATCCCAGACTTCATCTGCTGGGCGAGGGTGCCCAGTAAGATAGCCCTGAACGGTAGGGCAGCCGATACGTTTCAAAAATTTCAACTGCTCATCAGACTCCACCCCTTCAGCTATTAGGTTTAGTCCCAAGCCTTTGGCCATGGCGACGATTGCGTAAATGATGGTATGGCTGTCTTTACTGTGTTCTATATCGCCAATAAACGAACGGTCTATCTTAAGTGTATTCAGTGGCAGTGTTTGCAGATAGCTTAAAGATGAGTATCCAGTGCCAAAATCGTCGACGGCTATGCTGATTCCATGCTGGGCCAGCTTTTTGAGTTTCTTGACTGTTTGATCCATATCTCGCATCAACACATTCTCGGTAATCTCCAGCTCTAGTGCTTTGCCGGGGAGGTTATGCTTTTTGAGGGTGCTGATAATGTGATCAGAAAAATCAGACTGCATCAGCTCTCGGGCGGAGACATTTACTGCCAGAGTGATATCTGGCAGGCCTTGCTCAACCCAGTGGCTAATGGTTTCGCAAGCGCTATCTAAAAGCCAGCGGCCCATATCTGTGATCAGCCCAGTTTCTTCAGTGAGGGGGATGAATTCAGATGGCATAATTAACCCGTCTTCTGGGTGCTGCCAACGAATCAGCGCTTCCACACCGGTTATGTTGCCTGATTCGATATTAACCTGGGGTTGATAATCAATGCGTAGCTCATCCTGTTCCAATGCTTTTCTGAGGCCGTTTTCAAGGGATAGGTGACGAGTGTGTTTGGTTTTCATGGATGCATGGTAGAACTCGAAATTCTTCTTACCATTATCTTTAACATGATACATCGCGGTATCGGCATGCTTGATTAGTGAATCAATCGTCTCTCCATCTTTGGGATAGATTGCGATGCCTATGCTGAAACTGATAAAGACTTCAACACCTTCCAATACCATCGGTTTTTCTATTTCGCGTAGAATCTTGGTGGCGATAATAGTGGCATCTTTGTCGCTGTTGACGTTCGGCAGTAGCAGATTGAATTCGTCACCACCGACACGGGCGAGGGTGTCGCTATCGCGCAGGCAGCTGCGCAGCTTTACTGCGACTGACTGCAGCAACAGGTCGCCAGCCAAATGACCGAGAGAGTCATTAATGATTTTAAAGCGATCCATATCCAGGTACATCACCGCAAGTTGACTGCTGTGGCGTTTGGAGTAGGCGATGGCTTGCTTAAGACGATCTCGGAACAGTGCTCGATTGGGCAGTTTGGTTAACAGATCGTGATACAGCTGGAAATTGACCAATTCTTCAGCGCGTTTGCGTTCACTTACATCCCTGACCACTCCATAGGTTCCGATAAAGTCCTTCTGGGGTTGGTTTTCGTTTTCGCCATAGACTCCCATGGAACTCAGTTCGATAGTGATCGACTGAGATTCGAAGTAACGGCAGTCTTGATCGTTATTTTTATGCAACAGCCGAAATTCAATACAGTGGCTGGCGCGTGCACCGGTGCGTCGTTCTTTGAAGGCGAATTCGGCCTTTACCTGATCATCTGCGTGAATCATTTGTGAAAAACTACAGCCAATCAGTTCTTCAGGTTCATAACCAAGCAGAGTATGAATACGTTCATTAATGAAGCTGAAGCAACCCTTATCATCAAGCATATAAATGATGTCGGGTGAATTATTGACGATGAATCGGTGCTGCTGCTCAGAACTCGTCAACTGCTGCTGCATGTTACGAACTTTGTGCTCCATGCGCCGCTTGTTCGTAATTCGCTCAATCGCGCGAATCAGATCTTCGGGTAGGTAGGGTTTGCGAAGGTAATCGTGGACTCCCTGACGCAGCACCTGGGTTGCGCCATCAAAGGATGCTTCGCCACTGACCACGATAATGTCAGGACAGGGTTTATGGTTACGGATTGTTTTCAGAACTTGGTAGCCATCAACTTCGGGCATATTCAAGTCAAGGATTAACAGATCGATGGTCTCGTGAGAAAGGATCTCGAGGGCGCGTTCGCCGCAGTCAGCTATTTGGCAGGTGTAACCGTAAGAGTCCAGTAAGTCTTTGACGCTTTGCAGCATTCTGGCGTCGTCGTCGACCACCAGGATGGTTTCCATAACGCACCCTGAGTCTTGTTGCCCTGTCGAGCTCTCCACATAGGCACTATAATCGGCACCCAGCCAAGACTTTGATCTATCCATAGCGATCACTGTTTATACGCAAATTTTTTAACAAGGCAAAAGTATTGTAAACTCGGCCCCGCTGTCGTTTCCATTTCTACAACTGATGTGGCCTTCCAGTTTGGCCACTAAATTACTGACAATGGAAAGACCTAAGCCTGAGTGGTCTTTTCCCTTGTTACTGTTCAAGGGGCTGAATGCCTTGCCAATTATCTGTTCTGTGATCCCCGTGCCAGTGTCGGCGATTGTTAAAACAACATGAATCTTTCCGTTGAAATTAACATTGCCTCTGCTGGTTAAAGTTACGCGCCCGCCATTGGGCATCGCTTCGACTGAATTCTTCAGCAGGTTGGTCAATACTTGCTTCAGACTTGGCGCATGTGTCTTCAGCATTGGTATCTGATTATCTAGGTCAAGTTCGCAACTGATAGCATTGGTTGTGAATACCGAGTTTCGGAATATGCTGACCTGATCTTCAATCAATTGGTTGATATTAATCAATCCATCGTCAAATTTCACCCCTTCATCCACTTCTTTCATTTTGCCGATGAGGGAGGCAACGCGATCAATTTCATCGTTGATCAGTTGTAATTGATCAGTAACTTTGACGTCGTCTGTAAGAGTTCTGGTTAGCACCTGAATATAATTTTTGATGACTCCCAGGGGGTTTGCCGCTTCGTGTGCCAATTTACGAATGCTGCTGATTTGTTGCGCACGTTGAGTATCCAGTGATTGTTGGAAGATCAGGGCGCTCTCTTGCTGTTCGGCAATATTGCTACTGGCGGCCTTTGAAAATTGATCAATCAGCAGTTGTTGTTGGGACAAAGAAATAAGTTGCTGTCTTTTGGCTCCTACCACAATTACACCAAATCGGTAGCCATTTTCAACGAGTGGTATACAGGCGAACGACTCAGTCCCGAGGAATCGCAGTAATTGCTGGTCGGTCAATGTATGGGCGCATTTGCCTTCCAGGGTTTCAGAAAAGTGAGGCGTTTCTTTTAGTAGGCTCTCCGCCACCAGAGAACGGCCATTGCTAACCTGAAGGCTCAGTTGTTTGAGTTTGACTCTATCGCTGCAGTTTCCAGCGATACCTGTCAGTAAGTTTGATTCTTGCCGATATTCGAAAGCGATAGAACGGGTGAAGCCGAACAGGATGTTGAGGTTTCTCAACACTCCATACCACGCGTTCTCCTGCAAGTTATCTACAGATTGACGTTGGCTGAGACCATACATGGTGGCGAAGCCCTTTATATGGGCTCCTAGTTTATTTCTAACCGCCATGTCGCCGATCTTTGGGGTCAAGTCATTGTCACGATGAATTCCCAGAGTCTGATTGAAGCAAGTCAGCTGTTGGTGTGCTAGTTCCTTTATTTGCGCGAGTTGTTTGTTGTTGATGCCCAGCAGCGGTTTGATCGGGTCGGCTTGGCTGCCCTGACTAATATTGGCGGTCGCCGTTTTAACGGCGAGATTTAACAGCTTAACCAGCAACGGGGTGTCGGAAACAGCCTCAGCTGTCTGTTGTTGGTAAAGTAAGGCATCAGCTATAAAAGAATCATCAATAAGATCTTGGAGCGCTTCTGCGCCCATGGCGCTGCTATTGGCACCAAACCATTCTTCTTCAAAAAGGTTGAGTTCCCTGTCTGAATTAACGGACAAATAGGTTTCGGCATAGTCTTTAGGGTTGTCGGTCAGTAGTGATAATTCGCCAATGTTATGCAGCAATCCCGCATTATAGGCTTCTAGAGGGTAGGGGTAATCGATTGCTTCAGCCAAGCCTCGGCAGATTAGGGCGCAACGCAATGAGTCATTCCAGAATTTCTTATGTGCGCGTTTGCTTTGTTCGTCCGGACGGCTGAAATAAAAATTTATGGTAGCTGTAACAGCGATGGTACGGATGGTACCGATGCCCAGAACGCTAAGAACCTGACCGAAGTTTTCCAGCTGGGGATTGGTTAGAGAGTGAGTGCAACTGGCGATAGAAATCGCCTTAAGCATAAGTACCGGATCTTTACTGATGAGCTTGGAAAGTTCAGAAAAGTTAACGCTTGGTTTCTGACATGCATCCATCACTTCCAGCAGGACCTGCGGTATGGACGGTAATTCGTCTATTCCGGTAGTGAAGAGGTTCTGTGGTGGTGCCTTGTCTATCCAATGCATGGGGGTAAACCAGTCCGGTAAAAAGCATCCTTACTTAAACGGTCTTCTAGGGTTGGCTGGAGCTGCAAAGACTCATTTCGAATTGATTGAGTGCGCCGGTGTTTGTGGGCCGCACAAGGCAGATAAAATCAATTTTTGAAAGCTTCGATGCGACAGCCGATCCATATCTAGATTTAGACTACAATTCTATGATAAATAAATATTTAAACAACTGTTCAAATTGCTTTTTTTTGAGCATAATCGAAAAAAAAGGGCATTATCACAAATAGAATGATCTTGGATCCGTTTTTGAGGCAAAATACGCGTGGAAATAAACGCGTTTAATTGTTAGTGTTAAAGATGCTATAAGCTAGACTTAGTGTTGTAGTCTGCAGGAGTGTATTTAACCTTAAACAGGACGACTGCTGTAATGAGTGATGAGTTAAAGCCACTGTCGGATATATGGTTAGAGCTTCAGCTAATAACCATGGCGACGGACCTTTCAGAAGGTGACAGGGAGCGCCTGGAGCGCACGCTGGAATCTCTTAAGGGGCATGTTAATCATAATCAAGAAAAGCAGCGTAAGGTGCTTTTGCGCTGGTTTACTGCGCGTCTTGGTAGCCGTTTGTTTACCAATCATTATAAGCAGCTATTGTTGGAACTGGCTAACCTGATGTCCACTGTCTGGACCGGTAGTCCGCAGTTTAGAACCTCAGAGGAGGTGCTGACCTGGCTGCAGGAAACACCACCTGACGCGAAAACGTCCAGCGTCAGTGACATTAAAAAACAGGCATAATACGGCCTGTTTTTTTTATGTCTTTCTTGCTAATTCCTTTTTCTTCCCCCTTAGCTCCATAACCCATCTTTCATCATCAGAAATCTAATCGTTTTCTGCCTTTTAGACACTACTGCCATATTCGTTGTTTTTTTGGTGGGTGGTTACCAAGTTGTCATGCCGTGGGTCATATTGTCTTGATGATATACAGCTTCAATCGTCTTCGTTATTAACGTTTATTCTTAACGTATTGTAATATAATAATAATATTGTTATGGCATGAGTTTTGATTGTAAAAGGCGTGCTTCTCGATCTTGCTGGGTCGGTAGGCGTTTTTCACGACTGACAACCTCATGCCTCACCCTGCTATGAGGTCTTTATTTGCGCACCAGGTAACACTGGTGCGCTTTTTTTTGTTTCAAGTTTTGTCTTTTATGTCGGTCTTACTTGTTTGGAAGGAATGTATCCGGTTTTTGGTGTAGGTGGAAAGAAGGTTTTTTTAGGGGTGCGCGTTAATTTCTGCATATGCCAGCAACTATCTGTTTTATAGGGCAAATTATTTGTCTAATTGATAATTGTCAGCTGGCACATAAATTGACTAATTATCAAGTCGAGCCGTGGACTTGTCTCGCTGTTTGCATATCGGAGGCAGGCAGGTCGGCTTAAACAGATAAGTATGATGGGGAATAGTTGGAAGCATAGTTATCCCTGGGAAGAGAAACGTGTTTCCCCTAATAGGAAAACCAAAAATGAATAATAATGAGCTACAGCAAGTAGCGGATAGGCTCGGTGTATCTAGACGGAGTTTCATGAAGTTCTGTACTGGTGTTGCCGCCACTCTCGGGCTTTCCGGTGGCGCCGGTATCCAGATGGCACATGCTGTTGCTGCGGCGAAGCGACCAACGGTAATCTGGTTGTCTGGCCAAGAGTGCACCGGATGTACTGAATCCTTACTGCGTTCATCTCACCCTGCTCTAGAAAACTTGATTCTCGATCTGATTTCACTGGATTATCACGAAACTCTGAGTACCCCTGCCGGTCATCTGGCGGAAGATACTCGGCATCAGTCAATGAAAGAAAACTGGGGCAAATACGTTCTGGTTATCGACGGTGCTATCCCCATGAAGGATGGCGGGATTTACTGCAAGATTGCTGGCAAGACCATACATGAGCATGTTGTTGAGGCAGCCGAAGGCGCTGCTGCAATTATTGCAATTGGCTCCTGTGCATCCTGGGGTGGAATTCCAGCCGCCGGCATTAACCCGACCGGATGTGTCGGTGCTCACGAGGTGTTACCCGGTAAAACAGTCATTAATATTCCTGGCTGTCCTCCGAATCCATACAATTTCCTTTCGACCGTCATGCAGTTGGTTACTTTCGGCACTGTGCCAGAGTTGGACCAAGAGGGTCGTCCCAAGTTTGCTTACGGCAGATTGATTCATGAAAACTGTGAGCGTCGTCCTCATTTCGATGCGGGTCGTTTCGCGCTGGAATTCGGTGATGAAGGCCATCGACAAGGTCACTGCCTGTACAAGCTTGGTTGCAAAGGACCTGAGACGTTTGCCAACTGCCCCTCCATTGAATTCGGTGACGTCGGTGGGGGTGCGTGGCCTGTAGGTGTTGGTCATCCCTGTTTTGGCTGTACTGAAAAAGGTGTTGGCTTTACCAAAGGCATTCATCAGTTAGCCGATGTGCTAACAGTGCGTCCTCCGAATACCTATCCAGATATTGCAGAACCTGTTGGCACCGGCGTTTCGGCTGGGGCTGCTGCCTTGCTTGGCGTGGTTGGTGGCGCGGTCGTTGGCGCTACAGCGATGGCGGTTAAGCAACTGGGTCGGATTGAAAAGGACGAGGCTGAAGCCTCCTCTGCGGATCAAACTGATAACGGCTAACTGCGGGGGCTTTATGAACAGACGAGACTTTTTAAAGGTTGCCAGCAGTGGCGCCTTGATCGCCACTAGTAGTGGCACGGTGGAAGCCCGGGGTAATCTGGAGCCGCCTCCTGAAGCCGTCGGCATGCTTTACGACTCTACTCTATGCATCGGCTGTAAAGCCTGTGTTTCGAAGTGTAAAGAAGTGAATGATATGCCGGCGGTAACTACGGCAGAAAATCTGCAATGGGATCAGGCAACCGAGTTGTCGGCAGATACCTTGAATATCATAAAAGCTTACAAGCACGGGAGTGCTGAAACGAAAGACAGTGAGACCGACGGTTTTGCGTTTATCAAGCGTAACTGCATGCACTGTGTTGATGCTGGTTGTGTATCGGTGTGTCCGGTACAGGCAATGACCAAAGATCCTAAAACCGGCATTGTCAGTCACAACCCAGAGGTGTGCATTGGTTGTCGTTACTGTGTCGCCGCCTGTCCTTACAACATACCTAAATACGAGTATGACGACGCGCAAGGTCAAATCCAGAAATGCCAGTTGTGTAATCAGAAGGGGGTCGAGCGTATCGATCAGGGAATGCTTCCGGGCTGCGTTGAAGTGTGTCCTACAGGGGCCAATATCTTTGGTACTCGCGACGAGTTGCTGACTGAAGCCAGGCGCCGTTTGGCCATGAAACCCGGTGAAGACAATACCTTCCCATTGGAGACCATTAACTCTCCTCACGGTCATGTGGCGCCTGCTGCAGAATATCAGCAACATATCTTCGGTGAGCATGAAGGGGGGGGGACGCAGGTAATGGTGCTGTCTGGAATCCCTCATACCAAGCTGGGTCTACCGGATATTCCTGAGCGGTCTTATGCCTCGGTTTCCGAAACGGTTCAACACTCCATTTATAGCAATATGCTGGCCCCTGCCGGTCTGCTCGCAGGGCTGTTGTATTTTGCTCGTCGCAATACCGCGGATGAAGAAGGTAACGATACAGAGGAGGAGCAGTAATGAGTCATCATCAAGCAACCGGTGGCCGTATTCTGACCATTCCTTTTCTGTTATTGAGTCTGCTCGCCCTAGCCGCAGTATGGATTCTGGGAGAACGGTTCTTTTACGGATTAGGATCGGTTACCAATATCAACGATGGTTTCCCCTGGGGAATCTGGGTGGTCTATGACGTGGTGGTTGGCACGGGTCTGGCCTGCGGTGGCTATGTTCTGGCGTTGACGGTTTATATCGCCAATAAAGGCCGGTATCACCCACTGGTACGTCCGGCACTTCTAGCCAGTTTGTTTGGCTACAGCCTCGGAGGTATTGGTGCCTTGGTGGACATGGGACGCTATTGGAACTTCTACCAGATGTTCAACCCCAGTCAGCAGAACTATAACTCGGTGATGCTGGAAGTTGGTCTCTGTGTCAGTGCTTACGCGATCATATTGTTGATTGAGTTCCTGCCAGTCATTCTCGAGAAGATAAATGCCGATGCCTGGAAGCGAAAGCTGGAAAAGGTGCTGTTTGTGTTTATCGCTATCGGTGTGCTGTTGCCCAGTATGCATCAGTCTTCGTTGGGTTCGCTATTGATCGCGATGGGTCATAAGGTCACCCCTTTGTGGCAATCACTACACCTGATGCCGGTGTTGGCGTTGATCACCGCGATACTCCTCGGTTTTTCCATCGTTATCTTCGAAGGTTCGATGGTGTCTGTGGGCTTAAGACGGCCTTCCGAAAGTCATCTGCTGACAGGCCTGACAAAGATAATCGTTGGTTTGCTGGTGTTATATCTGGTGATTCGATTTGCTGACCTAATCATGCGTGGAGCCTTGGGGCATGCCTTCGCTGGTGATCTGCGCGGCAACATGTTCCTGATAGAAACGCTGCTGTTCGTGGTGCCGCTGGTTATTTTGGCTCAGGAACAACTGCGACGCCGAGGGCCTTATCTTCTCGTGGCTGCGGTCAGTCTGATACTGGCGGGTGCACTTTATCGCTTCAACGCCTTCCTGATTGGTTGGGAACCGGGTGGTGGCTATGTCTACTTCCCCTCTGCGAAAGAGATTCTGGTTTCCATCGGTATGGTGGCTATCGAGATAGTCGGCTACCTGATAATCGTGAAGACTTTCCCGGTATTACCAAGAGTTCATGGCAACGCTAGCGGCGCCCATGCATAGCGGTGTCGCTAATCGCTAGTAAAAAATAGTTCCGGTCCCTTAAGGGCTGGCAGATAAGAATAACTGGCAACAGCAATAGCGTTGCAAAAGGTTTCAGACTAGGAGAACAAACAGTGACTAAACGAATCGTTATAGATCCTGTTACGCGGATTGAAGGTCACCTGCGAGTGGATGTTGAAGTTGACAACGGCAAAGTGTCAAAAGCTTGGGCGTCTGGTCAAGCTTGGCGTGGAATTGAAAAAATTCTGGAAGGTCGTGATCCTCTTGATGCATGGATTTTTACTCAGCGTATCTGTGGTGTATGTACCACCGTGCATGCGATTGCTTCGGTACGTGCCGTCGAGAATGCGTTGAAATTGGAAATTCCGACTAACGCTCAGTTTATTCGTAATCTGATCGTAGCGGCTCATGCGGTTCACGATCATATTGTGCACTTCTATCATTTGTCGGCGCTGGATTGGGTGGATATTACCTCAGCCATCAAGGCCGATCCCAAGAAGGCTTCACAGCTGGCCGAAAGCCTGTCTACCTGGAAATTGAACGGTGTCCATGAACTGACGGCTGTTCAGGAAAGACTGAAGGGTTTTGTTAACTCTGGTCAGTTAGGTATTTTCGCCAATGGTTACTGGGGTCACAGTGCCATGAAACTGCCGCCTGAAGTTAACCTGATCGCTGCAGCGCATTACCTGCAGGCACTGGAAATCCAGCGTGACGCTAACCGTTTGGTTACCGTTCTCGGTGGCAAGACGCCGCACATTCAGAACTTGGCGGTGGGTGGGGTAACCAACTCCATCAACCTCGACAGCCAGGCAGTATTGAACATGGAGCGTCTGGTCTATATTAAGGAGCTGATCGATAAGCTGGATGATTTTGTTAAGAATGCTTACCTGTTAGATCTTGCGGTAGTCGGTGCTCATTATCTCGAGTGGGCCGGCTATGGTAAGGGCATCACTGATTACCTTTGTGTTCCGGAAATGCCCCTGGATTCTGCTGGTACCAAGTTCTCTCTGCCAGGCGGATACATCAGCAATGGTGATTTGAGCACCTTTAAACCGATTACCGGGTTTGACGATCCTTACTTTATTAAGGGTGTTGCTGAGAGTGCTAAGCATTCCTGGTATCACGGTGATGCGCCTTTGCATCCTTGGCAGGGTGAAACTGAGCCTAGCTATGATGACTTCAATGACGAGGGCCAGTATTCCTGGATCAAGTCTCCAACTTTCCATGGCAAGCCGGCACAGGTTGGTCCGCTGGCAAACGTGCTTTGCATGGCTGCGGCAGGACATGAGCCCACTAAGAAGTATCTGGGTGTATTGACCGATACTCTGGGTAGCTTGGTGGGCAGCACGGTGGGAATCGACGCACTGCACTCTACCTTGGGGCGTCATGCGGCGCGGGCTGTTCGTACCGCCGTACTGGTAGACGAGTTGCAGATTCAGTGGGAAATGCTGATGAACAATATTGGTAAAGGGGATACCGATATTTATAACCGCCCGGTATTCCCGAAGGGTGAAATCCAGGGCGTTGGCATCCATGAAGCGCCTCGTGGTGTGCTGTCTCACTGGGTGGTTATTGATAATGGCAAGATCAAGAACTATCAGGCGGTAGTACCTAGCACTTGGAACGCCGGTCCGCGTAACTCCGAAGATGTTCCAGGACCTTATGAAGCTTCGTTGGTGGGTACGCCGATTTCCGATCCAGATCGTCCACTGGAAGTACTGCGCACAGTACATTCCTTTGACCCTTGTATCGCTTGTGCCATTCACCTAATGGATACCGAGCAGAACGAAATCGTTAAGGTCCGGGCGCTTTAAGCGTTTACCGTCTGCGAGTTCCTCAGAGTAAGCGCTCTGAGGAACGGTTCTGCGACATTGCTCTGAGGTAGTTGTATATGAGTGTATTAGTGTTAGGAGTGGGAAATATTCTGCTCAGCGATGAAGGCATAGGTGTGCGGGTGGTCGAAGCGCTTGAACAGCGTTATGAGATTCCCGCCAATCTGGACGTTGTCGATGGCGGCACTGCGGGTATGGAACTGTTGGAAATGATGTCTGATCGTGATCAGGTCATCATCATCGATGCCGTCAATACCGGCGCAGCGCCAGGTACCGTGGTTGAATTAAGAGGCGAAGAAGTGCCTGCCCTGTTCCGCACCCGCATTTCGCCCCACCAACTGGGTATATCGGATCTACTGGGTGTGTTGGTAGTAATCGATCAGATGCCTAAGGCGATGACCTTGTTCGGTGCCGTTCCCTATAGTCTCGATACCGGGATTGAGCTGACCGCAGCAATGCAGGAAAAGCTCGAAATTATCCTGACCTTTACGGTGGCTGAATTACAGCGCCTGGGATACGACTTGGTCGCCAAGTCGGTAGTGCTTCCAGAGGCTGTGTAAATGTGTATTGGTATTCCCTCAAAAGTCATTGCTATGGATGGTCAGGTCGCAACAGTTGAATGTTTCGGCCAACAAAGGGATGTCAGTCTGATCCTGATGCCAGAAGAGGTGGCATTGGGTGACTATCTGTTAATTCAGGTGGGTGATTTCGCTGTGGAGAAGATTGAGCCTCAGCGGGCATTAGACGCATTGGCTTTTATTGAGGAACTCGAACAAACAGGATAGCAGCCGTTTAACAGGGGCAAATGCCCCGTTGTTACAGTGATATCAAATAGCCATTTAGAGCTATCCAAGAGGTATGATGTCGTGATCGATAATAATAACGTACAGATCCAGACAGCCGGGTTTTTAGAAAATCCCAGCGCGGTACTGGAGCAGATCTACACCACTATTTACCGTGAACAGATGCATGATGTTCCGGTAGTCAATCCTGCCATACAGATAGAAGCCATCGGCTTCAGTGAATGGGAAGGGCATTGGTTAGGTATTTTACTGACGCCCTGGTTCATGAATGTATTGGTGATTCAGAAAGCCGGTTCTCCCTGGCCCGAACTAGAAATGGGTAAGGGCAAAGAATTGATGATCAGTTTTCCTCAAGGCGAGTACAAATTCAGTGCCCGCGAAGAAAAGGGAATTGGTAGCTATCTGAGTTGTTCTCTGGCATCCCCCGTTAATGACTGGAAATCACACCCTGAGGCCAAGCGCACTGCTGAAGATGTGTTGAGATTAATGAAATCAATTCCGCTGACTCAAATCGACGAAGATGAGTCTGAAGAAAGGAATTGCCCGCAGTCAGCCCCTTGCGATATGTCTCGACGTGCTTTTATAGCGGGTCGTGTTTAAGCAACATTCCTTATTAGCCAACCAGGTTAATAGTCCGGAATAGTTGTAGTCGTAAGCTTCCCTAGGGGTAGTCGTCATTGTGAACTGCTATGTTTTTGTTAGTTGTACTATCGCCAGTAGCCAATCGTTATGGGCTAACCTTCCTCAGCCTAGTGTCGGGGCGGTGCTGATATGTCTGTAGAAGGCGTAATCGATATCCGTTTGGGCGCTAGCGCTCAGGACGGCGATATCGGCGTGCAGTCAAAACGCCCTCTGGAAGCTTGTCGGCTGCTCGAACACCTGAGCCCATCGCAAGCATTGGAACGTGTACCTGTTCTGTTTGCCCTCTGTGGTAAATCCCAGCAGCGAGCCGCGTTAAACGCACTGCAAGCGGCGGGAGTTGATATCGACGCTTTAGGCGCTACCGATGAGTCTATTCTGTCGGAGGCCTTTCATGAATATCTGTGGCGTTTTCTGATTGATCTCCCGAAGGCCCTCAAACGTAATCCACAGCTTGCTTTATTTTCCGATATTCGCCAATTGATCAGTCAGCTATCCCGCACCGAGTCCGGACTACGACAAGCATTGGTACAGCAGCTGCAACAGCTTATTGAAGAGCAGGTTCTTGGTATCGAGCTTAATACCTGGTGCCACTTGGATCGGGTTGGTTTTGAGCAATGGCTGGAGAGTGGCGAAAGCATCATCTGACAGTTACTGAGGGGCGTGCAAGGGGCCTGTCGCGACGGTTCTGTTGCCACAAAGTCGGTGGCGTTAATGAAGGATTCGGATATCGCCGACATCCTTACCGACCTGGCGTTAGAATGGGAACAAAGCGGACAGATTATCAGCACTCCGCAATGGCAGCAGCAAGCGTTGGAGACCGGAGCCTGGAGTTATCATCAACATCACGCATTAATAAAGTCTCTGAGGGAGGCGCACTACGATCCAATGCTAATCCGGCTAGTTGCACGGATTAGCGATCTGGTCGAACTATTGGCTTTGCTAGCTAAACGTACGCAACCAGGGATCGGCCGCAGCGGCGCGATGAGCCGTGGTAATGGCATCGGACTTGGTTGGGTTAAAACCGCCAGAGGCTTATTAGTCCATCATATAATGGTGGAAAACGATGCAGTCAGGCAGTATCGAATCATAGCGCCCACAGAATGGAATTTTCATCCTCAAGGTGCGCTGCGGTGTGCGCTGACAAACTGGCGTGAATGGGCACCTTCGCAGTTAAGAGGTTGGGTTGATTTGCAGGTGTTAGGGCTGGATCCCTGCGTCCAATATCAGGTGGAGATTGAGCATGCATGAAATGTCGCTGGCAGAAGGTGTGATTCAGGTATTGGAAGACAACGCCAAATCCCAGGGATTTAGTCGTGTTAAGAAGGTGTGGCTGGAGATTGGTTTGTTGTCTCAGGTTGAAGTGGAATCCATGCGCTTTTGCTTCGAAGCCGTATGCCGAGGCAGTATCGCCGAAGGCTCGGAATTAGAAATTATTGAAACTGGCGGCAAGGGCTGGTGCCATCAATGCAGTCAGCAGTTCGATTACAGTGCCCGTTATGACCCTTGTCCTCTGTGCGGAGGCTATCAGGTTCAAGTCGTAGCAGGGGAAGAAATGCGCGTTAAAGAGCTGGAAGTCAGCGATTGATCCAACGCCAGAATACGTGGAGATTGTTATGTGTACTACCTGTGGTTGCGCAAGCGGAAATACGTCTATCGAAGGCCAGGCCATTGAACATGGTCACCCTGAACACAAGCACGCTCATCCTCACGAGCAGCACCATGGCCATACGCATGAACAGGGTCACCATCATGGACACTCCCATGATCATGGGCATCAGCACGATGAAAAAGGTGATCTGCACTACGGCAAAGGCCCGGCCGGTTCTCATGCGCCGGGTTTGACTCAGCAGCGCATGGTTCAGATCGAACAGGATATTCTCGGCAAAAATGATCTATATGCGGCCGCTAACCGAGAGCGTTTGCTAGCGCACGATCTGCTGGCGTTGAATCTGGTCTCCAGCCCGGGTTCCGGTAAGACCACGCTGTTAACCCGCACCATCACTGACATTAAAGATCGTCTTAACTGCGCTGTTATCGAAGGTGATCAACAGACGGCTAATGATGCGGATCGTATTCGCAGTACTGGCGTCAAGGCAGTGCAGATCAATACCGGTAAAGGCTGTCACCTAGACGCCCATATGGTCGGTCATGCGTTGCAACAGTTTGATCTGAAAGCCGAAGAGGTGCTGTTTATCGAAAACGTGGGTAATCTGGTTTGTCCGGCGGCATTTGATCTCGGTGAAGCGCACAAGGTGGCGATCTTGTCGGTCACTGAAGGTGAAGACAAGCCGCTTAAATACCCGGATATGTTTCATGCTGCTGATATCATGATCCTTAACAAAATCGACTTGTTACCTTATCTCAACTTCGATGTTGACCTGTGCATTGAGTACGCTCGTCGGGTTAACCCGGATATTGATGTGTTACAAGTGTCGGCCACCAGCGGTGAAGGGATGGAACAGTGGTATGACTGGATAGAGTCAGAGCAGAAACAGCAGCTACAGTCGAAATTGGATCACCTGCAACAGCAAGTTGATAAGCTGAAAGCATCGATTGAACGAAGTTAGGCGAGCTGCTTTCGCCGTAACAATAAAATAATAAACCATCGAGGTCGTGATGATTCACAGTATAAGAGCCAAGGTGTTGCTGCTGGATGACGAAGTTCGCTCGTTGGAAACAATGAGCCGAACGCTAGACGAAGAATTCCACGTACTTTGTGCTCAGAATGTTAAGGAGGCCGAACAGGCCCTCGAGGATAACCAGATCCACGTTATTCTCTGTGACCAGCGCATGCCTGATATGACCGGTGTCGAATTTCTTGCCACTGTGCGAGAACGCTGGCCACGGGTATGGCGCATTATCATCTCGGGCTATACCGATGCGGAAGATATTATTCGCGGCGTCAATGAAAGTGGGATTTATCAGTACATCACTAAACCCTGGCATCCGGATCATTTGTTACAGACCGTGCGCAATGCGGTGCAGCTTTATCGGCTGCAGAATGAAAGCGAATTATTGAACATGGAAATGAAGCTGACGGCTTCCCATGTGCGCAAACAATTGCATAGCCAGCGCGAACGGATCAAACAAAAATTTCAGTCCGATCAGATCTGCCGATCAGAGAATAGTGTCCTTAATGATGCCTGTGATCAGCTGGCCAGCATTGCCCCTTACGATATATCGGTACTGATCACCGGTGACTCTGGAACCGGCAAGGAACTGTTTGCGCGGGCGATGCACTACAGCAGTGATCGCGCCGACAAGCCCTTTATTTCAGAAAATTGCGGCGCTATGCACGAAGAGTTACTTTCCAGCGAGCTATTCGGTCATCGCAAAGGCTCCTTTACCGGTGCCATCAGTGATCATGTGGGGCTGTTTGAACAGGCCCACGGCGGCACTATCTTCCTCGACGAAATCGGCGAAGTGTCGCCGTCTTTTCAGGTCAAGCTTTTGAGGGTGTTGCAGGAAGGGGAGATCCGTCCGTTGGGGGCTGATCAGAAACGTCGTGTCGATGTGCGGGTCGTAGCCGCCACTAACCGTGATTTGCTGGAAGAAGTAAAAGCCGGGCGCTTCAGGCAGGACCTCTACTATCGCCTGGCTCAGGTGACTCTGGAAATACCGCCCCTGCGTGAGCGCAAACAAGATATTCCTATTCTAGCGGAACGTATTCTCGAACAGGCGGTGGAGGTTTTTGCCAAGCCAGTAGAGGGTTTTACTGCTGAGGCTTTGGAATGTCTTGAGGGCTACGACTGGCCCGGCAACGTAAGAGAGCTGCAAAATGAAGTGCAGCGGATGTTAGTTTTTCACAAACAGGGCCTCTTAGGGGCTGATCTTATTTCCCCCCATATTCTACGTGGCTCCCTCTCTGAACAGGCCACCGAAGTAGCAAGCATCGCCGAGCTTAAAGGTTCCCTCAAGGACCGGGTGGAGATGCTGGAGTCGGTGATTCTACGAGAAACGCTGATCCGTCATCGTTGGAATAAAAGTCAGGCCTCCGATGAATTAGGGCTATCCAGGGTAGGGTTGCGTAACAAGCTGGAGCGCTATGGTCTGGATAAGAATCGCCACTGATGGATGCCGTTAATCGCCAAACCAGCCACTACATTCGGGTCACCGGTCAGGTACAGGGCGTTGGTTTTCGCCCCTTCGTTTATAACCTGGCGGTTAGGTTGGGATTGACGGGTAGCGTCAGCAATGATGCTGCGGGCGTACAGATAACGGCCACCGGCAGTGAGGGGCAATTGCGGCTATTTCAACAACGCCTGCGGCTGGAACAACCAGCCATGGCAGTGATTGATGAAATTAAAGTCAGTGCTGCCGATGAGGTCAATACAACCGAGCAAAAAGGTTTTACCATCCTTGCCA
Source organism: Motiliproteus sp. (assembly GCA_036960175.1). Classification (GTDB taxonomy): domain Bacteria; phylum Pseudomonadota; class Gammaproteobacteria; order Pseudomonadales; family Balneatricaceae; genus Motiliproteus. Next base: position 20,855 of record JBALWH010000026.1, on the reverse strand, counting down.
GTGGTGGCGGTGAAGTCAATGTATCGGTAACCCCCGATGCGGCAGTTTGTAATGACTGTTTGCGGGAGTTATTTGACCCACAGGATCGCCGTTATCGTTATCCTTTTATCAACTGCACCAACTGTGGCCCTCGTTATACCCTGATCAAAGAACTGCCCTACGATCGCTGTAACACCACCATGTCGTCTTTTAATCTGTGTCATCCCTGTGATCAGGAATACCACAACCCAGCAGACCGTCGTTTTCATGCCCAGCCTAATGCTTGTGATGACTGTGGTCCGGCTTTAGCGTTGCACGATAGCAGTGGCGTTAGTATCCCGGTGACTGATCCCGTTGCGGTGACGATGGCGCGTATTCAGGCGGGGGAAATAGTCGCCATTAAAGGCATAGGCGGATTTCACCTGGTGTGTGATGCCAGAAACGCCAGCGCTGTCGCTACTCTCAGAGAGCGTAAGAAAAGAGATCAGAAGCCCTTTGCGGTGATGGCAGCCAATATTGAATCCTTGCAACCTTGGGTCGACATTAGCGATGGCATCAGCCAGTGTCTGAGTGCCCAGAACGCCCCCATTGTGCTCTGTAAAGCTAAGCCCGCCGATGCACTGTCGGGCATTGCCCCCGGCTTGTCCTGTTATGGTGTGATGCTGCCCCATGCGCCGCTGCATTATCTGCTTTTCCATAGCGCCTGTGGTCACCCTGAAGGCAGCGGCTGGCTACATCAACCGCAGCCCCAGTTGTTGGTTATGACCAGTGCAAATCGCAGTGGTGACCCGTTGATTACGGATAATCAACAGGCATTTAATAAACTTCAGGGTATTGCTGATGCCTATTTAGTACACAACCGCGATATCGAAATTCGTTGTGATGATTCAGTGATGAACGGACTGTTTGATCCACCGGCGTTAATTCGTCGGGGTCGAGGTCTGGCCCCTCAGGTTGTCGAACTGGCTCAATCCGGTCCTTCGGTACTGGCCCTAGGTGCTTTTTTCAAGAATACGATCTGTCTGACTAAGGGCAACAAGGCGTATGTATCGCAACATATAGGCGACCTGGATAATCCTGCTTGTTGTCGGACCTTAGGGCAGACAGTAGCGCATTTATGCAGTCTGTTTCAGATTACCCCGCAAGCGGTTGTGTGTGATCTTCACCCTGGTTTTTTCAGTAGTCAGTTTGCGCGCCAATACGCCCAAGAACATGATCTACCCATCACTCAAGTACAGCACCATCATGCCCATATCGCCTCGATAATGGCTGAACACAAATTGCAGCAGCCGGTATTAGGGGTGGCTCTGGATGGCTTGGGCATAGACGAAGAGGGGGCTTTACGTGGCGGCGAGGTCCTGCGAGTCTCTGCCGAGGGTTATCAGCGATTGGGGAGTCTGCAATCGTTGCAATTACCCGGCGGCGACCGGGCTGCCAAAGAACCCTGGCGGGTTGCCAGTGGCGTATTATTTGAGCTGCAAGGTAAAGATGAAATTGCAGCTCGTTTTGCAAATCAGGCCGGTGTCGATCTGGTGGGTCAGATGCTGGAAAAGGACATCAATTGTCCAGCAACCAGCAGCGCCGGACGTTTGTTTGATGCGGTCGCCGCTTTGCTGGGTATTCAACAGATCTCTGATTACGAGGCGCAAGCGGCAATGACGCTAGAGTCGGTAGCCAGAGATTACCAATTGGCGCAGGGCTGGCCCCAAGAAGAATGCTTAGTCAGTGTATCTGTTGACGGTGATTTACAGTTAAGCCCTCTGCTTAAGCGCATTTGTGAACTGCAGGATCCCGGATACGGTGCCGCACTCTTTCATCGGCAGATGATTGATGGTCTTTATCAGTGGTTGCGCTGGCATGGTCGGGCGCAAGATTTGAACGCAGTCTGTTTCGGGGGTGGTTGTTTTCTTAATCAACTGCTTAGTGATGGACTGGCTTTTTTACTCAATGACAATGGTTATCGGGTCTATCGGGCACAACAGCTGCCTTGTAATGATGGCGGTATAAGCTTGGGACAGGCGCAAGTGGCGCATTTTCAAGCCCGTTAGTAGAGATATTTAGAGTAGCCCTTCGGGGCTAGGAGATGTGTATGTGTTTGGCGATTCCGGTAAGGATCGAAGAGATAACCGGCGACGAAACCGCTTTGGCCAATATCGGCGGCGTTCGCAAAGAGATCAATATTGCCCTGATTGAAGATCTTCAGGTAGGGGATTATGTGATCTTGCACGTGGGTTACGCCCTCAACAAAATTGATCCAGACGAAGCGGAAAAAACCCTGCAACTATTTGCCGAACTGGATGAGTCTGCCAAGCAGGAAGCCATGGAAGCGATTCAGGTTTAAGGTGCGGTTATGAAGTATGTTGATGAATATCGAGATGGAAAGCTAGCCAAAGAAATGGCTGCACGGATCCGTCAGGAAGCTGATACCGGTCGTGAATATCACTTGATGGAATTCTGTGGCGGTCATACCCATGCGATTTTCAGATACGGTATTCCAGACTTGCTGCCGGACAACGTAAAAATGATCCATGGCCCCGGTTGTCCGGTCTGTGTCTTGCCCATCAGCCGTTTGGATTCGGCGATTGAACTGGCCGTTACTCATGGCGTTATCCTCTGCTCCTATGGTGATATGTTGCGGGTGCCGGGTTCGAGAAAACGCAGTTTGCTGAAGGCAAAGGCCGATGGCGCCGATGTACGCATGGTTTACTCCTGTGTCGATGCGTTAAAAATAGCTATGGATAATCCTGACCGGGAAGTGGTGTTTTTTGCCATCGGTTTTGAAACCACCACGCCGCCAACAGCACTGATTATCCGCCAGGCCAAAAAACTAGGGGTCAAAAACTTCAGCGTATTCTGCAACCACGTGCTGACTCCTGCGGCTATCAGCAACATCCTGGAATCACCGGAAGTGCGGGAGCTGGGGGTGTTGCCTCTGGATGGTTTTATCGGTCCCGCTCACGTCAGTACCGTGATTGGGTCTCAGCCCTATTATTACTTTGCCGAGGAGTATCAGAAGCCGGTAGTGATCGCCGGTTTTGAGCCTCTGGATGTATTGCAGGCGATTCGCATGCTGGTGCGGCAACTGAATGAAGGCCGGGCTGAAGTTGAAAATGAATTTTCCCGAGCAGTGACTTATCAGGGTAATCAGAAAGCTAAACAGATGGTGGCAGATACCTTCGAGTTAAGGCGTACCTTTGAATGGCGCGGTTTGGGTGTGGTGCCGTACAGCGCTCTGAAAATCAAGGCCGAATACCAAGAGTGGGATGCCGAAAAACGCTTTAAAGTGGAGTATCGCAGCGCCGGGGAAAATAAAGCCTGTGAATGCGGAGCCATCTTGCGAGGGGTTAAATCGCCGCGGGACTGTACCTTGTTTGGCAAGCAGTGTACCCCTGAAAATCCATTAGGATCCTGCATGGTATCCAGTGAGGGTGCCTGCGCCGCCTATTACAGTTACGGCCGCTATAAAGAGCGTTCCCAGGCCACCAATACGATTGCCACTGATGCCTCCCAATAGGGATTGCTGATGCGAGTACGACCATGAAATCCCCGACAATGAGATCAGAGTATGAGTAAGAAAAATTTCACCAGCAGCCTTGATCTGCAAAACGGCAAAGTCGAGATGATCCACGGTAGTGGTGGCAAAGCCATGGCGCAGCTGATTGATGAACTTTTTATAAAGGCATTTTCAAATCCTTACCTGGATAAGATGAATGACCAGGCCTGTTTTCAGCTGCCGCCGGGACGCGTGGTGATGGCCACTGACAGTCATGTTATCTCGCCGCTATTTTTCCCTGGTGGAGATATCGGCTCCTTATCCGTCCACGGCACCGTCAATGATGTAGCCATGTCGGGTGCCAAACCTTGCTATCTGTCTGCTGGCTTTATTCTTGAAGAAGGTTATCCATTGAAAGGCCTGGCTGCCATCGTCGAATCCATGGCAGCTGCCGCAAAAGACGCCGGTGTCGCTATCGTTACCGGCGATACCAAAGTGGTGGAAAGGGGCAAGGGGGACGGTTGCTTTATTAACACCACCGGCATTGGGGTAGTGCCAGAAGGGCTCAACTTTTCAGGAGACAGGGTGCGGGCGGGAGACAAAATACTGGTGTCAGGAACGCTGGGCGATCATGGTGTTGCCATCATGTCCTTACGGGAAAATCTAACCTTTGAGACCACTATAGAATCTGATAGTCAGGCGCTGAATGATCTGGTTGCATGCATGGTGGAGGTTGTTCCAGAAATTCATTGTCTCAGAGACCCTACGCGCGGTGGTTTGGCAACGACCCTGAATGAAATTTCGCAGCAATCCAGTGTCGGTATGCAGATCTACGAAGAAGCGATTCCGGTACGGGAACAGGTTAAAGCGGCCTGTGAATTTTTAGGCCTTGATCCGCTCTACGTAGCCAATGAAGGAAAGTTGGTGGCCTTTTGTCCGGCCGATAAGGCTGACGCATTACTCGATGTGATGAAAGCCCATCCTAAAGGCACTGAGGCAGCCATCGTGGGAGAGGTGGTTGCGGATGAATTCTGCTTTGTGCAGATGGAAACGGTGTTTGGTGGTAATCGTATGGTGGACTGGATCAACGGTGAGCAACTCCCCCGTATCTGTTAATGCCTATCGATAGAGGAGTTATATTAAGCGTCGACCCCCTGATAGAAAACACTAATTGTTGAGCAATACGGAAGCAGCAATGCGCATACTTTTTTTGACCCATAGTTTTAATTCTTTGACCCAGCGCTTGTTTGTGGAATTGCAAAGACGCGGCCATGAGGTATCCATCGAATTTGATATCAATGATGCGGTGGCAGAAGAAGCGGTAGCGCTGTTTGCGCCAGAGTTAATTGTCGCCCCTTTCCTTAAACGTGCAATACCCGAATCGATTTGGAAGAATCATCGGTGCATTATCGTGCACCCCGGAATACGCGGTGACCGCGGCCCCTCTTCTGTGGATTGGGCCATCATGCGTGGCGATAGTCACTGGGGAGTGACATGCCTACAGGCTGATGCGGAAATGGACGCCGGCGATATCTGGTCCAGTGTCGAATTCCCTATGCGTAAAGCGAGTAAGAGTAGCCTTTATCGCAACGAGATTACCGAAGCGGCATTGCAAGCGCTGTTGCAAACCATCTCCCGGGTGCAACAGGGGGAGTATCAGCCGCAACCATTGGACTATGAAAATGCCGACATTCGGGGTACTTGGCATGAGCTGATGACGCAGCAAGATCGTGCTATTGATTGGCAGCGTGATAGCTCCGCGCAGGTGCTGACAAAAATTAGGGCAGCTGATTCAATGCCCGGGTTGCGTGACGACATAGCTGGGCGTAGTTGTTTTCTTTATAACGCCTGTGAAGAAGGGCGCTTGCGGGGCAAAGCGGGTGAACTGATTGCCCGGCGAGACGGTGCTATTTGTCGGGCAACAGTTGATGGAGCGGTATGGATTAGCCACCTCCGTCTGGCGGACCGTGAAGAGGGAGAACCCAATTTTAAGCTACCGGCTGAACAGTTATTATTGGGGCATCTGACGAGTGTGCCAGAGGATGCAATGGATCCGGAGCAGCAACCGGGTTATCCAACCCTGCAGGAAATACGTTACCGGCAAAGCCAATCAGTGGGTTATCTGCATTTCGATTTTTGTAATGGCGCTATGGATACGGATCAGTGTTTGCGTTTGCGTAATGCTGTTGCAGTCGCCAAACGGCGGGATATCAAAGTGTTGGTCTTGATGGGAGGCAGTGAATTCTGGTCCAACGGTATCCATCTTAATCAGATCGAAGCGGCGGAAAGCCCCGCTGATGAATCCTGGCGAAATATTAACGCTATGGATGATCTGTGTTTGGAAATTATTGAGTCTCCTGATATCTGGGTCATGGCCGCGATGCAGGGCAATGCCGGTGCCGGCGGTGTGTTTTTTGCGTTAACGGCAGATCAGGTACTAGCCCGGTCCAGCGTTATTCTAAATCCGCATTACAAGTCTATGGGGAATTTGTTTGGATCGGAGTACTGGACCTATCTGCTGCCCCGTCGGGTTGGCGAGCATCAATCAACGCAATTGACGCAGAACCGATTGCCAATTGGTGCCGCTGAGGCTCAGGCTCTGGGATTGCTGGATGAGCGCTTTGATGGCAGTTCCGGGGACTTTATTAGTTATATTCAAGCTAAGGCCGAACAGTTAGCAGCGAGTCCCAAACTGGACACCAAACTTGGGTCTAAATCAACGAAGTTGCATTCCGACCACTTAGCTAAGCCTCTGGAAGAATACCGGCGGGAGGAGCTTGAACAGATGAAACTTAACTTTTACGGATTTGATCCCAGCTATCATGTAGCCCGCTATCATTTCGTAGAGAAACTGCCAAAGGCCCGTACGCCTGTCTATTTGGCTAAGCATCGTCGTATTAAGGGCTGATAAAAGAGTATCGAAAGGGGGAGAAGAAACAACGGTATCTAACAGACAGATAGACGTCTGTCACAAAAACAGCAGGCACAAAAAAAGCAGGCTTAGCCTGCTTTTTCTTTACTAAGTCGGATTAGAACCTAGAGGCCTTCAACCTCGTCGGCTTGAGGTCCTTTCTGACCTTCAACTTCTACGAAGCGAACAGCTTGGCCTTCTTGAAGTGTCTTACGGCCTTCACCGATGATGGAACGGAAGTGAACGAACAGGTCCTTGCCGCTTTCGCGCTCAATAAAACCGTAACCTTTCTCGTCGTTGAACCACTTAACAGTTCCAGCTTGCTTGTCTGACATAGTCTTAAATTCTCACAATTTCGTACAATAATTTTAGTTAGTGAGCCGCAGAATAGTTTCTGATCTTGGCTCTGTTTGTGTAACAAATAAAAACAAAAGGGCTAGGGTAGAAATGTTCGTTAGAACGGCCTACCAAAACACGAAATGCACTACAAATTACACAAGGGCAAACATTACCGAACAACAGTAGAAGATTCAAGTAAGCAGACATGCAGATTTGATGGCAAATTTAGATATTAGTTGAAAATTCATCATGTTCTGCTCAGGGGCGCTTTGTGAATTTGGCTGCTAAGGGTAGTTTCGTTTCCTGGTTCTGGATTTGTGGGTATGTAGCGAGCGAGCAGCAGTGACACAGCGGCTATGGCTGCGCCGCTGAGAAATACTGCTGCTGGTGAGATTAGCCACAGCAACCCGAAAAAAATGGGTAGCACCACCGCTGCGATATGATTAATCGTAAAGGCAACGCCTGCTGTTGGAGCAATATCAGCGGGATCTGCAATTTTTTGAAAATAGGTTTTTTGCGCGATGGCCAACGAGAAGAACAGGTGATCCAGTATATAGAGGGCTACCGCTAGCCAGGGATTGGTCACCAAGGCATAGCAGCAGAACACGCCGATCAGCCCGAGATACTCAAAGGTTAGCGCTCGGCGCTCTCCCCAATGATCAATCAACCGGCCGATCTTAGGCGCGATCAGCATGTTCAGCGCGCAGTTTGCCAGAAACATCAGGGTAATCTCGGAAGCGCCGAAATTAAATTTCTCGACCATCATAAATCCGGCAAATACTATGAAAATCTGCCGGCGCGCACCGGCTAAAAATGTAAGCGCGTAATAGAGCCAATAACGTTTTCGTAAGATGATCTTTTTATGCTGCTCTACCTTGGCAGGGATATAGGGGAACCAGAACCAGCAGACTATCGCGGTCAAGGCGGTCACACCGCCACCTAACACGTAGACCCATGTCATTGACAGTTCTAGCACTTCAAGAAAAATCCAGACAAAGGCAAAGCAAATTAACGACGCACCGGACCTGGCAGCGATCATACGGCCCAGGTTATGTGCGGCATTGGCTTTGGCGAACCATTGTAAAGATAGGGACTGGTTTAGCGTTTCGTAATAATGAAATCCTATCGACATAATTACGGTGGTGATATAGAGGCCTATAGCGTCGGGGAAAAATCCTGTGACAGCGGTCCCTATCCCTAATACACACAAAGATAGTAATGCTAGCGTCTGCTCGCGAAATAGTAAGAGCAGGAAAATCACACTGAAGGCCATAAACCCAGGGACTTCCCGCAGGGATTGTAAAATTCCTATTTCGACACCGCTAAAGCCAGCGTTCTCGATGGTGAAGTTGTTAAGCAGGGCTTGCCAGGTACCGAACGCTATTGGCATCGCCGCCGCCATTATCAGCAGCAATGTTTCTGGTCGTTGCCAGCGGCTGGGGGTGTCGTGTGTGTTGAGCATCGTGTTCCAGTGGAGTTACTGCGTACCCGCATTGGCCGCTGTTAAAAGGGAATTAACTTTATATTCTGGAGTTTGTGGCGTATATAACTAAATATGTCAAAAAATATCGCAAACATGCCAAAACTGCCGATTCATTGGCAGCGATTCGATCTCAGCCCTTACGACAGGCCAGAAGAGGTGCCTCGACGTCTGGTTATTCGTCATGTCGAACATGGAAGTGGGTTTACGGTGCCTCCTCATGCTCATGGCTGGGCGCAGTTGTTATACGCCTATGAGGGCACGATGAAGGTAGTGACTGAAGTTGGACAGTGGCTTATACCCCCTCAGCGTGCAGTATGGATCCCGCCATTGATGGTGCATGCCATTGAGTCCATCGAGAATATCTGTTTGCGCAATGTCTATCTGAACCCAGAGGCCATTATCGCGCGGCCAGATCAATGCCGTGTGGTTCAGGTAACACCGCTGTTACGTGAACTGATTGCTGAAATAGATACTTATCCTCTGCTATACGAAGAAGAGGGAACCGAAGGGCGCATGGTATCGGTACTGCTGGATCAGATTAAGACGCTGCAGGAAAGCCCTTTGCATTTGCCAATACCGACTGATAATCGCTTGCGAAGAATAGCCGACAGCTTATTGTTACATCCCGATGATAATTGCACCCTGCTAGGTTGGGCAGGAAAGGTGGGTGCCAGCGAACGAACTCTGGCACGTTTATTTAAACAGCAAACGGGGTTGTCTTTTGGGCAATGGCGTCAACAACTACGCTTGCTAGAGGCATTGGCAAGAATTTCCAAAGGACAGCGCATAAGTGCTGTTGCTGCAGATCTCGGCTATGACACCCCCAGTGCCTTTATTGCTATGTTTAAGCGCGTCCTTGGGAAAACCCCCAAACAATATTTCTCTACTCAATTCGAGCAGACAAAACTATAGCATCCCGTCAACGATGGGCAGAGAGTGCAAGGAATAGCTGTTATGTCATGGATGCTGGTTCGGTTTAAACGCTTAGAACACACAGGAGAATGCGCTGAATGAACGCTAATGTTTATGAGATTAGTTACCTGGGTTTGGCTATCGCATTTATCCCAGTATTGCCGCTTTTCTATTTCTATTTTCATTGGCAGCTGGGCGTAAAAAAGCTGGGCTATGGTTTGGCACGTATGCTCGGCCAACTGCTTGTTATAGGCTATTTTCTAACGTTTATTTTTGACACTGATAGTTGGGCGTTTGTTGTTTTTCTACTCACTATTATGCTGCTAGCCTCTAGTTGGATAGCCTTGGGAGAAGTGGAGATTCATCGCTGGTCGATGCTCAAGTACGCCTTTATTTCGATAGTTGTTGGTGGCGGTATCACTTTGCTTATTGTTACCCAGGGGGTTATCGCACTTGATCCCTGGTATCAGCCGCGTTACATGATTCCATTGGCGGGGATGATATTTGCTAATTCCATGAATGCCGTGAGTCTTGCCGCAGAGCGATTGAATTCAGAGATTTCTAGCGGTAGCGACTATGAAAAAGCCAAAGGGGTGGCTTTTCGTGCCGCAATGATTCCGGTTACCAATAGCCTCTTGGCCGTGGGGTTGGTGTCGTTGCCAGGAATGATGACGGGACAAATTTTATCCGGTGTATCGCCTCTAATCGCCGCTCGTTACCAGATTATGGTGATGTGTATGATCACAGGCTCCGCCGGTGTTTCAGCCGTAATTTTTCTGACTTTGGCGAAGGCACACGCATGGAAATCCAGTGTCATAAAGGTGGATCATTAATCGCTATTAGCGCGGGCGTTTACGAGTACTGATGGGTTTTGATTTAGAACGAGACGAGGGATGAGAAGAAGAGTGAGGCTTGCGGCGCTCATCTGCAGTGGTGTTGCGATGACCGTCGTTCTTGGTCGATCGTGGAGAGTGTTCCGGCATTTCAATTATTTCAGCACGGTATTGGCCAGGTTGAAGGTCCGCCAGTCGCCAGTTGCCGATCGCCATGCGAATCAATCGTAAGGTAGGAAAACCTACATGGGCCGTCATTCGTCGTACTTGCCGGTTTTTGCCTTCATGGATTTTTATTTCGACCCAGCTGGTAGGGATTTCTTTGCGTTCTCGTATCGGCGGCTTTCGGTCCCATAGGGCCGGTTCCTTTACCTCTATGGCTTTTGCCGGGCGGGTCATCCCATCTTTGAGCTTTACACCATGGCGCAGTTGTTTGAGTGCGGCTTCGGTGATGGCCCCTTCGACCTGCACCAGATAGGTTTTTTCTAGTTTAAACCTCGGGTCAGTGATCTGCTTTTGCAGGCGTCCGTTATCGGTCAGTAATAGCAATCCTTCGGAATCGTAGTCCAGACGACCTGCTGCGTAGACGTCTTTCTCTGTGACAAACTCGGCCAAGGTTGCGCGTCCGCCGTCATCGGTAAACTGGGACAGCACCTTGAAAGGCTTGTTTAATAGAATTATTTTGGCCATGAATAATGTTGATTCCGATTGCATAACTGCTGATGCGGCAATGATAGGCTGCTAAAGTTGTGTTTACTAAGTTTTCCCCTCGATGCCGTGCTGTTTTTTGTATGGTCTGATAAGTTATACAAAATTATTTTAATCAAAACAAATAGATGATTCTAACTGATTGGTAGCGGTTTGGCCGCTGGAGAAAACAAGATGTATAACCTCGATGCATTACTTCAGGATTGGCCCAATATCTTGGCTATCGTCTGGTTTCTAATTTGTTTTAATGGCTATGCCTACTTTTCTCAAGTTAAAGCACTGACAACCCCATGTTTGTCTAATGTACTTCATGTCTACCGAGTAGAGTGGATGGGGCAGATGCTTCACCGTGATCTTCGCGTTGCAGATATCGCGGCAGTCGCCAATCTCGAGCGCAGTGTAGCGTTCTTTGCGTCCAGCACCATTTTGATCTTAGCCGGTCTGGTAACGGCACTGGGCTCGTCGGAAAGAATCGTCACTGTTGTTTCTGGTTTGCCCGGCATGGCGAACACCTCCAAACTGGAGTGGGAGGTGAAACTGATGGTGTTAATCATCGTTTTTGTTTATGCATTTTTTAAGTTCACCTGGAGTTTGCGTCAGTATGGATTCTGTTCGGTACTCTTTGGCAGTGCGCCATTGGTGACTGATGATGCTCGAAATATGGAGCATGAAGCTTTTATTAGTCGTAGCGCCCAGATGATCTCGATGGGTGCAAATAACTTTAATTTTGGTTTGCGATCTTATTATTTCAGTTTAGCTGTGTTGGCTTGGTTTATTAATGCCTGGTGTTTTATGGCGTTTACTACTGTAGTGGTCTTAGTTCTCTATCGACGCGAATTTAAGTCATCGGTTCTGAAAACTTTGATGGTAAGTGTTGCCGATACAAAAGGCCAAGAGCAGGATTTTCGCCAAGAACTGCATAAATAGTTTTCCAAAAGTTGTTCAAAGCTTGAATTTAGTCGAATTGCCCCCAGTTTATTGATCAGCAATGAGAGAGTCACTGATGGCTCTCAATTTCCATCGTAAATCGCGAACAGGGTTGTAATCGATGTCCACAGAAACACAAAAAGAAACACTTGGTTTTCAGACAGAAGTTAAGCAACTTCTCCACTTGATGATTCACTCGCTCTACAGCAACAAGGAAATTTTCCTTCGCGAGTTGATATCCAATGCCTCTGACGCGGCAGATAAACTACGTTTTGAAGCTCTGGCCGATGGTAGCCTTTATGAGAGCGATCCTGATCTTAAGATTCGGATTGAATTCGATGCTGAAGCCAACACCGTCAGCGTGATCGACAATGGTATCGGGATGAATCGCCAGGATGTTATTGAACACCTGGGAACCATCGCTAAATCAGGCACCTCAGAATTTCTTTCAAAATTATCCGGTGATCAGCAAAAAGATTCGCAGCTGATCGGCCAATTCGGTGTTGGATTTTACTCATCGTTCATTGTTGCTGACAAAGTTGAAGTCTTTACCCGTAGAGCCGGTGCTGAACCTTCTGAAGGCGTGCATTGGGAGTCCCAGGGGGAAGGTGATTTCAATATAGGTACTGTTGAAAAGGCTGAGCGCGGAACTAAGATTGTTCTGCACTTAAAGAGCGAAGAAAAAGAGTTTGCCGATGGCTGGCGTCTGCGTAGTCTGGTTCGCAAGTACTCGGATCACATTGCCATCCCTGTGGATATGATCAAAGAAGCGACCCCTGCGGCGCCTGATGAAGAGCCAAAAGAAGAAAATGCAGAGGTTGAATGGGAATCCGTTAACAATGCCACTGCTTTATGGACGCGTTCCCGTTCTGAGGTGAAGGAGGAGGAATACCACGAATTCTATAAGCATGTATCTCATGACTTTGAAGACCCTCTAACCTGGAGTCATAACAAGGTTGAAGGCAAACTAGAATATACCAGCCTGCTGTATCTTCCTGCCCATGCACCTTTTGATATGTGGAACCGTGACGGCGCCCGCGGCCTAAAGCTTTATGTTCAGCGCGTGTTTATTATGGACGGAGCAGAGCAGTTCCTTCCTTTATATCTGCGCTTCATCAAAGGTGTGGTGGATTCTAACGATCTGTCTCTGAATGTGTCTCGTGAAATCCTGCAGAAAGATCCTGCCATTGATTCAATGCGCAGCGCGTTAACTAAGCGTGTGTTGGATATGTTGACCAAGCTGGCCAAGAAAGATGACGAAGGCTTCCAGAAATTCTGGAAAGAATTTGGTCAGGTGCTTAAAGAAGGTCCGGCAGAAGACTTTTCGAACCGTGAAAAGATTACCAAGTTGCTGCGTTTTGCTACGACGGATTCTGATAGCGCCGAGCAAAATCAATCTCTGGATAGTTACATCGAGCGCATGAAGGAAGGTCAGGAAGCCATCTACTACGTGGTTGCTGATGGACATAATACGGCGAAGAACAGCCCTCATCTGGAAGTGTTCCGTAAGAAAGGGATTGAAGTGCTGCTGTTGTCTGAGCGTGTTGATGAATGGTTGATGAGCAATCTTAACGAATACGCAGGTAAGAGCTTCAAGGATGTTGCCAAGGGTGGCCTCGATCTTGGTCAGGTCGAAGACGAAGAAGAGAAGAAAAAGCAGGAAGAAACTGCCAAAGAATACAGTTCTCTTGTAGCGCGTGTGAAAGAAGCTCTGGGTGACAAAGTTGATGAAGTTCGTGTCACCAATCGTTTGGTTGATTCCCCTGCATGCTTAGTTGTTGGAGAGCACGATATGGGGGCACAAATGCGCAGTATCATGGAAGCGGCAGGCCAAAAACTTCCCGATACTAAGCCTAGTTTCGAGATCAATCCTGAGCACCCTCTAGTGAACAAGTTAAATGATGAGGCCGATATGGATCGTTTTAATGACCTGTCACTCGTGTTATTTGATCAGGCGAGCCTTGCAGAAGGTGGACAGCTGGAGAATCCTGCTGCTTATGTTCAGCGCTTGAACAAATTGCTGCTAAGCTTGAGTCAGTAGTTGATACAAATCAGCATATAAATGAGGCGATCTTAGGATCGCCTTTTTTTTTGCAACAATACCGTTGTATGATTAGCAGTAGTTTATATTGCATTGCAGCAACCAGGAGCAGTCAACGGTGAGTACTAGCTATCTAAAGCGTTTCTTTTCGCCGAAATCAATCGCCGTCTTTGGGGCCTCTGAAAAACCCAACAGCATGGGCGGTGTCGTTCTAAATAACCTGTTAGACAGTGGTTATACTGGAAAATTGATGGCCGTTAACAAGCAGGGCTATGACGACGTGTTTGGCATCCCTTGTTTTGCTAGCGTCGGGAAGATCCCTGAAATGCCGGACTTGGCTATTATCTGTTCGCCTCCTGAGGCCGTAGCTGACATCGTACGTAAGCTTGGAGCTAATCAAGTCCGGGCCGCCATCATCCTTACCGGTGGCCTTTCCAAAAGTCAAAATGATAGCCTGCAGTCATTGAAGGATGCTGTCATTGAAGCGGCGAAACCTTATGGTATCCGTATTATGGGGCCCGATTGCATGGGGCTTCTGGTGCCTGGCCATAATATGAATGCCAGTTACTCCCACCTGAATATTCAGAAAGGCAAAGTTGCCTACGTCGGGCAGTCAGGGATTTTGGGTACGGCGATGATCGACTGGGCCAGTGGTCAGGGGATTGGGTTTTCGAATTTTCTGACCCTGGGTGGCAGTGTTGATGTCAGCCTGCCGAGTGTCATTGATTATTTGGCTAATGATCCTTATACCCGTGCAATGATGGTTCAGGTCGATAACATTGACCCGAAAGAGTCGCATCATTTTATCTCAGCAATTCGCGCAGCCGCACGAAATAAGCTAGTCATCGTACTGAAAAACGTTCGCGAATTTGACTGCGAATCCAGGCGCAGAGCACTGCCTTTGGGAGTCGACAATCTAAACAAAATTTACGATACGGTATTACGGCGTATAGGTGTGGTTCGGGTGGAAAGCACTGATGAGCTATTCGATGCACTGGAAACGCTCACTAACATGAAGCCCCTTAGAGGGGAGCGTCTAGCGGTTGTTGGCAACGGCTCAGGACCAAACGCATTGGCAGTGGAACGTTTATTCCGTCATCAGGGGAAATTGGCGGTGCTCACCGACGAGACCACAGAGGCCTTGAGCCGTTTGTTACCTGACTTCTGGACTCGTTCTAACCCTATCGATCTGAATGCAGACTCAACCCCTGAGATGTTTGCTCAGGCCACCGAAATCCTCACCAAAGATAAAAATGTCGATGCTGTGTTGGTTGTTCATGCCCCCACACGCCTGGCACCCGGATCGACAACCGCAGAAGCGGTGATCCGGGTAGCAAAGAATACGCCGCGTAATGTGCTGACCTGTTGGATGGGTCGGAGTACGGCGATTGCAGCTAGGAACTTATTTAATGAAGCAAAAATACCAACCTTTATTACCCCTGAGAAGGCGGCCGAAGCCTTTATGCATATGGTGGAGTTTCGCCGAAATCAGGAGACGATGAAATACACACCGGTGGCGATGAATCTTGATGCCAATCGGGAAGGGCATCGACATGCAAGAGCATTGGTAGATCAGGCTCTGTTCCATAATCGAGATTATTTACGGCATGAGGAGACTCGGAGGCTGTTGGAGTGTTATGACATTCCCGTTGCGCACACACGATATGCTGATGATATTGATGGTGTGGTCGAGGTCGCTAAGCATTTAGGTGGTTCTATAGCGGTTAAGGCGTTACATAAGGATAACCGCTATCCCTTCAGCTATGACGAACAATCGGGGCAGCGTTGGCGTGATATGGCGCTGGATCTGTATTCCATCAACGAAGTAAAACATGCGGTGACCAAGCTGGCTTATAGGGTCAGTGAGCGATATGGCGATGACGAACAGCGGGGATTCTGTATTCAACAGATGAAGCGGGGTTTCCAGTCGTTACAGGTGTGTGTCGGGGTAACCCGGGATCCTGTGTTTGGTCCATTTATCTATTTTGGTGCCGGTGGCTACGCGGTTGATGTGTTGGGTGATCGGCAGTTAATGCTGCCACCTATCAATGAAAGTCTGGCGCGACGGCTGATCAAATCCTCGCGTATCTATAGCTTTATCAAAGAAAATAGTGAGCGTTTTGAGGAGGATTTGGATCATCTCTGCGAGTTGCTGATTCATATTTCGCAGATGGTTGTGGATCTGCCGGAGCTGAAAGGCTTGGAAATTAATCCCCTGCTGATCAACAAACGGGGGATTTTGGCCATTGATGCCTGTGTCTCGCTGGCTGAACCTTGTTCTTTGGCGATTTCTCCTTACCCAGACCAACTTTCTGAAACTGCCCATCTGCAACTGAGTAAGAGAGAAGTGATTCTTCGTCCTATTATGGGTGAAGATGAGCCCAGCCATTTAGAATTTTTTAAGAGTCTCAGTCCTGATTCCATTCGCATGCGATATTTTTACAGTCGTGGAGTTCCTTCTCATAGTGAGCTGGCTACCTGGACTCAAATTGACTATGACCGTGAGATGGCCTTTATTGCATCCGCGAAACGTGTCGCTGCTCCTGGTTTTGAAACCTTAGGTGTCGTACGTACCACTACCGACCCAGACAATATCAGTGCTGAGTTTGCGGTAGTGATCAGGGATGACTTGCAGGGGGAGGGTCTGGGTCGAATGCTCATGCAGAAAATGATCGATTACTGCAAATCCCAGGGAACTCTCGAAATCATGGGAACCACCCTGCCAAGCAACTTGGGTATGCAGGGACTGGCTAGAAAGTTAGGTTTTAATAATGCCTTCAATGCCGAGGAAGAAGTCGTGGAGATGAAAATGATGCTCAACGAGCCTAAGGAAGACTGGCAGATACATCGACTACAACACTAGGCTGCATTCACGTTATACCTACCTAAAAAAAGTCCCGATTAAAGATCGGGACAATACATGTCATGCAGCGTACGAATAACTCGGCTGGCAGTATCACCAGACAGTGAGTAATAAATGGTTTGAGATTCACGACGAGTGGATACCAGACCATCTCGGCGCAACACTGCAAGGTGTTGGGAGAGGGCAGACTGGCTTAAATCTAAAAAAGAATTTAACTCAGTTACTGACAGTTCTTTACCGTCCAGATAGCAAAGAATCAGTAGTCTGTTTTCGTTGGCCAGCGCTTTTAATAGTCGCGCAGCGTCGCGTGCATTTGAACGCATGAGTTCAAGCGGTGATTCTTGTTGTTTTTGTTGTTGTAGCGCTCTGTTCAATTTGAAAGCTCCTAAGGTAACTAAGTATCCAACCTAGAGTGGGAATATACATGAATATAAAAACATGCTCAATGATAACCTATTAGTATAATCTAATATATGTGTTTTTGCTAAAGCGCGCTGTGTTATATATCAGCAGTAATGCGAGGACACGATCAAAGTTGATGTTAGGCCGAATATTTTCCACAATCCTTGACATGGATCATTTACAGCAAACTACGATTGCGATTGCTTGGATGAAGACTGGTTTTGTGGGGTAACAGGTGGCGAAGATAGGCTCTGAGTCAGCACGTTAAATGTAGTTATTCCATTTATCCACCTAAATCAGAAAAATAACGGCAATAGCTTTTACCGGTAATAAACATCGCCAGTATCACCCATACGAGTATACCAATTACGTGTAAACTCAGTGGCATACCCCTCCAATACAGGGATCATTAAATAGTACGCTAGTCTTAGCGACATACTAAACCTCAAAACCCTCTGATGGTGATGGCTCTACTGGGAGTTTGGTGCAACGACAGCAACTATGAGTTCAACCTTTTCGAAGCAGCAGTTCATCAAGAGTCAGAGCTTTGGCAAGATTATTATCGACTGGGCCGCAGATCTATTTTAGCCATGAATCAACGAATGGAGACAGTCTCAGGGCTGATGTGGTCGAGGAATATAGATTCAAACCAAGTATTAAAGTCCTCATGCTGAGTAATAAAGTTTACAGCAACAACTGTGCACGACAGCGCGCCTGCGGCGAGAATCGCCGAATAACAGAAACTCAGGAAAGTCTATTAGGGCTGCAACACTAGACACTGAACTGACGCGGTTTTCACGCATCGGTGATGCAATTATTATGAATGAAAATCATCCTGACCCAAGTAAGAAGTTTTGGGCGAAGCCATATGTGCAAGAAAAAGTATGAACTGCCCCGGGTATTCCGTTCCTGCGCCCAAAGGAGTCATAGGTTATCTGATGGAACGTGCTCGGGGCCAGCCACCTGAAGATCAAGAAGCGGACCTCGCCAACTCCCTCCTACGAACGGTGAGGCGCGACATATTATCGCCGATCACGTGTTTCTTCCCCCATTGCCGTAGCGGGCGCTGGGCTATCGAACATCCATGACCTACAAAAAAAGAGCTTAGCTCAGTGTTCAGAAAGGTTGGCCACAACAGAGCAAGCTTAGCGTCTGGAATATAGTGCTAAGCGAGTTGATCTGGGAGAGCTCGTTCGTGATTAAGCTGCCGCTACCACGGACAATTCCACCAGAATGTCAGGACGCGCCATGCGGGCCTCGACGCAGGCGCGGGCAGGCTTTTCTCCGTCAGCGACCCAAGCATCCCAAACGGCGTTCATGGCGGCAAAATCTTTCATGTCTCTAATGTAGATCGTCACCGACAGAATACGATCACGGTGGCTGTCGGCAGTGGCCAGCAGGGCATCGACTTTAGCCAGGCATTGTTGAGTCTGCTCGGTGATATCCCAATCGGCTTGTCCTGCGGTCTGGCCACATAGGTAGACGGTGCCGTTATGTTTAACGATTCGGCTCATTCGTTCGGTGGATTCGATCCGTTCGATGGTCATAGGTTTTATCTTCTTGGATAGAGGGTTACGGGATTTTGGTAATTACTGACAGTGAAAGTGGGCCATTAACAATTCAATAAAAGATTGTGTAATAAGCGAGGTCGGTACTGAGTCAGGCTGTACCACCGCATAATTCCAAGTCAGCTCGGGCACGAACGGTTTAATCACCACCTCTGAATCAAGACCATCGGCAACCAACGGATCCAGAATGGCCACCCCGGCACCTCGTTGTACCAGTTCATAGATCGTCCGCTGTGTGCGGGTTTCTATGGCGATGGTGGGCGTGATGCACGCTCGGGCAAAGATCTCATCAATCCGAGCCCGAAAGGGGCTGCCACGCGATAGCGAGATGAAAGGTTCGTGGGCCAGGTCGTGGGCATTAATGTCTGCCTTATCGGCGAGCCGGTGACCCGCCGGTAAAACACAGACGGCTTGCTGCTGGCAAAAGTTTCGAAACTGTAGCCCGACATCTTCACGGCGGGTCAACGAAACGATACCCAGATCAAACCGTTGCGAACGTATCAGATCCAGTGCCTGTATTCGAGGCGCAGACTCAAGCTCGATGCTGACATGGGGGTGTTGTTTTGAAAACTCTGAGATCAAAGGGGGCAAGAAACTGTCTATGCACACGGGCATCGCCACGACCCGCAGGCTGCCGTGTTGCTTGTTGGCGATCGCATCAGCGGTACGGCTGATATCTTCCAGCCCGATAAAGGCCCGATCAACCTCCCGGTAGAGCGCCTGCGCTTCTTGCGTCGGTTGCAGGCGGTTGGGTTTACGGATAAACAGCTTTAGGTTTGAGCTGTGCTCCAGGTCGGCGATCAATCGGCTGACGGCGGGCTGGCTGATAAACATCATCTTGCCGGCCTCGGTGGCCGAGCCGGTCACCATCACCGCCCTGAAGGCTTCGATTTGACGTAGGTTCATCGTAATACCTGGCTGGTTGGCGGTTAGCAGATGCATGCCAGCATAATCGAAGATGGCATCATTATTAGCATAACATTTGCTTATGCAGATGGCTGTATAAGTGATTTGTTTTTATGCTATATAAGGGCTGTAATACCCCCTCATCCGCACAGCTACAGGATAGTCAGAATGGATTGGGGAATACTGCTAATGGTCACCTTTTTTGCCGCCACGGTTCAATCCGCCACCGGCTTCGGCTTCGGACTGATCGCCGTCTCTGCCTTTTTGATTATGCTCAATTCCGTCGCCGCTATTCAGCTGGTGATGATCATCACGCTGGCGATGTCCTGTGTCCATTTTCCAAAACTTAGGGGCATGGCCCCCGGCCAACTGCTGAAGTGGCTATCGATGGGCTGTGCGCTAGGTTTCCCACTTGGCATCCTGGTTTATAACGAGCTGGATCTCGATGCCATCAAGATGGCGGTGGCCGTGCTGATCATCCTGATCAGCCTGCAAAACGGCTGGCACTTGTTTAGCCAGAGAAAGAGCCTCAGCCAGGGAAAGGGTCATAACTTGGCAATCAACGGATCATTGTCACAGGCTCCTGGGCAGTCCGAGTATCGACGGAGTGCGGTGATGGGGGTTGGTGTTGCCTCCGGCCTGATGGCCAGCAGTATGGCGATGCCGGGGCCGGCGGTAATGCTTTATCTGTCCCGGACGGCGCTGGGTAAAAACGAGATCCGCGCCACCATCCTGACCTTTTTCCTGTTCTCTTACGGCGGTGCGCTGCTGTTGCAGGCGACTTTGATCGGGATTGAATCTCAAACCTGGATTACCGCCGCCGTGCTGACACCTTCTGCATTGATGGGTGTGCTGGCCGGTCATCTGCTGTCAAAAAAAATCAATCAGCAGCTATTTAAGGGACTGGTGCTGCTGATTTTGCTACTGACCGGCCTGTTTATGCTGATCAACTTATAACTCCTGGAAATAACGCTATTTCAATCAATCGCTCATCAAACCCTTATTTGAAACGATCCGAGCAATAACGCAGACAACAACAAAAAGAGGCAACCATGCTAACCGATAAGTATCCCCGAGTAGACCTATCTCACACGCCGACGCCACTTGAGACCCTCAACAATCTTAGCGACAAGCTGCAGGGGCCGCGTATCTGGGCCAAGCGGGATGATTGCACCGGCCTTGCTATGGGCGGCAACAAAGCCCGCCAATTGGAGTTCTACATCGGCGATGCAGTCTCTAAAGGTGCTGACACGCTGCTGACTACCGGAGCGGTGCAATCCAACCATGTACGTATGACCATCGCCGCCGCCAGAAAGCTGGGCCTTGAGGTCGAAGTGCAGTTGGAAAAGCGCGTCGATGGCCGCCAGCAGGAATACTACGACTCAGGCAATCCCTTCTTGATGAAAATGATGGGCGCCAAGATCCACTACTATCCCGTCGGCGAAGATGAGGAGGGTGCCGATAAGGCGATGTATGCGCGGGCTGAAGAG